>JAFWDJ010000006.1 GCA_017513095.1 Clostridia bacterium | reverse complement strand
TTCCCCTCGAAGGGGAAGGCTTTATGTAAACCACCAACCCCTGCGGAGAAAGGGAAGGGCCGAACAACTCCCTCAGTCTGCTGCGCAGACAGCTCCCTCGAAGAGGGAGCCAAAATGAACGCACGCGCCGATGGCGCTGCACCTCATCCGGCCGCACAGCGTCCACCTTTCCCTCGAAGGGGAAGGCTTTATGTAAACCACCAACCCCTGCGGAGAAAGGGAAGGGCCGAACAACTCCCTCAGTCAGCAGAGCTGACAGCTCCCTCGAAGAGGGAGCCAATCGTTGGGTTTACATAATACAGCCGCCGCATACAAAAAAGAGCGGGGACCCCGCTCTTTTGTATGCGATTATTTTCTGCCGCCTTATCCAAGCACGGCCGTGTCGGCCAGATGCTCGAGCACGAGCTCGTTTAATACGGCCATCTTTATATAGCGCTTGCCGTAGGTGTCCTCGATCTCCTGATAATTCGTGGTGAGGCTGTTCTCCTCAAAGTAATTGCTTACCGCTTCGTCGGTCGCGGAAATGCCGTCCTTTTCGGCCACGGCCTGTATAACGAGGTTGTATTCGGCCTGCTGCTTTAAGGTGTCGGCCTGGTTTTCCTTCATCTCCTCTACGCTTTCAACGCCGAGATACGACGAGAGGAACTCCTCAAATTCCATGCCGTAGCTCTCCGCCGAATTCATATAATAAGCCGTCATAAGGTCGCCCTGATAATCGAGAAGCGACTGCGGCACCTCGGAAACGGTGCTGTTCTCCATGAGGTAGTCGTTTATATAATTCTGGATGCTGGCCTTTTCCATATCGGCCTTCATCTTCGTGCGCATATCCTCTATGGACGTCCAGCCGTAATTCGAGAAGTTTATCGCAACGAAGTCGTCGGTGAGCTCGGGCGTTCTCTGCTCGATAATTGAATTTAACTTGATGTGGAACACGGCGTCCTTGCCTGCCATGTCGGGGTCGTTCGGGTATTCCTCGGGGAACGTTACATTGATGTCGAACTCCTCGCCGGGCGTGTGGCCTATGATCTGCTCAAGAAAGCCGGGGATGAACGAGGTCACGCCTATCGTGACGCGCTGATCCGCCGCCGCGCCGCGGTCGAACGCCACGCCGTCGAGATATCCGGTGTAGTCAATGTTTATCGTATCGCCGTCTGCGACCGCGCGGTCGAGCACGTCTACGTCCTCGGTATAGCCGCTCATAAGATACTCGACGTTGTAGTCGATTACGTCGTCGCTTATCACGTAATTCTCGGCGGGCACGTTTATCGCGTTGTAATCATCGGGCAGCGTCACGTAATCAAGCGCCTTAACGCCCTTTATCGTGCCGTCGTCGTTTAAGCCCGCGCCGTAGTTTATCGTGCCGTCGTCACCTATGACCTTCTCGTCCTTCGCGCTCTGGCAGCCCGTAAAGAGGCCCGCGAGCATCGCTCCGGCCAGAACAAGGCCCATTACTTTAAGTTTTTTATTCATACTTTCCTCCATTGATTCATAATTAAATAGTTATGGAAACAGTATATACGCATTGTGTGAACATTCTGTGAACATATGCGGGATTTTGCGCGTTTTTTACGTTGGGCGGCGCTACGTTAAAACGGTTGCAAAAAGCGGAGGCGCATGATATACTTTTATTGTAAATAATTCGGCTTTCGTTCGTGCGCCCGATACGGCGCGCGGGGGGACAAATCCGGCAAAGAAGGAAGGAAAAAGTATGCGCAAAAGAATAATAAGCGTCGTCATTGCCGCCGTTATGATGATAGCGCTGTTTTCGGCGACGGGCGTGACGCTGGCGGTAAGGACGGTATTAAAGGGCGACTGCGGCGAGAGCATGACGTGGGAGCTTGACAGCGAGGGGCTTCTTAAGATAAGCGGAAGCGGCACGATGAAGAATTTCCAGCCGTACGAATCCACAAGGGCGCCGTGGTACAACGATTATTGGCTCACCGAAAAGGTCGTTATAGAGAACGGAGTTTCGACGATAGGCGAGTGGGCGTTCTATAACTGCAAGAGCCTTACGAGCGTGACCATACCGGCGAGCGTTACGACGATAGGGAAGAACGCGTTCTGCGAATGCGTGGCGCTCAAGGAGATATATTACGGCGGCACGCAGGCTCAGTGGAACAGTATATCCGTGGGCGAGGTGAACGAGAAGCTCTCCGAGGCGCTCGTACATTGCAGCGACACCATGTTAAACGAGAAGGACGAGCCGCACGACTGGGCCAAAAAGGAGGTTTCCGCCGCGATAGGCGACGGCCTTATCCCCGAGAGCCTTCAGAAGAATTACACGGGCACCGTGAGCCGCGACAAGGTGGCGCAGCTTTTCATAGGCCTTATCGAAAAGGTATACGGCCGGAAGATAGAGAAGATTATGGCCGACAGGTCGATTGAGTTTAAAACGGGCGTATTCTCCGATACGAGCGACAGGGCGGTGCTTGCCGCAAATTCGATAGGCATAATAAAGGGCGTGGGAAATGGAAAATTCGATCCGAACGGCACGCTCACGCGCGCGCAGATCGCGGCGATAATCAACCGCGTGGCCGTATTCCTGGGCATGGATACGACGGGCTATACGCATGAGTTTACCGACGTCGAGGGCCACTGGGTCAGCGGCGAGCTGGGCTGGCCGGTACACGCGGGCATTATAAACGGCGTGGGCAATAAGAAGTTCGGCCCCGAGGGGCAGCTTACGACGGAGCAGACGATAGTTATCGCGTACCGCGCGTTTCAGTCGTACTCCTTCCCGGATATTAAGCGAAATTAGTCCGCAAAGCGGAGCGCCGAAAATGGGGCGCGCCGCCGAAAAGAATAAAAATCATAAAAAAGTGCCGCGGAAGGGGAATCCTTCCGCGGCTTTGAGTTTATTCAATTATACAAGCTCGTCTTTTCTGTCGAGTATCTGTCTGCCGGGGGCGCAGGCGTCGCAGAAGCACCACTGCTCGCCCTTTGCGCTGCGTTCCTCGGCTTCCTTTAAGAATGCCTTTACCATCTCTTCGCCGAAATGAGCCTTAGCGCCGGGAAGATTTAAGAGCCAGATGAGCTCGTCCATCGGGAGCACGTCGCCCTCGAGTCTCGCGATAAGCTTTTTCGACATCTCCTCCTCCTTGTCCGTGCCTACGGCATCGAGCCACAGCTTGCATGCGCGCTTTAAGTGGATGTTAGCGTGCGAAGCGTTCATAACTTCGGTTACCTTATCTTTAAAAAACTGTTCAGCCGCCGGATTTTTCATTGCGGGCACCTCCTGTATTATAATATTATGTAAACTCTATGCGAGTATTTCGGCTTTCTTTTCGGTAAGCTCTCTTGAGGCAACGCATGCCTCGCAGAAGCACCACTTCTCGCCGTTGTTCTTACGTCTTACGGCTTCCTCGTGATATGCCTTTGCAACGGCCTCGCCGAAGTAGCGCTTGCCGCCCTCGGACGTAACTATCTGGATAACGTGGTCGAGGTCCATAACGTCCGCCTCAGCCTCCGCAAGAAGCGCCTTTAAAGCCTCGGGCTCCTTATCGGTGCCCTCAGCGTCGAGCCATGCCTGGCAGCAAGCCTTTAAGTCCTTGTAGGTGTGGGAAGACTCCAGCATTATGTTTACGCGCTCCTTTACGAAAGCGTTAAGCTCGGGATTCTTCATTGTTTTTTCCTCCTTAGTATATTTTAATTTAAAATTTAATGTATTCGCCTCAGATAAGCTCGGCCTTTCTTTCGAGTATAGCGTGGCCCGTCTTGCAGGCCTTGCAGAAGCATATCGTTTCGCCCTGCGCTTTAAGCTCCTTCGCGCGCGCCACGTATTTCGCGGAGTTCTCCGCGCCGAACTTCTTGATGCCGAAGTCGCTGCCCACTATCTCTATCATCTGGTCTATCGACAGTACGTCGGCCTCAAGCTCCTTGATAAGGGCGGCCGTCGCCTCGGCCTCGCGCTCGGTGCCCGCAGCCTTGAGCCAGTCCTCCGCGATAACGCGAAGATCCTTATAGCAGTTGGGCGCGGCAAGCAGATCGCCTATTTTCTCCTTCATGAAAGCGTCAAGCTCTTTCGTTTTCATATGATACTATCCTCCTTTATTATTTCGGTCTCGCTTATTAAATTGTAATCTATTTCCTTGCATTTGGCAAGTGCCTACAAAAAAAGAAGTAAATTTTTTTCGCAGACGTACATTTTTCACAAACGAACGGCCGCCCCGACGCAAAAAACGCGGGAGCGAAAACGCTCCCGCAGGCAGACACAGCCCTTTATCGGCGGCTCTGTTATGAGTACATGCCGTTTGCGGCCATATAGTCGTATATCATCTTTCCGTGCTGCTGTTCTTCCTTCTGGATGTGGTTTAAGGCGTCGCGCATGGCGGGGTCCTTGAATTCAAAGACCGACATATCGTAGACCGAGGAGACGTGCTTTTCGTTCGCAAGCGCGTCCGTGCAGAGGTAACAGTCATCCTTCATGGCTGCGTCCGTGCTGCCCGATGTGTAGGTGCTCTTGAACTTCGGCGCGGGCGCGGGCTTTGAGGACTGCCCCGTTTTCGGCGCCGTGCCCGAGAGCATCCCGTTTATCGTATTAAGATGCGTGCGCTCGACAGACTCGAGCCGCGAAAAGAGATCGCAAAGCTGCGTGTCGTGCGCCTCGGACGAATAGCGCGAATATTTGTCGATGCAGAGCTGCTCCTGTGACTTTAAATCGCTGAGTATCATGGTTTCCTTTTCTGTAAGCGTCATAATTATCACCTCGCGGATATTATGCGCCGCGCGAAACCGTTATATTCATCCGAAGCCGAGCCATTTCAAAAGAAGCACGAGCACGATGCCCGGGATGCCTAAAACGCCGCAGATCAGGCCCGTGAGCCAATTAAGGCCGACGCTTATTCCCGCGCCCGCGCCGAAAAAGTTGATAAGAAAGAGTATCGTAAGCCCGAGCGCGCTGTTTAAAAGGATTTTTAAGATAAACTTTATCGGCGCAAGGAACACGCGCCCGATTATTATGATGAGTATGACCCCGAATAAAAATGCAAGTATGTCGTTTCCGCCGATGTTCATGCTGCCCGCCCCCTTTGTGCATGGATATGAAAAAATCCGGCGGAATATGCCGGGGAAAAGGGATTTGCCTCCCTCTCCGCGGGAGGCGGGCGGCGATGCAGACTGAAGGATTGTCCCCCGTATTGCCTTCCCCTTCGAGGGGAAGGCGGCGGCGGAGCCGTCGGATGAGGTGCAGCGCCAACGGCGCGTGCGTCCCCTCATATTAGCTCCCTTGTGTAAAGGGAGCTGTCTGCGCAGCCGACTGAGGGATTGTCACCGCTATGCTCTATTTATACTTTAAGCTCAAAATAAGCTTTATCGCCAAGTATTCAACCCATCTTTTGCCGTATTTACGGCATAATGTTCTGCTTCAACATAATTCTTTTTTAGAACTCCGTTCTAAAGACTTTTGTCTCCTGCCGGAGGGGCCTACTTTTGGAAACAAAAGTAGCAAAATTTCCGAGAGGCTGCCGCCTCTCCGTCTCTCCGCTCCTCGCTCCCGGCCACGCTTGCGCGGGCCTCTCCGCTCGGCGCTACTTTGCAATATTTTTCGCCTTCTCCCACGGCAAAAAGGCGCAATTTACACTCATACTTATAGTTGCCTCGACATGAAGCATCATTCAAGATATCATCGTGCGTCATCAAATTCCGCGTCCGAGACGCTCCAAGTCTTCGCGCCCGCTGAAAGCTGCTTTCTGCAAGGCGAAGCCACTCCATCGGTCAAGCCGTGTCGGGCGCATCGTGCGCCCGTCTGATTGAGAAGGCGTTATCTTATGATGATGAGTGACTTCGAGGGCGGCAAATCAAAGGGGGACGGGGGGAAATCGGCGCTAAGCGCTGCAGGAAGATTGCCTTTTGCTGAAGCCCGGCGAGCCTCAGCCGATTTCCACCGGAAATTTTGGTTCTTTTGTTTCCAAAAGAACCCCCGCGGGAGGCGACAAAAGTCTTCAGAACGGAGTTCTGAAAAAAATAATGTTTAATCAGAATGCATAGACGTAAGTAAGGCTTTAGATTGGTTAAGGACTTTGAACAAGGATTATTGAAGTTCAAAGTGTGCGAAAGAACGGTAAGCCCTGCAAAAGAGAAGCTTTAAGATTCTTCGTCGCATTCGCTCCTCAGAATGACATGCGAGGGACGAGAGGACTCCCTCAGTCAGCAAAGCTGACAGCTCCCTCGGAGAGGGAGCTTTGGGGGCGCACGATGCGCCCGACACGGCTTGACCGATGGAGTCGCTTTGGCGAACAAAAAAGCCTTCCCCTATGGGGATGGCTTACGGACAAAAAAACAGACGGCGTTCGCCGTCTGTTTTTTTGTTTACTTGTTCATGAACCTCGACAAAAACTCGCGCGTCTGCGGCTTTTGCGGATTTACGAATATTTCCTCGGGCGTGCCCTGCTCGCATATGACGCCGTCGGACATGAACACGACCTGATTTGTGACGTCGCGCGCGAAGGCCATCTCGTGCGTAACGATGAGCATCGTAAGGCCTTCCTTCGCAAGCGAGCGCATTACCTCGAGCACCTCGCCGACCATCTGCGGGTCGAGCGCGCTCGTGGGCTCGTCGAACAAAAGCACCTCCGGCTCCATCGCGAGCGCGCGGGCAATGGCCACGCGCTGCTTCTGACCGCCGGAAAGCTGCCTCGGCTTCGCGTTTATATACGGCGCCATGCCTACCTTTTCAAGGTAGAATATGGCCTTTCTATACGCCGTTTCGCGGTTTTCCCTAAGTACCTTTTCACAGCCGACCATACAGTTCTTGAGCACCGTCATGTTGTTGAAAAGGTTGAAGCTCTGAAACACCATGCCGACCTTCGAGCGGTAGGCGGGAACGTTGACGTGGCGTTCGAGCACGTTCTGGCCGTCGTGGATTATCTCGCCGCTCGTGGGCGTTTCAAGAAGGTTGATGCAGCGCAGCAGCGTTGATTTGCCGCAGCCCGACGGGCCTATAATGCACGTTATATCGCCGGGGTAGACCTCGAAATCGATGTCCTTTAAGACTTCGTTCTTGCCGAAGCTCTTTCTTAAATGCTTTATTTCGAGTATGGGCTTTCTTTCTTCCATTACGCCTCGCTGCCTCCCTTCTTATCGGGATAATGCACCATGCCGCTCGTATGTGCGAGCGTGTCCGTGGTGGCAAGGTCATACGTATCGGAGCCGTCCATCTTCTTCTCCATGAGCATAAGCAGGCGCGAGCATACTACCGTCATGATAAGGTAGATGACCATCGTGAGCGTGAACGTCTCGAAGTAGGTGTAGTACGCGCCGGCGATGCCCTTCGATACGAAGAACAGCTCAACTACGCTGATAACGGAGAGAACGCAGGTGTCCTTTATGTTTATGATAAGGTTGTTTCCTATCTGCGGCATGATGTTGCGAAGCGCCTGAGGCAAGACGACGTATACCATCGTTGTAAAGTGGTTCATGCCTATGGCGGCTGCGCCCTCGGTCTGTCCGCGGTCGATAGAGAGGATACCGCCGCGAACGGTCTCGGCCATGTACGCGCCCGTATTTATCGATACGATAAATATAGCGGCCGCCCACATCGTCATATCGACGCCGAGATACTGAAGCGAGCCGTAATAGATGAACATTGCCTGAACCATCATAGGCGTGCCGCGGAATACCTCAACGTATATGGCTAATATTATTCTTACAATGCGAAGGATTATCTTCTTGAACAGATTGTCGTTTTTCGATACGGGTATTGTTTGGATTATTCCCACGATGAAGCCGATAAGACAGCCGATCGCGGTGCCGATAATGGCGATAACGAGCGTGCGTCCCGCGCCCTGCAGGAGGGACACGCCGTAGCGGTCCAGAAGAAACAACAAACGTCCCAAAAAATCGGGAGGTAACATTTTTTAAGCTTCCTTTCAAATAATATACAGCGTCAAAAAATATGGGGCGGAATAACCCCGCCCCATATTCTCAATTTAAAAATTATTCTTCAGAAGAAGAGAGCGGCTGAACGGAGATAGCTTCGTCCATCATTCTGTTGAAGTCCTCTGCGGTCATTTCGGAAAGAACGCTGTTGATGGCTTCTCTTAATTCGTCGTTGCCCTTCTGTACGGAGATGCCGATGTTTATCTCTTCCTCGGATACCACGAAGTTATCCTCGGCATTCTCGTTGAAGTCAAGAAGACGGAAGTTCGGATACGCGATGAGCGCTGCCTGTGCGGTGGGCATGTCCGTCGTAACGAGGTCTACCTTGCCGGAGTTGAGCGCTACGAGCATTGCGGGAGCCGTCTCCATAGCGGGCTGAATGTCGCAGTCCTCGATCTGGGGGAGGCATACGTCGTACCATACGGTGTTTATCTGGCTGGTAGCCTTTGCGCCCTTTAATTCGGAGATGCCCTTAGCCTCTGCGTACGGGGTGTCGTCTCTCGTAAGAGCTACGATGGATGCGTAGTAGTAGGGCTCGGTAAAGTCCACGGTCTCGAGTCTCTCGGAGGTGATGGACTGACCTGCGATAGCGCAGTCAAGCTTGCCGGACACAACGCCGAGCGGGAGCGAATCCCAGTCGGTACGGTAGATTTCAAGCTCCCAGCCGAGCTTGTCGCAGATGTACTTGGCCATCATTACGTCGTAGCCGTAAGCGTAGTCGGAGCTGTCCTGGATCGGAACCGCGCCGTTCTCGTCGGTGGCCTGGGTCCAGTTGTACGGTGCGTATGCGCACTCCATGCCGACTCTTAATACTCTCTTTTCGCCGGATGCAGCCTCATCGGATGCGTCCTGCTGAGTCTCTTCCTGCTGCGCCTCGGCGTCGTCGGCCTTTTTCTGGCTTGACGAGCATGCCGCGAAGGCGAATACCATTACGGCCGCCAGAAGAAGCGCGAGTAAGCGTTTTAAATTCATTGTTAACCTCTCCTTTATTTATGTTTTATTGGATTTAAAAAAAATAAGCTTAAAGCGCGTAAGGGGCGCTTTAAGCTGACTTTTCATGTGATGATAGCGCTCCACAATATGTGACAGTACAGCGCATATTCTGCGCCGTCCCAGCGCGTCTTTTTCTCGTTTCGGGCTTATAAAAAGGCGCACTTCGGCGGCCGACCCCTTTCTGCTTTCCTCGGTGCCCTTTATCAAAAAAGCATACTGATGATCGCCGCGCCTCTATCGTTTGTCCGCGCACGCGGACAAAAAGTATTATTTTTTCTCAGTTTATCTGATTTTTTCTGATATGTCAATATGTTTTGCGGCCTATAAAAGCTCTTTAAAGCTCGTTATGTACCTGTCGGCAAGCGCCATGAGCTCGTCCTTTCGCTTTATGAACGACAGATCCTCTATAACATATACGATAAATCCGGCCTTTTTCGCCGTTCGCGCGGCGTAGGTCGCGTCCTCGAAGACTACCGTGTCGGCGGGATCGGTGCCGAGAAGGCGCGCGGCTTCGAAGTAAATGTCGGGCTTGTGCTTGTCGGCGCTCACGTCGTCCTCGCAGATGACGAAGTCGAACATATCGTAGACGCCGAGGCGCGTAAGTGCCTCGAGCGCGTATTTTTTCGGCGTGGCGGTGGCTATGCCGAAAGGTATCCCGTCGGCTTTCAGCTTCTCGAGGTATTCGCGCGCGCAGGGCTTTAATTTAACGCGGTCGCGGTACATTATGTGTATCTGCTCGCGCATCTGCATGAGCAGCTCTTCTTTCGTTTCCCAAAGCCCGAAGCGATTCATGAGATACGAAAGCGATTTCTCGAGGCTCATTTCCTTTATCGTGTCCGTAAGGTCTGCGGGCGGCTCCATGCCGAGCGCCCGCAGAAGATTCGCGCTTAAATTGTCCCATTCGCGCATTGAATCGAGTACGGTGCCGTCCATATCAAATATTGCACTTTTCATTTATTCCCTCCGGTATGGCGTAATATATTATATTTTATCAAACGTAAAGGCATTTGGCAATATACGGGGATTTAAAACTTTCGCCGCCTCCGGCGGCGGGGAAGGCGGCCGCTGCGCGGCCTCTTGGCTCCCTCCCCGAGGGTGTTGTCGGCGCAGCCGACTGAGGGAGTCGTTGCCCCCGCCCTTCGTAGGGAGGCGTCCCCAGACGCCTCCGCATGTCTCAGCCGTGTTTTCACGGAGGCATGAAGGCATGCCTCCCTACGGGCGCACGATTGATAACTCAATGCGCAAAAACGCTCCTCTGCCAAGTATTTAACCTATCTTTTGCCCTATTTACGGCATAATGTTCTTCTTTAACATATATTCTTTTTTAGAGCTTTGCTCTAAAGACTCAAATCGCCTCCCGCGGGGGTTCTTTTGGAAACAAAAGAACCAAAATTTCCGGGGGACTGCCGCCTCTCGGACTCTTCGCTCCCTCGCTCCCGGCCACGCGAGCGGGCCTCTCCGCTCGGCGTTACTTGACAATAGATTTCGCCTTCTCCCACGGCAAAAAGGCGCAATTTACGCTTTTACTTATAGTTGCCTCGGCATGAGGCATCATTCGAGACAACTTCGCGCGTCATCAAATTCCGCGGCCGAGCCGCTCCAAGTCTTTGGCTTCCGCTGAAAACAACTCCGCCGGCCAAGCCGTGTCGGGCGCATCGTGCGCCCGTCTGATTTTGATTGCGTCATCTTATGTGGATGGATGATGTCGATGCCATAAATAACCAAGGGGGACGGGGGGAAATCGGCGCTAAGCGTTGATGTGAGCTTCATTTAGCACAAGCCCCGCGAGCCTCAGCCGATTTCCCCCGGAACTTTTGCTGCTTTTGGTTACAAAAGCAGGCCCCGCCGGCAGGCGAAAAGGAGTATTAGAACCTTGGTTCTAAATACCCCTCATATCTTCGCCTTTCACAAGTTGACATTTATTTAACTATGGTGTATTATAATATATAAGCAGGTGACCGTTTTGTTCCGCCGAAAGGGGGGCTTTAAATGTCGATGATTATCTATACGATGATGCAAAAGTACTTAATGACGATTCAAAAGTGCTCAGAACGACTCGTCGATAATTATGAAAAGAGAATGGCTCGCATCGAAGAAAAAGATCGGGCGCGTGCCCCTTGGCTGTATTGCGATATGATCTGTTACGAATGCAAAAAAGAGACATTCGATTCCTGTAAATCTACTCTTAAAATGACGTACAACCGTTATTCAAATCCGTTCTGAAGCTTAAAGCTTCGCATTTTCCCACGGCCGGAAATCTCGTCCGCCGTTGTCAAAACAAAAATTATAAAGGCTTTTTGTATGCCCGAAGACATATAAAAAGCCTTTTTTCATTACCAATCCGAATCCCAGTCGGAGTCGCCGCTGTCCCACGAATCCCAGCCGGAGTCGTAATCGTCGTCGTCCCAGCTCCAGTCGTAATCGTCATCGTCGTCGTAATACGAGGAGGACGACGAATCGCTTGAATATTCATCGTAATACTCGGAATCCGTAAAATCGCTCGGGCCCTCCGTTTCGTCGAAATACTCGGACGAGTAATAATCGTCATAATACTTCGAGACGTAATAATCGTCGGAATTGTCGTAGAGCGCCGAATCGACGGTGTCCAGAAGCACCCACGAGCCGAGCCCGTAATCGTAGCCGTACCAGTCGTCCTCATAGTAATAATAATCGCGGTCGTTGTAGTGATAATATCCCCGCGAGGGCGACTTGTCCAAATGTGCGAACACGACTATCAGAACCGCGATGACCGCGAAGATTATAAGCCCGCGAAAGCGCCTTATGCCCGATTTTTTAGACTGCGTGCTCTTTTGGGAGTACGACGATGTCTGCGGCGCGCTCTCCGAGCGGTACATATGCGTCTTTCTCTTTCTTAGCTCCGTCTCGGCCTTTAACTTTTCGTAAATCTCGTTTACGGCGTAAGCCTCGTCGGGCCCTTGGTATCGCACGGCGCGGCTGCCGTCCGACTTATTCTTATATACGACGAAATCGCCGTTCTCGTCTTGGTATATACCGAACGCCTGCGCCCCGCGATAATCCTCGCCGATAAAGAAGCGCATCTTTTCAAGCGGCATGCCCCTATCCTCGCAGAACGCGCGAAGCTCATCTATCGTGCGCGGCTTTGCGTATCTTTCTTTATTTTCCATTGCGGCCTCCGTTTTTTGATCCTTATTAATAATATATCACGTTTTTCCGAACGCTTCAAGGCGTTAAATTGCGACTTTGCTTGACATTTAATTACTGTTTTATTATATTAGAAAAGAATGCTGATATTTATATATGAAAGGATAATTTTGTTATGGCGATAAATATGATCACCCCCCGCGTGGGACTTACGGGCGAGCTTACCGTCGACGGCGTGATCTTTTCCGAAAACGGCGTTATAATGATAGACAACGGCTGGGGTAAAAGGCAGGGACGCGAGATTCTTGCCGACCTTCGGGCCATAGATAAAAAGCTTATTGCGATAATCAATACACATACGCACCTCGACCATGCGGGCGCGAATTACTTTCTCTATAAGGAAACGGGCTGCATGATCTACTGCACGCTCTACGAGTCGCTTATGGTCAGAGGTGCAAAGCAGCTCTTTCCGGCGCTTTTTACCGGCAGCCCGAACCCCATTTTGGACGGACTGGACTTTTCCGAGTCCTTAAATCCCACCGCGCTCACCGTTATACCATATGACGGGCAGGTGACGATAGACGGCGTGACGTTCGACATTATCTCAACGCCCGGCCATTCCGACGGACACGTGGCCGTGGCCGTTGACAATATATTATTCTGCGGCGACGCGATCGTGAGCCCCGACTGGATGAGGCCGCGAAAGCTCATCTACATGACGAATCCGACGCTGGAGCTCGATACCTTAAACCGAATCCGCGAATCGTCCTACGATCTGTACGTGCCCTCGCACGGCTCGCCGGTGAAGGACCCGAACGAGGCGTGCGACATGATGGTCGAAATGCTCTCCCGCATAGAGACGTTCACGCGCGAGGCGCTTGAGGACGGCCCCGTAACGCTCGATATGGCGGTAAAGTACGTTTCGGAGAAGCTGCAGCTTCGCCTTCGCGACCTTCGCACGTACAACACGGCGCGCGTGACGATACAGTGCGTTCTTAACGACTGCGTTATGCAGGATACGATGGATTATACGGTAAAGGACAATATGTTCTATTATAAAAAGCTTGCACCCGGCGAAACGCGCGAGGCAAAGAAGAAAATGAGGTAAGGTTTTTGGAGAGACGGAAATGGCAGTTGAAATGATTACCGACAGGGTCGGATACATAAAAAGCTTTGAGGGCGTGGAGCTTGGGCATCTGGAGCTTTTTACGAACGTGGGCCTTATAATGAGCGACAGCGGCGTTATACTTATAGATACGGGCTGGGGCGAAAAGCAGGGCAGAGCGATACTTGACGAAACGGACAGGCTCGGCAAAAAGGTGGCGGCCATAATAAATACGCACGCGCACCTCGACCACGCCGGAGCGAACAAATACATCGCAGAGCGCGCGGACTGTCCCATCTACTGCACGCTTTACGAGTCGCTTTTCCTTCGCGGCACGGAGAATATGTTCCACGTCGTGTTCTCGGAGATGGTGCTGCCGCTTAAAAGCGGCCTCGAGGACTTCGGAAGCCTTGAAAAGACGGAGCCGTTCATCGTGGAGGCCGACAGCACCGTCGTTATAGACGGCGTAAAGCTCGAGCTTGTCGCGCTTCCGGGACACTCGGACGGCCATATCGGCGTTATCTGCGACAGCGTGTTCTTCACGGGCGACGCGCTTCTCGATCCCGAGTCGATGAGGAGAAACAAGGTGATGTATATCACCTCGCCGGAGGCGATGGGCCGTTCCGTAAGGCGCATTATGGCGACCGACTTCAAAAGATACGTGCCCGCCCACGGCCCCGCGTTCGAGAACGCGCGTCTTGCGGGCGAGTATTACTTCAAAATGATAGACAGGCTTGAAAACAGCATGAAAGCGGCGGCGCACACGCCCGTTCATCTCGACGATTTACTCACGAACGTGGCGCGCGACGTTCATCTTCACCTTGAAAACCTCGCGTATTACAGCACCGCGCGGATAATGGTGCATTCGATGGCAAATCACTTTGTTTTAAGCGGCGTGTTTGAGTATATGTTCAAGGACAACACGCTGTACTATAAGCTAAAGGAGGGCGGCGCGATTGAAGAGCCAAAAGCCTAAATACTGTATAAAATGCGGGCGTCAGTTCGAGCCCGATATGGAGGTATGCCCCGCGTGCAATGAAAAGCTGTCCCCGAAAAAGCCGTGGATCGCGAAGGACGAGGTCTCAACGTGGACGGTGCTTGAAAAGAACACGGGCGATATGCAGGCCGATCAGATGATATCGGTATTGAGCTACTACGGCATACCGGCGAGGAAGTATTACAAGGGCTCAAGCCAGTACGTGAGCATCTTCACCGGCATGACGAGCATAGGCGTATACGTTATCGTGCCCGAAAGCGAGCTTGAGCGCGCGCGAAAAATTCTCGCGGACGCGCCCGCCTTTGACGACGAGGGCGATTTTGACTGGGACAGCGCGCCGGACGTGTGGAAAAACAAAGACGAATAACAGCCTGCCAAAAAAGGGCCAGACCGCCGAAAAGAAAAAAGAATAAAACATAAGCGCCGAGGCGGAAGCCCCGGCGCTTTTTACTTATCGGTATTTATTTTTTCGGCGTCCCAAATTACGCGTCGAAAACGTCGCAGCCGTCGTCGATATGCCATGCAGCGGCGAAGCCTGCGCGTACGGCGTTCGAGATCTGGCCTATCTTGCTCGAGTCGCCTACGATGTAGGTGTTGACGAAGTTTGCCTTAACTTCCTCGGCGAGGTCGTTTACGGGCTTTACGCCGGATGCGAATACGGTGCAGTCTGCCTGCATGGTGTAGCGCTCGCCGGTCGATACCTTCTCAAGCGTTATCACGTTGTTCTCAACGGAAAGCACCTTTACGCCGGGAACTGCATCGTAATTGTCGTATCTTGCAAGGAACTGCTTTAAGTATCTGATGTTCGGGCCTATGCTCTGCATACCTATCTCGGGGAGCATATCAACTACGGTGGTGTCAACGCCCTTCTCCAAAAGGAAGTGAGCCGTTTCCATACCGGTCATACCGCTGCCGACTACGACTGCCTTCTTTACCTTCTCCATCTTTACCTTCTCCAAAAGCATCTGGTTTGCGGTGCAGCAGAGAGAATCCTTTATTTTCACGAACGAGGGGATGAAGTCGGTGCCGCCCGTTGCGAGAACAACGGCGTAGGGGCTGAATTCCTTTAACATATCAATGGTAACGTCGGTGTTGAGTCTTACCTTAACGCCCCATCTTTCAAGGTTGTTCTCGTAGTACTTAACGAGCCAGCCGAGTCTGAACTTGTGCGGGGGAAGCTTTGCGATGTTGAGCTGTCCGCCGAGCTCGTTTCTTCTCTCGAAGAGCGTAACGTCGAAGCCGCGGATAGCGAGAACTCTTGCAGCCTCGCAGCCTGCGCTGCCGCCGCCTACAACGGCTATCTTTCTTCTCGCGCCGTTCTTGTTGAACATCTTAAGCTCAGTCTCGTAGCCCATGGTCGGGTTTACTGCGCACTCGAGTCTGCCGCGGCCGTCGCTCGTTGCACAGTGCATGCATACGATGCAGGGACGAACCTGCTCGGGATGGCCTGCTCTTAATTTATTTACGAAGCTTGCGTCTGCAAGGTGCGGACGCGCCATGGATACCATATCGCACTTGCCGTCTGCGATGAGGCTGTCGGCATAGTCGAAGTCACGGATAAGGCTTACGCCGATTACCGGTACGTTTACTACCTTCTTGATGCCCTCTGCAAGCGGAATGAGCCAGCCCTGGTCGTAGAGCGCGGGAGCGATGATGCCCTGGGGAGCGAGACCGCCGCCTGCGGAAACGCTTATGATGTTCGCGCCGTAGCTCTCAAGGAGCTTAGCCATCTCCTGTGCCTCGAAGAGCTTCATGCCGCCCTCGTCGCCGAGAAGGTCGTCTGCGGAGATTCTTACGGAGATCGGGAAGTTCGGACCTGCGAGCTTTCTTATGCCCTGCATGATCTCCTTAACTATTCTGAGGCGGTTCTCAAGGCTGCCGCCGTATTCGTCGGTTCTTCTGTTTAAGTAGGGGCTTACGAACTGGTTCAAAAGATAGCCGTGCGCGCAGTGTACCTCAACGCCGTCGAAGTTAGCGTACTGCGCTACCTTCGCGCCCTCGATGAACTTTGCGATAACGTCCTTTATCTCGGCTATCGTCATCTCGCGCGGGGGCAGGTTGCCGGGCATTGCTATCGGGCTGGGCGCGATGGGCTGCATTCCGGTAAGCTCATACTTTGCCATGCTGCCGCCGTGATGAAGCTGAAGGAATATTCTCGAATCGAAGCGGTGAACTGCCTCTGCGACCTTTCTAAGACCGCCCGCAAGCTGGATGTTGTACGCGCCGAGCTGGTTCATGCCGCCGGGAGCGTCCTTGTCAACGCGGCAGAACTCGGTATATATAAGGCCTGTGCCGCCGCGTGCACGTGCCTTGAAGTACTCAACGAGGTCGTCAGTCACGGAGCCGTCAAAGTTTGCAAAGCCCGTAGCCATACCCGTCATAACTATGCGGTTCTTAATAGTAAGTTTGCCAATCTGGATGGGTTTGAATAAATTTTCGTATGCCATGATTTTACCTCCTCTGCTTTCCCTGATATTTTACCACACAGTAAATAATTATAGATGAAGCGTTTTCTTTATGTCAACGGACAAGTATACACAATATAAAAGGTCAAAATGCGCTCTCATTGGGCATTATTCAATATAATAATAAGAATACTGTACTTTTTGAAAGCGTTTATTCCAATATTTCGGAGACGGACGCGCGGCGGAGCGAGTTTACCTTTTTAAAGTCCATGGCGCCGGTGTAAATCTCTTCGAGCTCGTCGTGAAGCGTTTTCGCCTCTTTTATATACTCGACGGCGCGCCCGATTAGCGACCGGTAAAGCGATAAGTCGAATTTGATTTTCTGACGGTTTTGACGGCGCGCATCCTCGGATACGTAACGTTCAAGGTTTATTCGCCGCACGGCCTCGCCCGAAAAGGCGTGAAATGCGTTCTCGCTTACGAACGAAAGCGACAGCTCCTCTATAATGACGTGCTCGGGGAACGCGGCGGGAGCCATGGGGCAATGGCAGCATACGACGTCGTATCCCGCGCCTGCCGCGGCCTCCGCAAGAGCCGAAAGAAGCGGGCCGCCCGCCTTAAAGGGGTCCATAACGGCGTACACCCGCGAGAAGGAGGCAAGGTCCTCGTCAAGATAATGGTTTACGCCGACGGGCGTTATGCCGCTTATGAAGCGGCGGTGTATTTTGCCGCGCGCGCCGTCCTTTTTCTTAAATTCCGCGCGCGCTATGCGCGCGGCGAGGCGCGTCATGCGCTCCGCGTCCGTCCGGTCGCCCAAAAGCGCGCGCATGTCGTCGTGCGCGCCCTTCGCGGCCGCAAGGAATCTGTACGCGCTTTTAAAGCTGTCGCCTATGGCCGCACTCAGGCGCTCTATTTCGGCGCGCGCGCCGCGAAGCTTTTCTTTATCCCAAAAGCCGCCCAAGTTTATTATTTCGTCGTATGCGCCGGGGTATATCGGGTCAACGGTGTGCGGCGCGGTGCCGTCGACGAGGCAAACGCCGCGGCTTTGCAGGATTACGGCGTCGAGCGAGGCGGGATCGGAGGAGCATACGATATATTCGACGCTTTCGCCCGATTTTTCGGCCGCCTCGGCGAGCTTTCGCATAAGGCTTGATTTTCCCGTGCCGGGGCCGCCCTTAATTATATATTTTCGCGCGGGCGCGGCGCGGTCAAGCTCGCCGTAATATGAAAAGAAGCCGCCCGGAGTGTTTGCTCCGAGGTAAAATGTACCCTGCAAGAATATCATCCTTTCGCGTGTGGTTTTCTTTAAGACTTCGGTAATATAATATTGTAAATTCGCGTAAATTGTGATTGACACGGCCGCGCTTTTGTGTTAACATAACTAAAAGATAGAAAGGGAGTAGTCGTAAACGCAGGCCGACAATCTCGGCGGGAGCGATCCCGACCCGGTACTGCGTGCTTTCGGACGTTGAAAGTGACAAGACTTTTATCGGAAATTCTCCGATAAAAGTCTTTTTGATTATCTGACCCGAAAAGGAGATAACATATGGACTTTTATAAAAGAACGATTGAAGAATCGCTTGACGCCGTTTCCTCAAAGCGCGAGGGCTTAACGAGCGAGGAGGCCCGCCGCCGCATCGAGCAGTTCGGCAAGAACAGGATAACCGAGGCGCGCCCGAAAAGCGGCATCCGTGTATTTTTGGAGCAGTTTAAGGACCTGCTCGTTATAATACTTATCATAGCCGCGATAATTTCGATGGCAACGGGCAATTCCGAGAGCACCGTTGTTATAATCGTGGTGCTGATAATCAACGCGATACTCGGCACGGTGCAGCATTTCAAGGCGGAGCAGTCTTTGAACAGCCTTCGGGCGATGAGCTCGCCCACGGCGAAGGTAATACGCGACGGCAAGAACGTGCAGATACCGTCCGAGGACGTCGTTATCGGCGACGTTATGCTGCTTGAGGCGGGCGATCTCGTAGTGGCCGACGGCCGCATACTCGACAATTTTTCGCTTCAGGTGCAGGAAAGCGCGCTTACGGGCGAGTCGCAGAGCATAGACAAGACCGACAAAACGCTGGACGGCACTAATGTTGCGCTGGGCGACAGACTCAATATGGTATATTCGGGCTCGCTCGTGACATACGGCCGCGCGGAGGTGCTCGTTACGGGCACGGCCATGACGACCGAGATAGGAAAGATAGCCGACCTTTTAAATCAGACGAAGGAAAAGCGCACGCCCCTTCAGGAGAGCCTCGACGATTTTTCAAAGAAGCTGTCCGTAATAATCATGATAATCTGCGCCGTCGTGTTCGTTTTGGGCATGGTGCGCGCCATGCCGGTGCTCGATTCGCTCATGTTCGCGGTGGCTCTGGCGGTTGCGGCGATACCCGAGGCGCTGTCGTCGATTGTTACCATCGCGCTTGCGATAGGCACGCAGAAGATGGCCGCTGAGAACGCAATTATTAAGAAATTAAAGGCCGTTGAGGGACTTGGCTGCGTTTCGATAATCTGCTCCGACAAGACGGGCACGCTCACGCAGAACAAGATGACCGTTCAGCGCGTATACGCGGGCGACGAGCTTTTCGATATTTCAAAGACGGATTACTCAAATAAGACGCACGCGCTTTTGCTTCTTTGCAGCCTCCTTTGCAACGACTCCTACTACTCCGAGGGCAAGCCGATAGGCGACCCCACGGAGGTCGCGCTCCTTGATTACTACAACAAGCTGCGCCCCGACGCGCATGAGATACGCGAAAGATTTGACCGCACGGACGAGATACCGTTCGACTCCGACAGAAAGCTTATGAGCACGGCGTATATGCTGGGCAGCACGTACACGATGTTCACTAAGGGCGCGCCCGACGTGGTTTTGGGACGCATAAACAGAATAATGGGCGACGACGGCGAGGTGCGCCCCGTAAACGACGCCGACATTATAGATATCAAGAAGGTAAACAACGGCCTTTCGGCAAACGGACTTCGTGTGCTTGCGTTTGCCATGAAGGGTGCGGCGCGCGACGTCGCTCTTACGAAGGACGATGAAAAGGACCTTATATTCTTAGGCCTTATCGCAATGATAGACCCGCCGCGCGAGGAATCGCGCCAGGCCGTTGCTGACTGCCGCATGGCGGGAATAAAGCCCATTATGATAACGGGCGACCACAAGATAACCGCCACGAGCATCGCAAAAAGCATCGGCATATTTGAGGAGGGCGACATCAGCTTAAACGGCGTTGAGGTCGACAGACTGACAGACGAGGAGCTTATGGAGATACTGCCAAACGTATCGGTTTACGCGAGAGTATCGCCGGAGAACAAGATTCGCATAGTAGACCTCTGGCAGCGCGCGGGTCAGATAGTCGCAATGACGGGCGACGGCGTGAACGACGCGCCCGCGCTTAAAAAGGCCGATATCGGCATTGCGATGGGCATAACGGGCACCGAGGTATCGAAGGACGCGGCCTCGATGATCCTCACGGACGACAATTTCGCTACAATAATAAAGGCCGTTACGAACGGCAGAAGCATTTACAATAATATTAAGAACTCGATAAAATTTCTGCTCTCGGGCAATATGTCGGGCATAATCGCGGTATTATACGCCGTTATTGCGGCGCTTCCGATGCCGTTTACGGCCGTGCATCTTTTATTTATAAACCTGCTGACCGACAGCCTGCCCGCCATTGCCATGAGCATGGAGCCCTCGAACAAGGCGCTGCTTCGAGAGAAGCCGAGAGGACGCGACGAGTCGATCATGACGGGCAGCTTCTTTAGGGACATAGTAACGTGGGGCATACTCATAGGCATATTTACGATGATATCGTATTACGTGGGCCTTGCGATAAGCGCCGAGGCCGCAAGCACGATGGCGTTTTCAACGCTCTGTCTCGGGCGCCTTTTCCACGGCTTCAACTGCCGCGGAAGCCAGTCGATATTTAAGCTCGGACTTATGACGAATAAGTTTTCGATATTTGCGTTTCTTATAGGTCTCGGCCTTCTCGCGCTCGTGCTCTTATGCCCGCCGCTCTGGCCGTGGTTCGACATCGCGCCGCTGCCCGGCGTGAATATACTGCTCATAGCCGTATTCGCGTTCTGCCCGACGTTTATCATCCAGCTCGTGCGCGTGATAAAAGAAGCGGCGCAGAAGAAGTAAGGAGGAAAATCGCGTGAACGACGAAAAGAAAAGCCCGAAGCTCGACGCCTCGTACTTTCTCGACGAGCACGGCATACTTATGGCGGATAAAATGAAGGAATACGAGGAAAAGCAGAAAGAGCAGGAAGACAAAGACAAATAACCCCCGGCCGCTTTCGCGCGATACGCGCGGAAGCGGCTTATGGTTTTATGTAAACCGACCGCGCATATCGGGCGAGCTTGACAATCCGGCGCGGATTTCATTATAATCTATATATATCAAGGCGGAGGTGATGAAAATGAGCGCGAAGGCCGACGTGTGCGACTGCAGCATAGTCCACGAGGACGCGGTAAGGCTTGCGAAAGAGGCGATGTTGGGCGACGGGGAGCTTGAGAGCGTTGCGTATCTTTTTAAGCTTCTTTCCGATCCCACGAGGATGCGCATAATGTGGGCGCTCGACTCGGCCGAGCTTTGTACCTGCGATATCGCGGCTACGCTCGGCATGACGAAATCCGCCGTTTCACATCAGCTCAACACCTTAAAGCAGGCGAAGATGGTAAAATCGCGGCGCGAGGGCAAGAACGTATTCTATTCGCACGACGACGCGCACGTCAAAGATATAGTTGAAATCGCACGCGAACACGTAAAGCATATATAAAAAAGCAAAGCAGAAAATGCTTTGCTTTTTTAATTCGTCCCCCTTGACAAGCGCGGGAGCGGGGAGTATAATATAGTTAAACAGTTGAACAATCGTTCAATCATTCAATCGTAAGACGATATTATATAAGGAGGCTGCCATGAAAAGAGCGTTCAGACTTGTGGGACTTGACTGCGCGAACTGCGCAGCGAAGATGGAGCATGCGATATCTAAGCTTGACGGGGTAGAGGACGTGAGCATCAGCTTTATGACGACGAAAATGACGCTGACGACAGGCGACGGCGCGATGGACGCGGTACTCGCCGAAGCGGAGAAGATAATAAAGAGGGTAGACCCCGACGTTGTGATAAAACGCGCCTGAGCGCGGGAGGTGCGCCGTGAAAAAGCGTATAATAAGGATAGCCGCGGCATCATTGGTATTTGCCGCGGCCTTTTTTATGGGAGAGGGCGCGGGTATATTGCGCCTTATACTCTTCGTCGCGGCGTATATCGCGGCGGGATACGACGTGCTTTATAAGGCCGCGCGCAACATATCGCACGGTCAGGTGTTCGATGAGAACTTTCTCATGACGATAGCCACCGTCGGCGCGTTCTTCGTGGGCGAATATCCCGAGGGTGCGGCCGTGATGCTCTTTTATCAGGTGGGCGAAATATTCCAGGATTACGCCGTCGAGCGGTCGCGCCGCTCGATATCGGCGCTCACCGAGCTTCGCCCCGAATACGTAAACTTAAAGACGGACGAGGGCATAAAAAGATGCGACCCCTGCGACGTCACAGTAGGCGACGTCATGGTCATTATGCCGGGGGAGCGCGTGCCGCTTGACGGCGAGGTAACAGAGGGCGCGGGCGCGCTTGATACGTCGGCGCTCACGGGCGAGGCCGTACCGCGCGAGGTGCACAAAGGCTCTGAGATTTTAAGCGGCTGCGTTAACCTGGGCGGCGCGATTACGGCAAGGGTGACGAAGGAATACTATGATTCGACGGCGGCGAGGATACTCGAACTCGTCGAGGAGGCCGTTGAAAAGAAGGCGCATCACGAGCGGTTCATTACGCGCTTTTCGCGCGTTTACACTCCGGCGGTAGTCACGGGCGCGCTGATTCTCGCGATACTGCCGCCGCTTATAATTCCGGGTCATCCGTTTTCGGAGTGGATATACAGGGCGCTTTTATTTCTTGTCGTGTCGTGTCCGTGCGCGCTCGTCATATCTGTGCCGCTCGGCTTTTTCTGCGGCATAGGCGGCGCGTCGCGCCAGGGGGTGCTCGTCAAGGGCGGAAATTATCTCGAAGCCCTCGCCCGCGCCGATACGTTCGCCTTCGATAAGACGGGAACGCTTACGAAGGGCAGCTTTGAAGTCAAGGAAATACATGAAGCCGCGCTGTCAAGCGACGAGATACTGAGGCTTTCGGCCCACGGCGAATGCTTTTCAAATCATCCCGCCGCCGTTTCGATAAAGGCGGCGTACGGGGGCAAAATAGACGAAAGCCTCGTTTCCGATATGAAGGAGCTTTCGGGGATGGGCGTGTCCGCGTGCGTTGCGGGTACGCGCGTGATTTTGGGCAATTTTGCCCTTATGGAGAAGCACGGCATAACGCCCGAACGCGCCGTCGGGCGCGGCACGGCCGTATACGTCGCCGCGGACGGCGAATACGCGGGGTATATACTTTTGGCTGACGAAATAAAGCCGGGCGCGGCCGAAACAGTTGCGGCGCTAAAGCGCGCCGGGGCAAGGCTTACCGTGATGCTCACGGGCGACGTGTGCGCCTCCGCCGAGGAGACGGCCGCGGCCGCAGGCATTGACCGCGTATACGCGGAGCTTTTGCCCGAGGATAAGGTGCGCCTCGTGGAACAGCTTAAAGCCGCCGAGGAAAAGGGCCGCGTAGTATACGCGGGCGACGGCATAAACGACGCGCCTGTGCTTGCGTGCGCCGACGTGGGCGTGGCCATGGGGGCTTTGGGCTCTGACGCGGCAATCGAGGCGGCTGACATAGTCATAATGGACGACAATCCCCTCCGCATTCTCGACGCCGTGAGAACGGCGCGCCGCACGATGGGTATAGTAAAGGGCAACGTCGCGTTCTCGCTCATCGTAAAGGGCGCGGTGCTTATATTGGGCGCGCTGGGACTTGCGAATATGTGGGAGGCGGTGTTTGCCGACGTGGGCGTGGCCGTTATCGCCATCTTAAATTCGATGCGTGCGCTGAACGTCGGACGCTAAGGACGACCGCGCGCAAATACGCTCTTGACATACGCGCCGCGCCGCGTTATAATCTACACGAAAGAGTGATCTTCAGGGCAGGGTGAAAGTCCCGACCGGTGGTACAGCCCACGAGCCGCAAGGCATGATTCGGTGAAATTCCGAGGCCGACAGTAAAGTCTGGATGAAAGAAGATGAAGGCTTTATACACTTGCGTCTTTTTGAAATTATGCTCCGGAGTAATTTTCCGGAGCTTTATTTTTTAGGCGCGCGTATCTTTTGCCCCCAAAACGCCCGAATGTCATCTTCGGGCGTTTATTTTTCGGCATTTTTAAGGAAGTGATACCATGACGGATGAAGAATATATGCGCCGGGCGCTTGAGCTTGCGCGGCGCGGGCTCGGGCATACGAACCCGAATCCGATAGTCGGCGCCGTAATCGTGCGCGACGGACGGATAATAGGCGAGGGCTGGCACGAAAAATACGGCGAGCTTCACGCCGAGCGAAACGCCATCGCGAACTGCCGCGAGGATATGCGCGGCGCGACCATTTACGTAACTCTCGAGCCGTGCTGCCATTACGGCAGGACGCCGCCGTGCACCGAGGCGTTAATTGAGCAGGGCTTTTCGCGCGTTGTCGTGGGCTCGATGGACCCGAATCCGCTCGTTGCGGGCAAGGGCGTGAGCATTTTGCGCGAGCACGGCATGGAAGTTGTGACGGGCGTATTAAAAGAAGAGTGCGACGCGGCGAACCGCGTATTCTTCCATTATATATCGACGAAAACGCCTTACGTCGTTTTAAAGTACGCCATGACTGCCGACGGCAAAATAGCGACCGTCACGGGCGAGTCGCAGTGGATATCAAACGAGGATTCGCGCAGACGTGCGCACGCGATGCGCGGCCGGTATGCCGCGATAATGGCGGGCGTAGGCACCGTAACAGCCGACGACCCGCAGCTTAACTGCCGCATCGAGGGAGGGCGAGATCCCGTGCGCGTCATATGTGATTCGCGCCTTCGCACGCCGATCGAGTCAAAGATAGTCAAAACGGCGCGCGATATTCCGACGATAATCGCAACTGTATGCGGCGACGAAGAACGGCTTCGGCCGTATAAGGACGCGGGCTGCGAGGTAATACTTACCGAAGAGAAGGAAGGCCGCGTGAATCTTAAAGAGCTTATGGCGCGTTTAGGCGAAAGAAAGCTCGACAGCGTTATGATAGAGGGCGGAGCCGAGCTTGCGGGCTCTGCCGTAAAAGAGGGCATAATAAACGAAGTGACGGCGTTCATTGCGCCGAAAATGGTGGGCGGAAGCACGGCCAAAACGCCCGTGGGCGGCGCCGGCATTGAAAAGCTCGCGGACGCGCTCAAGCTTTCGGCGCCCGAAGCGGAGCTAATCGGCGGCGACATTATGATAAGGTGGGAGGTCGAGAGCTTATGTTTACCGGGATAATCGAGGAGACGGGCCGGGTGGCCGCGATAAGGCGCGGCGCGCGTTCGTCAGTGCTCACGATAGCGGGCGACAAAATCTTCGACGACGTTTCACTCGGCGATTCCATAGCGGTCAACGGCGTATGCCTTACGGTGACGTCATTTAAAGATAAGATGTTCACAGCCGACGTTATGAGCGAGACTTTAAGCCGAAGCTCGCTCGGCTCGCTGAAGGTGGGAAGCCCCGTAAACCTGGAGCGCGCGATGAGCGCGGGCGGACGATTCGGCGGCCATATCGTTTCGGGCCACATCGACGGCACGGGCACGATAAAGGAGACGCGCGCCGACGACAACGCCGTATGGTATACGATAAAGGCGGACCGCACGCTTATGCGCTATATAGTCGAAAAGGGCTCCATAGCCATCGACGGCATAAGCCTTACCGTGGCGCGCGTAAGCTTCGACGATTTTTCGGTGTCCGTGATACCGCATACGGCAAAAATGACGACGCTTTCGGGGAAGCGCGCGGGCGACGTTGTAAATCTCGAATGCGATATAATAGGAAAATACGTTGAACGCCTGATTTTATTCCCCGACGGGGCAGAGAAGGGCGAAGGCGGCAAAATAACGAAGGAATTTTTAATGAAATACGGTTTTTGATAAAAGGAGGACAAAACCATGTTTAAATTCAGCACTATCGAAGAGGCCTGCGAGGATTTAAGGCAGGGCAAAATAATACTCGTGACCGACGACGAGGACAGAGAGAACGAGGGCGACCTCATCTGCGCGGCGCAGTTCGCAACGACGGCCAACGTAAACTTCATGGCGACGCATGCGAAGGGCCTTATCTGTATGCCGATGGGCGAATCGCTCGTTAAAAAGCTTCAGATACCGCAGATGGTAACGCACAATACCGACAATCACGAGACGGCATTCACCGTTTCCATAGACCACATGGACACCACGACGGGCATATCGGCGGCGGAGCGCTCGATAACGGCGATGAAGTGCGTTGAGGACGACGCGCGCCCCGAGCATTTCAGACGCCCGGGTCATATGTTCCCGCTTCTTGCGAAGCGAAACGGCGTTTTAGAGAGGAACGGCCACACGGAGGCGACCGTTGACCTCATGCGTATCGCGGGCCTTAAGGAATGCGGCCTCTGCTGTGAGATAATGCGCGACGACGGCACGATGATGCGCACGAGCGAGCTTATCGAGATGGCGGAAAAGTTCGGCCTTAAGATGATAACGATAAAGGAGCTGCAGCGCTACCGCAAGGTAAACGACAAGCTCGTCGAGTGCGTGGCGAAGACGCGCATGCCCACGAAATACGGAAACTTCGTGGCCTACGGCTACGTGAACAAGCTAAACGGCGAGCATCACGTTGCGCTCGTTAAGGGCGAGATAGGCGACGGCAAGGACATACTCTGCCGCGTGCATTCGGAATGCCTCACGGGCGACGCCTTCGGCTCGATGCGCTGCGACTGCGGCCAGCAGTTCGCATCCGCGATGATGCAGGTGGAAAAAGAAGGACGCGGCGTGCTTCTCTATATGCGTCAGGAGGGACGCGGCATCGGCCTTATAAACAAGCTTCGCGCGTACGAGCTTCAGGACAAGGGCATGGACACCGTAGAGGCGAATATCGCGCTCGGCTTTAAGAGCGACCTTCGCGAATACTACATCGGCTCGCAGATACTGCGCGACCTCGGCGTGAAAACCATGCGCCTGCTTACGAACAACCCGAAAAAGATCGAGGGACTGGGCGACTTTGGCATTGAGATAATAGAGCGCGTGCCCATTCAGATGGAGCTTACGAAGTACGACGAGTTCTATCTTCGTACGAAGCAGGAAAAGATGGGCCATATGCTCGACTATTAAGAAATCAAAATAATTTATATAACAGGGAGGAATCATCATGAGAGTTTACGAAGGTAAAATAGTATCCGGCGATATAAAAATAGGCATAGTTGCGGCAAGATTCAACGAATTTATCGTATCGAAGCTTTTGGGCGGCGCGCTTGACGCGCTCAAGCGTCACGACATATCGGAGGACAGCATAAGCGTTGCGTGGGTGCCGGGCGCGTTTGAGATACCGCTTGCGGCGCAGACGATGGCTAAGAGCGGCAAATACGACGCCGTAATCGCGCTTGGCGCCGTTATCCGCGGCTCGACGACGCATTACGACTACGTTTGCAGCGAGGTATCGAAGGGCATCGCGAACGTATCGCTTCAGACGGGCGTTCCCGTTATGTTCGGCGTGCTTACGACCGAGAATATCGAGCAGGCGATAGAGCGCGCGGGCACGAAGGCCGGAAACAAGGGCTTCGACTGCGCGGTGGGCGCCATTGAGATGGTAAATCTTTTAAGGGAAATGGGCAAGTAAGACGATATGAACATTATTTTTGACTACGACGGAACGCTGCACGAGACGTTAAATATTTATAAGCCGGCGTTTCTTCGGGCGTACGAATGGCTCGTTGCAAACGAGTACGCGCCGCCGCGCGAGTTTACCGATGAGGAGATACGCGGCTGGATAGGATATAACGCCCGCGCGATGTGGGAGACGTTCATGCCCGAGCTTCCCGAGGATGTGCGCGCGCACTGCAGCGAGATCGTGGGGCAGACGATGCGCGAGGAGATTGAGGCGGGCACGGCGAAGCTTTACCGTCACGCGCTTGAAATCCTCGATACGCTCAGGGAGCAGGGACATACGCTGATATTCTTCAGCAACTGCAAGCGTTATTACATGGAGGCGCACACGAAGGCGTTCGGCCTGAATCGGTATTTTTATGATATGTACTGTACCGAGGACTACGATTTTAAGCCGAAGCACGAGATATTCCCCGAGATCGCGAAGAAGTACGGCGGGAATTTCATCGTCGTGGGCGACAGGGCAAACGATATAGAGATAGCAAAGCGGCACGGCCTTTATTCGATAGGCTGCGCCTACGGCTACGGAAGCCGCGAGGAGCTTCGCGACGCCGACGCGGTGATAAACTTCCCGCTCGAGATGCTTTCGTATATCCCCGCAGGCGAGCTGTGATGTAAGAAAACGGCAGGCGGAAAACGCCTGCCGTTTTTTATCCCGTCGCATGAGACATTTTTATGCCATGCCATGTTGTAATATATAAATGCGGCGGATGAGGTGACGGCGTGATCGGAGGTCAGTCTCCGAGAAATGAAGCTCGGAGCGTTCCGGTACAGGCATATGTAAAGGTGATGTCGCCGTGGAAACCGGCGGGGGAGGTGAAACAATAGCCGGAAGAAGCTCTAAGAAACTATTTTTAAGAATCATATAAAAAATGATACTACAGAAATGGAGGTTCCCATGAATATTTGGCGAGTGCAGTTAAAACCCTCTCCGGCAAAGGGACTAGGCCCCAAAGATGTGTTACGTTTTTGTATGGAACAAGGAATAATAGGTGTCGGCTGGGCAGAAGTTGAGTGCGCGATTGATGACTATTATACTCTTCGCGATGCAGTCCATCAGGCTGGATACGGTACTAATGCAATAAAAGCAATCAATGCGATTCGACAGATGCAGTCAGGTGATCTCGTTTGGACAAGATTAGGTGGGGATGCATCAGAATACTACCTCTGCAAGGTGGGGAAAACCCTTTGGAAAGACCGTGTTGTAACTCCCGAACATGTTAAGCATGATATTGCAAATTTTGTTTTCGCAAACTGGTTGCATATTGGAAAAGAAGATGCCGTTCCCGGAAAAGTAATAGCCAGCTTTCGAGCTAGCGGTACTGCCCAGCGTGTTTATGCTGTAGAAGAAGTAAGCAAGTATATTTGGGATTCTAACTGTCAGAACGAATCTGAGCGTTACGGAGCGAAAAAACCGAGTGAGGACAGTTTTTGGAATATGATTAGTTCTGAAGACTTGGAATGCTTGATTTTGCTGTATTTACAGAGTAAGGGATACTATATATACTCATCAACACTTAAGCGAGATACCCCCAAATACGAAGCCATTCTTATCGCTTCCGATGGCAGCCATCGAGCATTTCCTCAAATAAAGCAAAACACTCGGCTTGTGCCTGGTGAATACATTGAAGGACTTCAGAAATCAGATCGGGTATATCTGTTTTCTTCTTCTGAATCATATGGAAAGCCCCATCCTCAAGTGACCTGCATAACAAAGGAAGAGGTTAACCGTTTCATTTCTTCCAATTATGGAATCCTTCCGTCAACAATTACGAGATGGTTGAAAATGACAAGCACGATTCGATAAGCTGTTGAAAATTTTGAAACAAATCAAGGAGGCTGTGAAAATGCGTAAAGACATTAAGGACAACAAGAATAAAAAGATTGGATCGATCGACACTCAGCTCAACGGCAGATCCACTATTTACAATAAAGAGGGGAGCAGAATCGGAGAAATCAGACCTGATGGAAACAGATTGGTTGCATATGATAAGCATGGAAAGAAAATTGCCTATTGGCAGGAGCGTGACGATACAACATATACCCCTAACGCCCGAAAAATAGCAAAGGGTAATCTGCTGATAGAAATGTATTTCCAGGAGTTGATTATTAACCGTTTGGGCAATTAGCGGACATGTAATATATTAAACGGGAGGAGCGATTCACAGTTCCTCCCGTTTTTGAATTTTGGGACGATACGCCCACAGTGACTACTTCAAAAGCGATATTGCGTCGCTTATCGTCTTCTCGAGTGCTTCCTTGCCGTATTTGTCGACTTGGGCGCGGTTCTTTTCGCCGTGGGTGAGGCAGCCCGCGCCGCCGATGCAGCCGCCCTCGCAGGCCATGCCCTCGATGAAGTTAGCGGGGAGCACGCCCTTGCTCTTGCGAAGCAGCGCCGTCTTGCATTCCTCGATGCCGTCGCAGGTGCAGGCTTTAAGCTCGAAATCATTAAAGCCGTGCTCCTTTAAGCCCTGCGCCACGGCGTCGGTAAGTCCGCCGCTTCGCGCGAATATTCTGCCGAAGTACGAGGCGTTGTCCAAAACGTCCTCCCCAAGCGACGTTATATCGATATCGCGGCTGTCGAACAGCGCCTGAAGCTCCTCGAACGTGAGCGCGGAATCGACGTACGGACGCACGGTCTTAAGGCGCACCTCGGCCTTCTTTGCGGTGCAGGGGCCGATGAATACGACTTTTACGTTCTCATGCGTGTCCTTTATATACTTAGCGATAGACGCCATGGGCGAGAGATTATGCGATATGTGCTCTTTTAACGCGGGGAAGGCGGAGTTTATGTACGACACGAACGCGGGGCAGCACGAGCTTGTAAGAAAGCCCTTCTCGTAAAGCTCCTTCGCCTCGGCGTAGGCCACCATATCCGCGCCGAGCGCGGCCTCGACGACCGTGAAGAAGCCGAGCTCCTTTAAGCCCGAGATGACCTGACCGAGCTTCGCGTAGGTGAACTGGCTCGAGATGGACGGTGCGACAACGGCGAACACCTTGTATTTCGTGTTGTTCTCGCTGTTCTTTATAAGGTCGATGACGTTCAAAATATACGACTTGTCGGTGATAGCGCCGAACGGGCACTGATATACGCACGCGCCGCAGGAGATGCACTTGTCGTCGTCTATCTTCGCCACGCCGTCACTGCTTATCGATATCGCCTTAATTTTGCACGCCGCCTGACACGGACGCTTTCTGTTCGTGATGGCGTTGTAGGGGCATACCTTGGCGCAGCGGCCGCATTCGATGCACTTCGACTTATCTATGTGCGCGACGTAATTGTGGTCGAACGATATCGCGCCCCTCGGACATACGTCCTCGCAGCGGTGCGCGAGACACCCGCGGCACGAGTCGGTGACGTCGTATCCCGCCGCCGGACATTCGTCGCACGCGATGTCGATGACCTGTATAACGTTGGGCTTGTCGATGCTGCCGCCCATCGCGAGCTTCACGCGCTCCGTAAGTATGGCGCGCTCCTTGTAAACGCAGCAGCGCATCGTGGGTATTTTGCCGGGCACTATTATCTCGGGTATCCGAAGGATATTGTCAAGCAGGCTGTCCTGCCACGCGAATCTTGCCACCTCGCGCAGGACCTTGTATTTAAGATGCTGGACTTTTGTATCGAATTTTCTCATCTCGGTCTACACACTCCTTTAAAAATAGCTTACCTTTATACGCTTGCCCATCTTTTTAAGCGCGTCGGACAGATCCTCGACCAGATTCATCTTTATATTGAAGTTTATCGGCAGGTCGGGGTTCTGGTGCGCGGGATTTATAGCGCGGCCGACGTAAAAGTTTATATCGGTGGCCTCCTCAAAAAGAAGGCGGCATATCTGTGAAGCGCCGTCGTTTTTGAAGTTCCACTGGCTGTAATTCTTGTTGTCGTTTATATAGTCGCGCGCGTACTGCACGACCTTGTTTACGGTGATGACGCCCTCCGTGACGAGATCGACGCCCTCTATCGACGCCGTGGGCGGCACGTCGGAGCCCGAGTTGTAGTCAAGGCTTGCGACGAGCGGCCGTCTTAGCCACTTCGCGGCGATCGAGGCGGTCGTGCCTCCGCAGATTATGTGCTTGCCGCGCTTTGAGAAGAAAAGGCTCATCATGCGCCCCGCGTCGTCGGGATTTCGCGGCGGGCCGAAAAGTATGTTCATCGGCACGCGCTTTCGCACACGCACCACGCAGGCGGTGGCGTCGTCGCCCGGCTCGCCTCCGTAGAGCCTGCTGCACTCCTCGATGAGTATCGTGGAGAGCGTTTTCGCCGTATAATTCGACATTACCATGACCTCCATGAAGTCTGCGATGTCCTCGAGCTTCCAGCCGAAATTATACGCCTTTCCTATGCCCGCGTGGGGGCATCCGTCGCTCATCGCGATGAAAACGTCGTTCTCGCGAAGCCTTATCGTTGACTTGTAGATGGTCTTGCCGCCTATATTCATCTCTTTTTTCGGATAATCGTACGACGCGTTGTCGCGTATCATTATTATCTGCGGATTATCGTACTGGATGAGGTCGGCGTATTCGTTGTTCCTCAGATGTATTATCGTGAATGTGGAATAGGCCACCCCGCGCACGGAGCAGACGGGGAGAGTAGCGGCTATCGTTTCGACGCATTCCTCCACGGAAAGCCCCGCCGCCATCATCGTGGAGATTATCTTTGAGGTGAGCGTTGAGAGAATGCTTGCCTTTACACCGCTTCCGAGCCCGTCGGCAAGGACTGCGACGGAGGAATCATCGCCGTTCTCCACCACGTCGACGTGGTCGCCGCAGAGCTGCTCGCCTATGTGGTTTATGCTGCTGTATCCTATGTCGGCGCACAGATCATTCATCGTTTATCGACTCCTTAAGCTTCGAAAGAGCAATTTTCGTTTCGGCGGCCGTTTCTCCGAGCAGCGAGGCTATCTCCTGAACGATTCGCATCTGCTTGTCAACGACGCGGTCGGCCACCTCTACCGTCTGGCGGCTTATTTCCTCCTTCTTCTTCCTTTCGTGCTCCTCGTCGGTGACGTCGCGCATTATGTAGATGAGCATACGCCCGTCCTCGGCGGGAACAACGGTCTGCTCGACGTAGCGGTTGTATTCGGTGAGATATACGCGGTCGTTATATACGCCCTTGCCGCTTTCCAGGACGTCAAGGAATACTATCGGGTCAAGTATCCTCACGACGTTGTCGCCCAAAATGGCCGTCGCGGAATTTAAGTTCATTATCTTCATCGCCGCGGAGTTTATCTGCTGCACCTCGAGACGGTCGTTTAAAACGATAAGCCCGTTCGGCGTATTGTTTACGATGGTGTCCGAAAGTGTCTCCGCCTTCGCCATAAGGAACGGCAGGCACATTGACATCTCGGCCTTGCCCTGATATATCGCTATGGCCTTTTCGCGGCAGCTGTTATATCCGCACGAGCCGCAGTTAAGCTCAAGCGAGGGGTCGGTCTTGCCCATCTCCGTTAAGATTTCCTTTATCTTCTCCTCAGAGGGCATCGCGGCGTTATGTTGTATCGGGTCAAATAGCTTTCGTATGCTTGACTCGGCGGGCTGCGGTATATCGAAGTCGCGCTTTCCCGCGAAGCGCGCGACCGACATATAGTCGCGCACGGGGCTCTTGTGGTACTTCTCCATAACGGGGCCTCCGACGCAGCTTCCCGCGCAGGCCGACATCTCAATAAAGCAGTTGTGTATAAGTCCGCGTTCTATATCGCGAAGCGCGGATATGCAGTTCTCAACGCCGTCGAGCGCCATGTACGAATAGCCCGGCGCGTCCTTTTTCATCGTCTTTAAAATGCCGCCGGTAGTGGGGAAGAATCGTGCGCGGCTTTCGTCGTTCGGTATAATCTCGCGCCGCGGCTCTATCCCTTCGTCCTTCATCATATTTGTAAGCTCCTCGAAGGTGAGCACGGCGTCCACCATATCGGGATAGATCTGCGCCTCGTCCTTTTTCGCGACGCACGGGCCTATGAATACCGTTTTCGCGCCAGGTATGCGCCGCTTTATATCGACGCAGTGCGCCTGCATGGGCGAGAGCACGTCGGCAAGATAGGGAAGGCATGAGGGGAAATACTTCTGTATCAGCAGATTAACGCTGTGGCAGCACGACGAGATGAGTATATCGCGCTTATCCTCCGAAAGCAGCCTGTCGTATTCCCGCTTTACTATCGTTGCGCCGAGCGCCGTCTCCTCGGCGTCGTAAAAGCCGAGCGATTTTAACGCCTCGCGCATGGCCTCGATGCCCACGCCGTCGTAATTCGCCGCGAACGACGGAGCGAGGCTCACAACGACGGGATCGCCGCTTTTCAAGAGAACGCGCACCTTCTCGGTCTCGTCGACAATTTCCTTTGCCTCCTGCGGGCATACTACGAAGCAGTGGCCGCAGAGTATGCATTCGTCGCCTATTATGTTGGCCTGTCCCGCGGAGAAGCGGATGGATTTTACGGGACAGTGCCTTATGCACTTATAGCAGTTCCTGCAGTTGGATTTTTTAAGCCTGAGACAATCCGCCATTTGGATCAAACTCCTTTACAAACGTCGTGGGGTTTACATAAGTTTGGCCTTAATATTTTCGTTGAAAAAGGCCTCGGCGGTCTGCGGAGATACGGAATAGACCTTGTCGTCGATGCTTACGCATACGCCCTCCCGGCACTTGTTCATGCAGAACGTGCCCGCAAGCTCGAGTCTGTCGCCGAGCTTGTTTTCGGCGATGAGCTTCTGCAGCGTCTCCACTATCGGCCGCGAGCCCTTTATGTGACATGACGACCCTATGCACACTGTTACCTTCATAATGATCCTCCTCGTAATTTTTATCCGTTACCAAAAATACGCGCGTCGCGCCGTTTCTTTGCTAAAATTCCTTATTATATTCGTTCTGCTCTATCCAGCCGATGAGAAATTCGCGCTGATCCGCCCGGCAGCCTACCGAGTGAGAGGCCGCGACGACGGGCATCCATTTCTGGATATAGTCCTTATCCACGCCGGCCTTTTTCTGAAAGTTGTCAAGATAATACTTCGCGCCGTCGATGTCGCCGTCGAGCCAGAAGAGAAGATACGTTTCGGCGGCGTCCAGCGCGGGGTAGCCCTGGGTCACGCCCGTCCAATCGACGATATAGGGCGTGCCGTCCTGCGATATTATTATATTGGACGGATTGAAGTCGCCGTGGCAGATGTTGTGATTTATCGGCATATCCTGAAGCATTGAAAGCAGATAATAGCGCGCCGTGGCCTCTATACTGCTCATCTGTATGCGAAGGCTCAGGTAGTCCTTCAGGCTTATGAGCGACTTCGCGCTCTTTTTATGCACCTCAAGCTGCAGGTCGATGAGTAAATCGAGATATTCGCTCTTTTTCTCGGGGTGCTCCGCCATAAGCTGGGCGAGAGTAGGCCCCTTTATGTATTCGTACGTGATGGCGGGATATCCGTCGACTGTACCTACAGCAAGCACCTTCGGCACGTGAAGTCCTGCGTCCTCCACGACGGAGTAGTGGAACGCCTCGGACAGCACCTCCGATTTTTTGAAATCGTCCACGAATACCTTGATGCATTTATCTCCGTCACGATATAACGTTTTTGTGTTGCGTACTGCGATAACGCGCATATCGCCCACGAAACGCACCCCCTTATGATTATTTTTATTTATCGGCGCCCCGCGCCGTTTTGCTCGTTAATATTATAACAAACGCATGTGAAAATGTAAAGAGCTTTTATAAAAAAGAATTGCAGTCCGTAAAAGCCTTCCCCAACGGGGGATTGCCGTCCGTCGTCCCCGTATGTCAGGCTGAGGCGCAGCGGTTTACATAAAGCCTTCCCCTCGGGGGGAAGGTGTCTGCGGGCAGACGGATGAGGGGTAGCGCCGCCACGGCGCGTGCGTCCCTATTGGCTCCCTCTCCGAGGGAGCTGTCTGCGAAGCAGACTGAGGGAGTCGTCCTCCGTCCCCCGTGTCATTCTGAGGAGCAAAGCTCCGAAGAATCTTAAAGCTTCTCCTTTGCAGTGCTTACCGTTCTTTTGTATACTTTGAACTTACAATAAGCCTTTTTATAAGTATTTAACCTATCTTTCCCCTTATTTTAAGCCTCACATCCTGATTCAACATATATTCTTTTTCAGAACTCCGTTCTAAAGACTTTTGTCTCCTGCCGGAGGGGCCTACTTTTGGAAACAAAAGCAGCAAAATCCGGGGCCCCCGAAAAATACGCCCGCGGATTTTTCGGGGTGGTATTGAGGGGGACCGCGGCACAGGCTCGCGGGGCTTCTTCTAAGTGTAATCTTCCTGCAGCGCTTAGGCCGCCTTCCCCCCGTCTCCTTTGATTTTATGGCCTCGATATCATTCATCATCGGAAGATGACGCCTTCAAAATCAGACGGGCGCACGATGCGCCCGACACGGCTTGGCCGATGGGGGCGCTTTTGTGTGCAGACAAAACCTTTCATGCCGTGGGGAATGCGCGCCGCCGGACGGCGGTATCCTACAAAAACTCCCGTATAACCTCCCACTCGCGGGCGAGGCGTTCCACGGAATACGCCGCGTTCGCGGGGCTGGTGGAGGGCAGGCGGGAATAGGGGAGGCCTATATCGCCGTTATACCTTTCAAACATTTTAAACGCCTCGCCGCCGTTTAGGTAAATGTGCCTGATATCGGCCGCGCGCGTTATACGCGAGATGTCGTTCGGCACGGCGTTTCGTATTTTCGAGTCGGCGGAGCCCGCGATATCGCAGCTTTCAATGACGTCCCACAGTGCGATGTGATGCGAAATCAGCATATCGCGCTTTTCCTCTATGGTTTCGGGCTTGGGAACGCCCAAAATGCGCGATACGACGGCCCAGAAGCGGTTCTGCCTGTGGCCGTAGAAGAAGCCCTCCTCGCGCGACTTTACCGAGGGGAACGAGCCCAAAATAAGTATGCGGCTCTCGCTGTCGAAAACGGGCGGTATGTTGTGCGTTTCGCGGGCGGGGGATTTCACGGGCGCGGCCTCCTTTCGTTTTATTATATTGTACCACAAATACGAAAAAACGCCTACAGCCTTTGCCGAAGGTGTGATATTATAAAAGAAAAATGCGAGGTGAGGCGTTGTGGAGATAAGATGGTTTGGGACGGCGTCTGTCGAGATAAGAAGCGAATCGGGGCATATTCTTTTCGACCCGTTCGTGCCTCTTGCGGGCTCTGACGTAAACGTAAAGCTTGAGGACTTCGACGGATGTACGGCGATCTTCGTAACGCACGGCCATTTTGACCATATCGTAAATATACCGGAGATACAAAAGCGCAATCCCGGCGCGCGCATATACTGTACGAAAACGCCGTATCATACGCTTGCAAAGAAGGGCGTGCCGAAAGACGCTTTGCGGCTTATCGGATTCGGGCAGACCGTCGAGGCCGAGGGATTTACGGTGCGTACGTTCCACGGACGGCACGCCGTGCTGCCGAAGGCGGCCTTCGACAGGCTCTTGTATATCAAGGATTCGCCGCACAAGGGGAACCTTCCGTTCATACTGCGCGAGAACGCGGTCTGCCCCGAAAACGACGAAACGGTGTTTTATCTCGCGGAACAGGGCGGAAAGCGAATTTCGCTTATGGGCAGCCTGAATATACGTGAAGACGTCGATTATCCGACGGATTGTGACGCCATAGTGCTTCCGTACAACGGCTGGCAGGACAATCTGCCGCCCGCCGTGAAGGCAGTGGAGCGCCTTCGGCCTAAAATGATATATCTCGACCACTACGACGACACGTTCCCGCCGCTCACGCGTCCGTTCGACATTTCGCCCGTGCTGGAAAAATACGCGGGCCGCATAGCGGCGCTGAAAGTAGGTGCGCGAATTATCGTATAATCCGCGCACCGCGCGGAATTAAGGCTTTATGTGCGCTGAAAGCAACTCTATGGGTCAAGCCGTGTCGGGCGCACCGTGCGCCCGTCTGATTTTGATTGTGTCATCTTATGAGAATGAATGATATCGAGGCCGCCAAAAACAAGGGGGACGGGGGGAAATCGGCGCTAAGCGCTGATGTGAGCTTGCATTTAGAAGAAGCCCCGCGAGCCTCAGCCGATTTCCCCCGGAAATTTTGGTACTTTTGTTTCCAAAAGTACCCCCGCGGGAGGCGACAAGAGTCTTTAGAACGGAGTTCTGAAAAAGAAAAGATGTTTAAGCAGAACAGGAAGGCGAAAGTAGGGGGGAAGATAGGTTAAATACTTAGCGGGAAAGCATCTTTGTGAGCTTAAAGTATAATTAGAGCAATGCTGTGACAATCCCTCAGTCTGCTTCGCAGACAGCTCCCTTTGCACAAGGGAGCTAAGACGGGGGACGCACGCGCCGTTGGCGCTACCCCTCATCCGTCTGCCCGCAGACACCTTCCCCCCGAGGGGAAGGCT
>JAFWDJ010000038.1 GCA_017513095.1 Clostridia bacterium | reverse complement strand
TCCTTCGTAGGGAGGCGTCCCCTGACGCCTCCGCGTGTCTCAGCCGTGTTTTCACGGAGGCATGAAGGCATGCCTCCCTACGGAAGCATTATTGATAACTCAATGCACAAAAATGCTTCGCTTCCAAGTCTTTAACCTACCTTTCCCCTTATTTTAAGCCTCACATCCTGCTTCAACATTAATTCTTTTTAAGAACTCCGTTCTAAAGACTTTTGTCGCCTCCCGCGGGCCTACTTTTGGAAACAAAAGTAGCAAAATTTCCGGGGGAAATCGGCTGAGGCTCGCGGGGTTTCTTCTAAATGCAAACTCACATCAGCGCTTAGCGCCGATTTCCCCCCGTCCCCCTTTCTGCCACCCCAAAAAATCCGCGAGCGAATTTTTCGGGGACCCCGGTTACGGCCTCGACGTCATTTATCATCGGAAGATGACGCAATCACAATCAGACGGGCGCACGATGCGCCCGACACGGCGCAGCCGATGGAGAAGGCTTTTTAAACACACGGCGGACGGTTGCCCGTCCGCCGCATAAGGCTCATGTATTATTTCTCGGTTTCCTCGACGCTCGAGAGCTCGGACACCGATTCGTCCTCGTAGATCCTCTTTATCGCCTCCGCGAAAACGTGCGCCGACGAGAGGAACTTTATCTTTTCGGGCATATTTTCGGGAGCCTTTATCGTATCGAGAAGTATAAGCTCCGATATCGGGCTCTTGTCGAGGCGTTCGAGCGCCGGCCCCGACAGAACGCCGTGCGAAGCGCAGGCGTATACCTTCGTTGCGCCGCCGACCTCGATGAGCGCCTCCGCGCCCTTGCAGAGCGTGCCGGCCGTATCGATCATATCGTCGATGAGCAGCACTTCCTTGCCGCGGACGTCGCCTATTATGCTCATTACCTCGACCTTGTTCGCCTCGGGACGGCGCTTGTCGATTATCGCGAGCGGCGCGTCGACGAATTTCGAGAATTTTCTCACCCTCGTAACGGAGCCGTGATCGGGCGAAACGAGTACGAGGTTCTCGGGCTTTTTTCCGAACTTCTTTGCGAAATAGGGCGCGAGCACCGAAACGCCGAGAAGGTTATCGACGGGGATATTGAAAAATCCCTGAATCTGCGCGGCGTGAAGGTCCATGGTCAGCACGCTGTTGGCTCCCGCCACGGTGATTATATCGGCCATGAGCTTTGCGGAGATGGGGTCGCGCTCCTTTGCCTTTCTGTCCTGACGCGCGTAGCCGAAATACGGGATAACGGCCGTTATGCGTCCCGCCGAGGCGCGCTTTAACGCGTCGAGCATGATAAGAAGCTCCATAACATTATCATTCGTGGGCTGCGAAAGCGACTGGATAACGAATATATCGCGTCCGCGCACAGATTCGCCGAGGCTTACCGAAACTTCGCCGTCGGAGAACTTTTTAACTTCCGCCGCGCCCAAAGAAAGCCCCAGATCCTTTGCTATACCGTTTGCCAACTCAATATTTGAGTTGCCTGCAAAAAGCATTATGTTTTTCCCCTTGCTGACCATTTTTTCATCCTCCATAGTTGTATATCCAAAAAATTATATACCGAAAAATTATTTTTCAAGCCCGCTCTTATCACGCCAGCCCGGCTTTACGCTCTGACGCGAGCGCGCTATCGCAAGCGCACGGCGCGGAACGGTATCCGTTATCGTCGAGCCTGCCGCAACGTACGCGCCGTCCTCGACGGTTACGGGAGCAACGAGGTTTACGTTGCAGCCGATGAAGGCCTTGTCCTTTATTATCGTCTTGTGCTTGTTCTTGCCGTCGTAATTTACCGTGATGCAGCCGCACGCGAAATTTACGCCGCTGCCGAGCTCCGCGTCGCCGATGTAGCTTAAATGCGGCGCCTTCGTGCCGCGGCCGAACTTCGCCTTCTTTAATTCAACGTAAGCGCCCACCTTGCAGTCGTCGGCTATGTCGCAGCCGGGACGGATGTGCGAGAACGGGCCCACCTTTACGTTGCTTCCTATAACGGAATCGGCCGCCTGGGACGCGTTGAAGGTAACCTTGTCGCCGAGCGTTACGTTATCAAGAACGGAGTTCGGGCCCACGGTGCAGGCGCGGCCTATCTTCGTCCTGCCTTTGATTATCGTGCACGGCAGTATAACGGTATCGGGCGCTATCTCGGCGTCGGGGCTTATGAACGTCGAAGACTTGTCCATAATGGTTACGCCGCTCTTCATAAGCGCGGTAAAAAGGCGCTCCTTCGCAACTACGCTCACGTCGTAAAGCTGCGCGCGGTCGTTTATGCCCGTCATCTCGGTTATATCGCTAACCTCATATGTTCCGACTCTGCCGCCCGTCTTGTTTATGTACGCTATCGCGTCGGTGAGGTAATATTCGTTCTGCGCGTTGTCCGTCTTTAAGTTGTCGAGCGCCGAAAGAAGCGCCGCCGTCTTAAAGAAATACGTGCCGGTGTTTATCTCGTCTATCTTCTTTTGCTCCTCGGTCGCGTCGCGCTGCTCAACTATCTTCTCAACGCCGCCGTCCGGGTTTCTCGCGATGCGGCCGTAGCCGAACGGGTCCGAAAGGCGCGCCGTTATAACCGTTGCGTCCGCGCCGCTTTCCTTATGCGCCTCAAATGCGCCCTTTAAGGTCTCGGGCGTGATGAGCGGCACGTCGCCGCTTAATATGGCCACGGATTCGTCCTGATGCTTTTTAAGGAAGTCGCGCGCCATCATAACGGCGTGTCCCGTGCCGAGCTGCTCCTCCTGCACGGCAAATTCGCACTGTCCTTTAAGATGCTCGCACACGAGCTCGCGTCTGTGTCCCACAACGGTGCAGAACTCGCCCGCGCCGCTTTCCTTAAGGGCCGCGATGACCCAGTCTATGAGCGGCTTCGACAGAAGCTCAAAAAGCACCTTTGAATTTTCCGATTTCATTCTGCTGCCTTTTCCTCCGGCAAGGATTATTGCGCTGTATTTGTCCACCGTAATTCCCCCTTCGTATGATTTCATGCAAGCGAAAAGTCTATTCTTCCCAAATTTATATCCGTTCTAAGTAGCTTTACCTTTATTATATCACCGATTTGATATTTTTTGCCCATATGTTTGCCGAAAAGACATAATTTTTTGTCGTCGTATATATAATAATCGTCGTTAAGCTCGTCCATTGTGACCATGCCGCGCACGGTATTCGGAAGCTCCGCGAAAAATCCGCTGCCCGAAACGGCGCAGATAACGCCCGTGAACGTTTCTCCGACAAATTTCGACATAAAAATCGCCTTATAAAGATCCTCGATCTCGCGTTCGCACGATACGGCGCGAAGCTCCGTCGCCGTCGACTGACGCGCGGCATCCTTCATCTCGCGTTCGCGCTTTTCGCCCGAGGGCCTTCGTCCGTGGATCTCGGCCTTCAATGCGCGGTGGACGCACAGGTCGGGATAGCGGCGGATGGGCGACGTAAAGTGGCAGTAATCAGAGAGCGCAAGTCCGAAATGGCCCTTCGGCTCGCTGTCGTATTCGGCCTTCATAAGCGAGCGGAGCATAGCCGTGAGCACTACGGGCGCGAACGGCTGCCCCTGTGACGCCGCGATGACTTCAGTTAAGTATTCGTTGGTAAGCCGCCTGTTTTTCGGCTGCGGCAGAGAAAAGAGCGACACGAGCGCAAGGAAAGCGTCCGCCTTTTGGGGTGAGGGTGCGCCGTGCGTGCGGTAAACGGCGGGTATCGCGCGCTCCCGCAGATGGCGCGCAACCGTTTCGTTTGCGCAGAGCATGAACTCCTCGATGAGGTTGTCGGCCGTGCCGCGCTCACGCGGGCGCACGTCTACGGGGACGCCTTCGCCGTCAAGCTCGATATACGGCTCGGGCAGGTCTAAATCGAGCCCGCCGCGGCGCGTTCTTCTCGCGCGCAGTATGAGCTGAAGCTCGTTCATGAGCATAATATCGGATACGATTTCGTCGGGGTACTCCTTCGGCGCGGGCGCGCCGCCCAGTACCCTTGAAACGTCGGAATATATGAGCCGCGCCCGGCTGTTTATCACCGATTCGCGTATTTTGTAATTTAAGACCTCGCCCGTCGGGTCAAGCTCCATGATGCACGAGAGCGTGAGCCTGTCCCCGTTTGGGACGAGCGAGCAGACGTCGTTCGAGAGGCGCTCGGGCAGCATCGGAACGACCCGGTCGACGAAATAAACGGACGTGCCGCGCGTGTACGCCTCGCGGTCGATGGGCGAGCCCTCGCGCACGTAATGCGCGACGTCCGCGATGTGTACGCCGAGCAGAAACGTGCCGGCCGGCGTTTTATCTATGGATACGGCGTCGTCGAAATCCTTTGCGTATTCGCCGTCTATCGTGAACACGCGCGCGGCGCGAAGGTCGAGCCGTCCCCAAAGCTCCTCGGGCGGTATCTCGCGCTCAATCGCGTCCGCCTGCGAAAGCACGCCGCGCGGGAACTCAGTCGGTACGTCGTGGGCGTATAAAACGGCGTCATAGACGGCGCGGGGGTGTCCCGAGCGGCCCATGCGCCTTTCTACCTCACCCGAAAGCGCCTCGCCGTCACGTCCCGTTACGGCGACTCCGACGATTTCGCCGGAGCGCGCGCCGCCCGAAAGCTTTTTAGGTATATATATCTCGGGCACGGACGCGTCGAGCGGATACACGGCGCCGTGCGTCTTGCGGCTCTTGTATATCCCGGCCGCGCGGGTCAATGCGCGCGAGATTATGTCAACCACTTCGCCCTCGGCACGGCGGCCGTCCCCGGCGGGAACGGTCACGACGGCACGCACCGTATCGCCCGTAAGGGCGCCGTGCACGTTCTTCGGGGCAATAAAAAGGTCACCGCCCGAGAGGCCGGAGCCCGTCACGAAGCCGTAACCTTTATCCGTTCGAGAAAAAGAGCCGACGATACTCTCAACGGATGCGCCGGCTGTTCTCTTTATTGAATTTTCGTGCGCGGATGCAATGCGCCCCTTTATTTTTTTCGGTGTCCTGCCGTGCGAGCGTATACTTTTACCGCTGTGCTTTACGCCGCGCTTTTTTCTCATCGGCAAGAACACCTCCCCGTGTGGATATTACCTTGATTTTATGCGCCCTGTCCGCCGATGAATACGAGCACGCACGTGATTATAACGTAAACGATAGCGCATACCGACGTGAACTTATGAAGCTTTGCGTCGAGCGTGTTCTGCTTGTTCTTTCCGAAGAACGTCTCGGCGCCGCCGCCGATGGAGCCCGCAAGGCCCGCCGTCTTCGACGACTGCAGAAGGATGATGGCGATAAGTATAAGGCAGAAGATTATCTGCACTATTCCCATTACTATCTGAAGCGTTGTCATTTTCTTTCCTCCACATTTATTATTATGCTTTTATTTTATTATTTTAAGCGTCATAAAACCAATGGTGCAAACTAAAGGATATCATAAAGATTATATTTATGCAAGTAAAATATGAAGATTTTTTTTAAAAAATGCGGATTTTATGCGGTGAAAACCGCCGCGGGCGGCAAAATTGCCTCCCGTAAAGCCTTCCCCTCGCCGGGGTCCCCTAAAAATACGCCTGCGGATTTTTAGGGGTGGCTCATGGGAAGGTGGCGGCGGAGCCGACGGATGAGGGGCAGCGCCGCCACGGCGCGTGCGTCCCCCGTATAGCCTTCCCCTCGGGGGGAAGGTGGCACGGCGCAAGCCGTGACGGATGAGGGGCAGTGCCGCCACGGCGCGTGCGTTCCCCGTAAAGCCTTCCCCTCGGGGGGAAGGTGGCACGGCGCCAGCCGTGACGGATGAGGGGTAGCGCCACTCGGCGCGTGCGTCCCCCGTAAAGCCTTCCCCTCGGGGGGAAGGTGGCGGCGGAGCCGACGGATGAGGGGTAGCGCCGGCGGCGCGTGCGTTCTTTTAGGCTCCATTGTGTAAAGGGAGCTGTCGGCGCAGCGTTCTTCGGGATTGTCGTCCCCCCGTCCTTCGTAGGGAGGCGTCCCCTGACGCCTCCGCGTGTCTCAGCCGTGTTTTCACGGAGGCATGAAGGCATGCCTCCCTACGGGAGCATTATTGATAACTCAATGCACAAAAATGCTTCACTTCCAAGTTTTTAACCTACCTTTCCCCTTATTTTAAGCCTTCCTGTCCTGCTTTACCCTATTTCTTTTTTCAGAACTGCGTTCTAAAGACTTTTCTCGCCTCCCGCGGGGGTTCTTTTGGAAACAAAAGAACCAAAATTTCCGGGGGACCGCGGCACAGGCTCGCGGGGCTTGTGCTAAATGCAGACTTTCTGCAGCGCTTAGGCCGCCTTCCCCCCGTCTCCT
>JAFWDJ010000037.1 GCA_017513095.1 Clostridia bacterium | reverse complement strand
TTCCCCCGGAAATTTTGCTACTTTTGTTTCCAAAAGTAGGCCCCTCCGGCAGGAGACAAAAGTCTTTAGAACGGAGTTCTAAAAAAGAAATATGTTGATGCAGGACGCAGTGCTGTAAACACGGCAAAAGATGGGTTAAAGACTTGGCGGAAAAGCATTTTTGTGCATTGAGTTATCAATCGTGCGACCGTAGGGAGGCATGCCTTCATGCCTCCGTGAAAACACGGCTAAGACACGCGGAGGCGTCAGGGGACGCCTCCCTACGAAGGACGGGAGGGGACGACAATCCCGAAGAACGCTGCGCCGACAGCTCCCGCCGGGGTCCCCGAAAAACATTCGTGTTTTTTGGGGTGGATTGAACAAGGGAGCTTCAGAGACGCACGCGCCGTGGCGGCGCTGCACCTCATCCGGCCGCACGGCGGCCACCTTCCCCCCGAAGGGGAAGGCTTTATGTAAACCACCATGCCATGCGAGAGGGAAGGTTTTAAGCGCAAAAAAACGGCGTGCCGACACCGGCACGCCGTTTTGGTATATATTTTTATGCCTTAAGTCTCGCTTCGAGGTCGTCGAGCTGCTTTGCGAGCTCCTTCGGGAGCTTGTCGCCGAGCTTTTTGTAAAGCTCGCGGACGGAAGCCGTATCCTCGAGCCAGAGCGCGGGATCGACGCTTAAAATATCCTTCATCGTCTCAAGCGTTACGTTTGTGCCGTCGAGGTCGATATCCTCCGGCTTCGGAACGTAGCCGATAGGCGTCTTAACGGCGTCGGCCTTGCCCTCGCAGCGGTCGAGTATCCAGTTGAGTACTCTCAGGTTATCGCCGAAGCCCGGCCATGCGAAGTGGCCCTCGTCGTCGAGTCTGAACCAGTTTACGTTGAATATCTTGGGCGGGTTCTTAATCTTCTTGCCCATCTCTATCCAGTGGCCGAAATAGTCGCCCATGTGATAGCCGCAGAACGGCAGCATAGCCATCGGGTCGCGGCGTACTACGCCCACCTGACCGGTAGCCGCAGCCGTCGTCTCGGACGCCATTGCCGAGCCTACGTATACGCCGTGCTCCCAATCGAGCGCCTCGTATACGAGCGGAGCCGTCTTCGCGCGGCGGCCGCCGAAGATTATTGCCGAAAGCGGAACGCCCTTCGGATTCTCAAATTCGGGGGAGATGCAGGGGCAGTTCACCGCGGGAGCGGTAAAGCGCGAATTGGGATGCGCGCCCTTCACGCCCGAATCGGGGTCCCACGGATTGCCCTTCCAGTCGAGCGAATGCTTCGGAGGATTCTTGTCAAGGCCCTCCCACCATACGGTGTTGTCGTCAAGATTGAGCGCAACGTTCGTGAATATCGTATTCGTTCTCGTTGCGGCAAGCGCGTTCGGGTTCGATTTTTCATTGGTGCCGGGAGCGACGCCGAAGAAGCCGAACTCGGGATTTACGGCCCAGAGCCTGCCGTCCTCGCCCAGACGAATCCACGCGATATCGTCGCCTACGCACCACGTCTTATAGCCCATGTCGCGGTACTTCTTCGGGGGGATGAGCATTGCGAGATTGGTCTTGCCGCAGGCCGAGGGGAACGCGCCCGCGATATATTTTACCTCGCCCTTCGGATTCTGTACGCCCAAAATGAGCATATGCTCGGCCATCCAGCCCTCGTTCTTGCCTAAGAAGGACGCGATTCTCAGCGCGAAGCACTTTTTGCCTAAAAGCACGTTTCCGCCGTAACCGGAGTTTACGGACATTATCGTATTCTCCTCGGGGAAGTGTACGATATAGCGCTTTTCGGGGTCGAGCTGCGCCTTCGAGTGAAGACCCTTTATAAATTCGGGGCTGTCGCCTAACTGCTTTACAACGGCCTCGCCCACGCGGGTCATGATTATCATATTAAGAACAACGTAAATGGAATCTGTAAGCTCTATGCCTATCTTTGAAAATTCGCTGCCTACCGCGCCCATGGAATAGGGGATAACGTACATCGTGCGTCCCTTCATCGAGCCGTCGTAGATGCCGCGAAGCAGCGCCTTCATCTCGTCGGGAGCCATCCAGTTATTCGTGGGGCCCGCATCCTCCTTTTTCGAGGTGCAGATAAAGGTGCGCCCTTCCACGCGGGCAACGTCGTTGGGATCGGTGCGGTGCAGATAGCATCCGGGCAGCTTCTCCTGATTTAACTTCATCATTTCGCCGGTCTTTTCAGCTTCGGCACGAAGCTTGTCGGCTTGCTCCTTGCTTCCGTCGATGAGAACGATATTGTCGGGCTTGCACAGAGCGGCCATTTCATCGACCCAGCTTTTTACGGCCTTGTTTAATTCCATGGTTCATTATCCTTTCTTTTGGTTTTCGGGCGCAAGGGTGCGCGCGTGCTGTTTTTTTATCATATCGGAGAGTTTTGCAAAATCCTCAATCGACATACGCTCGCCGCGTATATCTTTATTTTTCCCCATACTTAGAAGATACCCATAAAGCTCGTTTTTGTCAAGTCCCGTCATGTTGGAAAGCGCGTTCGCGAGCGTCTTTCTGCGCTGAGAGAAGGCCGCCCGTATGAGGCCGAACATATGCGCCTCGTCGCGTACCGAAACGCGCGGCGACGGAAGGACCGTAAGGCGTATCACCGCCGAATCTACCGACGGCGCAGGGAAGAAGTCGCGCGCGGGGACGTCGAAAAGATATTCAGGCTCCGTAAAATACCGCACGCAGAGCGATATGGCGCCGTTGTCCTTTGAGTTTTCGTCGGCGCAGAGCCGCTGCGCCACCTCGCGCTGGACCATTACCGTTATCGTTTTCAGCGGCAAGCGCTCCTCTATGAGCTTTGTTATTATGGGCGTCGTTATGTAATACGGCAGATTTGCGCAGACCGAGACGTCGAGTCCCGCAAATTCGCGCTCGATGAGCGCGCGAAGGTCAAGCTTCAACACGTCGCCGTATACGACGGATACGTTGTCAAAATCCGAAAGCGTTTCATTAAGTATCGGGGCGAGCTTTTCGTCGATTTCCACGGTGACGACCTTTTCGGCGCGTTTCGCAAGCTCGCGCGTAAGGCAGCCGACGCCGGGGCCGATTTCAAGCACGCCGCGCCCCTCGGCACATGCGCTTTTCGCAATATTTACGGGTACCTCGGGGTTAATTAAAAAATTCTGCCCGAAATCCTTCTGAGTCTGAAAGCCGTGGCGGCGCATAAGCGCGCGAAGAAAGGCTAAGTCGCAAAGATCCATCGTTGGCCCCTTTATTCGAGAATGTATACGCGCGCGTCGCGTATGCCGAAAAGTATGCACTCGTCCTTGGTTTCAAAGAAGAGGTCTATTTTATTGCCCTTTATGAGGCGCCCCGTATCCTCGGCCACACAGTAGCCGTAGATCCAGCTTTCGCCGTCGGCGCTCTCTACGTAGAGCTTCGTTCCGAGCGGTATGACGTCGGGGTCTACCGCAACGGTGCCCACCTTGGGCCAGGTATGCGTGGCCGTAACGTAGCCCGTATGGGTGTACGCCGTCGCCACGACGTCGAGCGTTCTCGTATAGCGCTCGGTGCGTCCCTCAGATTCGATAAGGCCGCTCGACGAGCCGGGCTCGTCCGGTTTGTTCTCGCATACGGAGACGGTGCCGTCCTCGGTCTCGAGCAGTATTGCCTCGTCCACGAGCAGGCGCTCCGTTTCAACGCCGTTTACGTAGCGCACCTCGTAGGTCGTGCGCTTTATCGCGTCGCTTACGGCTACGGGCGTGGCGTTCTGGCTGTTCTTGCCCGGCTCGAAGGTCGAAACGTCGACGTTGTAGGTGCTGTTTAAGTAATTTGCCACGGACGGAACGACGATGTCGGTCGTCTCCGTTTTTACGTCTATGAAATCGACGGTGATCGCGCAGGTTTGACTGATGCGCTCGTCCAAAGCGGGCGAGACGATATCGTCCTCATCGCAGGCCACGTCGTTTTTTTCAAGGATATTTCGTACCGTATCGGGTACGGTGCGCACCGTGCGGCTCTCGCCGGCGGTGATAAGCTCAACGTCGAAGCTTCTCGTTATATTTATTTGTGAGTTCCGCGTAAGCAGCGAGGGGGCGTCTATCACGTCGCCCTCGCTTAAGGTGATGCCCTCTTCCTCGAGGAAGCCGTTCAAATCGCGTATATTCGTGGTGTAAGTATGTATCCGGCCGTTATCGTTTACCGCTACGGGGATGTAGGAGTCGGCATATACGTTGAATATTATCGCGCATACGGCGACGAGTCCCCATACGATGATGAAAAACAAGCCTTGTCCCATGATCTTTTTTGCAAAATCAGAGCTCATTGTATCCCTCCTTTTTTTACAAAAACCGGGGCAAATATAAAAAATGTTTTAAGATAAAAACAAAATTCGCCCGTTTTGATTATTATTCAAAGCGAACGAAAACGAAATAATATTAAGCTTGGGAAGGAACAAAGGAATAATAACCAAAACAACTGCCGTTTTTATATTCTATTTGCTGCGCCCGTTTCAAAGAACGCTCCGCCGCGAGTGAACGCGGCGAAGTATTCTTTAATCGGCGTAATTTTCGAAAAATTATCTCTTCGAGAACTGCGGAGCGCGGCGAGCGGCCTTTAAGCCGTACTTCTTTCTTTCCTTCATACGCGGATCGCGGGTGAGGAAGCCTGCCTTCTTGAGGGCCGGACGAAGCTCTGCGTCGTACTGGAGAAGAGCGCGGGAAAGACCGTGTCTTATTGCGCCTGCCTGACCGGTGAAGCCGCCGCCCGATACCTTTGCAACGATGTCGAACTTGCCTAAGTTGTCGGTGAGCGCCAGAGGCTGGCGAACGATGAGCTTTAACGTCTCGAGACCGAAGTAATCGTCTATGTCTCTGTCATTTATCGTAACATTGCCGGTACCGGGAAGGAGTCTCACTCTTGCAACGGATTTCTTTCTTCTGCCGGTGCCGTAGAAATATGTCTTATCGCTGGAATACATTATTTAATCCTCCCTTATATTTTTCCGGTGTAAAGAACGGGCTTCTGAGCCTGATGATTGTGCTCGGCGCCGCTGTATACCTTTAAGCGTCTGATGGACGTTCTGCCGATGGAGTTCTTCGGGAGCATGCCCCATACGGCGAGCTCAACGGCCTTTTCGGGACGGGTCGCCATAAGTCTCTTGTACTGAACCTTCTTGAGACCGCCGATCCAGCCGGAATGAGTGATGTAATACTTCTTTTCGAGCTTCTTGCCGGTAAGAATGACCTTATCGGCGTTGATAACGATAACGTGGTCACCGCAGTCCACATGATTTGTAAAATCAACCTTGTGCTTACCTCTGAGCATCGACGCAACAACGGCCGCTACTCTGCCGAGGGGCTTGCCTGCAGCGTCAACAACGTGCCATGCGCGCTCAACGTTTTCAACCTTTGCCATAGTCGTTGACATTAAAATGATCCTCCTTAAATATTCGTATGCTTGCTTAATTTATCAGGACGCCGCACCGCCCGCGGTACGGCCTATTCTTTCAGCATGACCTATTATACATATGCGCCCCGCGCTTGTCAACACCTTTTTTTCATTTTTTTAAGTTACATTTCACGTTCTCTCGAAATCGCCCGTTTTTGCGTTATTTCTCGCCCGCATGCGGGCGCCGTTTCAAAAATTTGCGGCGGACGCGCGGGGGATGCGTCCCGCTTTATGCCGTCCCCCCGGGGGAAGGCGGCACGGCGTAAGCCGTGACGGATGAGGGGTTTTCTTAAATCTCAAAAATAAGCTCTGCTTTCAAGTCTTTAACCTATCTTTCGCTTTTTTCAAAACTTCCTGTTCTGCTTAAACATATATTCTTTTTCAGAACTCCGTTCTAAAGACTTGGGCCTCCTGCCGGAGGGGCCTACTTTTGGAAACAAAAGCAGCAAAATTTCCGAGAGACTGCCGCCTCTCGGACTCTTCGCTCCCTCGCTCCCGGCCACGCGAGCGGGCCTCTCCGCTCGGCGTTACTTCGTCTTATTCTATTGCGTTTCCTTCGAACAAAGGAGCAATTTATTCTATTACTTATAGTTGCCTCGATATGAGGCATCATTCGAGATATCTTCGTGCGTCATCAAATTCCGCGGCCGAGCCGCTCCAAGTCTTCGGCTCCCGCTGAAAGCGACTCCGCCGGTCAAGCCGTGTCGGGCGCATCGTGCGCCCGTCTGATTCTGATTGCGTCATCTAATGATGATGAGTGACATCGAGGCCGTAAAACCGGGGCCCCCGAAAAATACGTTTGCGGATTTTTTGGGGTGGCAGAAAGGGGGACGGGGGGAAATCGGCGCTAAGCGCTGATGTGAGCTTGCATTTAG
>JAFWDJ010000005.1 GCA_017513095.1 Clostridia bacterium | reverse complement strand
TCTCAAATTCATTAACTAGAGCTTTTTCGTTGTTCAATTTTTAAGGTTCAATCTCGCTGTCTTTCGCAACAGCTTTATTAGAATACCACTTCCTTTCCTCCTTGTCAATACCCTTTTTAAACTTTTTTTAAAAGTTTTTTTAAGTATTTTCAAAGAGGTCGGAATCCAATTTTACGCAAAATCATGCCGCCGGTAAACCCAGCGGCATGATAAGCTTTGGTGCGACTGACCGGACTTGAACCGGTACGGTTGCCCACACGCCCCTCAAACGTGCGCGTCTGCCTGTTCCGCCACAGTCGCATAAGGTACTCTAACAGTATAGGACGCTTATATTGATTTGTCAAGCACTTTTTTAAAAAAACGAAAAATTGTATTTTCGCTTAAAGCTAAAAGGCACGGGGCGATGTGCGCCCCATGCCTTTTTATCCGGATTTTATTGTGTTTTTACACGCGCGGAATCTTTTTACTCGTACTTAACGCAGACGAAATCAAAGTAATAGTCGTCCTCGTAATAAGATACGGTAATCGAGCCGTCCTCGTTTGCTTCCCACATAACGTTCAGGTCGTCTATCATGCCGAGGTCACCGAAGGTGGACCATGCCTGCTGACCCATATCGTTGCCATTGAAGTATACGACTGCGCTCTTGTCAGCGTATAATTCCATGTAGTAAGCATCGGGCGCGATCTCCGCGGACGCGTCGTTGCCCTCAACGTCATAAACGGCTGCCGACTGCCATACGCCAACGTAAGTCGCATCGTCTTCGCTTACATAATTTGCGGGATTAGCCGCCTCCGAGCCTTCCTTTGCAAACAGGATGTTCATTCCCATGCCGCCGAGGTCCTCGATGTATACGGTGTCGCCCTCGACCGTACCGGTCATCTTATCGCCGCCTGCCTCGATGGTTATTGCGTTGCCGTCAAGCTTCCACTTGATGTTCGACGAGTCGCCTTCGATATCCATTACACCCTTGCCGCCCTTGTCAAGCGTCAGTGTGAAGCCCTCTGCGTCGGAGCCGGTCATATCAAACCCGAAAGCCTCGACCTTTACGGATACGTAGGTGCCCTCATAGCCCGTTTCAGCCTGACTGCTGCTGCCTCCGCCGCCGCAGCCCGTAAGCAGGACCGCGATCATTAAAACCGCGATGGTCAGCGCAACGATCTTCTTTGCATTTTTCATTTTGTCGCCTCCTTAAAATTTTTAATAAAAAAGAATATTCACCTCTATAATATATTTTAGCGAATATTCTTAATTTTTGCAACGAAAAAACGAAAATTTGTTTAATTCACGGTTATATTCAGTTTTCTCTTATTTTACTCATTATCAGACCGCTTATCGCGCGATAATCCTCGCCCGTAAGCTTACGTCCCTCGTATTCGGAAAAGCTCATGGCCTTACCGACGGTTATAGACACCTTTGAGCGGAATTTCACGCCGCTGCGTATCGTTATCGGTATGACGGGGCGCCCCGTTTTTGCAACGATAAATCCGACACCCGCCTTTGCCTCGAGCTCCTCGCCCGTCGTATTGCGCGTGCCCTCGGGGAACAATCCCAAAACGCCGCCCTCTTTAACTACGCGGATGGCCGTTTTCATTGATTTTATATCGTTTTCTCCGCGGCTTACGGGGAACGCTCCGAGAATATTCATGAAATAATTCCTTATCCTGCCCTCAAACAGTTCTTTTTTAGCCATGAAATGCACCTGTTTGGGCACGGTTATGCCGACAAGCACTGGGTCGAGATTGGTCGAGTGGTTCGCGCACACTATCGCGCCGCCCTCAAAATCGGCCTCGCTGCTCTCGCACATTATATCAATGGAATAGTAAAATCTTAAAATAACGGAGCATACCGCCCTGAACACTTTATAGAACATCTGTATCTTCCCTTCATAAGGAAATTGTAGCTGCCGTCTCCCCGACCGGGGCTCATCCTATAATTTTATCAACGGCGTCTATAGTCTCCTCCAAAGTGAGATTTGTGGAATCCACGACCGTGGCGTCCTCGGCGCGCTTTAAGGGTGCGTTCGCCCGCGTGGAATCGTTTTGGTCGCGGTACAGAACGTCTCTCAGGACGTCGTTGTATTCAACGGTGTCGCCGTTTGCGATCATCTCTTTATACCGGCGAAGCGCGCGCGCCTCGGGCGCCGCCGTAAGATATATCTTCTTCTGCGCGTCGGGGAGCACAACGGTGCCTATGTCGCGCCCGTCGAGCACGCAGTCGTTTTCCTTTGCTATGTTTCTCTGAAGGTCTAAAAGGAACGCACGCACGCAGTCGAGAGCCGACACCTCCGACGCGCACGTCGAAACCTCGGCAGTGCGTATCTGGGACGTCACGTCCTCGCCGTTGAGTATTACGTGCTGCTCACCGTCGATATATTCGAGCTCGATTTTCGCCTGCGAGATAAGCTCCTCGATTTTGAGGCGTTCCTTCGGCTCGACGTTGTTTCTTATCGCAAAAAGCGCAAACGCCCTGTAAAGGCTGCCCGTGTCAAGATACATGATACCGCGCCTTTTCGCTATGGCCTTCGCTATCGTTGATTTTCCCGCGCCTGCCGGTCCGTCTATCGCAATATTTATCCTGCCCATAAATGCACCCCTTTCCAAGAAAACACGATAACCTCTAAAATCACTTTACGCTGTCGCCGGCGGCATATCCGGTGGAAAACGCGATCTGAAGATTGAATCCGCCCGTATATCCGCATACGTCTATTACTTCTCCCGCGAAGTAAAGCCCCTTCACGAGCTTCGACTCCATAGTCGCGGGGTTTATTTCCTTTGTATCAACGCCGCCGGAGGTTACAACGGCCTCCTCGATGGGGCGCGCGCCCGAGATGGGCACTCTGAAATCCTTTATGATGCGTGCAAACTCCGCGCGCTCCTCCTTTGTTATATCGGAGCATTTTTTCTCGGGATTTATGCCCGAACGCCTCACCATTACGGGTATCATCTTTCCGGGGAAGAGCTTGCCCAGTGAATTTGAGAAGTTCTGCCGCGCCGCGGCGTCAAACTCGCTCTGGATGCGCCGTTCGAGCGTATCGAGATCAAGCGCCGACTTTAAATCTATCGATATAGTATATCCGTTCTCCTCGTAATTCCTCATATGCGTGCTCGCGCTTAAAATCATGGGGCCCGAAACGCCGAAATGCGTAAAGAGCATCTCTCCGAAATCCTCGTATACGAGCTTTTCGTTTTTGTCGTATACCTTGAGTCCCACGTTTTTAAGCGAAAGGCCCTGAAGATCGCGGCAGACCTTGTCGGGACTTTCAAGCGGGATGAGCGCCGGCACGGGGTCAACGATATGGTGACCCGCGAACCCGGCGAACCAGTATCCGTCACCCGTCGAGCCCGTCTGCGGATACGAAAGTCCGCCCGTCGCTACAATGACGCTCTTTGCGGGGTAATACATATCGTTCGACAGATATACGCCCTGCACCGCGCCTTTTTCTATTACCACCTGGTCCACGTCACCGTTTATAACGCGGACGTTGCTCTTTCGCAAAAACAGCTCAAGCTTATCAAGCACATCGGCTGCGCGCTGCGACTGCGGGTAAACGCGGCCGCCGTGCTCCTCTATGAAGTAAAGGCCCAGATTGTTGAAAAACTCGATGAGCTGGCCCGAGCCGAATTTTTTAAGCGAGCTGTACATAAAGCTGCCGTTTACCGGTATGTTTTCGACAAAGCCCTGCGTGTCGACGCCAATGTTCGTAATGTTGCAGCGCCCCTTGCCCGTAATCAGAAGCTTTTTTCCGAGCGACTTGTTCTTTTCAAAAAGGATTACATCCTTGCCTCTTACGGCGGCCATGCCCGCCGCCATCATTCCCGCGGGACCTCCGCCTATAACTATAACCTGCGAAGCCATATTCACACCTCGTTGTTCTTTTCATATACGTCATATTCGTCCCAGATGTTTTCAAGCTCCTCAAACACCGAGAACACCTCGTCCTTTTTGCGAAGGCCTATCGCGACTATCAGCGCGTTTATAACGCTTAAGGGCGCGACGAGCGAATCGACGAACGACACCATATCGCTCTTTGCGATAAGGTTGTAATCCGAGCAGTCGGTAAGCGGCGACGTGAGCGTATCGGTTATCGCCACGACCGCGGCGCCTCTGTCCTTCGCGTACTGAAGCGCGCGCACCGTCCTTCTCGAATAGCGCGGAAAGCTTATGCCTATGACGACGTCTCCCTTTTTCACTCTCAGCATCTGCTCGAACATCTCGCTTACGCTCGTTGTGTTTATAAGACGCATATTGTCAAATATCAGATTGAAGTAAAAGCCCAAAAAGCTTGCCAGCGACGCCGAGCTTCGCACGCCTAAAATATATATGTTTTCGGCCTCCAGTATGGCCGATACGGCGCTTTGAAAATCGTCCTTCTTTATGTCCTCGAGCGTAAGGCGCAGCTTTTCAATGTCGGACAGGATGACGTTTTTTAAAACTTCGTTCTCGTTTATCCTTCCCGACGACGCCTGGATGCGCTGCACCGACGTAAGCTTCGCGCGGATAAGCTCCTGAAGAGCCTTCTGAAGCTTCGGATATCCGTTGTATCCCAGCTCTGTGGCAAAGCGCACAACGGTAGACTCGCTTACGCCCACAGCACGGCCGAGCTTGGAGGCCGTCATAAACGCCGCTTTATCATAATTCTCTATTATGTACTTGCCGATGGCCTTGTGTCCCTTTGAAAAGGAAGGCATTGACGACTGTATTTTCAAAAGGAGGTCTCGTTCGGACGTCACTTTTCGTCTCCCCTTTATCCGTGTGCTTTTACATAGATTATTTTATATCACGCGGACATCAAAAGCAAGATAAATTTCATTTAAAGCTCAAATTCACGATTTTTTTGGAAAATTGCAAAGCAAAAGCGGCCTAAAATGAATATTGTCGAAGCGTTCCTTTCACAAGCGGTCAAAAATCAGTCGTCGCGCGTTATATCCTGAAGCTGCGCAAGCTCCGCCGGATTTAAAAAGCGGTATTGGCCCGTCTTTAAGTCTCCGAGCTCCAAAAGGCCCACAGAAATGCGCCTTAGTCTCTTGACGAAAATGCCCGTCTCCTCGCACATGCGCCGTATCTGACGATTCCTGCCCTCGAATATTTCTATTGAAAGCACCTCGTTTTCGCCTCTCATGGCCTCGCGCGTCACGTTCGCGCCTCGCGTTATGTATCCGTCAAGCTTCATGGGGCGCGAAAGCTTTATGATCTGCCCCTCGCTTGCCCGTCCCTTTATGAGCACGTGATACTTTTTGCTTATATGGTGCTTCGGATGCGTCATGCGGTATATGAAATCGCCGTCGTTCGATAAAAGCAGAAGCCCCTCGGAATAATAGTCGAGCCTGCCCACCGGCGACACCCTCACGGGCACGTCAGAGATGAGATCCATGACCGTTTTTCTTCCGCGGTCGTCCGAGGTGGACGTTATGTATCCGCGCGGCTTGTTAAGCATTATGTAAACCTTTTTGTCGGTCTCCGCGCCGATGCGCCGTCCCTCGAGGTATACCTCGTCCTCCCCCGGCGTCACCATGTCGCCCGGTACGGCGACGCGTCGGTTTATTCTTACCTTTCCCTCTTCCACCATTCTGTCCGCGCCCCGGCGCGAGGCCGCGCCGTGCATGGCAAGATATTTCTGTATCCTTATTTTTTCCGCCAAAATGCTTTCCTCCGAAATGAAGTCTTTTTTGCCTCGTCGTTTAACGTAAATCACCTGCCGTCAAGCGATACCGGATGCGGCAGGTGATATTTTCGTTTTATTCTTCCGCCGAATTTTCGGGCGACCACGCCTTCTCCTGCGTGCCGAGCTTTTCGTCGACGATTACTTTTACCTTGTCGATAACGTCGGGGATAAGCTCTATCACCTTATCTATCGTGGTTATCGAATTGGATACCGATATCATCTTCACCTGACCCTTGCTCACTATAAGAAAAGCAATCGGAGTAAGCGTGACTCCCGAGGATGCGGCCGCGCCGAACGGCTTAACGGGCGCCGTAGAATCCGTCTTGGCCGACGCGATATCGCTTCCGCCCGCAATAAAACCGAACGACACCTTGGACACGGGTATTATAACCGTGCCGTCCGCCGTTTCTATGGGCGTGCCCACTATGGTGTTTACGTCCACCAATTCCTTGATATTGCTCATCGCCGTTTTCATAAAGTCATGAATAGGATGATCGCTCATAATTACACCGCCTTGTCTTTTAAATTATTCGTTTATAGTTTGACCATGAAATATATAATTTATGTTACGGGACGAAGCCTTGTTTTTGGCTTTGCGTCCTTTTTTGCCTTCTTCATTCTGTTGTACGCCATAAAAATATTTACGCCGAATATTATAAGGCTTATAAGCCTTGCCTTGATAAAAACGCGCGCGGACGCTTTGAAAATCTTCTCGTCAAAGCGCGGCTCCACGGCGAGGTTTTTCCTTAACACCTTGAAATTTCCCAGTAAGAACGGCTCTATTAAATACGCCGCCGAATACATATATCCCGCATACATCGCTGTATTCTTCGCGTCGTCGCTGCCGAAAATCACGTTTATGTCGATGTCCTCGAAGATTATCGTCTTCGTTATGCCGGACACGGCCTCTTTTGCAAGGGCAAACCCAATCGAGACCTTATCAAGGAGAGTCAATACCTCGTCCTCGGGCTTCTTTTTCTTCTCTTTTTTAGGCTTTTTCTTTGCCCGATTCTGAAATTTCGAAACGAGCTTTAAAACGTCGACCCTGATAAACAGTATCGATACCGCTACCGTCAGCTCCTCGTCGTAGGAGACGCGCACCTTTAAAAAGGAGAAAAGAAAGCAGAGTATGACCGCGGCTATTAATATAAGTGCTATCACCCGTCAGTCCTCCTTTTTTGGTATTATTCCCCCGATTTCGTAACGCTATCCGCCTTCGGAAGCTCGGATATCGACGAAAGGCCGAACATCCGCAAAAATTCGTTCGTTGTCCTGTAAAGCTTCGGCCTGCCGGGCGCGTCGAGCGTTCCCGCCTCCTCAACAAGGCCGCGTTCGATAAGATTCGAAAGCGAATACGAGGAATCGACTCCGCGTATCCCGTCGATATACGTGCGCGTGACGGGCTGGTTGTACGCGACGGACGCCAAGACCTCGAGCGCCTGCTGCGAAAGCGAATACGTTCGCCCCGTATCGAGGGCGCGCTTCACCTGCTCCGCGTACCCGGGCTTCGTCACAAGGCGAACCGAGCCTTCAAGCCGGATGAGCTTTATTCCGCGTCCCGCGGCGGCATAATCGACGATAAGCTCTTCTATATATTCATTTGCCGCATCCGCGTCGATTTCCAGCGCGGCGGCAAGCCTTTCAACGGGCACGGCCTCGCCCGCGGCGAAAAGCACTGCCTCCATCGCCGCCTTTATTTCGTTAGCATTCAAATTAAACACCCGCCCACGGCTTTACGCCGGTCCGTCTATTGCTTCTATTTCATAATTCATATTGCCCGCGTCGGTGACCTTTATCTTTTTGTCGCTAACAAGCTCCAAAACGGCAAGAAACGTGGCCACTATCTCCGAACGTGTGCGCACCCGCGAAAAAAGCGTTATAAAATCAAGCTTTACCGCCATTTTTAGCCGCTTCGATATTTCCGTTATCTTATCGGCGACCGAATATATCTCGCGCTTTAGGATTTCCGAAAAATCGTCGGGGCGCGGAGGCGTGCGCCGCGCGTTCTTTAAAAGCACGCGCGCGTAAGCGTTCACAATCGAGCTTTGCGGCATCGTTTCGCGGTATTTTTTGGGGAACACAAGGTTCTCGGGCGGCTTTGAAAACGTCTCGCCCGCGCGGTTTTTAAGCTCCGCAAGCGCCGCCGCGTTCTCCTTGCATCTTTCGTATTCCAGAAGCGCCCACGTAAGGTCGCGCCGCGGGTCCTCCTCTTCGGGCTCGGCGCGGGGCAGAAGCATACGCGACTTTATAAGAAGAAGCTGCGACGCCATAACGAGAAAGTCGGCCGTCAGGTCCATATTCATTTCCTTCATCGTTTTGATATAGAGAAAAAACTGCTCGGATATCTCGAATATATCAATATCGAAAATATCCACCTTGCTGTTTTTTATCATATCAAGAAGCAAATCGAGCGGTCCCTCGTATACCTTTAGCTTAAAAAGCGGCTTATCCATGCGCCCTCCTTACATAAACAGCGATATGACCATCCACGCAAGATCGGCCATGAAGTACCATACGCGATTGACGAGAAACGAAAGCGGCGCGTTTAAAACATTTAAAAACAAAAGCGCCATGAGACCTATCATAATATATCTTTCGTATCTCATTATGCCGAAGTATATGCGCTCCGGCAGAAAAGCCGTCACCACGCGCGAGCCGTCGAGCGGCGGCACGGGTATGAGATTGAACACGCCGAGGCCGATGTTCATGCTTATGCATACCGAAAAGAAGGTTATCACCGCCGAGGCTGTATCCGGTATGCTGCCGTTGGGCAGCTTGAATTTCACCTGAACGGCAAGCGCGATCACGAAGCACACGAACGCAAGTATAAAATTCGACAAGGGCCCGCAGATCGCCGTTACCGCCATGCCCGCACGCGGATGCTTAAATCGCATGGGGTTTACGGCAACGGGCTTTGCCCAGCCGAAGCCCGCTATAAGAAGCATTATTCCGCCGAATATGTCAAGATGCTTTAAAGGGTTAAGCGTTAGCCTGCCCTGACGCTTGGCCGTATCGTCGCCCATAAGATACGCCGCAAGGCCGTGCGCGTACTCGTGCACGGTAAGCGCGAGTATTACGGCTACCACGCGGAAAATAAGCTCCTGTATGCTTGATATGTTAAAAATCATAAATTACTCCAAAAATCACTGCGAACTCGTCGGTTTTTCCTCATCGGACGCGCTTTCATCGGTTTTTGTTCCTTCCATGATCGCGGCGGCCGCCTGCGCGTCGTATTTGCTTTCGTCAACGCCGCGCTTTTCAACGGCCAGTGCTGTATACGTCCTTACGAGGGAATATATAACGGCCATGAGCGGCACGCCGACAAGCATGCCCATGACTCCTCCGAGGCCGCTGCCTATCACTATCGCCGCGAATACCCAGAGACCCTCGAGGCCGATGGCGTTTCCGACCACCTTCGGGTATATGAAATTGTTCTCTATCTGCTGCAGCACTATTATAAAGATAACGAATACCAGCGCCTTTATGGGATCGACCATAAGTATGATGAACGCCGACGGTATCGTTCCGAGATAAGCGCCCAATACGGGTATAAGGCTCGTCGCGCCGATAAGGCACGCGATGAGCGGCGCGTACGGCAGTCTCAGTATAAGCATGCCGATAAAGCACAGCGCGCCCAAAATCACGGCCTCGAGAAGCTGGCCGCCGATGAACCGTGCGAACGTTACGTTGGCCTCGGCCGCGATCTCAATTATCTTATCGGCTGCCTTTCCCTTAAATATGGCGTAGCAGAGCTTTTTCGTTATCTTTACAAGCTTTTCCTTTGCAAAAAGCATATACGCGGCGAAGATAAGGCCGATAAGGAAATTGATTATCGCCTTCGTCGCGGTCACGGTGGCGTCTATTGCCGTACCGGCCGCGCTCTTTATAATGTCGGAGAACGACGACTCGAACTGATCCCAGAATCCGCGTATCGTCTCCCAGATGTTATCGGGAAGGCCGAGACGGCTTACGAAATCCATAAATCCGGTGTTCGCCGCCGAAAGGTACCCCGGAAGGCTCTCCGCGAGTGACCGAACGCTCTGTGCCACCTGCGGCACGACAACGACGCACAGAATAACTATGAACGCGGCGAACGTGGCGTACGTGAGCAGTATGCAGATGACGCGCTTTAGCTTCGCGCCGTTCTTAATCGTCGGAAAGCCCTTTTTGAACAATACCTTTTCGTATTTCTTCAAAAGCACGTTCATAACGAACATGATGCACGCGCCTATGACTATCGGCTTTACCACGTTGTATAAAAAGCCGAGCGACGATATCACGACGTCAAGATGAGACAGTACGAGATAAAGAAGCACTATATACGTTGCTATAAGTATATACTTTTTAAAGACATCCTTATCCAACAGCCGTCTCTCCTTTCCGCGTGTTTAATGATCCGCTGTATTATATTATACAGCATTCCGCGGCGGAACGCATTATAAAATTAAAAAAATATCCGCCGTTTTCACATAAAAAACAAAAACGGCGCAAAACGCGCCGTTTTTGTGAATGGCTTTCGCCGTTTTGATTACATAAGAGTCGAGAGCGAGCCGCCTGCCGTCATCGGGCTTAAGGTCACTCTGTCAACTACTACGTTTACGATGCCGGGCTTGCCGGATGCGATAACCTTCTCGATTGCGGGAATGATATCCTCGGGCTTTTCAACGAGAACGCCTACGCCGCCCCACATAGCGGGAAGCAGGTCGTAGCGGCGGTTCATTTCGAGCTCGCACGCAACGGTACCGTTCTTTGCAACGTAATCCTTATTGCCGTATTCCTCGGACAGCTTGATTACGCCCCATGCGGAGTCGTTCGAGATAACTGCTACGAGCGGAACGTTGTTCTTTGCGAACGTATCGAATTCCATCGGATAGAAGCCGAAGCTGCCGTCGCCGCTGTAATAGATAACGGGCTTGCCGGTGCCGAAGTAAGTACCGAGCGAGAAGCCTGCGCCGGTGCCTATCGTTCCGAGAGGACCGAAGGTAACTACCTGGCTTGCGCGGCTTGCCTTAGCAAAGAGTCCCGACCAGAGCGAAGCCTCGCCGCCGTCGCAGATAATCGAGAAGTCCTTGCCCTTGTCGGACTCGAGGAACTTAACAACTTCCATAGCGCAGCGTCCGGGGTTGATCGGAATTGCGTCGGAGTTAGCGGCAGCGTTTACGGTAGCGTCGTACTCCTTGTTGAGCTCCTTTGCTCTTGCGGTCCAGCCGCCGTTCGGAACGGGGTTGGGCATCCTCTTTAAGAGTGCCTCGTAAAGCTGCTTCATAGCTGCGCCTGCGCCCGCTACGATACCGATGTCGGCGCGGGTGTTGAAGCCGATGAAGTTCTTGTCGGTGTCGATCTGAACGAGAGTAGCGTCTGCGTTGAAGAACGGAGCCCAGCCGCGGCGAACGAGATAGTTGTTGTTCATGCCGATCTCAACGATAACGTCAGCCTCGCATAAGCATCTGCCGCCTATCGAAGCCAGCGGATGATGGTCGTCTATGAATATGCCGCGGGCGAGATTGCAGACCATAACGGGAGCCTGAAGATGCTCGGCAAGCTTCGTGAAGCATTCGCCGTACTGTGCGCTCCAGCGCGCGTGGTCGCCGATGAAGAACGCGGGCTTCTTTGCGTTTGCCAGAGCGTCGGCAACTGCGTCGATGAGAGCGGGATCGCCGAACGGAACGGCGTCGGTGCGATAATTCGCAGGCAGATCGAGCGGCTTCTTCTTCCTCGGCAGCGTCTCTGCGTCGTCGTCGAAGGGAACGGCCAGAACGTCTGCGGGCATCTCTAAGTAAACCGGGCCGGGAGTGCCTGCGAGCGCATATCTGAACGCCATGGCGATATACTCAGCGGTGCGGTTGCCTGCGCCGACTCTTCTTGCCCACTTCGTGCAGGTAGCCATTACCTCGAGGGAGTTTATGCACTGCAGAGCGCCGGTGTCAACGAACGGCTGCATGCCTGCGCCGCCGATGTGGATAACGGGCGAACCTAACATCTTAGCCTCGATCATAGCCGTTACGGTGTCGGTGATGCCGGGGCCTGCCGTCGTGATAACTACGCCCGGCTTGCCGGTAGCTCTTGCGTATGCGTCTGCGGCATAAGCTGCTGCGCACTCATGGCGGCAGTCAACAACCTTTATGCCTTCGTCGCGGCAGCCGTATAAAAGCTGGGTGATATGTCCGCCTACGAGGGTGAATACAACTTCTACGCCTTCCTGTTTCAGTGCTTTGGCAGCGAGATAGCCGCCGTTGATCTTGCCCATAATTTTTTCCTCCTGTAAATATATTTTTTAAAGTTTAACTTTAATTCGGAGTTCATCCGCATATCATTATATCCTAATTTTTAACGGTTGTAAACACCGTATTTGGCCTTTTGCACAAATTTTATTGAAACACGATCTCAAAAGGCACTCCGTAGGCGCCGTCCCCAACCTCCGCGGCGTATACGGCGCAGTTGCCGATATACTTTGCCCAGTACGCGCCGCCGGAATCGGGCGTGAGATACTCAAGCGCGCCCTTCATGGCGAGGGCGTGCGTTGCGATTAAAATATCGCCTTCCTTCGCGAGCGGCTTTATCTCCTCTAAAAAGCTGCCCATGCGCGCCGTCACGTCGGAGAGCTTCTCCATGCCCTCGGGCGCGGGGGTGTTTACGAAGTCTTTGAAGAACTTAAGAAGCTCGGGCGGCAGATTTTTAAGGTTCGTCCCCTCGTAGGGGCCGTAGTCCATTTCGATGAGCCGCTCGTCCGTTATAATTTTGCCGCCGTCAGATATTATGGCCGCCGTCTTTTTCGCCCGTCCGAGCGGGCTTGAATAAACGCGCGAAAATTTAACTCCGCGCTGTTTCAAAAGCCGCCCCACCTCGGCGGCCTGACGCTCGCCCTCCCCGTTTAGGGGATGCTCGCTTCTGCCCTGCATAACGTGGGCCTTGTTCATATCCGTCTGCCCGTGACGCACTATGTATATCATGATATCACCCGTTTTATTATTGTTTTCCCGAAATTGTCCGGCTACCCCGTGCCCTTTTCCTTTTTCGGAAGCGGTATCTGCACGAGTATTATCGCGGCGAACATGACGGCGCAGCCTATAAGCTCGCGCGGGCTTAGGCGTTCGCCGAGCAAAAAAGCACCCGCTATGACCGCGAATACCGATTCAAGGCTTAAAAGCAGCGACGCGACCGTCGGGTCCGTCGACCTCTGCGCCACTATCTGAAGAGTATAGCCTATGCCGCCCGATACGATGCCGCAGTAGAGTATCGGTATTGCCGCCGATATCACCTTGCCCCAGCTCGGCTCCTCCGCTATAAAGGCTGCGACGCCCGAGATTATGGCCGCGGTTATGAACTGTATCGCCGAGATGCGTATCGGGTCGCCGCGCGCGGCAAATCGGTCGCAGCAGAGGATATGTCCCGTAAACAGCACGGCGCATACGCATTCGAGCGCGTCTCCGCGCGTAAGGCTCAGGCCCTCGTTCATGCATAAAAGATACATTCCCGCGACGCCGACTATGACCGCCGTCCAGACAAGCCAGGTGTTTTTCTTTCTGAAGACGATAAAGCCCACAACAGGCACTAAAAGCATATACATCGCGGTGATAAAGCCCGCCTTGCCCGCCGTGGTGTATACGAGGCCCGTCTGCTGAAATATCGTGGCGGTCGACAGGAACACGCCGCAGAGTATGCCGCCCGTTATCGTATTCTTTTTATAAAGCCGCTCCTCTTCGGGGGTCCGTCCCGACGGAATGCGGGCGCTTCTTCGTCCCATGATGAGCGCCGCAAGTCCCACGGCCGCGGCCGCCAGCACCATTCTCGACGCCGTGAACGTGATAGGCTCTATGCTTTCCATGCCCGAACGCTGGGCGGCGAAGGCCGTTCCCCAGATTATCGCCGTCACTATAAGAAGCAGGTTGCCTATTTTCCTGTTGCCTGTCATATCGACGTTTTATCTCCTTACCGAAATTGCTGCGGCTCAGTCCGTAACGACGTCGCCCGTCCAGTCGATTATGCCGCCGAACTCATATACGTTGGTATAGCCCATATCGGCAAGCTTCTGCGACGCCTGCTTGCTTCTGTTGCCGCTTCGGCAGTAAATTAGTATCACCCGGTCGAAATCTGGAAGCTCCTCGGGCGGCTCTGTCTCAATCGACTCGTTGGGTATGCAGATCGCACCGGGTATGTGGCCCTCCGCGAACTCGTCCGTGCGCCGCACGTCCACGATTACGAGGCTTTTGTCCTCGGCCATCATCCGCATCGCTTCGTCCTGCGTTATTTGGGTATATTCGAGCTTTCGCTCCATGCCGTCGCCGTCCTTTTTATCGGCGCAGCCGAAAAGAAGGCCGCATATGAGCAGCGCCGCCGCAGCCGCGCATAATGCGCGCAGCTGCGTTCTTTTTATGGATTTCGCGTCGTTTTTCATGTCAAACGCTCCTTTTCTCACGGTTTTTCAAGCGGCCCTCTGTATGAATTCAGGCCCCCCACATTCGTCACGTTCGTGTATCCCGCGTCGCGCAGGTATCTTACTGCCTTATTGCTTCGCGCGCCCGACTGACAGTACACGTACAGCGGCGTGTCCTTTTGGGGGATTTTCGCACCCACCCTCGTTATGGCCATTACGGGCACGTTCACGCTCCCCGGGATATGGCCCATGGCGTATTCCTGCGCGTTTCTCACGTCGAGAAATACGGCGTCCTTCGGATGATTTCTTACCGCTTCGTTTATATTCTCTGTGCGCTCGTCCCTCTTTGCAAAATCAAAAAATCCCATTTTTCGTCTCCTTGTATATTTTGCTTCAGGCCCCTTTGAACTCGTCACGAAGCTCCATGAGTACCTTCCCGAGAAGGTTCTCGCCCGGCCAGTCGGACGGAGCCCTCTCTGCCGCTTCGGCCGCGCCTATGCCTATGCCCCATATTTTGTCCTTCGGGCTTGCCTCCGCTATCAAGGCGTCTCCCGTGCTCATGAGCACCGCCTTAAGGTCGGCGTTCTGCGCGAACTTCGCGCGGGCGCCGGTCTTAACTATATCGTATTTCGCCTTGTCCCACGCTTCGGCGTCGAACGGCGTGACGCTCCTTCCGAGCCTTTTGCATTCGGACGGCGACTTCGCGCGAAGAACGGCCGAAAGCCGCTCTTCGTCGCCGCAAAGCCTTGCCTTCCCGGCCATCATGTACTGCTCGACGTGAAGGTACGAAATACCGTCGACGGTAAATCCGCGGGCGTACCAATTCGAGAAGCAGCCGTACGCCTCGTCCGCCTTCCAAAAGAAGACCGGCTTGTTTTTTTGCGGCCTTCTCATGTGAGCGTACTTTTCAAGCCACTCGGGGTCCCGGTAGGAGCCGAATTCGCTCATTTGGCAGCCATAGCATAAATCGTCCGCGATCTCAAGAATCACGTCGGAGATTTCAAGATCGCGCTTCCATTTCTCCTCTATCGCGCCGTATCCGAGCAGCGCCCCGAGGATATTCCCCGCAACCGAGCCCGTGGAATCGCTGTCGCCGCCGTGATTTACCGCCGCGGTCACCCCGGCGGAAAAATCGTCCGCGTGACGAAGCGCGCAGTATAAGGCGATGGCGAGCGTTTCCTCCGCGACCCAGCCCTCGCCGAGCCTTCGTATGTTCCGACGGTCGTCCTCGCCGTTTTCGGAAAGCCGTGCCGCAAGGCTTATTATATCGGTAAGCTTCGTAAGATTCGGGTCGCCCTTAAATATCTTCGATGCCGCAGCCGAAGCTTCGGATACGATTTGCCGAAGCGTCATTCTTCCGCTTTCGGGCGGGAAAACGATGCGGTTCAGAATATGCACAAGCACCGCGGCCGGCATATAGCCGAGCGAATGGCCGTGCGTTATGGCCGCGAGCCGAGCGCCCTCCCTGTCAAGCTCCTCTATATCCGCCGTATCATAATACAGTGCGAGCGGAGCGACGCGCATCACGCCGCCGCAGCCCTTGCTGTCGTTTATCTTTTCCTCTTCGTAGTCACCGGACCCGGCGCCCTCCGACAGAGCCGAAAGGCAGGTGATTCCGGGCGCGCGTCGGGCGTATAATTCGGGCACGTCCATAAGCCAGGACTCGCCGCCCCCGCGCCCGGGCGCGGTGGAATTCTGGGTCGCAAGCCAATCCTCGTACGCCGTTCTTACGTACATGCTCGGAGGCCCCCCTATGCCGCGCAGCGAGATGCGCGTGTCGCCGACAAGGATACCGTTCGCCGTAAAAAGCGTCATCTGCGTATCGTCGGAGATGAGCGCCTTGCCCGTCGCTTTGTCATATTCAAAGGACGTTATGCCCTTCGGCCCGTATTTCGAAAAAATCTTCTCCTCTCCGAGAAACTCGACGGGGTATCCGAGCGCGTCGCCGACCGCGCCGCCGTATATGCAGCCGCGGATGCGGTCGAGGTTTTTTTTGCGTTCCTTCTTTCTCGCCGCCGCCGCGTCCGTACTTCTTTGATCCTCGTCTCTGTAAAAATGCGAAAAATTGCGGCAGAATTCCTTAAAGTTATATAAATCCCGCGTACGGTCCAGCACCGCGAAATCTATCCTTTCGAACATGTCGCTTTCCTTCATCCCGTCGAAATCAAACTCTTTAAGCGCCTTATAAAAGACGTCCGAAACGACTCTCGCGTCGTTTCCGAACGCGCCGCAGCCGAACGCGCCGAGAACAAGGCGTTTATACCCGAGATAAGCGGCGACCTTCAGCATTCCCGTGATACGGCTGTAAAAAAGCTCCTCGTACTGCTCCCGTGTCATTCCCGAAAGACCGTACCTAAGCATCGGCGCGGCGCACGTCATAACGGCGACGACGACCGAATCGGGAAGAAGCCCGCCGTTTTCATCCTTTATTATCTCCACCTGAGGGTGGATAATCACCGCGTCGGAGCCCATATACGTTCCAAGCGAGCGGTTGTATTCGTAATACGCGGCGGCGTTCCTGCTTTCAAGCGACAAAAGAAGCGAGCTCTTTCGGCAAAGGTCCTCCTCCTGCGCCTGCGAGCCCTTTCTCGCGCCTCCGCCCGGATTCACGGGATTCGCGAAGTTCAAAACGAGCACGGGCTTCGCGCCCTCCTTCTTTAAATCAAAGGAATCCTCCGCGGTCCTCTTTCGCGCCATGCCGAAGGAATCGACGTTCACGCAGGTATAGCCGCATCTGCCCAAAACATGAATATGCGGAAAGTCCTTGGCCGCGCTTATTCTCTCCACGTCCGCGGGCAGAAAGACCAGCGCCTCCCTCTGCTCATCCGGCGAGAGCTTAAGCGCCGTCTTTTTCCCTTTCACCGTGTAAAATCCCTTTTTTAATATGCTCAGGGTGTCTTCGAGCATCTCAATATTATCCTGCCTCATTTAAACACCGTCCCTTTTATCTTTTTCGCCCGTCCGGAGCGGGAACGCAAGCCTCATCTGATACCACTCGGCGCCGCCGTGGCGCGACTTTTCGCTTGGCCCCTCGCTTACGAAGCCGAAGCGCGCGTAATACTCAAGAAGGCCGCGCTTGCACGTAAGCACGACGCCGCTTCGCCCTGCGGCCCGTGCGTCGCTTATCGCCCGATTTATAAGCTCCCCCGCGTATCCGCGCCCGCGGTATTCGGGCAGCGTATTCACGCCGAAGATCATCTGCCAGCGCCCGTTTTCGTTGTGCATATCGGCGCGGGCGTACATCTCGTCTGTAAGATCGGGCTCGTCCGTTACGAAGCCGTCGAGGAAAGCGATAAGCCTGTCCCCGTCGAACATAAGCCAAAAGCAGTCTTTGTAGTATTTAAGTCTCTCTTCGAACTCCGCCCTCGTTGCGGCCTCCGCGGGCGGAAAGCATTCCGCCTCCACGGCGGATATCATATCAAGGTCGTCCGCTTCGGCTGTTCTTATGTACATACGACCGCCGCCCCTCCCGTTTTTTATTATATTTTAAACCATACGCCCCGCGCTTTCAATGATAATAAAGAAAAAAACACACGCACGGGGCGGGAGCCTGCGGCGGAAAATACGATATGCACGGCGTTTCAATCCCTCACGGCCGCGTTCTTCACCATCATAAGCTCCTCGATTTCGATGCAGTTCTCGAAATCACCGCGCTTTACGCCCTCGATGCATTCGTCGAGGCTCATCCATAAAACGGAGGCGACCTCCTCGGCCTGGAACCGATAATCCGACTCCTTCGGGTCGCGCCAGAGGGCGAAAACGCGCGTATACTGGCGGTCGTGGTACTCCTTTCCGAAGAAGACGTCGTCCCAGATTATCGTTCTGTCGCCGCACGGGATAAGCTCGTCCTCTTTCGCGTCAAGGCCGAGCTCTTCTTTGAGCTCACGAACGGCCGACTGTGCATAATCACCGCCCGCCGGGATATGTCCCGCGCTCGAAACGTCGTAACATCCGGGAAACGACGATTTTATGAGCGCCCTTTTTTGAAGAAGTATCTCGGTCGCGCCGTTTTTTCTTCTTAAAAGCCAAAGATGCGCCGTGCGGTGGCGTATACCCTTCTCATGGGCCTCCCCGCGTTCGACCATCTCTCCAGTGGGCACGCCGCGCTCGTCTACTGCGTCAAGATATTCCTTCACTTTTCATCCTCCGTTCCAAGCTTAAAAGGGGCTGTAAAACTACAGCCCCTTTTCTCATTCGTTTTTCTTCGCACTCTCGCGCAAAGGCTTAATAATTCTCGGCGTTTAGCTCGAAAAAGCTCTGCGGATGAGCGCAGACGGGGCAGATTTCGGGCGCCTTCGTACCCACGACGATATGGCCGCAGTTTCGGCACTCCCAGACCTTTACCTCGCTCTTTTCAAAGACCTTCTTTGCTTCCACGTTCGAAAGAAGCGTGCGGTAGCGCTCCTCGTGATGCTTCTCTATCGCCGCAGTCATGCGGAATTTCGCCGCAAGCGCCGCAAAGCCTTCTTTTTCGGCGGTCTTTGCAAAGCCCTCGTACATATCCGTCCACTCGTAGTTCTCGCCGTCGGCCGCGTCAGAAAGATTCTCCGGCGTTCCGCCGATGCCCGAAAGCTCACGAAGCCAGATTTTCGCGTGCTCCTTCTCGTTTTCCGCCGTCTTTAGGAATAGCTCGGCTATCTGCTCGTAGCCCTCTTTTTTCGCCGCCGAGGCAAAATACGTATACTTGTTCCTCGCCTGAGACTCGCCCGAAAAGGCGGCCTTTAGGTTCTGTTCCGTCTTCGTTCCGGCGTATGGCGAAGCGCCGTCCGGTATCGGCTCGTTGAAGTCGAGGCTTTCAAGCAGCGTCCTTACGGCGTCCGCCGGAAAATCGACCTCGCCCCCGTAGGCCGAAAGGATATCCCTTAAAAACATCGCCGTATTCGCGCTCTGCGGCAGCATATATCCCGACTCGCGGATAAGGTCCTCCGCCATAATGCGGTTCGAGCGCTCCAGCGCGGCCGCAAGAAGTCCCGGCAGGGCCGCCGCCGTCTGCTCAAGCGCCGTCTTATCTGCGGCAAGGCTTTTAAGCTCAGCCGCGACGCGCTCGTCCTTCTTCTGCTGCGGCGGGTAAACTTTGGGCACCATCGTAATGGCCCCCGCGGGACACGCCTTTGCGCACGCGCCGCAGCCTATGCACTTATTCACGTCGATAATACTGTTCTCCGTGTCGGACGCTCCCGTCGGGCAGACGTAAAGACAGAGGCAGTCCTTCTCGCATTTGTCCGTATTTCTTACGGCTATTTTCTTTCCTGCCATACGATCAGCCTCCTATCCTTTCAAATTTCTTAGCCGGCACCTTGCATACGGGGCACCGCTCGGGGGGATTTTCGCCCACGAATACGAATCCGCAGATAGTGCAGACGTAAACGCCCGTTCCTTCGAGCATCTTATCGCCCTCTTTTTCGTACCGCTCAAGCAGCGAACGAAGGATGCGCGTCACCTTCTCGCCCCATACGAGGCTTCGAAGCGCGCCGCGGTCGGCGTACTTTTCCGAAACGGCGTTCGCCGCGGGATAAGCGCGGGAAAGCTCATCGTTTATTTTGGCAAGCATCTTTTCAAACGACGCGTCCTCGTCCTTCTTCGCGCGCGATTTGAACCACGCCGCGAGGCGCGTAAATTCGGCCGCCTGCTCGCTCTTATACTGCTTTTCACAGCCGCGTGCAAGATTTGAGCAGAGTGCGCTCATCTCAATCGGCGTAAGCTCCTTTAAATCGGCCGCGGGCTTCGCCTCGATCGACGCCGCGGGCTTTTCGTCCTTCTTTGCCTCTGCGCCCTCAGGCCTAAACTCCGATTTTGCAGCGCCGCAGAGCGGGCATTTCCAGTCGTCGGGCAGTTCTCTCCACGCCTTGCCCTCTTTCTCTTCGTCGTACACGTATCCGCATACGGAACATACGTATTTCAATTTATCCGCACCTCCCTTTATACGGCCGCAAAAGCTTTGCGGCCCCTCTTTCTATATTTTAACTGCTATGAACAAAAAAGTACAGTGAAACTTGAGGATTTTTTATCGGAATGCGCCGCTTTGGCGCAAATATATGTTAAAATAGAATAAATTCGACGAAAAAAGGTGATAAAAATGGCTTTGGGAAGAACGAAGGTGGCCGTGATAGGCTGCGGGAGCGTCGGCTCCACGCTCGCGTACAGCATCGTGTCAAATCAGCTCTGCAACGAGCTTCTGCTCATAGATATAAATAAGAAAAAGGTCTGGGCGGACGCGACCGACCTTCAGCATTCGCTCGGCTTTTCAAACAGCCGCGTGCATATACAAGACGGCGAATACAAAGACTGCGGCGACGCGGACGTTATCGTCGTGACCATCGGCGCGCCGTACAAGCTCGGCATGACGCGGCTTGATATGTACGAAAAGGCGCGCGCCATCGTCGATACGATAATCCCGCCCGTGATGGCGTCGGGGTTCTCGGGCATATTTGTCGTCGTTTCAAATCCCGTCGATCTCATGACGCGGTATATATGGAAGCTTTCGGGTCTGCCGCACGAACGCGTCATCGGCACGGGTACGCTTCTTGATTCGTCGCGCCTTCGGATGTACCTTGCCGACCTTCTCGACGTTGACCCGAGAAGCGTGAACGCCATCTGTATGGGCGAACACGGCGACTCACAGATGATACCGTGGAGCCAGGCGACAGTCGGCGGCAAGCCGTTTCTTCACATCCTCGCGGACGACCCCGAGCGCTTCGGCCGCATCGACCTTGACAAAATACAGGACGAGATCGCGCATATCGCCTACGAGGTCGTCGCGAGCAAGGGCGCAACATATTACGGCATCGCATCCGTAACGGCGCAGGTCATCCGCGCGATACTCTACGACGAGAACAAGGTGCTGCCCGTTTCGTGCATGTTAAACGGCGAGTACGGCTTTTCGGGAATCTACGCGGGCGTGCCCGCCGTCGTGACCTCGTCGGGCATAAAGGAGCTCGTGACGTATCACTTAACGCCCGAGGAGCAGCGAAGGTTCGCCGCCTCGGTCGAAGTCCTAAAGGGCTATGAAGCATAAAAATCGGGAGGGTTTTCCTCCCGATTTTTCATTTGAGCTTCGTCATGTCGTTTCCCTCAAGCCTAAGAAGAGCCGCCTTTCGCCCTACGCCGCCGGCGTATCCCGTAAGCCTTCCGTCCGCGCCTACGACGCGGTGGCACGGCACGATTATCATAACGGGATTATGCCCCGCCGCGCTTCCCACGGCGCGCGGCGACATATTGGATAGTCCTCGCTTTTTCGCTATAACGCGCGCAATTTCGCCGTAAGTCGCCGTTTGTCCGAACGGTATCGAGAGTATTGCGTCCCAGACCTCACGCCGAAACGGCGTGCCGCAAAGCGAAAGCTTCGGCATAAAATCCGGCGCTTCGCCGCCGAAATATATATCGAGCCACCGGGCCGTCCGCAAAAACACGGGGAGCGGCGTATCTTTTTGCCCGGGCTCGGGGTTTTTTGAAAAGCGAAGCCCCGTGAGGGCGTCGCCGTCCGATGAAAGCTCGATTTCGCCGAGCGGCGACTCGTAACGACAGTAATAAATCATTATCGTTTCAGGTAAGCCGAGGAAACAGGAAATTCAAAATACGTCTCGGGATACGGCTCATCCTTCAGTGAAAAATGCCACCATTCGCATTCGAGCGGCGCAAAGCCGTTTCGAAGCATAGCATTTCTTAAAATCATTCTGTTTTCGTACTGCTCGTCCGTTATGCCGCGGTAGCCCGGATGCGACACCTCGCTGAAAAAGTCGAACGGGCTGCCCATGTCTACCTCCCTGCCGGAGGCCATATCGAGAAGCGTAAGGTCCACCGCGCTTCCTCTGCTGTGCGTGGAGCGCGTGGCTATGTACCCCGTTTCAAAGAGCGCCGTTTTTTCAAGGTCGGGATAAAAATACGGCTTCATGCGGATATCCGTATCCTCTATCCCCCACAGCACGAACTGCTTAACCGCGCACACGGGCCTGTACGCGTCGAACACCTTGAGGCGGTAGCCGCGGACGTTGAGCTCGCCGCTTACGGCCTTCAGTGCGCGCGCCGCCTCTATCGTAAGAAGGGCGCACGGCTCCTCGTAGCCGTTTATGCGGTCCCCGATGAAATTATACGTTGAATGATATCGTATCTCCTGCACTATCCCCGGCACGTAATCGGCAAGAACGACAAACCCCGACGGGTCCATCGTGACCATCCGTTTATAATCCGCCGCCATAACAAATCCCCCTTTTTTTAATGAATGAACAAAGCCCCGGGCGCTGCTCATTCCCCGCGAAGGAGCACGTCGCGGTCGATATTTCCCATGACCTTCGCCGTGCGCGCTATCTCCACGAGCTGGAATACCACATGAAAGGCCGTATTTACGTGGTCCATGAGTATTTCCATCGTCGCCGCAAGCAAAAGCGCCTCCGACGGTATGCCAAGCTGCGCGAACAGTACGCTGTATACTATGAGCGCCGCGCCCGGTATCGGGGGCATTGCGACCGCCAGAAATACCGACGTGAGCGCGGCTAAAACGAGCCACGGCACGCTTACCTCAAGCGAATACATTTCCGCGAACACGCACGCGTATACGCATACGGTCACTATGAACGTCGGCTTATAGATTACTGCGCCTATGGGATAGGCGAACTTTACGAGCGAGTCGCCCACGCCAAGCTTTTTACGGCAGATGTCCATGCACGTCGTAAATACCGACATGCTCGACGCCGTTGAAAATGCCACCAAAAAGGGCGGCATCGTCTTTTTAAGAAGAAGCACGGGTGAACAGCCCAGTCTTACCGCCGCGAAAACGTACATTGCGACCGCCCACAAAAGCGCCAGACCCACCGAAAGGACTATGGGCTTCCAGAGCGACAGGATGACCTTCGCGTCTCCTACCCAGAACTGATGAAGCAGCGCGGCGAATACGAATATCGGTATAAGCGAGCACACGGCCTCCGTGATGCGCTGCAGAATAAGCGTTCCCTCTTCGATGAACGTGCGCACGTGCGCGGTGCGTTCGCCAAGCGCCAAAAGCCCCGCTCCGATGCAGACGGATATCACAATTATCTGCATCGTGTTGCCCTGCGAGAACGGCGAAATCGGGTCGGTCGGAAGTATGCCGAATATCATCTCCGTTATTTTGTCTATCTGAGAAAGCCCGCCCTCCGAGGACGCGGAAAATTCAAGCCTTACGAACGGGAGTGAAAAAATTATTCCGAATACGCTCGCCAGAGCCGAAAGCAAAAGATAGCGCAGTATTACGCCCTTGCCCATTCTGCCCAGCGCGGACGAGTCTCCGACGCCCATAACGCCGCTGCAGATGGTGAAGGCTATCATAAAGCCCGCGAAGGTGTTTAAAAGTCCTAAGAATGCCGTCATGAGCGGCGTTACGAGCTGCACGTCGAGCGCGGATAATACCGTTTCGGGGATGAACCGCCCCAGAAGGCCCAAAATGACCGCGGCGGCAATGGACGCAATCAGATAAAAGAGCGCACTTTTCTTTCCGCGCTCCTTCAGGGTAAGCGTTACCCTGTTCATTCTTCGTCTGTACGACCATGCGGGCGAAAGACCCAGGGTGGAAAGAATCTTCCCGCTCCATTCGTCGCCGTCGGATTCCGTCGGGTCGAGCGGCTCTCCGCCGAATCTTATATCAAGTGAGTACCTGCCGTACTGTTTGCCCATGCCGACCTTTATCTGCGGCGTATCCTCATGCCCCTCCATTATGCGGATGAGGATTTCCTCGACTGTGAGCCTTATGCGAAGTATCTCGCGCCGCTCGGCGCCGAGAGACGAAATATACGACTGCAGATCAGCCGATATTTCCTCCACCGCTTCGGGAGTAAGCTCATAATCCTTCCATGTAAGCGCCATATGTTTCCCTCGCTTTTTTATGTCGAAATCTACGTTTTGCGGCTATTGCTCCATCCAGCGGCACTTTTCCAATAGGTCCGCGATCTTTAAATGCTGCGGACACGCCTCCTCGCAACGGCGGCACTTAATGCAGTCGCCCGCCTTGCCCTTTCCCACGGTAACTATCGTATATTCGCGTACCGTGCGAAACTCGGGGCTTCCTTTTTTTCTGTTCTCTACCGTGAATATATCGGGTATCGGTATCTTCTTAGGGCAGACCTTCGTGCAGTAGCCGCACGACGTGCACGGTATCGACTTGTCCGCGTTCAATGCCTGCTGCGCCGCGCGTATTACCTCGTGTTCATGATCGTTCAGCGGCTTAAAATCCTTCATAAAGCTTAAATTGTCCTTCATCTGCGCCGTATTGCTCATGCCGCTTAATACCATGAAAACGCCGTCAAGTCCCGCGGCGAAACGAAGCGCCCACGAGGAATACGAAAGTCCGTTGTTCTCGCGGTCGAAAATCTCCTTTACGCTGTCGATGGGGTCCGCAAGAATGCCGCCCTTTACGGGCTCCATGATTATCACCGGCTTTTTGTGCGCGCGGCATATTTCAAGGTTGCGCCTTGAATTTACGCCGGGGTTCTCCCAGTCGGCGTAGTTTATCTGAAGCTGCACGAATTCCGCCTCGGGATGCGCCGTGAGTATCTCCTCCAAAATCGCGGGGTCGGCGTGGAACGAAAAGCCGTAATGCTTTATAAGACCCTTCTTCTTTTGCTCCTTCACGAAATCCCACAGGCCGTATTCGTCGTACTTTTTATAGTTGCCCACCTGAAGCGCATGAAGAAGATAATAATCGAAATATCCCGCGCCCGTGCGCTCAAGGCTTATCGAAAACTCCTTTTTCGCGCCTTCGGCGTCCTTAATCGAGGGATTTATTATCATTTTCGACGCGAGTGTATAGCTGTCGCGCGGATACCGCTTTACGAGCGCCTTTTTCGTCGCCTCCTCGGAGCCGGGATAAAGATATGCCGTATCGAAATAAGTGCCGCCCGCCGCGATGAACATATCGGTCATCTCCGCCGTCTGAGGCACGTCTATGCTGCCGTCCTCAAGCTTCGGCAGGCGCATAAGCCCGAAGCCGAGCTTTAAGCCCGGTTTTTTCAAGGTGTCAGCCATTTTTATCCTCCCTTTCGCTTCCCGTGCGCGATTTTGTTTATTATATTTTATTATAATGTCAAAACGTATATTTTTCCACCTTCACGCAAATTTTTTTGCATGAAAAGCCAAAAAACAAATAACGGGCAGCTTTTTCGCTGCCCGTTTCGGCTCAGAATATGATTTAGGCCGCTTCCTTTGGCGTTTCGCACGGTGCGGCGCCCCATTTCTTCTCCCACAGGGCGCGTATCTCGGCGCGCTTTGCGGGGCGTATGAGCCAAAGCCCCACTATGCCCATTACTGCGGACAGTGCAAGTCCCAAAAACGACGACCACGTTACGCCCTCGGTATAAATCCCGCTCGACGAAAGCTCCGCGTTTCCCATAAAGGCGATGATATCGTTCAGAGTATGGACTATTATCACGGGCCAGAGATTTCCGCTTCTTATATACGACGCGCCCAAAAGCAGCGCCATGCAGAAAGCCGCCGCCACCTGCAGCGCCGTCATGCCGGGATCGGCGCCCACGGCGGCGTTCACCGCGTGAACGACGGCGAATACGGCGGACGTAAATAAAAGCGCGTGAAGTATCCTTTTTTCGTCCCTTATGTCTCGCAGCAAAATGGATATGCCTATGCCGCGGAACGCCGCTTCCTCGGAAAATCCCGCCATAAGCGCAATGCTTACGCCCGAAACGGACGAAATGAACCCTTCCCCCTGCCCGGCGAACACGCCTATTATGTTAATGACCCAAACGACCGCGAAGGGAATAAGCGTCTTAAAGCCCAAAGCTATTCTTCCGCCGCGCAGCGAGCCCTCAAAATCCGGCCTGAAGCGCCGTTTGTATATTAAAAGCGCTATGAGCGAAAAGGCGACCGCGACAAACCCGACCTGATCCGTACCGCCCGTTATCATCCCCGCGGCGGCCGGCAGCAACTGTACCGCGAAAAGGGCTATTACGGAAAACAGCGCGCTTGCGACAAAAGGATGCCTGTCCGCAAGCTTATGCTTTGGCTTTTTTGGTTTTTTGTTTTCCTCCATTGAGATTTCTCCTTCTTTTATCTCGCCTTATAAAAAAGCCCGAACGGAACTCATGCCGCCCGGGCTTTTTTGTTTTTTGCTTTTATCACGTTTTTAAGCGATTATAAGCTTTTTGCTTCCTTCTTTACGTTGTTTGCGACAAAGAAAATAATAGCGGCTATCGCAAGGCTTACTATACTGGACCACACGTTCGTGCCAGCACCCTGCGCAATAGTATAAATAACACTTATCACGTTAACAATCAGTGATATGAGCGCAAGCACCCAAACGGGCATTATCTTCTTGGGGTTATTCGACGCTCTTACGGAGAGTATGCCTACGATAAGGTCTATAATTCCGGCTATGATAAGGAATATGCCTAACACAAGCAATACCGCAACGCCCGTCTGAAGCGAAGTGTCGGTAGCCGTTTCGGGCACCATAGCGCCTATACCGCCGGTTCCCGCAATCATAATACCGAATATCAATCCCAATATACCGAAAATGATATCGAGAACGCCAAAGAATTTAAGCATTTTTCTGCTTCCAGATTTTTCTTCTTTTGTTTGCATTTTTCTTCCTCCTTAAACTACTTTTTTGAACATGATTAAAAGCATACTGCTTTAATAAGATTTATTAAAGCAATTAAATTATACAGCGTTACATCTCAAAAGTCCAACAAATTTATCAAAAAATACTTTTTTAATGTGTTTTTATCAGTCGGGGATGCCCGCTCTCGGGTCGTTTTCGGGAGCGAACATTGCGTCAGCAACGGCCTGCATATCAACGCCGGAAAGGTCCTCGCCTACCGCACCAAGGCTGTAGCTTATGCCTATCTCGGTATCGTACCAGGTGCAGAGCTTGGCCATGCCGAGGTCGTCGCCGCCCGTATAGAGCTTGCCTTTCATATTGCCGTCGCCCCAGTTGGCAAACGATACCTCTTCGGGCTCGCCCCATTCGTAATACATGCCGGAAAGGTCCGCAGCTTCGTCGCCGGTCACCTGTGCTCTCGCGATATACTGCTGACCGCCGAGCTCGAATGCCGCCTCAACGAGCGCGGGGTCTGACTCGTTTCTCTGCATAACGCTCCACATTACGTTTTCGGCGCCGTCGGGCGTCTTAAAGAGGAAGGGAACATAGGATACGGCTTCCTCCGCCGTTATTTCCTTCCATGGGTTTATCATGCCGTCCATGCCTTCATGCTCCGCGGACATCGTGTATATTTCTATGGTGCCGCTCGTCTTTTCGGATACGGTGAACACTATGTCGTATTCGCCCGCGTCGGGCATGTACTGCGTGGGCTCGGTACCCTCAAAGTCCCACTCTATCGCGGGCATTTCGCTTTCGCTGCCTGCGCGCGTGAAGCTTATGTTTACCTTGCCCTCGGTGAGATTGGGCGCTACGGTGAGAATATCGCCGTCTTCAACCGTGATATTTCCCGTGGCCGAAGTATCTTTTGCGTTCTCCGCCGTGAAGTGCACGGTATTATCCCCGTCCGACACCACGCCGCACGAGGACGACTCGCTCTCGCAGCCCGTCAAAAACGCCGCAAGCATCAGGGCCGCAACCGTCAATGCTACAACTGCCTTTTTCATGATTTTTACTCCTTTTATCGTTATTTTTTATAAGCGCCTCAGAGCGGATATGCCCGTATCGGCGTTTTATACCGTTTATGACGAAGCGCGCTTCGTTTTGTTCCGCACGGATTTTAAAATTTACCCGGCGGACTTATATATCTCTATCTCATCGTATTCGCGCTCGCTCGCGTTCGACAGGCGTATCACCGTATCGCCGTCGCGAAACTCAGCCCACATGACTGCGCCGCCGTTTGCCTCGACGTAGGGCTCCTCGCCCTCAAAGAGCGGCTCGCCGTACTTTGCCGCAAGCTCCCCGCGGCACTTGTCAAAGCCCACGCCCTTTACATGTATCCACACGCTTTCAACGCGAAGCTCTTCGCCGTCCGCGCCGCGCGCAAAGTATATCACCGCGTAATCCTTCACCCCGAAAATGCCGCCGTCAGCGTAAGTTTTTATAATCACGCCCGAGGAGTCGTCTATAACGGCGTTCGGTATGCCCGCTTCCTGCGGGGTAAGTCCCAAAAAGCCCGCGCAGTCAAGAAGGTCGTCTATATTTACGCCGTCGTTCGTTTCATTCACGGGAAGCCCGCCTTCCGCGCTTTCGATTGACGCGGCGTCGGCGGTATCGTTCTTCGGCTCGTTCTTCGCGCCGTCCGTACAGCCGCAAAGCGCCGCCGCAAGAATAAGTGCCGTAAGTAAAATTATCTTTTTCATAAAATCACCCCGCCGCGCCGTCAGGCTCGTTTTCTTATATTATACTCTCAAATTCTGCAATTTTCCAGCATGAAGAGAAAAAATAAGGACGGGAAAACTCCCGTCCTCTGGGTCTATATCTTTTTCGGCGGTCCGGCCCTTTTTTGACAGCCCGATTACTGATCCTCGCCGAATTCGGCCTTGTATGCCGCAATAAGCTTTTCGGGCCAATCGGATACGGGCTCTAAAATACCCGTGAAGAAGCGGAGCGTTGCGGGCTCGTGCGTGAACCTTAAGCCGCCTATCATCTCCCTGTGGTCGTATACCCACTTTACGCGGTCGATAACGTATTCCGTCTGCGAAAGCGTGAAGACGCGGCGCGGCAGAGCGAGACGAACGAGCTCCATCGAAGCGAAGCGTTCGCTGCCGTCGGCGTTACGTTCCTCGGAAAGCGTGCCTCTCTCCATGCCGCGAATACCGCCGCAGAGGTACATTGCGCATACGAGAGCGCCCGCCGGATACTGCTGCTGCGGAATGTGACTAACAAATTCCATCGCGTTAAGGTGCGCGCCGAGGCCGCCGCCGGGAGTTATAACGGGTACGCCGTATTCGTCGAGCTTCTTTACGCAGTAATCTATGAACTGCGGGCCCTGCGATATTATGTCCATATCGAGCGATTCGTCGAAGCCCACGGTCATGGCCTCCATCTCCTTTACGGACATGCCGCCGTAGGTGAGGAAGCCCTCGAACATCGGAACGAGGTCCTCCATCGAGTGGAAAAGCTTCTCGTCGCGCACGAGTATGCCGCCGCCGCGGGCAAAGCCGAACTTTCTGCCCGAGAAGTAGATGATATCGAAAAGATCGGCTATCATTCTTAAAATCTCGGCGGGCGTTTTATCCTTTAAGCCTTCCTCGCGGATCTTATTGAAGTATATGTTGTCCTGAAGGAGCGATGCGTCCATAACGGTAACTATGCCGTATTTTTTCGCGATCTCCGTCACGGCCTTCATGTTCGAGTACGATATGGGCTGGCCGCCGATAAGGTTCGTGCCCGCCTCAATGCGGATGAACGCCACGTTTTCGGGCGTCTCCTTCTTTATGCAGGCCTCAAGCTTGTCAAGGTCCATATCGCCCTTGAACGGCAGGTCGCTCTTTGCGATAAGGCCCGCGTCGGCCACAAGCTCCTCAACGCGTCCCTTGAGTCGCGTTATATGAGCCTTTGCGGTCGTGAAGTGATAATTCATGATAACGCAGCTGTCGGGCTTAACGAAATACGTCGCGAGGATATTCTCGCAGGCGCGTCCCTGATGCGCGGGCAGGAAGTATTTTATTCCGAATATCTCTTCGAGCTTGTCCCTCATGCGGAAGAACGTCTCGCTTCCCGCATATGCGTCGTCGGCGCGAAGCATGGCCGACTGCATATTGTCGCTCATCGCGTTTACGCCGGAGTCAGTGAGCATATCCATAAAAATATCGCCGTTGTGAAGCTGGAACGTGTTAAAGCCGGCGTCGTACATCTTCTTGAGACGCTCGTCCGCGGGAAGAAGATTGAGCTTCTGTACTATCTTTACCTTGTGCATTTCCATCGGGATGGGGTCGCGCTTGTAGAATTTTATCTGCGGCATGTCATGCCCTCCATTGAATATATTTTTAATTTAACGCTTTATCAGATTAAAACTTGACTCTGATAATAAATAGTCGCGTGAAATATTGTACCTTAAAATTCCGCAAATTGCAACAAAAATTTTTAATAATCGAAAAAATATGACCGTATCACGAAATACGGTCATATTTTCGGTGTTTTTTCGTCAGAATAAGCCTTAAAAGTTCAATTCGTACAGCACGAACGTCGGGATGAAATCTATGTTCCGCTTCAAGTCCCTCTCGCCCGCGAAGGTAAAGCCTTTTTTCTTATACAGCGCAAGGGCGGGGTAGTTGTCGGGCACGACGTCTATCCTTATCGCCGCGTATCCCTCTTTTTTCGCGTGTTCGATGCAGCGATCGACGATAAATCCGCCCACGCCCCTTCCCTTTTTCGACGGGTCGACCGCCAGTGTATGTATAACGAGATATTCACCCTCGCAAAGTGTGCGGCTCCACTCGCCCGCGCCGTAATCGCCGCGCGGGTCGTCGTTTAACACGACGGCGCCGATCACGCGGCCGTCCTCTAAGCAGGCGTACTGTTCGCCGCGCTCTATGGCCTCGCGCACGCTGGCCTCGCTTGGGTAATCCTTCGTCCACCTGGGATAATTCACCGTCGCTTCAAGATATGAAAGCGTATCGGCGTAAAGCCGCGCCGCCGGCTCAAGATGGCGCATCGTGCATTTTATGAATTCCATGGGAAAGCCTCCTCGGGGGTGTGTTTTTTATTATTCAACTATCAGTCTTATACCGAGGGACGCAAGCTCTTTTTCGTATTCCGCCCGATCCAGCGTGCCATCCTCGAACATCTTTTTCATATTCGGTCCCGCGTAAATGACCGCGGGCCCCTTATGCGGACTGCGGCGCCCCAGCTCAACGGGCTGCCAGCCGCAGTTCAGCCAGAGATTGCTGTGATTGTTCAAATCCGTATAAAGCTTTAAAAACCGTTCATACTGCGCACGGGTCAGGTCTGCGCCCAGCTCTCTGTCAAGAAACTCAAATAAAAGTTTCAGCGTATTCCCCATGCCCTTTTCCGGCCTATATCCCCCTGTTTGAATTTCTATGAATATTAAATCCAGCATTTTATCAAGCGCGGTCTTCTTGTATTCCTGCCGCAGCTTCTCTTTTTTCGCGTCGCTTTTAACGAAGCCTATCTCAAATTGCTCCTCTTGCGTATAGAATACAAAATCTGAAAGACGCCTGCCCCCGGCGGGATTCCCGTCCGTATCAAGTATATCGCCGCGCGGCACTCCGTCGTATGTTTTGTATTTGCCGCCCGTTTTCAGTCCGCCCAAAAAACGAACCATTTGTTTTCCTTCCTCGGAAAGGAAAAACCTGTCCTCGACAAAGGCCATAAGCATCGCCTTTTCGGCGGGCAAATAGTAAGGCTTGTTCCCCTGCATATCTTCGGTATTATACAGCAGTACGTATTTTCGCAGCCCGGTACCTATCAATCTGTTGTTCACTATGAGGCGCTCGGCGGGATCGTCGGTCGTTTCCCCTTTATAGGCCTGCTTCAGTTCAAGCACCGTGTACGGATGATCCGCCTCTCTTTGGACGATGCCGGAGGCCGCGATGAAATCTTTCTTGCGCAGCAATTTGCTCCCCTCGTAATGCTTGAAGACGTTCCACGCATCGCCCACGGAAATCACGCCGTATAAATTAGCAAAACAAAGGTAGTAAGCGTGAAGCAGATCGATCGTTTCCTTCGAAAGCCCAAGCGATGCGTATTTTTTCTCAATCGTCTTTGGCGCAAACGGTTTCATTATCGGTTTCTCCTTTCTGCGTAAAAGGGGATAACAATAGATTTTTCTTTCATTATTATACCGAATAATTCCGTTTTTGCATATACCGACGTAAAATTTTAAAAATACGCTCGATTTGTCGGCTTAAACCGCGGCCATACTCCGTAATCTCCCCCTTTTCCGACATACTTTCCCAAGCATATGTTCGCTTTCTCGCGCAGATAATATGCGTGTAATCCGATTGCGGATTAAGAATTCTTTTTAAAACGAGAGCCCGAAAATGCGGGCGGACAGGAGATATTATGTCCCGTAACAACAGCAATAAGCTTTCGGTCCCGAAGGCTAAGGACGCCATGAACAGATTTAAGATGGAAGCGGCCAGCGAAGTCGGCGTAAGCTTAAATCAGGGCTATAACGGCGATCTTACCTCGAGACAGGCCGGTTCTATCGGCGGCCAGATGGTCAAGAAGATGATACAGGCTTACGAGGAAAGTCTCTCCAAATAAGTCTGAAAAAAAGCGAAGGCGTCTCCGGTGCGGAGGCGCCTTTTTTATGCTTTTTTAAGCGCTTCCGCGAAAAAGTGACACTTGATAATGCGCGTAAATTGTATTACTATAATATAGATAATAAACACATCGCAAACATTCACGATTTAAGGCGGAAAACACGCCAAACAAACACGGAGGCGTACTTATGAAAAAAGCAGTATCACTTATAATCCTTGCAGCGTTCATGGCCTTCTGTCTTGCGTCCTGCTCGGGCGGTACAAACAGCGCCAAAAAGGAAGAAACGCCGGACGTTTCAGAGGCGTCCTCCGGGCTTTTGTCGCTTACGGCGGAGAAGTTCTCGTTCGTTGAATGGAGCAGCGAATACTTCACAACGCTCGCGCTGTGCGAATATTCGCTTCCCGCGCTTTCGGACGAATGCGCAGCCGAATATCCCGCGCTTTCCGAGGCGCTTTCGGCGCAGAACGAACAGTCGAAGGCGGGCATGAAAAGCGAATACGAGAGCATGATAGAGGGCGCGAAAGACGAGGCCGAATATGCCGGAGAATACTTCTCGAGATTTGAGCTTAAATCGGATTTCACCGTAAGACGCGCCGACAGCACCGTTTTAAGCCTGCTTTACAACACGTATATGTTCAGCGGCGGCGCACACGGCATGTATTCGTTCTACGGCAGGACCTACGATTCGCAGACGGGACGCGAGCTTGCGCTTTCGGACGTTGTGACGGATATGAGCGCGCTGCCCGCCGTTGTTGCGGCGCAGATTGAAAAATACTGCGGCGACGTTGAATTCTACGAGGGGCTCGATATTGAAGAATACGTCGAGCAGAACGCCGACACCATCTTCTGGACGCTCGAGTACGACGCGCTCACGCTATATTTCAACCCCTACGAAATCGCGCCCTACGCTTACGGCGTACAGATCGTTCCGATACCGTTCGCGGAGTACCCCGACCTCATAGCGGACGAATACAAGACAGTGCCCGAGGCTTACGGCGTGCAGCTTTTATCCTACACTCACTCCTTCTATGATACTGACGGCGACGGCGATATGGACCGCATCTGCGTTTCGGGCGTTACGAACGAATACGGCTCGTTTGAGAACGTGACGATAACCCTTGACGACGAAAACTTCACCGAGGATTATGAGTCGTACAGCGAGCAGCCCATGCTGATGCACACGGACAGCGGCAATACGTATCTATACATATTCGGTCAGGACCTCGACGGCTTCCCCATGCTTACGGTCTTCGACATTTCGGCGGGAACGATAAAAAAGGTCGGCGAGGCTCCGTACGGGATGCACTCGGTATACACGGGCGCTGAGCCCGACGACGAGGAAGTATACCGCGCAAAGCTTGAGATACCCACCGACCCGAACAGCTTCAGGCTCGACGCCGCCGTCAGGGACATAACCGTCGACCGCGGATGGGACGTGTTCGCGGCCGATGAAAACGGTATGCCCTCAGCCGAGAACGGCTTCTTTACGATAGAGTATCCCACGATATACAGAGTTTTCGCCGAGCTTGACACGACCGTTTTAGACGCAAACGGCGCCGAGACCGATGAAATACTTACGCTCGAGCCGGGCGACGTTGTGACGCGCATCCGCACCGACGACGCGACGTACAGCGACTTTCTTCTTGCCGACGGCGAGACCGTTGTAAGAGCGTCCTTTACAATCGGAGACGACGGCAATAGCTTCGGCGGACTTCCGTCGGACGAGGTGTTCGCGCTCTACTGGGGCGGGTACGGCGAGGACCCGGGATTCTGGGACCCCGTCGTTATGCAGCGTCAGGTGCTTTTAGACGAGGACTATCCGTGCGGCGTTGTCTTCATCGGATACGTTGACCGCGCGGCAAATGACCTCGACGAATACCGCGAATATTACAATACGATATTTGAAGGCAGCGGATACGCCGAAGACTTTGACTTCCTTACGTCAGTTCCGGCAAACCGCTTCGTCTGTGTTGAGCAGGGCGAGGAGCTCTATCTTGTCATCCCCCGCGACGAGAACGCCTCCGTCACGGTAAGCGCCTGGTATATAGGCGAGGAAAACGATTATCAGGGCGAAGCGAAGGAGATTCTTTATAAAAGCGAGGACGGCGCGCCGTTTTTGTTAAAATGCAACGTAAGCGAAATAATGCCCGACACGCTTATTACCGTCGTTGACGGCGCGGGCGAAATATTGGAATGGAGCCCCGCGATAAGCCTTATGGACGGACACGTTTCGACCGTTTCAAATCTCAAATACGTATACGACTTCACACGGTATGACGAATAAAAGGAGGAGTTTTTCTTATGAACCAGGCCGTACTTAACATACTCATCGTAATCGGCGTTATAGTAGCGGCAGCCGCCATATTAAAGGCGCGCGGATTGCTTAAATTCAAGGAGCTTAAGGATGAGTTCGACGTAAACTACTGCGAATACAGGATATTCGGAGGGCCCGACGGCAAAGACCTCGAGCTTATAATGAAAAGAGCGCCCGACTTTTCGGCGCAGCTTTCCGTGCGCGGCAAGGAATCAGCCGACGGGCGGGACATATATGAAAGCTATATGCTCCCTATCGAGGTGTTCAACGAATTTCGGGACATGTATGTAGCTTATCAGGTCGAAAGCTGGGGCAATCTCCCCTACAGCGATGAGGAGCCGGAAAACGAGCCCACCGTAATGGTAAAGTTTGAAACGCCGTACGTGCGCACGACGCTTTACAGCAACATGGTATTCCCCGAGGGCAAGAAAAAGATACTCGAAGATACCTACGAGCTTCTCAATCAATACAGAGAGCACAAGCATATAAGCGAGCAGTAAGCCCAGGGGGCCGAAAACATGGATAAAAAATCAAAAGCCAAAAGAATAGTCGTCCTCATCTGCGCGGCCGCCATAGTATTTGCCGTCGTTTTGGCGTTCGGCAAGTATACCGGCAAAAAGCGCACGATATCGCCGGACGAAATCGCGGATTTCAAGGTCGAATATATGTCCTACGGCGGTATGGAGGGCGTTGATATCGATATAACGCTCGAGCCCTCCCCCGACGGGAACGCCGTGCTTACATACCGCGAAACGTCCTACGTCGGCGGGGAGAACAAAGATGAGAGCTACACCGTTCCTTATGAGGCGCTGGAGCGCGTAAAGGCGCTTTACGCCGAACGCGGCGTGCCCTTCTGGGGCGAGCTTCCGCTAAGCGAGTTCATCGCGCTCGACGCGCCGACACGGGCCGTCATCTTCTGGGCGGACGGCGAGAGGACAGAGCTTTCGAGCGACCTTGAGCTTCCGAAGGAGGGCGCCGGCATCATAAATGAGGTAAGAAGCATTCTTAACGAATACAGAAAATAGCGAAAGGAGTTTTAAATATGGGATTGTTCAGTAAAAAATCATGCTCGATATGCGGCGGCGAAATAGGCCTTTTAGGAAACCGCAAGCTTGACGACGGCAATATGTGCAAAAACTGCGCCGCGAAGCTTTCGCCGTGGTTCTCCGAAAGGCGGAGCAGCACCGTTGCGCAGATAGAGGAGCAGCTTGCCTACCGCGAGGCAAACCGCGAACAGGTAGCGGCATTCAATACGACGCGCACCTTCGGCGTAAACATGAAGCTTATCATAGACGAGGACGCAAAGAAGTTCATGGTAACGCGTGAGCGCGATCTTGAAAAGGCAAACCCCGACGTTATCTCCTTTTCGCAGGTAACGGGCTGCGACCTCGATATAGCCGAAAACAGGCACGAAGAAAAGCGCAAGGACGCAGACGGAAAGCTCGTGAGCTTCATCCCGCCCCGCTATACGTTCAGCTACGATTTCGATATGATAATAAGGGTAAACACTCCTTATTTCGATACGATAAGATTCAGGCTTAATCCTTCGAGCATCGTAACAAATCCCCAAAGCCCCACGATAGCAAAGCTTGCGCCCGACCCGCAGAGCAGCGTCGACTATCGCGAATTTGAGGCGATGGCGAAGGAGATCAAGGACGCGCTTACCGAAGTCCGCAACATCGGGCGTGAGGACGCGGCTCCGAAGGGCCCCGTAAAGTGCCCCGCATGCGGCGCGCAGACCGTTCCCACGGCTTCAAACTGCTGCGAATACTGCGGCAGCGTATTGAGCTGAAATAAAACATAAAAAATCACGGCCTCAGCGGTTTCGCTGAGGCCGTTTTCGTCTGCGGGGCATTTGTCCCGCTTTTTTTGTTTTTACGGTATTGTTATGCTCTTCGCGGTCTCGCCCGCAACCTTCGGATAATTGCCTGCAGCTCCGGCGCGGACCTTGTAGTAGTATTTCGTGCCGCTTGCAAGTGAACTTGTATCGGTGTACGTCGTCCCGGTTATGTCGGACTCGACGATATCCCATATGCTGATGCCGGTGTCGGGTTTGCGGTATACGCGGTAGCCTTCGGCGTCGTCTACTGCGTCCCACGTAAGTACCGCGCTGCTTCCGTCTAATTCAAGCGTTTTTATCGGCACCGACGGAAGGTCTACCGGAACGGTCACGCTCGTCTTCATCTGATTTTCATTCCTGATGAACTTATTATACCTGCCCGCGCGCATCGTGTAGTAATACTTCACGCCCATCGAAACGGTGTCGTCGATGTACGAGGTCCCGTCCGTACTCTTTACGAGCACTTCCCAGACGCTGCCCTTCGCCTCGCGGTAGATGCGGTACGCATCCGCGCCCGTAACGGCAGTCCATTCAAGCACGACGGTCTTTCCGCTCGCCGTCGCCGTGAACTCTACGGGGCCAAGCGCCTCAAGCTCGCCGGGCATCGCTATGGTTACCGTCGTCTGATCGGGATTCTTTACGAAGTTTTCGCCCGTCTTCGCCGCGCGCGCCGTGTATCTGTACGTTACGCCCGCCGTAACGTCGCCGTCGATATATGTAAGCTCGTCAGTAGATTTAACGACTGCCGACCACGCCGTGCCGCCCGCCTGCTTGTATATCCTGTACGCGTCCGCGCCGTCGACTGCGTCCCACGTAAGCACGATGGTATTGCCTTCGACCGTCGCGGTAAGATTTACGGCGCCCAAATATTCGGGGGCATTCTCATCCCTCCACGTTGCCGTAAGCGTAATATCGCTGTTTACCGGTGTATCGAAGCTGTATTCGGTGTCTCCGTTGTACCACGCCGCAAAGGTGACGCCGTCCTTCTGCGGATCGGCGGGCTTTTGAGCCTTTCCGCCCGCTTCGACCTCCTGATCGTCTATATTCGCAAACGCCGTGCCGTCGGTATCCGTGAATTTTACGGTGTATGTCGCGGGCGCGGGGGCTTGTGTGAAGTTTATCGTCTGCGCGCCGGTGAGCGCGTCGTTGCCGCTGCCTATACTATCAAGGAGCGCGGTCCACTGCGTCCCGGTGCCGCCGTAGTTGACGGTTTCAAGACTGCTGCAGCCGTTGAACGCATAGTCTTCTATGAACGTAAGGCTTGCAGGAAGCGTGACCGTTTCAAGCGAAGTGCAGTCGCCAAACGCATTGTAGTCTATGGTCGTCACACCCTCCGGTATCGTGACGGACGAAAGAGAAGCTCGGGACCCAAACGCACGGCCGCCTATCGCCGTGACCGGTATGTCGTCTATGGATGAAGGTATATCCGCCGCCGTAACGCTCGCGTCCGCGCCGACTATCGTTATTTCGTCGTTCGATACGTTATAATATATGTTTCCGTCCGTCGCGGCGTAAGAGAGGCACGAATAATACCATTCTGTGTTTGCCAGGGGGTCGTTGATCATGGGATTTATATATATATTGTTTCGGTCCGACCGGGCGCCGCCGTAGTAGACGGCCGAAAGAGCATTGCAGGCCGCGAACGCATAGCTATTTATGGAGTTAAGGCTCAAAGGCAGAAAGACAGATTTAAGCAAAACGCATCCCTCGAACGCATCTTCGGCTATGGTCGTCACACCCTCCGGTATCGTGACGGACGTAAGCGCATCGCAGCCCCCAAACGCCCGCCTGCCTATCGCCGTGACGGGCGTATTTGCAATTTCTTCCGGTATCACCGCCGCCGTAATTCCTTCGTCCGCGCCGACGATCGCGCCGGTGGTCATATTGAAGTGGATATTGCCGTTCGATACGGCGTAAGGTATGCTCGTCGGGTCGAAATTGCAGATTATCCGTGCGCCGGTGAGCGCGCCGTTGCCGTCGCCTATACTATCAAGCAGCGCATTCCACTGCGTCCCGGTGCCGCCGTAGTATACGGTCGCAAGCGCGCCGCAGCCCTCGAACGCGCCGCCGCCTATCTCTGTAATGCTCACGGGCAGCGTGACCGTTTCAAGGAGCGTGCAGAGGAAGAACGCCCCTTCGTCTATCGACGTTACGGCCGCGCCGTCTACCGCGGCGGGTATGTCCGCCGCCTTAACATTCAGGTCCGCGCCTACTATGCTTGCGGCGCCGTTCGATACGTTAAAATATATATTTCCGCCCGTCGCCGCATAAGGTATGCATGAATAAAATATCAAAGCATTGAAAAGATCATAGTTGCCGTCCGATATGCTTATGTTTTCCAGGTCCGACTCGTCTCCGGCGTAGTAGACGACTCTATATACTATGTTCACGAACCCCTCGAACGCACCGGCGCCTATGGACTCAAGGCTCAAAGGCAGCGCGACTGCCATAAGGGACGTGCATCCCGCGAACGCATTGCCGCCTATGGCCGTCACACCCTCGGGGACAGCGACGGACAAAAGAGACCTGCAGCCGTAAAACGCATAGTCGCCTATACTCTCTACACTGCCGGGGATAGTGACGGACTCGAGATTACGGCAATCGTAAAACGCACGGCTGCCTATCGCCGTGACGGGCGTATTTGCAATCATTTCGGGTATATCAGCCGCCGTAACGCCCGCGTCCGCGCCGACTATCGCGCCGGTGGTCATATCGAAGTAGATATTGCCGTTCGATACGGCGTAAGGTATGCTCGTCGGGTCGTAATTATAGGTTATCTGTGCGCCGATAAGCGCGTCGTTGCCGGTGCCCACGTTTAAAAGGAGCGCATTCCACTGCGTTTCGCTTCCGCCGTAGAAGACCTCGGCAAGAGAGTCGCAGCCGTCGAACGCGCCAGCGCCTATTGACGAAAGGCTCGAAGGCAGGATCACCGTTTCAAGGGACTCGCAGCACCCGAACGCATCAACGTCTATGGACGTGACCCCCTCGGGTATTGTGACGGACGAAAGCACCGTGCAGCCACAGAACGCCGAGTAGCCTATGGTCTCGGTACCTTCGGGTATCGTGACGGACGAAAGAGACACGCAGTCGAAGAACGCGTTGTCGCCTATTGTCACGATCCCCTCGGCGAGCGTGACGGTCGAAAGAGAGCAGCGTCCGTTGAACGCATCTTCGCCAATTGCCGTGACCGGCACGTTTTCTATTTCCGCGGGTATATCCGCCGCCGTAATCCCCGCGTCCGAGCCCGTTATCGTTATTTCGTCGTTCGATATGCTGTAATATATGTTTCCGTCCGTCGCGGCGTAAGAGAGGCACGAATAATACTTCCGTGCGTTTTGCAGATTACTGTTGCCTAAGCTCGATATCTCAATTTCGCTCCAGTCCGACTCGCTGCCGCCGTAGTAGACGAAGTGCAGACCCGAGGCGGAGAACGCATTACTGCCTATGAACGTCACGGTCGACGGCATCGCGACGGTCGAAAGGGAGAAGCTGTTCGCGAACGCATAGCTGCCTATGTACGAAACGCCCTCGGGTATCCCGGCGGACAAAAGATTCAGGCAGTCTTCGAACGCATAGTCGCCAATTGCCGTGACCGGCACGTTTTCTATTTTCGCGGGTATATCCGCCGCCGTGACGCTTGCTTCGGCGCCGACTATGCTTGCGGCGCCGTTCGACACGTTATAATATATATTTCCGCCCGTCGCCGCATAGGGTCTGCACGAATACATCCAGGGCTTTTGCATAGCGCCGTTGCCGGTGGAGCCTATAGTTATGCCCTCTTTGTCCGACTCGCTGCCTGCGTAGCGTACGGCGTGTATCGAACTGCATTCTTTGAACGCATAGTTTTCTATGGACTCAAGGCTCGAAGGCAGAAAGACAAATACAAGCGAACGGCAGTTACCGAACGCTTTTTTGCCTATGGTCGTCACGCCCTCGGATATCATGACGGATTCAATCGAGCAGTCCGCGAACGCGTTTTCGCCTATCGCCGTGACGGGCGTGTTTTCTATCTCCGCGGGTATCGCCGCCGCCGTTATGTTATCGTCCGCGCCTACGATCGCGCCGGTCGTCATGTCAAAGTAGATATTGCCGCCCGTTACGGCATAGGGGATGCGCTCCGGGTCGTAATTGTAAGTTCTCGGTGCGCCGGTCAGATAGGTGTTGGTTCTCTCTATCGTTATATTATTCCAATCCGCCTCGCTGCCGCCGTATTTGACTTCGGAAATACTTGGGCAGTCTTTGAACGCGACCTGTCTTATGTACGTAATACTCCGCGGCAGAATCACTGACGCGAGGTGTATGCAATTATCGAATGCACGCTCACCTATTAACGTAACGCCGTAGGGAAGCGTGACCGCCTTAAGCCCGGTACAGAAAGCGAAAGCAGCGTAGCCAATGGTCGTAACACCCTTGGGTATCGTTACGGACTCAAGAGACCCGCAGCTCGAGAACGCTCCGTCGCCTATTGTCTTAACGGCCGCAGGCATCACGTACGACGTATCGGTCTTAGCCGCCGGATACTGTATCAGCGCCTCTTTATTCTTTGAGAACAGTATACCGTCGTCGGACTCGTACGCCGTGCTCCCCGCGGCGACGCTTATAGTCTTAAGAGAAGTGCAGTAACCGAATGGGTTGGCGCCTATGGACGTCACGGTCGACGGGACATCGACCGACTCAAGCGACTTGCATCCGTTGAACGCGTAGCTTCCTATATTCGTAAGCCCCTCGGGCAGCGTCACCGACGAAAGAGACGTGCAGTTCGCGAACGCACTGTCCCCTATGGTCTTAAGCGTATCGGGCAGCGTCACCGACGAAAGAGACGAGCATTTCAAGAACGCATAGTTCCCTATGGTCTTAAGCGTATCGGGCAGCGTCACCGACGAAAGAGACGTGCAGTTCGCGAACGCGGCGAAGCCTATCGAACTTACAGGCTTGTTGTTTATTTGAGCCGGTATCGAAATCGCCGACAATCCGGGGTCCGCGGAAATTATCGCCGCTTCGCCGTCCGACAACTCCCAACAATATATATTGCCGCCCGTTCCGGCATACGGCGTGCATGAGCAATAAAGCCCCTCGCCGGTCGGATCGACCGAGTGCGGGTCCCCGCCGGACTCCATCAGTGAGTAAAGGTCATTCGCATACGGAACCTCATTATAGCCGATAATACTGAAAAAATCCGTTTCGCTGCCGGTATATAAAACTTTTACAAGATCCGGGCACTCATAAAACGCATTTTGCCCAACGCCCATAAGACCGGCGGGCAGCGTCACCGACGCAAGCTTCCGGCAGCCCGAAAACGCATATTGATCAATGAACATAAGACCGGCGGGCAGCGTCACCGACGTAAGATTTGTGCAGCCCGAAAACGCGCTGTCGGCTATCGCAACGACCGCAGCGTCGTATATTTCGGCCGGTATCACCGCCGCCGTTACGCTATTGTCCGCGCCGACGATTACGTATCCGCTGTCGCCCGCCATCAGGTAGATATTGCCGCCCGTGACCGGGTAGGGCGCGCCGGACGTATTGCCTCCGGCCAGGCTCACGGCGGGCAGCATGGTGAATACCATGCATAAAGCCAGAATGAGGCTTATGACCTTCTTTTTCATAAAAATACCCCCTGATCAAAGAGTTTTTGTATGTATTCGCAAGTGATTTTGTTTTATGCCGCGCCCGCGGCGGCGGAACCCCTCATCCGTCACGGCTTGCGCCGAGGGGGAAGGCTTCGGACGGGCGTCATGCCGGCTTCCCCGAGCGGAAAGGCCTGATTCGGGCCGAAAGCCCGTTTGTATATATCAATCCAGTATAAGTGTATCACAAAACGGCGGCGATGCAATATCGGGAGGAAAAAAAGCGGGGGATTATCGGTCTTGAGGCATAAAAACGCAAAAGAAGCGGGGCAAAATGCCCCGCTTCTTTATGGGTTGCGTGATTATTATGTTTTTACGGTATTATTATGCTTCTTGCAGTCTCGCCCGTAACCTTCGGGTACTTATTGCCCGAACCGGCGCGGACTTTATAGTAGTATTTCGTGCCGCTTGTAAGTGAACTTGTATCGGTGTACGTCGTCCCGGTTATTTTGGTCTCGACGATATCCCACGTGCTTGTTCCGGTGTTGGGTTTGCGGTATACGCGGTAGTCCTGCGCGTCGTCGACTGCGTCCCACGTGAGCACGACGCCGCTTTCGCTCCATGCAATAGACGTTATCGGCACTCCCGGAAGGTCTATGGGAATTGTTGCGTTTACCGTCGTCTGCGCGGGATTCTTTATGAATTTTTCGCCCGTTTTTGCTGCGCGCATCGTATAGTAGTACTTTACGCCCATTACGACGTCCTTATTATCCGTATACGTAAGCCCGTCGGTTGATTTAACGAGTACCGACCATGCAGTACCGCTTGCTTCACGGTAAATCCTGTATACATCGGCTCCCTCGACTGCGTCCCAATTAAGCACTATGGTCCTGCCGTCTACCGTCGCCCTGAGGTTTACTGCGCCGAGGGTACCGGGGGCCCATTCCTCCCACGATGCCGTAAGCGTAAGATTGCTGTTTACCGGAGAATCGAAGCTGTATTCGGTATTGCCGTTGTACCATGCCTTAAATGAGAAGCCGTTCTTCTGCGGATCGGCGGGCTTTTGAGCCTTTCCGCCCGCTTCGACCTCCTGATCGTCTATATTCGCAAACGCCGTGCCGTCGGTATCCGTGAATTTTACGGTGTATGTCGTGGGCGCGGGGGCTTGTGTGAAGTTTATCGTCTGCGCGCCGGTGAGACATTCGTTGCCGGTGCCTATACCCGACGCCGCAAACGCATCCCACTCATCCTCGGTGCCGCCGTAGTTTACGGTATCAAGGACGATGCAGTTGTCGAACGCGTAGGCGCCTACCTGCTCAAGGTCCTGCGGCAGCGTGACGCTCGTAAGAGAAGCGAGCATGAACGCGCCGACGCCAATCTCAGTCACGGTATCGGGTACTTCGTACGACGTGTCGGTCTTGCCTGCCGGGTATGCGACAAGCGTCGTCTTATCCTTATTGAACAATACTCCGTAATCATCCGATGAGTATGCCGTATTGTTTTCGTCAACGCTTATCTCCGTAAGGCTTGTGCATCCCGTGAACGCATAGCTGCCTATGGACGTCACGCTCGCCGGAATCGTTACGGTCTTAAGCACATCGCAGTACCCGAACGCACTATAACCTATCGTTTCAACGTTTTCGGATATCGAAATCGTCTCAAGATTCGAGCATGATTCGAACGCGTATTCGCCTATCGAAGTCACGGTATCGGGTACGGTGTAAGTCGTGTCGGTCTTGCCTGCGGGATATATCAGAAGCGCAGTCTTATCCTTATTGAACAATACTCCGCCGTCGGATGCGAACGTCGTATTGTTTGCGTCTGCGTTTATCTCCGTAAGGCTTGTGCATGCCCAGAACGCTTCCGTGCCTATGGACGTAAGGGTGTCCGGCAGAGTCACGCTTTCAAGATCCGCACAATCCTCGAACGCTCTTTCGCCGATGGACGTAACGTTCACGCCGTGTATTTGGGCGGTTATCACGGCCGCCGTTATGGAATCGTCGGCGTCTACGATCGCGCCGGTGGTCTTATCGAAGTAGATATTGCCGCCCGTCACCGCGAAGGGGATGTTCGTATCATCCGTATAGGTTACCGTCGCCAGGATAAGGGGCGAGTCTTCGGCGAGACCTGCCGTCAGCTCATCCCACTCGTCCTCACTGCCGCCGAAGTTGACGGCCGCAAGAGACGTGCACCCGTCGAACGCGTCTGCGGCTATCGCAGTCACGCTCCAGGGAATCGTGACCGTCGTAAGATCGGTACGGTCTGCGAACGCGCCGTCGCCTATCGCGGTCACGGCCGCGTCGTTTATAGTTTCGGGTATCACCGCCGCCGTTATATCCTCGTCGGAAGCGACGATTGCGCCGGTGGCTTCGTTAAAGTATATCTTGCCGTTCTCAACCTCGTACTCCGTAAGGGACGCCTGTTTCGGCGTTGCCGTATACGTCGCGGTATACGTTGCGTCCGCGGTCGCGTCCGCGAGATCCGGCTCCCACTTATTGAAGCTGTAGGTATAATCGTCGTCCTCAGGCTTCTGCGGCAGCGTTGCGCCGTTGTAGACAGGCGTTTCGCCCGCGTTTACATAGCCCTTCTGAAGCTGGGTGCCGTCGTAGTTCTTAAAGGTGATCTCGTACCTTTTTATAAGCTTTGCTTCGCCGTTTTCCGAGCCTTTGATGCAGGTCGCGTCCTCGCTTGCGAAATTGCTGAGATGCGCGTTGCTCGAAAGGTTTTCGGTGAATACGCCGGGCGTCGCCATCGTTACGCCTATGGGCGTCGAAGCGGTCAGATTGCCGTTAAGGTGAATCTTTACGCCGTTTCCGAGATAGACGTTCTTATTCGCCTTCGAGGTGTAGCGCTTGAAGAGGTTGTTCGTTATCGTCACGTCGCCCGCAAGGTTGAAGGCGCCGCCTTCCGAAACGTATATGCCCATACCTTCCGCGCCTATCGTTTTGCCGGTGTTGCCGGTAACGGTCACGCCGTTTACGGTGAGCGTGCCGCCGTTTGAAACGTACACGCCGCCGCCGCTGCCCGCCGTAAGGTTATCGGAAATCGTAACGTCGTTTAAGATGAGCTCGCCGCCGCCTTCAACGTATATGCCGCCGCCGTCGCCGGTATTGTTGCCGCCGGTGATGACGCCGGGGCCGTTTATTGCAAGCAACGCGTTCTCTGATACCTTGATAACGAAGCCGTCCGATCTTGCGGGCTCCATGGTAAGAGCGCGGTCTATCGTATTGCCGTTAAGTTCGAGCGTGAAGGTTTCTCCCGCCGGTACCACAAGGGCGTCGTCCTCGCTGCCTGCGGTCACGTTCTCCGAAAGCGCATAGTAGTAGTCCGGAAGATTATTAAAAAAATCGGTTAACGCCGCCCACGCCTCGCTTCCGGTGATGATGTAATACGTCCCGCCGTCCGCAGCCGTAACGGAAGTGCCGGTGAAGCCGTCCGGAAGCTGTGAAACGACGTGGCGTCCCTGCGCGTTCTCAAGCTCGCCGAAATGGTTCACGAAGTAAACGTCGTCGGCAAGCGTGTGATATCCCGTGTTCTCTCCGCTCTCGTGAACGAATTCGCACGCGCCGGTAACGTCAAGGCCGTCCGGCATGGGAGAGGGGTCAAACAGGCAGTTCGTAAGAGTAGTCGGTTTGGCTTGCGTGCCCTTATTAAGACCGACAAAGCCGCCCGAGTGAGAGTAGTCAATGCCCGTAAACGCACCGTCGAACCAGGTGTCCTTTATCGTCGCGGTGCTCTCGGCAATGGCTATAACGCCGCCGTGATTTGCGTACGTTGAGCCGCTGGTCTGGTAGTTATTGATTATCGTAACGCTTATCTGGCAGTGCTCAACGGTGCAGGCGCCGTCGGTCTTGCCTGCGCCGGAGGAGCCTACGAGACCGCTCGCGAACTGTCCCGTCGTCGTTATCGTGCCGACCACGTGTACGTTTTTAATGGTCGCGTTCGAAAGATAAGCGAAGGGCGAGACGTAGTTCGGGTTGTATTTAAACCAATCGTCCGCCGAGCTCAGGGCAACGGTGATAGTATGATTATCTCCGTCGAACGTGCCGGCAAAACGCTTCCTGTCCGAACGGCTGCTGCTGGTCTGCCTTCCTATCGCCTTCTCGATGGGCGCGGATTCCGAGCCGATGTCTGTCGTGAGCTTAAACGTAAGCCCGCTGCAGTTGTTGTTCGCCGCAACGGCTTCGGCCAGATTGTTCCAGTCTTCGACGGACGAGATAAGGTAGTTTCCGTCCTCATCCACTTCGAAGGTGTACCCGCCTACCGTGGCCTCGGTCGTGGCCTCGGTCGCTCCCGCCGTTATTACGCCGAGCGGCAGCAGCGCGAGGCACATTGCCAGTGTCACAATCACTGACAGCACTCGTTTTTTCATAGTCATTACCTCCGTTTTGGGAAATTTTATGCGTCTATGTACACAAATCTGTGTGTTCAGATATTAAACCAATTTATTATACCATGCCCCCGCGCGTTTTACAATACAATTCGCGCGGGATTTTTTATTATTTCGGTGCGAAAAAGGCCTTTTTTACCATTCTTTAAAGAAACGCGGATTGCGCGCTCAAGTCAAGTCAAATTCGACGCTCCCGCATTTCGGCGCAAGGGTGCGCGCGTCCGTCCATATGCAAAGAATCCGCGCCGCGCCGCCCGCGTCCGCCGCAGCGGGCGCGGTGATGATTTTTACCGATAAAAGTCTGCCGTTTTCGCCGTACACTGCGGCGTATACAGGCGCGTCCGCAGAAACGTCGCCGTAAACGGTGAGCTTTTCGCCGTCAAGGCCGAACGCGGCCGTCTCGCCCGTGGCCGCGTCCGCGCGGGCATTTAAAAGAAGCTTTGTACCTTTCGGGATTTCGCCGCCCAGGGCGTCCCACTGCTCCCTCGTGCCCTCGTAGTACACCTCGCAAGGCGATGCGCAGCCCGAAAACGCGCCTTCGTCTATCCGCGTCACGCCTTCGGGGACAAATACCGTTTTAAGCGCCGCGCAGCCCGAAAACGCGCCCGCGCCTATGGCCGTCACGCGGGTCTCTCCCATAAATCCGGGGATTATAACCTTTTCTGCGCTCTTGTCCGTCACGCCGTTAAGCGTTCCCGTTTCGGCGTCAAACGCAAAGCCGGGCGCGTAAAGTACAACGCTTTGCGCCGTCTCATCGTATCCTTCGCTGTACTTTCCGTTCGCGCGGGAGCGCACGGCGTAGGTATACGTCCCGCCCGCCGTCACGTCCGCGTCGGTGTACGACGTATCGGCAAGCTCGCAAATGCACGTCCATTCGCCGCCGTCCGCCTTACGGTATACGGCGTAGCCGTCCGCGCCGTCCGCCGCGTTCCAAAGTATCGTGACGGCGCCGCCGTCGTATTTCATCGAAGCAATACTCACGGGCTTCGCGTCGGCCTCGCGTTCGAGGATGAAGCCCGAGCCGTTCTTATCGGTATTGTATACGCTTCGCCACTTTCCCGAAGATGCGTCCAGAGCCGCAAAATGCCTGCACCACACGCCGCTTCCGACGTTTAAGGGCTCCCCGTCGGCCCACGCGGAGTACGAGAACGCCTCGCCCGACTCCCACGCGTACGCACCGCCCTTCTCGTTATAATCGGACGGCGAAACGTTCGACGCGCCTATGAAGTATTTCGCCTTCGTGCCCGAGGCGGCAAGCGCCGTAAGAAGCGCGTTCTCGCGCTCGTCGGTCACGCACGCAAGGCGGCCTCCCATCTGTTCGCACAATCTCCGCGCGAACGTCCACGACGTTTCGCAGTCGTATAGCTCGTACACTCGCCCGTTCGCCTCGGCCGTTTTCACGGGCGAAAGCTCCCGTTCGCTCACCGTAAACGTCACCGCGGCGCTGTATTCGCTCTTCGTGCCGATGGCGTTTACGGAGCGCACGTACGCCGTATATTCGCCGCACGAAAGGCCGCTTAAGCTTACGCTCAAGCCCGCCACGGCGCCGCTTCGTCCGGGCGACTCGCATATAAGCTCCGCGGGATACTCGCCCACGGCGTATTCGTACTTCGCGGCGTTTTCGGCGGCGGGCCACGACAGCGTCACGCTCTCGCCCGCGAAAAATATATCGCGGTCGGCCTTCGGCACGGGTACCGCGGGCACGGGGTCGCAGACCTCAAACGTGACGCGGGCGCTTTCGGTGCTGCCCGCCGTATTGTACGCCGTAACGTATGCCGTATACGTGCCCGGCTCGTTAAATGCGAGCGTGTACGACGCTTCAAGGCCGAGCGACGGCGTGACTATCCTGCCCTCCCCGACGCGGTCGATGCCCATAACGTAGCCCGTGACGTTGTTCGCGCCGTAGGTGAACGTAAGCTTTTCGCCCGCGGCAAGCTCGGTCTTGTCGATTTTCAGCCAAACGCCCGAGGGGGGCGGCGGCGTGAACAAAATAAATCCGCTGTATGCGTAGCCGCTTATACCGCGGTACTCGACATAGTACCAGCCGCTTATCGTTTTATCGGGGTATACGGTGCAGGGTGCGCCCTCGGGGATCGAGCCTATCTTGCTTCCCGAGGACGGCGTTCTGTTTATATCCACACTCTGTGTGCCTCCGGCCGCGTAGCCTGTTTTCGTCGTCTCCGTCACCGGATAGCACTGCGTGCAGGAGGAGACCTTCGTCGTCGTGCCGTCGGTGAAAATTTCGCCGCATACGGAGCATTTATAGTAGTTGTAATGCGGATGCGCCGCCGTGTAATATTGGAACGCGCCCTTCGTATGCGTCGTATGAGCGGGCTGCGGCGCAGGCTGCGACGACGGTTTATAATCGTCGCGCGGCGTAAGCCGGACTGTGTACACCGTGCCGCTTATATAGCTCCATACGACGTGGTAACGGTCGTAGTTGTGCGAATTTATAACGTGCGTGCCCGCGCTGTTCTTGCCCACGCATATCGTAGCGTGGCTTTTATTGCTGTGGAAGCACGGGCTTCCCTTATATATATTCGAGTTGTTCGCCGTGCAGAGAACGCCGCGGTTGTCGCCCATCCACGCGCAGAGGCGCGAGGCGCTCGTCCACGTCGCGCTTCTGTTCGACGACGAAACGTAGAACCAGCAGTCCGTGCCGTACGCCGCGCCCTTCACCTGAGGCATTCCGCCCGCGTAGATGCACTGGGACGTGTAATTTGCGCAGTCGCCGCCGACGTCGTTGAAATTGGCGTACGCGCTGTTGTAATAGTTTTCGTAAAGCTTGCCCGAGGAGGTCGCGCCGTTGTAGACGTATTTGTCGGCGTAGGCGACGGCCTTGTCGGGGTCGTAGGCCGCATAATAATTCGTGCTTTGAAGCACGGCCGTCTCTTCGCCGACGTATTCATCGGAAGCCGCGTCGTCTTCGCCTTGCGCGGACGCGCCGCCTGCGGTGTTTACGCCGTAGAGGTCGCTTTCGTCGTATTCGTCGGAGATTATCTCGTATCCCGCGTCCGCGGGCGCAAGCGTGAGCTTGTGATGCGTGCCGTGACCCGCGACGTCGCTTCCTCCGGCGCCGTCGCTTAGGTCGTCGTAATCGTAGAACGTCCATTCGTAAACGTAAAGCTCGACAAATCCGTCGTCGCGGTATACGGTGCGCTCGCCGTCGATCATGGCCGTCACGTCGGCGTCGAGGATCGCAACGTTCGCGCGCGCTTCGAAATCTTCGATGCCGCGAATGCGCTCGGCGCGCTCGCGCCCGACCTTATCGCTCGTCTGCGCACGGCTGTCCTCCGCAAGGGATGCCGTGCCGGGAAAGTCGCTCTCTCTTTCACAAAAATATGCGTAAGCCGCGCCCTCGGGCGAGTTTTCGTCCGCCTCGGCAAGCATCGCCGCCTCGCTGTCGCCGAACCAGAGCTGCGCCGTCTCGTGGCAGTTTAGGGCCTGCGCCGTCGGCGCGGCGGGAGCGGCGGGCACGCTCAAAAGAAGCGTGCAAAACGCCAGCACCGAAACTGCCGCGGCTTTTATTCTATTTTTAACATGTTTTTTCATCGTTTTTTCCCTTTTCGGGCCGCACAAGCCCCGTTTTACGAATTTTCGGGGCCAAACGGCGGCAAGAATAGTATATTTTTATTGATAGTACAGTATAACATACTTTTTTTAAGACTTCAATAAAAATTATGACGCGCCGAAGCCTCTGTGCGTTCCGTAGGGGGGGGGATTTTCGGGGGAAACACAAAAAGCCCGACGTTTCCGTCGGGCTTTTTTAAGCCTTATTCTTTAGTTTTTCCATGCAGCGCACAGCGGGCGGTGGCTGCTGTCGAGCAGAAGAAGCTTGTACTTGTCGCCGCTTCCGCCGAGCGTAATTGTTCCCGTGCCGTTTTCGGCGGCGATAACGCGGGTCGCGCTCGTGCGTCCGTTGTCATAGCGGACGGCGATGAGTATCGCGCCCTCGGGCGCCTTTTCAATGGTATAGCCGAGCTTGCCCGCGCCGGTCACCTCGCCGATAACGGAGGGACCCGTAATCTTCGGAATCTCGACCTCCTTCGTCTGCGTCGTGAAGGCCGCGCCCTCAAACTCCGCCGTATATACGCCCGTGCCCGTCGTTTTAAGCGTGGGCGGCACGGTTATTTCGTAGCTTGTTTCAACCGTTTCGCTCTCGGTGTGGCTCGGATCGTTCGTGCATTTGACGGTCGCCGTAACGCTCGAATTGTCCGCCGACCACTTATAGGAGGGCTTGCCCCAGACATGGCCCGTCGCCTCTAAAACGATGTCGTGCGGGTCCGTAATCTCGTTTAAGCCGTTCTCGTCCGAGAAGAAGGCTCCGCAAGAGTCGCACTCCCAGAATTCGGGGTTTCCGTCCTCGGTGCAGGCAGCGGGCACTTCCTCATAATGCACAAGATCGTGCGGGAGCATGTCTATCGTATGTTTTTCGCGGCTTTGTTCCTCGCCGCATACCTCGCAGTAGTGTACCTCGGTATAATACCCGTCCTCGGTGCAGGTGGCCTCGTGAACGTCCTCCATGACCGCCTCGCCTATGGTGTGGCTGCCCGGGCACGCTACGGTCGTGTGAACGCTGTTTATTACCTCGCCGCATATCGTGCAGCAGAGCACCATGTCATAGCCGCCGTCCTCGGTGCAGGTGGGCTCGACCTCGTTTTGCTTTTCCCACTCCGCGCCCTCGGTATTGTGGCCGTGAGCGGGGATCATATACATGGCCGGGTCGGCCCATTCGCCATACAAGCCGTTCTCGTCGCCGTATAGCTTTCCGCAGGTCTCGCAGTACCAGTGCTCCATCATGCCGGGCGTCGTGCATTCGGCATCATACCCGTCTACATGAATCATCGAGTGTACGTGCTCCTTCCACCGGGCCGTAACGGTCACGTCCTCGGTCACGTTCATGCCGTCGCCGGGGTCGCCCTCGCTCCAGCCGTCGAACTCGTATCCGGGAGGCGCATCAAAGCCGTTCTCGGGAAGGATGTACTGCGCGCCGAGCTCCACCTTTTGCGGCGCCATCTGGGACTCCGCAAGGCTCGCCATATCGGCCTCGGCCTCCTGTGCGCCGGGATCGCCCGCGCTGAAGCTTACGGTCGCCGTCTTTTCACGGACGTTTATTACGACGAACGTCCCGTTATAGGGTCTTACGCCGTCTATAAGGTAGTAGTAGACGTAGCGTCCCGTCTCTGCGTCCTCGGGGACGGTGACGGTCAGCGTCTTCGATGCCGTATCAACGCTAAATTCAAGCTCGCCTGCGGGATTGGTATTGTCGGGCGAGAACGTAAGTTCGCCAAGATATGCTTTCTCCGGCTTCGTTACGAACGCGGTGGTTATCTCGTCGCCGGGGAAGGCTTCGAGGTCCTCAAAATACATGCTCTTTAAGATATACAGGTCGTTTTCGCTGCAAACGTCCAGCGTCATGCGGGCGCTTACGACGCTGTTATAGCCGATCGTCTTTTCCGCGCCGATGGTGACGTCCTGCGTCCAGCCCGACGCCTTATAGTATACTGTGTACTGGGTGGTAGGCATTATAACGCCGTACCCGTCACGCTGGAGGGGGACGGTGCAGTCCTTGTCGGAATAAAGCTCCACGGCGCCGGGATAGTCTTTGTTGTTGGTTACGTACCAGTTCACTGTATCTTCTTTCCACTTGTTATAGGGATAGTCCTCAGGCATGGGCGCGACGGTTACGGCAACTATCCTGCCCACCTTGGACTTCTCCGCGCTCACGGGGGCGCCGGAGGAATTTTTGAGGGTAATTCCCGCAAGGTACTCGCCCTTTCCCGTATAGATGACGCCGTATTTATCACGGGTGCCGGGCAGGGCCGCATCCGTCTCCTTTATGCGGGTGTGGACGAAAACGGACTGATTAAGATAGCTGCCGCTTACGGGTATCTTAAGCGCGCCCGTTGCGTCGGGAGATACGGCGGCGCTCCACTCGTTTTCGCCGGGCGGGGAAGCGGACATAGTCGCGACGTACTCCTGATTTGTAAAGGCCCTTGTGACGGTGATGACGCCGTCGGCGTACGTAAGTGACGACATGGCAAGGTTATCGTCGTTGGCGGGGACCTTGCTTACGTACTTCGCCGGAGACACGACAGCGCCGGTAAAGCCCTCCGCCGTGGCAACGACCCTTAGATATTTACCTAAATCATATTCGTTGATGGTTCTGTACGCCGTCAGCGTTGGTAAATCATGGCCCCATCCGGTCACTCCGTCGTCGGACCATTGCCACGTGTACTGAATCTTGACGCCGGAATCCTCCATTGTCTTCAACATGCCCAGCCGTGCCGTTGTTAAGCTTTCGCCCAGCTTTGCTCCGGAGGTGAAGACGATGGAGCCGGTGAGGGGTTCGGTGCCTGCGACCTTAATTATATCGGAATAAATCACGCCATGATGGAGATATTGCTCGACACCAAGCCGAAGGATCTTCCCGGCGTCATAGTCCTGCGCGGTCTGGATAATATTAACGCCGTAGGTCTCCTCCGGTTCGTAAAACTGCCAGTTTTGGCCGTCTTCCGAGCATTCCCACCAGAAATGGAGCCGTCCGCTTTGTATGTACCAGGTGCTGCCGTCCTCCTCATCCTGCCAGTCGGGGGCGTCTATATTAACCCGTATCCAATCCCCGACGTTCACGACCGTCTTCTCAACGGTCAGACGGATACCTTGATTGATCGGAGGCTTCCATTTGATTGTAAGGTCCTTATATGTGGTATTCGGATTCATTGTCAGCTTGCCGTCTTCAATCCAGACCTCCACTTTAAAGATTCTCCCCGCATATTTAGGCATCGGCATATTCGCACCGAAGTATAACAGCTCGTCGGTGATAGTGATGTTGCCCTTCACGTCAAGTCCGTACCTGATCTGCGGATAGCCCGCAATACGTTCTATCCGGGCGCGAAGCGGCCCTCCGACGGACAGATCTCCGCCGACCCGGATACCGTAGCAGCACTTGGAAAGGCCGCTGGTGATCCCGCCCGCATCTGCGCGCATATCGCCGGATATAAAGATGGCGCTGTGCGAATCGGTCACGGTGAATGTCTTGTCGTTGTGAAATGTGCCCATTTCCTTTTCGTCCGCAACGGTGGACTCCGCGTAAACTTCCGTAAGATTTCCCTCCGTTACGAGAGAGGCTCCCTTTATGGCGTTGAAAAAGGACGTCACGTGAAGGATGCAGTCGCGGATCGCGACGTCTCCGTCCGTAATGATACCGTAGCTGTCCTCGCTCACCACGGTATTGTCGGAGCCGCCGTCAATTATTATGCCGTCCGCCTCGAGTGCCGTGCCGGTCGTCGCGTGGATGTGCATGGAACCGGTGCTTTTTTTGTTAAAGCTGCCGTCGGCAAGGACGCCTTTTCTTGCGGTAATGTTCAGCGCGGCGTCTCCCGACATACTTACGTCACCGTCCGAGGAGATGCCGAAGCCGTTGCCGCTCAGCGTGAGCGTTCCGCCCTCGACGGTGAGATTGCCTCCGCTGTTGGTGCTTATAACGCTGCTCTTCCAGCCGGTGTTGGATGCGGTGGCGGAGATCGCTCCCGCGAGATTCATATTTCCGTCGGCCACTATGGCGCCCGCCCCGCCCTTTACGGTAACGGTATCGCCCTTGCCGCCGCGAATACTCACGTTCCTCGCCCGGATGCAGCAGTAGTCCATGCTGCTGTTCTCCGCGTTAAGAGAGCCGGTCACGTTTATTTCGCCTTCGGGGGCATAGATCGCCTGCTCCTTTGACGACGCAGTGATGTCGCCCTTTAACGTGATGCTTCCGTAACGGGAGTAAACGGCGTTCTTGTTTTTGCCCTTCGCGTTCAGCGTTCCGTCGCCCGTCATGTTTACGGACGTGCCGGCATAGAGGCCGTAGCCCACGCCGTCGGCCGTTATGTCCGCGCCGTCAAGAATGCGTATCCCGCCGTTGCCGCGCGCGTTTATTACCGCGCCGTAGTCGGTACCGGCGGACGCCGTTATCTTGCCCTTTAAGGTAATGCCGCCCGAGCCGTTCGATACGATGCAGTTCGCGGTCGAGGAAGCGGTTATCGTGCCGCCGTAAAGATTTACGGTCTGGCCGACGATACAGAAGGCGCTCTGGCCCGTCGTCTGCGCGAGAAGGTACGAGCCGTTATATTTCACCGTGCCCTTGGGCGCGCTTATTGAGCTTCCGCCCGCCGTCAGCATCGTCGTGCCCGTAAGGGAGATGCTGCCGTTTCGGGAATATACGGCGTCGCCGTCCTTCGACGTTACGGCGAGGCTGCCGCCCGTGAAGTTTATGTCGCCGTCGATGTTCAAGCCGTCCTTGCGCGACAGGATATCAAGCTTCGCGTCGCAGGTGAGGCTTTTTACGGAAACGGCGTGGCCCGAGGGGTTCGCCGTGATGACGTTCTCGGCGGTGGGCATTCTTATCGTAAGCGTGTGGCCGCCCTTATCCTTTATCGTAAGATTGTAATTGCCGCGGATGGAGCGAAGCGTAATATCCCGGTCCATAACGAGCGTCGTGTCGTCCGTGAGCATGATATCGCCCTCGGGGCAGTCGCTCGCGTTGACCGTGCCCTCGATGGTCGCAACAGCCTCCGCAAGGCCCGTCGCCGGAAGCAGCGTGACTGCCATACACAGCGCCACGATGAGGCTTAAAAGCTTCTTTTTCATATAACCCTTCCTTTCTTCGCTCTTTTCACCGGATACGGACGTCTTTCGTCCGAAGATTGGTGAAAAAGTATACTTTTCTCATCCCTTTAGAAAACACGTTGTTTATAATGCACTATTATAAATCTTAGTTTATCATACCTCCGAAGCTTATTCAATACGCGGAAGGGAAAAAGAATGCTTTTTCCCCTCATTCTCCCCCGAACGCAAAAAAGCCCGACGTTTCCGTCGGGCTTTTTTAAGCCTTATTACAGGTCATTTCTTATAATATCCTCGTAGCTTTCGCGGCGGATGACCTCGCGGCTTTTGCCGCCGCTTACGAATACGGTCGCGGCGCGCGGCACGCGGTTGTAATTAGACGCCATCGAATAATTGTACGCGCCGGTCGAGAATACGGCGAGTATGTCGCCCGCCTTAGTCTTCTGAAGCGGCATATCCTTTCCGATGAGGTCGCCGCTTTCGCAGCAGCGTCCCGCAAGCGTTATCGTCTCGCTCTGCGGCTCGGACGCGCGGTTCGCGACAGTCGCCGTGTAACGCGATTCGTAGAGCGCGTAGCGCGGGTTGTCGGTCATGCCGCCGTCTACGGAAACGTAGGTGCGCACGTCCTTTATCGTTTTTACGGAGCCGACGGTGTAAAGCGTCACGCCCGCCGCCGCAACGATGGAGCGTCCCGGCTCGATCAAAACGCGCGGCACGGGCTCGCCCGTTTTTTCGCACTTTTCTTTAAGATGCGAAAGCACCTTCGAGAACATTTCCGCGGGCGCTATGGGCTTGTCCTCCTCGGTATACTTTATGCCGTATCCGCCGCCTAAGTTAAGCTCGCGTATATCAATCGAAAGCTCGCGGCGAAGGCGCGCGATAAAGTCGACCATCACGTCGACCGCGCCGAAGAACGGCTCCGTCGTGAATATCTGCGAGCCTATGTGACAGTGAACGCCCACTACCTCGATGCCGGGAAGCGCGGCCGCCGTCTTCATTATTTCAAACGCCTCGCCGTTCTCGAGCGCGACGCCGAATTTAGAGTCTATCTGCCCCGTCATGACCGCGTCGAACGTGTGCGCGTCTATGCCGGGCTTTATGCGAAACGATATCTTCGCGCGTACGCCGCGCTTTACGGAAAGCTCGTTTAAAAGAAACAGCTCCTCTTTATTGTCCACGGCGAAGCGTCCCACGCCGTATGAGAGCGCAAGCTCTATTTCATCCGCCGTCTTGTTGTTGCCGTGGAAGTATATCTTTTCGGGCGGGAAGTTCTCCTTCATCGCCGTATAAAGCTCGCCGCCCGACACGACGTCTATTCCGAGCCCCTCCTCCCGCACAAGGCGGTACATCGCGCGGCATGAAAACGCCTTGCTTGCGTAGAGCACAAGTCCGTTCTCGCCGACTCCGTCGTATATCGCGCGCTTGAATTCGCGGCACGTCTCTCTTATCATGTCCTCATCCATCACATAAAGCGGCGTACCGTACTCTTTTGCAAGCTCCACGGTATTCGCGCCGCCTATATAGAGGCAGTTGTCCTTAATCGTCTGATTGGGATACAGCATCTTTTTCCTCCGTTTTATCGTCAAATTTATTTATTACGTCAATTATTTCGGCGCATCCCGCGCCCGTTTTCGCGGAAAACGCGACGAGCGGCACGCCGTCGGGAAGCGAAAGCTTCTTTCTTATATTTTCGCACGACGCGGCGGCCGCCGTTTTCGACAGCTTGTCCGCCTTCGTTGCGATTATCATAAACGGCAGCCCCGCCGCCTTTAAAAAATCCGCCATCGCCATATCGTCGGCCGTGGGGTCGTGGCGTATGTCCACGAGCGAGAACACGAGCGCGATATTTTTTGAAAGCCTGAAGTAGTCCTCGATGAAGACGCCCCACGTCTTTTTCTTGTCCTTTGACACCTTCGCAAAGCCGTAGCCCGGCAGATCGACAAGGTATACCTTTCCGTCGAGAAGATAGTAGTTTATCGTGGCCGTCTTTCCCGGCGAGGAAGACGTTCGGGCGAAGTTTTTGCGGTTTAAGACCTTATTTATAAGCGAGGATTTCCCCACGTTGCTTCGTCCCGCGAAAACAAGCTCCGGAAGGCCGGTTTTCGGGAACTGCGATTTGTGCGCCGCCGACATGACAAGCTCGACCTTATGAAAATTCATGCGGCACCTCTCTTACTGGCTTATCTCGGCGACGCTCATGCGCGGCTCGCCGTGCTGCAAGGGCAGATTTATATCCTTGCCCTTCGTAAACGGCGACACGGCGAACGCCGTCTTTATCACGTCGTCTATCTCGGATGCCGTGACGAATTCTATATTCTCCCTTACGACGCTTTCAAGCTCGGAGAGGTCTTTTTCGCAGTCCTTCGGGATTATCACGGTCTTAACGCCCGCCTTGTAGGCCGCCATCGTTTTTTCCTTGAGGCCGCCTATCGGAAGCACGCGGCCGCGAAGCGTTATCTCGCCCGTCATCGCGACGTCGCGGCGCACGGGGCAGCCCGACAGCGCCGATATGAGCGCGCACGCTATCGTTATGCCCGCCGAGGGGCCGTCCTTCGGGATCGCGCCCTCGGGGAAGTGAATATGTATGTCCTTCGTCTTGTAAAAGTCGCGCGGTATCGCGGGGAAAAGCTCTATTCGGCTTCTTATGCAGCTTATCGCGGCGTGGGCCGACTCCTTCATAACGTCGCCCAGAAGTCCCGTAAGTTCCACCTTGCCGGAGCCCTCCATAACGTTCGCTTCGACCGACAATAAATCGCCGCCCGTCTGCGTCCAGGCAAGGCCGTTTACGACGCCTACCTGATCCTCCTTCGGAATGCGCTCCTTTATCACCTTTACGGGGCCGAGAAAGTCCGCGATATTATCCGCCGTCGCGCGCACGGAGTCCTTTTCCTTTGAAACGATGAGCGCCGCCGCCTTTCGGCACACCTTCGCTATTTCGCGTTCCAGATTTCTCACGCCCGATTCCATAGTATAGCCCTCGATTATCGCGGACACGGCCGCTTCGTCGAATTTGAGCTGCTTAGAAGTCAGTCCGTGCTTTTTAAGCTGCTTCGGTATGAGATGAAGGCGCGCGATATTAAGTTTCTCCGTATCGGTATAGCTCGTTATCTCTATTACCTCCATGCGGTCGAGAAGCGGGCGCGGTATCGTGTCGAGCGTGTTCGCCGTCGTTATGAACATGACCTTCGACAGGTCGAACGGCAGCTCTATGTAGTGGTCGCGGAATTCAACGTTCTGTTCGCCGTCGAGCACCTCGAGCATCGCGGAGGCGGGGTCGCCGCGGAAGTCGCTCGACATTTTGTCTATCTCGTCGAGTATCATCACGGGATTTTTGCTGCCCGCAAGCTTCAGCGCGTTTATTATGCGGCCTGGCATAGCGCCTATGTACGTCTTTCGGTGGCCGCGGATGTCGGCCTCGTCGCGCACGCCGCCCAAAGAGACGCGGGCGTACTTTCGTCCCATCGCGGATGCGATGGAGCGGCCGACCGACGTTTTGCCCACGCCGGGAGGGCCGACAAGGCAGAGTATCTGCGGGCTTTGGTCCTGCGTAAGCGCGCGCACCGCCATAAATTCTATAACTCTGTCCTTGACCTTCGTAAGTCCGTAGTGATCGGCGTCAAGCATCTTTCGCGCGCGCTTTATGTCGATGCGCTCGCGCGTCGTCTTGTTCCACGGAAGCTCGAGGCACGTATCGAGATACGTGCGTATCACCGCGCCCTCGGACGAGCCGTAGGGCATCTTCGCAAGACGTGCGGCTTCCTTTAAAAGGCGCTCCTCAAGCTCCGCTTTAAGCTTGAGCTTTAAAATCTTATCCTTGTATTCAAGCGACTCCTCGTACGTGTTCTCGCCCTCGCCCAGCTCGCCCTGTATCACCTTCATCTGCTCGCGAAGATAATATTCGCGCTGGTTCTTGTCTATCTGCTCACGTATCTTTTCGCGCATCTCGTTTTCCACGTCGAGTATGCTTATTTCGTTCTCGAGCGTGAAGATGACCTTTTGAAGGCGCTTGTATTCGTCGAACTCCTCCAAGACGGCCTGCTTTTCGGAAAGCTTTATCGGCGTTCCCGACGCGATCTCGTCGGCAAGCGCGCCGGGGCTTTTCGCCTCTATGACCTTCAGCATAAGGTCGCCGGGGAGCTTCGGCGCAAGCTCGGAATAATCTATGAACGTGTTCTGCGCGTTTCGGATGAGCGCCTCGCGGCGTATGCGCGAAACAGCGCGCACCGGCGGCGCGGACGTGTCGACCTCGGCCTCAAAATACGGCTCGCGGCGCACCATTTTCACCTTGCGCGCGCGCTTTTGCCCCTCAACTATGACTCTCAGCGTATCGCCGGGCACCTTGACAATCTGCTTAATTCTCGCGATGGTGCCCACCTCGTAGAGGTCCTCCTCCTCGGGCTTGTCGGTAACGGTATCCTTCTGCGCGACAAGAAAAATGCGCTGGTCGCGCTCCATCGCCTCTTCAAGCGCCTTGACGGATTTTTTTCGTCCCACGTCGAAGTGGATATTCATCGCGGGAAAAACGCACAGGCCCCGCAGCGCAAGCAGCGGCAGCGTCGTCGTTTCGTTATTCTCTGTATTTATATTCAATTCATTGTCTGTCATGATATTTATCCTCCGTAAGTCCCTATGCGGAACATGAATAAATAATAACATATAATGTCGACTTATACAATAAAAAATAATTGGGAGCGCGGTTATAATTTTTCGCGCTCCCAATGACTTTTTTTATGTATTTTTTATGCCGCTTCGACGCTTTCCGAATACTCCTGCGTGCGGACCTTGTCTGATATGCCGCTGAAGGTATCTCCGCTTGCAAAAACCGATAACAGAAAAGTGATAAGCCCGAGACACGCAATCAGCGCGATGCGCATAAGCCACTTCCTGGCAGTCACACAAATACCCTCCCCCACTTTAAAGACGATCCTTCGGCGCTCATCGGCGCAAAAAGATTCTTTTCAGATATTTTATGCTTTATCAAAGGAAAATGCAAGTAAATTATTCCCAAATCGGCAGTTTTCATGCGTTTTTTTGCGAAAAAGCGGGGGGTTTTAAAAGGGCGTCCAAAAAGAGGCCGGAATTGTCGATTGGCGAACTCAGGGTCCCCAAAAAATACGCTCGCGGATTTTTTGGGGTGGATTGGGCGTATCGGTATACGGCAGTGAGTCAATCGGCAATAGCCGAAAACGCCGTAACCTTCATGGTTACGGCGCAAAAGTTGTTTTGAAACGGTATGCAGAAATATTTGTCTTTCAAAAAATCCGCACATGTTTTTCACTTCTTTTATTTATTTTTTTCGGCGGTCCGGCCCTTTTTGGGCGGCCTCAATAAACTTACGGCAGCATGAACTTGTCGTGTATTGCGGCAACGGCCTTCTCTGCCATGCCTCTCTCAACAAGAACGGATATCTTTATCTCGCTCGTGGATATGCTCTTTATGTTTATGCCAACGTCCTGCAGAGCCTCGAACATCTTCGCCGCAACGCCGGGATTGCTTGCCATGCCCGCGCCTACTATTGATACCTTCGATACGTTCTTGTCGAACTTCACGTCGGTGCCGCCGATGGCGCCAAGATTGTCCTTTATTACCTTCAGGGCCGTTTCAAGATTGCCCTCGGTCACGGTGAAGCTTATCTCCTGTATGTTGTTCTCCTGTCCCGCCGACTGAAGTATTATGTCCACATTGATGTTATGCTTTGCAAGAAGCGAAAACAGCTTGAACGCTACGCCCGGCTGATCCTTCAGCCCCGTAACTGCTATCTGTGCAACGTCGTTGTCGCGAGCGACACCCTTTATCAACATTTTTTCCACGTCAGAAACCTCCTTAACTTTTGTTCCGGGTACTCTATTAAAACTTGAGAGCACTTCGAGCTCTACATTATATTTCTTCGCCATTTCAACCGAACGGTTGTGAAGCACGTTCGCGCCGAGGCTCGCAAGCTCGAGCATCTCGTCATATGATACGTCCTCAAGCTTTACCGCGTTCTTGACTATGCGCGGGTCCGCCGTATATACGCCGTCGACGTCGGTGTAAATCTGGCATACGTCGGCCTTCAGAGCCGCCGCCAGAGCCACCGCCGACGTATCGGAGCCGCCGCGTCCGAGCGTCGTTATATCGTCGTAGCGGTTCACGCCCTGGAAGCCCGCAACTATAACGACCTTCTTCTTGTCTATCTCAAACGTTATGCGCTCGGTGTCTATATCCTTTATCCTTGCCGCCGAATACGTGGTGTTCGTGTGCATTCCGGCCTGCCAGCCCGTGAGAGAGATAACGGGAGTGCCGAGCTTTTCAAGCGCCATGGCAAGAAGCGAAATTGAGATCTGTTCGCCCGTCGAGAGCAGCATATCCATCTCGCGCTTCGAAGCCTTAGGATTTATTTCCTGTGCCTTTTCGATGAGGTCGTCCGTCGTGTCGCCCTGAGCCGAAACAACGACTACAACGCTGTTGCCCTTATTGTAGTCCTCGGATATTATTCCGGCTACGTTGAAGAGCTTCGCAGCGTCGGCAACGGATGAGCCGCCGAATTTTTTTACTATCAACATATCTTTTTTAACACCCTTTCGTGTACTGATTACTTATTTGTTATTCTGATGCCGTGAGCGTCCGAAAAGAGCGCTAACGCACGCCAGTTTATGCCCTTTTCCTTTAGGGACGCACGCACGTTTTTCACAAAATCGCGGTTTTCGGCGTCCGCCACCGCCATTATCGTGGGCCCCGCGCCGCTTAAATATACGCCGTAGGGCGAAAATTCATTCAAAACGGCGATAACGGTGTCGGCGCCCTCTATATGAGGAAGCCTGTACGGCTGATGAAGCCTGTCCGAAAGCGCGTACCCGAGCGCGGCATAATCGCGCGCATAGAACGCCGAGGCGAGATACGCGGCCCTCGATACGTTGTAGGCCGCGTCCTCATGGCTTACGCGGCGCGGTATCAAAAGGCGCGATTTGCTCGTCTTCATGCGGAAATCCGGCACGAGCGCGCAAAAGAGAAGCTTTCGTCCGAGCGTTATTCTGTTGTATCTTACACGGCCGTTCTCGTAAACGCAGAAGCAAAGGCCCCCCGCGATGCACGGCGTCGTATTGTCGGGATGTCCCTCGAGCGAGGCCGCAAGATCGATAAGGTCGCTCTTTTTCAACGGGTCGCCCAAAATAGCGTTCGCGCCGCAGATCGCCGCCGCAATGCATGCCGAGCTTGAGCCGAGCCCGCGCGCGGGCGGTATCTTCGTTTCCTGCCTTACGCTTATCCCGTAAAACGGCTTCCCGCACAAATCGTATACGGCGCGCGCGCTCTTTATGAATATATTGTTTTCGTCGGCGCGCTCCCTTACGTTCTGGCTTATGACGACGCAGTCGTCGCTCTCCTCTATTTCAACAGTATTATATAGATTCAGGGCGACTCCGATGCAGTCGAAGCCCGGGCCGATGTTGGCGCTCGTCGCTCCCGCTTTGATTTGTACCATATATACGCTTAAAGCACGCGGATCACGGAGCCGACCTTGCAGCAGCCCGCAGCGGCAAGCTTTTCTACGTTTTCCTTCATCTGCGCTTCGGTGAACGACTTCGTAAGGAAGGTATATTCGCCGGACGGCATATCCTCGCGCACGATGCGCTTTACGGAGCCGAAGATGCCGTAAACGGTCGCCTTCATGTCGACGCTCGCGTCGGTCGTGCGAACGTAGAACTCGTGCTCGTAGGTGTTAAAGTCGCGCACGTTCTCGTAGTCCACCTCGCCCCAGAAAATGTCTCTTCTGCCCTTCGACGCGTCGATTATATCGGCAACAACGGCGGACGCCGTGGGAAGCTTGCCCGCGCCGCGGCCGTAGAACATTACGTCGCCTATGGAGTCGCCCTTTACGAGTATCGCATTGAAAACGTCGTCGACGTTCGCAAGCGGATTGGACGACGCGATGATAAACGGTGCGACCATCGCCGATACGGTGCCGTCGGAATTTAAAACGGAGCGTCCCAGAAGCTTTATAACGCTCGACGTAGCCTTCGCGTATTCAACGTCGGTAAGGCTTATGCCTGTTATGCCCTCGGTATGTATCTTGTCGGGAGAAACCTGCATGGAAAAGGCAAGCGAGGAAAGTATGGCAATCTTTCTGCACGCGTCTATGCCCAAAACGTCCGCGTCGGGGTTCGCCTCGGCGTAGCCCTTCTTCTGCGCGTCCTTTAATACCTCGTCAAAGCTTAAACGCTCGTTTATCATCTTCGTGAGGATGTAGTTAGTCGTGCCGTTTAATATGCCCGTGATCTCCTCGATCTCGTTTGCCGCAAGGCACTGGTGCATCGGGCGGATTATCGGGATGCCGCCGCCTACGGAAGCCTCGAAAAGATAGCTTATGCCCTTTTCCTTCGCGATCTTCAAAAGCTCGTAGCCCTTGTTTGCGACAAGCTCCTTATTCGACGTAACAACGCTCTTGCCCGCAAGCAGCGCCGCCTTCGTAAAATCGTACGACGGTCTTATGCCGCCTATTACCTCGGCCACGATGGAAACCTCGGGATCGTTTAAGATCACGTTAAAGTCCTTCGTGAAAAGATGGGCGTTCGGCGCGTCGGAAAAATCGCGTATATCAAGTATATACTTTACGCGAATTTCGTCGCCCGCCTTCTTTTTGATGCTCTCGGCATTCTTCGTAAGCACCTCGTAAACGCCGCTGCCTACCGTGCCGTAACCTAAAATAGCAACATTTATCATTAAAATACCTCCGCAAAGTTATATTTTATCCTGCTAAAATCTCAAGCTTTTTAAGGCCCTTTATGGCCTCCGCCTGCTTCGTAAAGTCCGATATATCGGCGGGAGCGCCCGTAGCGCGCGCCGTTATCGTAATGCCCGCCACCGAATTTATCGGTATGTTCTGGCTTATCGTGAGGATATTCATGCCGCAGCGCGCGAAGACCTCCAGAAGCTGCGACAGTACGCCCGGCTCGTCCTTTAATTCCACGTAAAGCGTAAAGGAAGAGCCGCCCCTTATCTCATGGAAGGGCGCTATTTTATCCCTGTATTTATAATAGGCGCTTCGGCTTATGCCCACAAGCTCAAGCCCCTGCGCCACGGTCTTTACCTCTCCGCGCTCCAAAAGCGAATTAAGCTTCGCCACGTCTTTTAAAACCTTCGGAAGCGCGCTTTCAGATACTATGTAATGGCTTACCGTATCTCGCATATCGCTCATCTTTTGTACCTCCCGAAAAAACAAATGTTTCTCGCAGACAATACATAATATACTCCCGCAAAATAATTTTAACAAATTTTAATATTCGAGTTTATCGCTGTATTATTCGTATTTACTCTTATATTCTCTCGTTTTCGCCGCTTTTCATAATATAGCAATAATGAGGGCTCGGTGGTATAATTTAATTTACCTACGAAAGGAATGATCTGCATATGAAATATATTGTAATGTTAGGCGACGGCATGGCCGATTATCCGATAGAGGCGCTGGGCGGAAAAACGGTGCTTGAATACGCGAAAACTCCCGTTTTCGACAAGCTTGCGCCCGTAAGCGAGATAGGACTGTGCAAGTCGATACCCGACGACATGCCCGCGGGCAGCGACGTTGCCAATCTGTCGATAATGGGCTACGACCCGAGGATATATCACACGGGACGTTCGCCGCTCGAGGCGCTGAGCATCGGCGTTCCGATGGGCGAGCATGACGTGTCGTTCCGCACGAATCTCGTAACGCTTTCCGATGAGGATAACTACGAGGACAAAACGATGGTCGACTACTCCTCCGACGAGATATCCACGGCGGAATCCTCAAAGCTCATCGCCGCCGTCGATGAGGCGCTCGGCGACGAAACGCGCAAATTCTACGCGGGCATAAGCTACCGCCATATACTGCTCCTTCACGACGACACGAAAAAGTATAAGCTCACGCCGCCGCACGACATTTCGGGGCAGAAAATCAAGGATTATCTTCCCGACGACGCTATGATACTCGATATCATGAAGCGTTCGCACGAGATTTTAAAGAATCATCCCGTAAACCTCGAACGCGTAAAGCGCGGTCTTCATCCCGCGAACTCCGCGTGGATCTGGGGCGAGGGCAAAAAGCCGCAGCTTTCGTCGTTCAAAGAAAAGTTCGGCATAAGCGGCTCGGTCATCTCCGCCGTCGATTTAATAAAGGGCATAGGCAAGGCGGCGGGCCTTCGCGCGATAGACGTCGAGGGCGCGACGGGCAACATAAAGACGAACTTCATGGGCAAGGCCGAGGCCGCGCTTTCGGCGCTTTTATCGGGCGACGACTTCGTATATATCCACATCGAGGCCCCCGACGAGAGCGGCCACCGCGGCGAGCTCGACAATAAGATCAAGTCGGTCGAAAAGATTAACGAAGTCATCGGCTTCGTAAAGGACGGCCTTGACCGCGAGGGCATCCCGCACCGCATACTCATCATGCCCGACCATCCGACTCCGATGTCTGTGCGCACGCATACGCACGACGCCGTGCCGTTCATGCTCTACGATTCGACAAAGGCACAAAATGGCGCGCCGCGCTACAACGAAACGACGGCGAAGGCCTCGGGCGTATTTGTCGAGCCGGGCTACTCGATGATGCAGCGGCTTATAAATAAGTAATTTATATTAAAAAACGAGGGGCATTGCCCCTCGTTTTTTTTGTTTTCCTCTCCCTTACGGCTCCTCGACGAAGATTATCCTGTCGTCGCCGTAGGGGTCTGAGTATTCTTCTCCGATAACGCCGCCCAGCGTATCCTCCGTATAGCCTATGAGCGCCTGATAGTCAAGCTCAATCCCGTCCTTTATCACGCGGCAGCCGTCGAACATCGTGTACCCGTCGCCGTCGTCAAAAAGCGTGTAATCAATGGCCGCGAGCGTATACGCCGCGTCCGGGTCGAGCGGCTCTCCGCCCACCAGAACGTTCTTCACGCGTCGTTCGCCCGAAACTCCCGTGAACATGTTGTTCTCATCGGATACGCATCCGCTCGGGATATACGTGTGCACCTCAAAGCTTATGCCCGATACCTGAGGGAACGCTCCCGTCTCCGAGGGCGCGCTGCGGCAGCCCCATTCGAGCGCGTCGAGAAGCTGCTGCCCCGTGACCTCTATCACGCCGATGGGATTTCCGAAGGGAACCGCGTTTATGATATCGTTCGTCGTAACGTCGCCCGCATGTATGGACATGCGGATGCTCCCCCCGACCGCTATGGCTATATCGGCTCCGCTTCTGTCGCGGTAGGCGTCGGCCAGGAGGTCGCCTATATTGCATTCGGCGCGGCGCACCATGCGTATCGGTTCGCCCTCGGGCGTCGTGATATCGGGATAATTTACCGTAAGCTCGACCGCGCTGTGGGCAACTACCAGATTCATGATCTCGCTAAGCTCGCTCTTCGCGGCGCTTACCTTATCGCCTATCTCGTTGTCTATACCCAAAAGCTCCGGCGCGCTTATATCGTTCGTCCAGCCGTAAAGCTGCGGGTCTATTGTGTTGTTTTCCGGCGAAATCACGCACGCGCCTATAAATCCAAGCTTCGTGCCGCAGGCGGCGCGCAGAACGCTTTCACCGTTCTTATTCTTCATAACGACCTTTTCGGTATCGTGGCTGTGCCCGTCCAAAAGCGCGTCGATCCCGCTCGTATTCGCTATGACCTCGGCGTAAGTCCACGGGCTTGCGTCCGTCTCCATGCCGAGATGGCCCAATACGATGACGTAATCGGCGCCCTCGGCGCGCGCGGCGTCCGCGGCGCTCTGCACGGCGTTATAAAGGGCCTCGCCCGTTTCGTCCCCGCAGAAGCCGTATACGTAATCGCCGCTTTCGTCCTGAAAATACCGCGGGTGCGTGGTCTGCAGCGTCAGCGGCGTCGTAACGCCCACAAAGGCTATCTTTTTACCCGCCGCCTCTTTTATTATGTAAGGCTCGAACACGAGCTCGCCGTTATGGGTGAAGTTGCAGCTTATGTAGGGGAACTCTGTCATTTCCGAAAGCTCCAAAAAGCGCTCCATGCCGTAATCGAACTCGTGATTGCCCGGTATCGCGGCGTCGTATTCGAGCGCGTTCATGAGATTTATTATCGCCTCTCCCTTCGTGGCGACGCCGATGTATTCGCCCTGAATCGCGTCGCCGTTGTCGACGAGAAGCACGTCGTACCCCTTTCGCTCGAACGATTTTCTCATTTCATAAAGGCCCGCGTATCCGAAGCCGCGATCCACGCCGCAGTGAACGTCGCTCGTAAACAGTATCATTATGTCGCCGTTCTTCTCCGTCTCGGGCGTCTGCGCCTCTGCGGACGCGGACTCGTCCCCGCTTTGCTCCGTTTTTTCGCCGCCCGCGCAGGCGGACACAAAAAGCATAAGAAACGCGAGGAGAAGCGCAAGTATTATTTTTAGGCTGTGTTTCATAAAACGCCTTCCTTTCATTATGGCATACCTTAACTTTTATTAAAGCTGCGAGACTCCGATTGATTTTAAGTAGTTAAAAGTCGCATCATACCATTCGTGTTTGCGCGTTGCGTCGGTATCGCTTCCTTCGGGGATAAATATGATCATACCCTGACGGGCGCGCGTCAAAAGCACGCGGTATGCGTTTTTAAGATACAGCCGTCGTTCCTCGGAAGAAACGTTCTGCCATCGATTGCCGACGAAGCTGTAATACGTCCACTCCGTTCCGTTAAAGCGGAAATCCGCATCCCATGCAACTATGGAAAAATCAAGCTCAAGGCCCTGGATATCGAATTCCGAAACCACATCCTCAAGATAATAGCTTGACCGTACGTCATCCTTGCCGTTTAAAAACCAGTTGGCAACGGAAATTTCATTCTTTACAAAAATGCCCTCGGGCTTCAGGCGTATCGCGCCGCTGCTGGCGAGCAGTCCGCAGCGCGTTGTGCCGCGGCACTGCTCACGGACCCATTTTTTGGCCGTATTCAGATTGCGAGTCAGGTGCACGGGGTATTTGTCGGCGATCTGCCGATAAAGTTCTTTTGCGCTCTCTGTGTCTGCGTCGAGGACTGCCTTTACAAAGGCGGCGAGATCTGGCGTCCTGAACGAACGCACCGACGTTGCAAGGTGAAGCTTTTCGTGCTCGTAAATGTTAAGGCCGCCAATCATGTCCCGCCATGCGCGATCGCGTCGATACTCCTCGTCATTTAGCTGCGGCGTGATGTAGACGTCCCAATAGGGGAACGCCCGTCTCAGCGAATCGAACCATTCCGGCAGGCCGGCTTCGCCGGTGTTTATCTCCTGACCGCCGCCGACAAGACAGACTATTACCGCCCAGTCGTTATGACGGTCCATGGTGCTTATAAGAAACTCCGGCTCGCTGTATTTAAATTCGGCAACCCCCTTCTTGGTCAGCATGAACTTTGCAATCATATCATGCGTCCATGCGCGCTGCGCCTCATCAAATATCGCTATGCGTTCCGGCGGAACAGTATCGTTTCCAACGAAGGAATCGCGGTATTTATGGATTATCTGAATGAAAGCGGATGTGCTTCGCAGAGCATCCTTTTTAGAGACACGATTGCCGCACTTTTTTGCCTGCTCGACCTTATCGCGGGCGAGGGCCTCCTGAAGCACCGTCACAAGCGGAAAGTTGCCGGAAAGGAATACCGCGTGTTCACCTCTTTGGGCGTTGGAGCGCTGAATGGCAAGATTCAGACCGACAAGCGTTTTTCCCGCACCGGGCACACCTGTGACAAAGCAGATAGCTTTGCGGTGATTGGCCTTGCTGTGCTCAATGATACGGTTAATCTCATCTGTCGTGACCGTCAGATTCTCCGCGCCGGCATCGCTGCGGGTTATTTCGTGCACATTATGGCCGCGATAAAGCGCCTGCGCCGCCTCAACTATTGTCGGCGTCGGAAGGTACTCCGAATTTTCCCACGCGGTATAGTCGAAAGCCGGTTCGCGGTACATGTCCGCAACCATATGCAGCGTTTCGGCTATGTTATTTGCGTTGCACGAAAGCGGCTCGATTATCCGGTCGCACTCCGCAATGTTATTTCGAACGGCCGGCGCATGCGTGGAAACCATTATCGGCACCAAAAGCCTGCTGTGGCTCTCTTTCTGAAAATTGCGAAGGTCCAGCGCGTAATCATATACCTGATCATATGTGCTTGCGCGATACTCCGTATCGCCGCACTTGAACTCCAGCAGAAAAACTATGTTCTTAAACAGCACTACCGCGTCCACGCGCTTGCCCATTCGGGGAATCGTGTATTCAAATATTATCCGACCGTCGCCAAAGCCGCTGAGCTGTTCCTTGAGAATATCCACCTCAATTTCCCACGTGTTGCTCTGCTGTATGGTCGTTTCGGAAGAACGGTTATTCAAATGGATAATGCCAAGTATCTGTTCCCTGGGCTGACGAAGAAAATCCGATATCGGAGCCGAATAGTATGCTCGTAAGCTGCGCATAAATCAAATACACCCCCAGCCGGCGCAAAATGCGCTTTCGCATCCGCGCACCGTTTTATCCGCCCCCCCGTCAGGGCTCGATTATATTGAAATCCTGCCGAAGCGGCGTCATGTACCTAAGAAGGCGCGCGGGCACGGTCTTGTCGCCCTCGACCGAGAGGCGTTCGAGCGCCTCTTTTTTGCCTATCATCATGCCGAGAAGCAAAAGCTTTGCGCACGTCACTGTGCAGTCGGCGTCGCCGCTCGTCATGCCGTTGTAGACGAGCATAACGCCGCCCGTGCGCTTAATATAATATTTGTCGCCCGTATCCGTCACGATAAGATTTAACGTAAGGTCGTCGTACTGTGCCGCCGCCGCGTCCGTCGATATGGCTATGAAGTCGAGCATCATCTGCGGCGTCATAGCGAGGCGGTTGTCAATGCCGCCTGCGGCCTGTCTTGTCTTTTGGGCCCTGTTGCCCTCGCGAAGCTCCAGCGCGGCGGTAAGATATGCGTTTCGCCATATGCCGCTCTCCGCCTGATAGCCGAGCTGTTCAAGCGCGTCGGCGCAAAGCTCGCGCGCCGCGCGGTTTTTGGGGTCGGCAAAAACAAGCTCCTTCGTCACCTGCGCCACCCACTGATATTCGCCCGCTTCATAGTCGGCGCGCGCCTTTTTCAACACCTCGTCCGCGTCGCCGAGATACTCCGCCCACTTTTTCGCCGTATCCTCGGGCTTGAGCGGATTTAAATTCACGGGATTTGCGTCGTACCAGCCCATGTACTTCTGATACACGGCCTTTATATTATGCGACAGCGTGCCGTAATACTGGCGCACGTACCACACCTTTGCAAGCTTTTCGGGAAGCTCAAGCGTGCGCGATATCTCGGCCGCAGTATACCCTAAGTTTATATAATGGAGCGTCTGATCGTGTATGAATTTATAGACGGCAGCGGTGTCCTCCATGTATTTTTTTATGTTGTCCGTGCCCCAGTGCGGCCAGTTGTGGCTCTGGAAAACGACGTCCGTGTCGTCACCGAAAAGCATTTCTGCCTCAAGGATGTACGAAGCCCACGCCGCCGCGTTTCTTACCTCGGCGCCGCGCAGCGTATAGAGATTGTGCATCGTTCCCGTGCAGTTCTCCGCAAGCCACAGCGCGCGGTACTTCGGGAAGTATGCGTTCATCTCGGCGGGCGCCTCCGTTCCCGGCGTAAGCTGGAAGCAAATTTCGGTGCCGTCTATGTTTATCGTCTCGTTAGATTTTACCTCGTAGGTGGGCGCGATAAGGCCCGTATGGCCCACCGCCTGACCAAGGCCTATGCCTATCGCCATTTTGCCCTTTTCTCCCGCGGAAAGCAGCGTGCCGTACTGGTACTGCGCGCGGCGTGCCATGGCAAATCCCGCTAAAACGTTCTCGCTTACGGCATGCTTTAAAAAGCCCTCGGGCGCAAGCACCGCCGTTTTGCCGGAGGCGATCTGTTCGTCGAGCGGAAGGCTCGCGTCGGCTGCGTCCTCCCGTTTTATAAGGCCTAAAACGCCGCCGTAGTGGTCGATATGGCTGTGGCTGTAAAGCACGGCCTTTACCGTAAGCTTGCCGAAGTGCTTCTCCATAAGCGCCTTTGCGGCCGCCATGTCCTCGCGGCACATCAGCACGTCGAAAACTATCCAGCCGCCGTCCGTGCGTATGAACGTCGCGTTAGCCATATCGTAGCCGCGCACCTGATAAATGCCGTCGCACACCTCGAAAAGTCCCGCGTACGAGTTATAGAGCGTATTGCGCCAAAGGCTCGGATTTACCGAATCTGGCGCGCGCTCCATCTCGTTTACGAAGGAATATTCCGCCACGTTCCATGCGACGTTTCCGTCGTCATCGTAGATAACAAGGCTCTCGGGCGCTTCGATAAGACCGCGAAGCGCGTTCTCGTTCTCGCTTTTATCTTCAAAATCAAGCTTCTTGTACCATTCGGCATTCGCCGCTGCGGTAAACCGGGATGCATCGTTCATTTTTCGACATCTCATTTTCTTTTGTGACAGCGCGCCGAAAAAAGGACGCGCCGCGGATTATTTTGTTTTGTTTGTTCTTATATTTAGAATTATATTATGCTTCGCGCCGCGATTCAAGATGATTGTGATAAACGACTTTCGGGGATAACAAAAAAGCCTCTGAAAACTTTCGTTTTCAGAGGCTTTATATATGGCAGCGGGACTAGGATTCGAACCCAGACAAACAGAGTCAGAGTCTGTCGTGCTACCATTACACAATCCCGCTTTACGACTTTATCATTATACAATCGTTTATTTGCATTTGTCAAGTCGTATTGCGAATTTTTTTAATTTTTTACGTGAGCTTCTATTGCGCCGTCCTTTACACCTATTACAATCGTGTCGAGCTTCCTGTCGTAATTCTCGATAAGCAGGTTCGCGGCCTTATCCTCGATGTTCTTTTGGATGAAGCGCCTCAAGTTGCGCGCGCCGTACTTTTCGCTGAACGACTGCTCGCAGATGAACTCCCTTACGCCGTCCTCGAACTCGACCTTTATCTGCTTCTTTGAAAGCTCGGCGGCAAATTCGCCGAGCATAATGTCCGCGATGCTTAAGAAGTTCTCGCGCGTCAGGCGGTTGAAGGTGATTATCTCGTCGACGCGGTTTATGAACTCCGGCCGCAGGAAGGATTCAAGAGCCTTCATCGTCTGATTCTTGCCGATACTGCCCTTTTCGCTCTCGAAGCCCATAACGGCGCTTCGCTTTTCGCTTCCGGCGTTCGTCGTCATTATAATTATCGTATTCTCGAAGTTCACGAGCCTGCCCTGCGCGTCGGTTATCTTGCCGTCGTCGAGTATCTGAAGCAGGATATTAAGGACGTCCTTGTGCGCCTTTTCGATCTCGTCGAAAAGTATTACGCTGTACGGTCTGCGGCGCACCTTCTCCGTTACCTGCCCCGCCTCGTCGTAGCCCACGTATCCCGGAGGCGAGCCGATGATGCGCGAAACGGAGTGCTTCTCCATATATTCGGACATATCGAGGCGGATGAGCGAATCGACGCCGTCGAAAAGCTGTGCCGCAATCGTTTTTACAAGCTCCGTCTTGCCCACGCCGGTGGAGCCCGCAAATATCATCGAAACGGGCTTTCGCTTCGAGGCGACGCCCGCGCGGTTACGCTTTATCGCGGACACTATCGCGTCTATGGCCTCGTCCTGGCCAACTATCTTCTCACGAAGCGCGTCGCCGAGGCGCGAAAGACGTTTGAATTCCTGCTGCGACACCTTGCTTGCCGGTATGCCCGTCCACAGCTCGATGACCATCGCGAGGTCGTCAATAGTCACGTCGGCAATGCCGCCGCCCGACTTTTTGAGCTCCATTATCTTATCCTCGATGCGGCATTCCTCGCTTCTTATCGTCGCAATGCGCTCGAAAACGTCCTGCGTCGGCGCGTCGGAGGCTACAAGCGCGTCCTTTTCGCGTCTTAATGTGTCAAGATCGTTTTCCAGCATCTCTATTTCAAGACGCGGAACGTTGTTTAAGTTTACATAAGACCCGGCCTCGTCGATAAGGTCGATCGCCTTGTCGGGCAGATACCTGTCGGTCACGTAACGCTCTGAAAGCTCCACCGCGAGACGGATAACGTCGTCGGAGTAGCGCACGCCGTGGAAATCCTCGTAATACTTCCTTACGCCGCGCAGTATCTCGGCGCTCTGCTCTATCGTCGGCTCGCCCACCTTTACGGGCTGGAAGCGGCGTTCGAGCGCGGCGTCCTTCTCTATGTGCTTTCGGTATTCGTTGAACGTTGTCGCGCCGATTATCTGCACCTCGCCGCGAGAAAGGGCGGGCTTTAATATGTTGCCCGCGCTCATGGAGCCCTCGGCGTCGCCCGCGGATACCATGTTGTGCACCTCGTCTATCATGAGGATGACGTTCTTGCTCTCCTTGATCTCGTCTATAAGTCCCTTTACGCGCCCCTCGAACTGGCCGCGGAACTGCGTCTTTACGACAAGCGCCGTAAGGTCCAAAAGGAATATTTCCTTGTCTATGAGCTTAGGCGGCACCTTGCCCTCGACTATCCTCTGCGCGAGTCCCTCGGCTATAGCCGTTTTTCCTACGCCCGGCTCGCCTATAAGGCAGGGGTTGTTCTTCGTGCGGCGGTTCAAAATCTGAATAACGCGCTTAAGCTCCGCCTCTCTGCCCACTATTTTGTCAAGCTTGCCCTCCTTTGCAAGGGCCGTGAGATTGACGCAGTACGTCTCAAGATGCTTTCTCTTGGGGTTTTTCACCTTCTGCTGCGTTCCCGCATGGCCGCCCGCGCCTGCGTTTTCCGAGCGGCCGCCGCCGAAACCGCCGCCAAGCTTTACGTCGTCGTCGCCGGTCAAATGGATTATCCCCGTTCCGTCGTCGTCATCGTCCTCTCCCGAAAGCTCGTTTTTGGGGTTCGCGTCGGGTCTTAACGAATCGATGATGTTGGATATGAAATCCGTTCCCTCGCCGTCGCCGATAAATTCGGCTATCTCCGACGACATATTCTCTATATCCTCGTCGGTCATGCCCATCTTTTCAAGTATCTTATCTATATTGCCTATCTTAAGCTCCTTTGCACACTTGATGCAGAGGCCTTTATTTTCGGGTTTCCCGTTTTCAAACACCGTCATAAAGACGACGGCGGGATTTTTTTTGCATCTGTAACATGTCATACGATGTCCTCCTTGCCGGGCTCCTTCTTTTTGTCGAGCTCCTTCTTCTGTTCGTAGAACTGTTTTGCATAGACCGCGAACGCAACGACAGCCATGCCCACAACTACGATAAGTATTACGTTTTTCCAGATAACGTTTATGTTAAACAGTAAAAAGGCCGCAGTTGCAACGTAAAACAGCACAGAGGCCACTTTACCGAAAATATTTGAGCTTACCACGTATCCTTTTTTGTAGAGAATGCTTCCGCCGATTACCTGAAGCGCCTCCTTTACGAGATAGAAAAGCAGGAACCACAGCGGCAGCACGCCCGCTATAACAAGACACACAACGGCCGAAATCTGCAAAAGCTTGTCTGCCAGCGGGTCGAAAAGCTTTCCGAAATCAGTTATGAGATTGTATTTTCTCGCAATCCTGCCGTCCAGAAAGTCGGTGAAGGCCGCAAGAGCATATATGAAAGCCGCCCAGAGCATACTGTGCTCTATCGGAGCGAAGAAAACATATATGAAAATCGGTATCATCACCATTCTGAGGATTGTCAGTACGTTCGGCACGTTCAGTATCTTCATATCATCACCATAAAACAAAATAAATAAGGAATAATTACAAAATCGTTAAAAAACGATTAAAACATGCTGTTTGTAATTACGTTGTTGTAGTAGAAAATCTTAAATATATACGTTTCGTTTATTACTTCCCGCGTAATCAGCGGCTCGGGTGAGGCCGCCATCATCATGCCGATGAACGCCACGAGTATGCAGAAGAGGAACACGAAAAAAACGCCCTTTATTATGCCCACGATAAGGCCGAGTCCGTGATTTATCGCGCCGAGTCCCGGGAGCTTGAATATCGCGTCTATTATCGCAATGATTATGCGGCATACGACGAGCACTGCAAGGAAAATGAGTATAATGGCCGCGACCTCGGAAAACGAGTACGATATGCGCTCCGTTATCGTATCGACGGCGCCCTGGACCGCTCCGGAGCCGTCCGAGACGGTCTGTGAAAGCCCCGGCACGAGCGATTTTATGTTCGCAATGAACGTATCGAACGAAATCTTTACGGATTCCGCCTGCTCGTTCGACGACACAAGCCCGTTTAACATCTCCGTCACCTTGTTGTGCATGAACTTTTCGTCGATCCATGCGGCAAACGTCTGATAATACGCCTTGGATACCACGAAGGCCGCGATGAGCGAGACAATGCCGAGTACGGCTCTAACAAAGCCCCTGCGCCACGATGCAATTACCGTTCCCAGGAATATGACCGCAGTTATAATGTCGAGTGCTATGTTCACAAAGGTCCCTCCTTAATATCGAGAATATAAAAGTATAATCAATAAGTTATTTTTTCTACTCTTGAAAGGCCAACGGCGTAAATGTTGTTCGATTCGTCCATTATAACGTCTCTCGTATTCGAGTCGAGCACGAGCGTATCAACGAGGTTTCCGCGCCAGTCCACTATAAGCAGCTTATTGTCGTTCGTGTAAAGGAATACGCTCGAGTTGTTCGTAAGTATCTTCTTTACCGACTGGCCGAGCTTATACTTGCCGCGCACGACGCCCGAATTATTGACGATGACGAGCTCTCCGTCATCACCGCTCGTCTCGGAGCCTACGACAGCGCAGGCATAGCCCGACTGCGAAAGGTCCGCGAAATACGGTATTCCGCCCTCGAACGAATACTCGCCCACAAGCCTGCCGTTCGCGCGGAAGAAAAGAAAGCCGCCCGAATGAAGCACCGCAACGAGATTATTCTCTTTGTATTCCACGCACAGCGGTATCTCCCCGTCTATTTCATAGCGTGCCGTGGGCTCCTCCTTTGAGATGTCGAAAAACGACACTCCGCCCTTTAAGCCCTCACTCTCCGTATCGATATATACGGCCGCCATGCGCCTGTTGTTCGGGGAAAGCTGCACGTCGATTATATTGTCTTTTGCAACGTAGTAAAGGTATATAACCTTATGATTGCTGCCGTAGGCGGTAATAACGCCCCGGTAACCCGTTATTTTTGATAGTATCGTGTACCCGCTGCCGCGCGAAAGGCGCGCGCCGAGTATCGTACCGTTCACGTTCTGCGACGACTCCGCGTCAGTTCCCGAAATAACGACGAAGCTCTGACCGAGATAATCGTACGCTATAACGTAGCGTTCGTTCGTGTCAAGCTGTATATTCGAGAACGTGCGCGTCGCAACGTAGGCGTCTCCCTTGTTCGGACGGCGGATGCGCACGCCCTCGCTCGAGCCTATGACAAGACCGCCCTTGTACATGGCGTATTCGTTCTCCGGCTCGTATGTAAAGTCTATCGTGCTTATATCCTCGCCTCTTATCGTCGAGCCTAAATTCTCAAAGGTATACTTTATGTTCGACACCGTAAAGAGATCGCCGAAGCGTATAAGCAGAACTATTATTATAAAAATAATGCCGAAAATTATGAGCCTGTTTCTGTTTTTCCTGGCTTTTTGGGCGCGCTCCTCCCTTTCGGCCTTCAGGTTCCGCTTTTTTCTCAAGGAGGGCCTTGCCGCTCTTTTATACCTCGGGTCGTCCGGGTCTATTATGCCTCGTCTTCTTAAATCATCCTGCATATTTTAAAACACCTGCAATAAAAGTGTGTGCCGCCGCCTCAATACGGGTAATCAACCTTCGTAAGATAAAGCCCGTGCGGAGGAACGGTAAGCCCCGCGCGCCTTCTGTCGCGCGACTCGAGTATCGCGCTTATATCGTCGGGCGAAAGCTTTCCGCGCCCCGCCTCGATCAAGGTGCCCGTCATTATCCTTACCATGTTATATAAAAAGCCGTCGGCGTATACCGTAAATTCCACAAGTTTGTCTTTCTCTTTTACGCTGAAATACTTTATCGTCCTTACGGTGCTTTTCGCCTGGGAGCCCTTTGCCATGCACGACGAAAAATCGTGCGTGCCGACAAAGCGCTTCGCCGCCTCGTCCATTATCTTCGCTGAAAGCGCGCCGAATCTGTAATGATACACCCTGCCGCGGTAGAACGGGTCGTCGAACTGCCCCCAGTGGAGCCTGTATACGTATTCCTTGCCGATGCACGAATACTGTGCGTGAAAGTCGGGCGGCATATCCTGTGCCCCCACGGCGCGTATATCGCCCGGCAGCCTGAAATTGAGCGCATACGGCAGTCTGTCCGCGGGCATTCTGCTTTCCGTATTGAACGAAGCGCAGTAAACGCGCGCGTGCACGCCCGCGTCGGTGCGCGAGCAGCCGTAAAGCTTTATATCTTCGCCGAGAAGCCCGCCGAGCGCGCCGCCCACGACGTCGGATACGGCCAGCGCGTTCTTCTGGCTCTGCCAGCCGTGATAGGCCGCGCCGTCGAACGTAAGCCACAGACGAATGTTGCGCGTATCCAAAGCCCTACGCCCTCCATCCGAATTCCATAAAGTTCATGGACACGAGCGCCGCGCATACGAGCACCGTTATGACTATGGCCACATAGTCTATGCGCGAAGTCTGTAAAACTCTCATGCGAGTTCTGTTCTCGCCGCCCTGATAGCAGCGGCATTCCATTGCTATCGCAAGCTCGTCGGCACGTTTGAAGGCCGACACGAAAAGCGGCACGAGTATGGGCACGAGCGCCTTTGCGCGCTTTAATATGCTGCCCGTTTCAAAATCGGCGCCTCGCGCCTTCTGCGCGTTTATGATCTTCTCGGTCTCCTCAACGAGCGTCGGGATGAATCTTATGGCTATCGTCATCATCATGGCTATCTCGTGCGCGGGGAAGCCGAAGCGCTTGAAAGGCGAAAATACGTTCTCAACGGCGTCGGTAAGCAGTATCGGCGACGTCGTATACGTAAGTATTATCGCAACGCCGATTATAAGATAAACTATTCTTATTGCCATGAATATGCCGAGCATTATGCCGTTCGTAGTTACGCGAAGAAAGCCCCATTCCCACAGGACCTCGCCCGTGGTGTTGTAGAATATGTTGAGTATCGCCGTTATTATAACGACTACGAATATCGGTTTTAAGCCTTTCAATACGAGTCCCAGCGGTATCTGCGATATTTTTACCACGACCGCGAGTAACACGCCCATGATTATATATGCGACCAGGTTATTTATAACGAACAGTACGACTATAAATATAAGCGCAAGCAGAAGCTTTACACGCGGGTCAAGGCGGTGTATGGGCGAGGTGCCGGGGAAAAACTGGCCTAACGTGATGTCCTTAAGCATCTTGTCTTACCTCCCCCAAAAGACGCGAGCGCATAAGCTCATACGCGTATTTTACCGTATACACGTTCGTTTCTATGTCCACGCCGCGGTCCTTTAATTTTTTAAAGACCTTCGTTATCGTCGGAATGTCAAGGCTCATCGAGCTTAAAGACTCCGCGTCCGCGAATATCTCGCCCACGGGGAGGAAACGCTCTATTTTGCCGCCCTTTACGACGATTATCTTATCGACCGTCTTAGCCATGTCCTCCATCGAGTGGGAAACGATGATGACCGTCGAGCGGTTCTCCTTGTAATACTTCTTTATCTGCTTTAAAAGGTCGTCGCGGGCCTTCGGGTCAAGGCCTGCCGTCGGCTCGTCGAGAACCAGGACCTCGGGACGCATGGCGATAACGCCCGCGATGGCCACGCGGCGCTTCTGTCCGCCCGAAAGGTCGAACGGCGACTTGTCAAGAAGGTCCTGTTCAAGTCCTACGAATTCCATAGCCGAAAGCACGCGCTCGCGTATCTCCTCCTCGGACAGTCCCATATTCGTGGGGCCGAACGCGATATCGCGGTAAACAGTCTCCTCAAAGAGCTGATGCTCGGGATACTGAAAAACAAGGCCTATCTTAAAGCGCACCTCGCGTATGTTTGTGTTTTTGTCCCACATATCGCGCCCGTCTATGAGTATCCTTCCGCTCGTCGGCTTTAAAATGCCGTTTAAATGCTGCACGAGCGTGGACTTGCCGCTTCCCGTGTGGCCTATAAGCCCGATAAAATCGTGGTCTTCAATTGTTATGCTCACATCGTCGAGCGCGTTTTTCACGAAAGGCGTGCCCGCTCCGTACGTATGTGTCAAATTCTGTATTTCGATTTTCACCTTTGTCCCTCCAAAAGGTTGTAAAGCACCTCGGCGCATTCCTCGTCCGTAAGTACCGTTTTTTCGATATCGACGCCCGCGCCTTTAAGCAGGTACATAAGCTCAGTCGGCTGGGGAACGTCAAGTCCCACCGATTTAAGCTCATCCACGTGCGAAAAGACTTCGTAAGGGTCGCCGTCCAATATGACATGGCCTTCGTCCATAACTACGACTCTGTCGGCCATTATCGCCTCGTTCATGTAATGAGTTATCATTACTATGGTTATGCCTTCGTTTTTGTTGAGCTCGCGTATCGTTTTCATTACTTCCTTGCGTCCCTGCGGGTCAAGCATGGCGGTGGGCTCGTCCAATACGATGCACTTCGGCTTCATTGCAAGCACGCCCGCTATGGCTATACGCTGCTTCTGGCCGCCCGAAAGATGATACGACGCCGCTTCGCGGTATTCCGTCATGCTGACAGCCTCAAGCGCCCAGTCGACGCGCTCACGTATCTCGGCGGGCGGCACGCCCAAATTCTCCGGGGCGAACGCCACGTCCTCCTCCACGACCGTCGCGACGATCTGATTGTCGGGGTTCTGAAACACCATGCCCACGCGCTGACGAAGGTCGAAAAGCTTTTCCTCATCGCACGTGTCGATGCCGTCAACGTATACCTTGCCCTCGGTGGGCAGAAGTATCGCGTTCAAGTGCTTCGCAAGCGTCGATTTGCCGCTTCCGTTGTGTCCCAGCACGGCGACGAACGAGCCGTCGTCAATCGTGAGGTTTATATTTTCAAGCACCCACCGGGGCTCCTCTTCCGAATATTTAAAGCTCAGATTCTCAAATGAGATAAACGGTTTCATTATAAAGTCTCCAAATTATTTAAAACTTCACCCGTCCCGTAATGCCGCACGGCAGAACTATGTCCGCGCTTTTTACGGGCAGGCCTATTTCGTCAGCCTCGGCGCATCCGCCGTGATTTTTAAGTACGGTAAGCTTAAGAATGTTTTCTATAAGCGAAGGGCTTATCTGCGCGGTGTACGAGTTTACGAGGAAAAACAGCGGGTCGTCCGAAAGGAGCCGCGACGAAAGCTCGCAAAGCTCGTAGAGCTTTTCCTCGATTTTGAACACCTCGCCGTCGGGCCCGCGCCCGTACGAGGGCGGGTCCATTATAACGGCGTCGTATCGTGAGCCGCGCCGTCCCTCGCGCTTTATGAATTTTATACAGTCGTCGACTATATATCTTATCGGCGCGTCCGAAAGGCCGCACGCTTTTGCGTTGTCCTTGGCCCACGCCACCATTCCCTTTGCCGCGTCGACGTGGCAGACGCTCGCGCCCGAGGCGGCCGCGGCCATCGTGGCGCCGCCCGTGTACGCAAAGAGATTTAATACCCGAACGGGGCGTCCCGCGTTTTTTATTATCGGCATGAACCAGTCCCAGTTTACGGCCTGCTCGGGAAAAAGGCCCGTATGCTTAAAGCCGAACTGCTTTAAGCGGAAGGAAAGCTCACCGTAGGACACCGAAAACGTATCCGCGGCAAACCTGTCCCACGAGCCGCCGCCGCTTTTCGAGCGGACGTAGCGCGCGTTCGCGCGTCCCCACAGCCGCTCGTCTCTTTCCTTCGTCCAGATTGCCGTGGGATCGGGACGTATGAGTATAATATTGCCCCAGCGCTCCAGCTTTTCGCCGTCGGAGGCGTCAAGCACCTCGTAATCGCGCCATTTGTCGGCTAACCACATCTTGATTCGCTCTCCGTTTACGCGCCGTATTTATTCTTTATCGCGTCCGCGATATCCGAAGCGAGCCGTTCTATCATGGCAACGTCCTCGCCCTCGAGCATTACGCGGATAAGCGCCTCGGTGCCCGACGCGCGAACGACGGTGCGTCCCGAATTGCCGAGCTCGTCGTTGGCCCTCCTGATAACGGCCTGAATATCGGCGTCGGTATCTATTGCCTTTTTGCCCTCGGGAGTCACGCGCACGTTCTTTATCGTCTGAGGGAACTTTTTCATAACGGCCGCAAGCTCGGACGCCTTAAGACCGTTCTTCTTCATCGTAAGAAGCCATCTTATCGCGGAAAGCTCGCCGTCGCCGGTGGTGTTGTAGTCGGAAAGTATGATATGACCCGACTGTTCGCCGCCTATGTTGTAGCCGCCCTCGAGCATGCCCTCGATGACGTATCTGTCGCCCACTTTCGTTTTGACGGTCGTAATGCCCGCCTCCTCCATGCGCTTAAAAAAGCCCATGTTGGTCATAATGGTCACGACTGCGGCGTTGCCCTTTAAGGTGCCGTTTTTCTTCATATCGAGCGCAAGGCCCGCGATGATCTTGTCGCCGTCTATCTCCTCGCCGTTCTCGTCTACCATCAAAACGCGGTCCGCGTCGCCGTCGAAGGCCACGCCCACCTGATAGCCGCCCTCTTTTACGGTCTTTTTAAGACCCTCAAGATGCGTGGAGCCGCACTTGTCGTTAATATTCGTGCCGTCGGGCGTATTGCAGAAAACGTAAGCGTCCGCACCGAGGCGCTCGAACAGTGCCTTCGCCGTGCCCGACGAGCTTCCGTTAGCGCAGTCAACGGCTATCTTCATGCCCGAAAGGTCGCCGTCCGCAGCCGTCATGAGAAAATCGACGTATTCCTTCTTCGCGCTTTCGTATACGCTCACGCGGCCTATCTCGCCGCCCGACACCTCGGGGAATTTAAACGCCTTGTCGTCGAGTATGGCCTCAATTTTGCCCTCTATCTCGTCGGAGAGCTTTCGTCCCTCGGAGTTGAAGAGCTTTATGCCGTTGTACTCCATGGAATTATGCGAGGCCGATATAACGACGCCCGCGTCCGCCGAAAGCTTCTTTACGAAATACGCCACCGCCGGAGTGGGGATAACGCCTAAGGATATTACGCTTGCTCCCACGGAGCAGAATCCCGCCGTCATGGCCGCCTCGAGCATATCCGACGATATGCGCGTATCCTTTCCTATGAGTATCGTGGGCTTGTGAGAGCAGGCCTCGGAAAGCACGAGCGCCGCCGCCTTGCCCGTTTTAAACGCAAGCTCGCACGTAAGATCGGTGTTCGCAATGCCGCGTATTCCGTCAGTACCAAAGTATTTACCCATATCGTCCTCCTAAGTAATAATAGTTTTCGCTGTATTTTACGGCAGATCCATCTTTATCTGATCGCCGCTGTCGTTTTTGTCCTCCGGCGCACGAAGCCCCAGATGCTTATACGCAAGCGGGGTCACGACGCGCCCTCTCGGCGTGCGTCCCAAAAAGCCTATCTGCATAAGATACGGCTCGTAGACGTCCTCTATGGTGTTCGAGTCCTCGCCTATCGTCGCGCCCAGCGTATCAAGTCCCACGGGTCCTCCGCCGAACACGTTGATTATCGTCGAAAGCATGCGCCTGTCTATGCGGTCAAGGCCCAAAGCGTCAACCTCGAGCATTGAAAGCGCGCTGTCCGCAACGTCTTTCGTGATAACGCCGTCCGCGCGCACCTGCGCGAAGTCGCGCACGTTCTTTAAAAGCCTGTTCGCTATACGCGGCGTGCCTCTCGAACGGCGCGCGATCTCAAGAGCGCCGTCCTTCTCTGCTTCAACGCCGAGTATGCGCGCCGAGCGCATGACTATATTTAAAAGCTCGCTGTCCGTATACATCTCAAGGCGCAGTATTATGCCGAAGCGGTCGCGAAGCGGCGAGGTTATCTGTCCCGCGCGCGTAGTCGCGCCAATAAGCGTGAACGGCTTTAAATCGAGACGTATCGAGCGCGCCGACGGGCCTTTGCCTATGATTATGTCGAGCGCGCAGTCCTCCATCGCGGGGTATAGTATCTCCTCCACGCTGCGGCTCAGTCTGTGTATCTCGTCGATGAACAGAATGTCGTGCTCGGAAAGGTTAGTAAGCAGCGCCGCGAGATCGCCCGGCTTTTCTATGGCGGGGCCGCTCGTGACCCTAAGGTTTACGCCCATTTCGTTTGCGATAACGCCCGCGAGCGTCGTTTTGCCGAGTCCCGGCGGACCGTAAAGCAGCACGTGGTCAATGCCTTCGCCTCTGCCCTTTGCGGCTTTTATCGCGATGGACAGCCGCTCCTTGGCCTTCTGTTGTCCGATATACTCGTCCATAGTCCGGGGACGAAGCGACGTTTCTATATCCGCGTCGAAGGACGTTAAATTTTCGGTCATAAGCCTTGCATCATTGTCACCGTTCAAGACTTAACTCTCCTTTATCTCATCAAATCTTTAAGACTTCTCTTTATTATCTCCTCAATGGGCATGGACTCGGTATCCATGCGGGAAAGCACAGCCTCCGCCTGCTGCATTCCGAAGCCGAGCGCCGTAAGAGCGTCGCGCGCCTCCTCGAAGCGGCTGCCCTGCGAAAACGCGGGCGTCGCAAGCTCTCCCTCGCCCGAGTCTGCGAACGAGTAGCCCTTGAATTTGCCTTTAAGCTCCAGTATGATCCTCTGCGAGGCCTTTGCGCCTATGCCCTGCGCCTTTTGTATCGTTTTCTGGTCGCCCGCGATTATCGCGCGTATCACCGTATCGGGAGACATGGACAAAAGGCTTGCCGCGCTCTTTGCGCCGACGCCCGAAACGTCTAAAAGCGCGCAGAACAAATCGAGCTCCTCCCTTGTAAGAAAGCCGTATATGTCGAATTTATCCTCGCCTATCGAGGCGTATGTATAAAGCTTCGTTTTCTCGCCGGATTTAAGCTGCTTTCTCGTGTGAAGCCCCGTATAAACGAGATACCCCACGCCGCCGCAGTCAACGACTACGCGCGTATCGTCTATTATTTCAAGCGTGCCGTTAAGATAATAAAACATGGCTCACCTCATTACGGAATTGTTGCTGTGCGCGTGGCATATGGCTATGGCAAGCGCGTCGGCGGTATCGTCGGGCTTCGGCACGGCGGAAAGATTCAAAAGAATCTTCGTCATCTGCTGCACCTGGTTCTTATCGGCGCGTCCGTAGCCCACCACGGCCTGCTTCACCTGAAGCGGCGTATATTCAAACGTCGGCACGCCGCTTTGGGCGCAGGTGAGTATTATCGCGCCCCTGGCCTGGGCCACACTTATCGCCGTTTTTATGTTCTTGTTGAAAAACAGCTCCTCAACCGCGGCCGCGTCGGGCTTGAACATAGTGATAAGCCTTATAAGCTGCTCGTTTATCGATATGAGCCGCCTGTCGAACTCGGTATGCGCCGGAGTAAGTATCGCGCCGTAATCGAGCGTCGTAAACGAATTGCCCCTGTATTCGATTATGCCGTATCCCACCGTGGCAAGCCCGGGATCGATGCCGAGTATTATCATTGCTGCTACGCACCTTAAAATAAATAATATAATAATTTATTATACCACATACATGTCGAAAGCACAATAAATTTTAGTGCGCGGCATGAAAAAATTGTATATCCCTTATATTATATAATACAGTGCGCGAAAACAAGTGAATAATATGTTAAAAAATCCACCTCATCCGGCCGCACAGCGGCCACCTTCCCCTCGAAGGGGAAGGCTTTTTTACGTGCTGTCCCCAAGTCCCCTTTATTACGGCGGCTTTTTACCTATACATCGTGTCCTCCGGGGTGATTTTTCGGATGACGCGGCAGGGATTGCCCGCGGCGATACAGTCGGGCGGGACGTCCTTCGTCACTACGCTTCCCGCGCCGATTATCGAGCCTCGCCCCACTGTGACGCCCGGCATGACCGTAACGTTCCCGCCGAGCCATACGTCGTCCTCGAGTGTAACGGGCTTTGCAAGCAGCATAAGATACTTGTGTCCGTCCGCCGCGGTGCGAAAGCAGCGTTCTTCGGGCAGCGTCGGATGAATGGGAGTAAGAAGCGAACAGCCCGGGCCGATGAGCACGCGGTCTCCTATGTGTATCTCGCCGCAGTCGAGAAATACGACGTTGAAATTTACGACAACGTCGTCTCCGATGTACGTATTGCAGCCGTAGTCGAATTTTACGCCCGAGGCGATACTGCAGTTTCGCCCGATATGGCCGAGAAGGCCCGAAAGAAGGCTGTTTCTCGTATCCGTATCCTCCGCAGGCGTGTTGTTATACTTTATCGTCGTGCTGTCCGCGATCGCTCTTTGCCTTGCAAGCCACGGGTCGGAATTATCGAACCACTGTTTCGAAATCATTTTCTCTTTTTCCGTCATTTTGTATCCTCCTAAAAGCCCCGTCCGTCTCGTTTTCATCAAGTATATCACGCGGCGCGAGGGCGTTTCAATACACAAAAGCAGACCGAAAAACAACCTTCGGTCTGCTCTTTTCCGCCGGATATCCGGCTTATCATTCGCTGATTTTCGAGGCTTCGTCAATGGCGTCCTTTGCGGCCTCGGTGGCCGTGGGCATTGCGTCCGACGCGGCCTCGCTTACGGCTTCTGCGGCTTCGGCCGCGTTCTCTTTTACGGCCTCGACAGCCTCGGCCGCGCCCTCCTTAACGGCTTCGGCCGACTCCGCGATCTTCGGAGCCGCCTCCGCGGCGGCCTTCGCCATCGCGTCCTTTACGGCCTCGGTAGCCGTGGGCATTGCGTCCTCCAAGTCGGCCTTCGCGTTCTCGGCCGCATATTCTACGGCCTGCGCCGCCGCCATATGCGCGTCCTTTACGGCCTCGGCCGTTTCGGTCGCCGTCTTCGTTACGGCTTCTTCGACCGGCTTTTCAACGTTGGGAGCCGCTTCCGCAGCGGCCTTAGCCATTGCGGCCTTCGCGGCGTCGGTAGCCGTGGGCATCGACGCTATCGCGTCCTCGGTCGCCTCTCTTGCCGCCTTGAATGCGGCCTCTATCGACTCGACGTCCTCCTTATTTACCTTTCTTATAAGGCCCATGGGCGTCTGCTGCGCGCTCTGTCCCAGCGGATTGTCCTTTAATATCTTTACAAGCCTGTCGCGGTTCATGCTCGCGTGCGACGCGCCAAGGATTCGTCCCGCCAGATCGTTTATGTCGACTACGCACGCCTGAATGCCTAACTCCTTCGATATGCTTTTCGCCACCTCGTCCGGCTCTGCGGGGCCGAGTACGACGTATCTGTTGTAGGGCGGCAGCGTGTTGGGCGTGGGGCCGTCTATCGACTCTGCCTTATAGCCCGCGATCTTGTAGAACCAGCCGCGCTGTCTGAAAAGCTTGCCTATTGCGCTTACGCCCGCCGCAAAGAGTATGCGCGGCACGCCGCATTCGCGAAGCGCCATTTCCATCGTCTCGGGCATGCCGAGTCCGATGCCGAACGGCGATTTATAGACGAATTTCGTTAAAAAGCGGGCAAGCTTTCTCGGCTTTATCTCCTCTAAGGGTATCGCCCTTCGCTGAGTGCAGGCCACGGCCTTTTCGGAAACGAAGAATATATCGCCCTCTCTTGCGTGCTCCTTCGCGTACTTTACGGCCACGTCCTCTATTTTGTCCTTATCGGTTATTACGTGCGTTCTTATGGGCAGGCGAAGATAATTGACTCCGTCGACCTCGACCACGGCTTTTTTGCCTTCATTCGGTTTAAGTTCGCTCATTGTAAAAAGTCCTCTCCCTTGAAGCGTTTGTTTTTATCCACGTATCAGCCCGGAGGCCACGTCATCATGCGTCCTCCCAGCACGTGAAAATGAAGATGAGGCACGGTCTGCTGGCCGTTTTTCCCGCAGTTGTTCACGATGCGGTAGCCGCCCTCGGCAATCCCCAGGGACTTCGCGATCTCGGCGATCTTTACGTACGCGTGAGCCACAACGTCGGCGTTCTCGGCACTTAGAGCGTTCGCGTCCTTAATGTGCGTTTTCGGTATCACGAGAAAATGCACGGGCGCCTGAGGCGATATGTCGTAAAAAGCGTAGCATTTTTCGTCCTCGTATATCTTCTTTGAAGGTATCTCGCCTGCGATTATTTTGCAGAATAAGCAGTCGTTCATGGGAAAACCTCCTTTGTTATATTAAATATATTTTTTATTTTACCATATCCGAAACGATATTATTTACGGCCTCAAGCGCTTCCTCAAGCTTTGATGCGTCCTTGCCGCCCGCGGTAGCGCTGTCGGGGCGTCCGCCGCCTCCGCCGCCGCAGATGGAAGCCACGGCCTTTATTATCTTGCCCGCGTGCGCGCCGCGCTTAACGGCGTCCTTGCCGCATACGCAGAGGAAGTTTATTTTGCCGTCCTTCACCGTCGAGATAACGGCTACGCCTGCGGGAACGCGCTCCTTCGCGGCGTCGCCCATCATGCGCATCGTCTCCATGTCTATATCGTCAAGCTTTGCCGCAACTACGCTTAATCCCTTTACGTCCTTCGATACGTTGAGCATATCGACGATCTGCATATTCGCAATGCGCGACGAAAGCTTCTCTATTATCTTCGAGTTGTCCTTCATCTCAGAAACTATCTGCTGCGCCCTCTGAGCGAGGTCCTGAGGCGTAGTCTTTAAAAGATGCGAAACTTCTTCTATTTCGCGCTCGGCCTTCTGTAAGAACTCGAGCACGTTCGTGCCGGTAACGGCCTCGATTCTTCTCGTGCCCGCCGCAACGGAGGCCTCGGATACTATCTTGAAAAGACCTATCTTTGCCGTATTGTCAAGGTGTGTGCCGCCGCAGAGGTCAATGGTATAATCGCCCATGTTGACAACGCGTACAACATCGCCGTACTTCTCGCCGAAATCGGCCGTTGCGCCCATCGCCCTCGCCTCATCTATGCCCATATACGAGAACGTGATGTTAAGGCCCTCCATGATTATCTCATTTACGCGGCGCTCGACCTTTTCAAGCTCTTCTCTCGTAACGGGCGAAAAATGCGTAAAGTCAAAGCGCGTGCGGTGCTGGTCGACATACGAGCCCGACTGGGTGATATGGTCGCCCAGCGTCTCCTTTAACGCCTTCTGCATTATATGGGTCACGGAGTGATTGCGCATCGTCTTTAAGCGTATCTCCTTATCGACGATGGCGCGAACGGTATCGTCCTTGAATACGGTGCCCTCGCTTACGGAGCAGATGTGAACGTGTACGCCGAAGGCCGTCTTCTTCGTGTCGCGAACGGTGAGTACGCCGTTGGGCGCATGGATTATGCCCACGTCGCCTACCTGGCCGCCGCCCTCAGCGTAGAACGGGGTGGTGTCGAGCACCAGAAGAATGCTGTCGCCCTCCTGAGCCACGTCGACCTTCTGGCCGTCCTTCATCATTACGGCTACCTTGGCATCCGAGGCGAACGTCTCGTAGCCCACGAACTTGAAATCTATATCCTCGCCGATATCAGACATGGAATTTGCGCTCCAGCTCACGTCGTCCATCGCCGCGCGGTTCGCGCGTCCCATCTCGCGCTGCTTCGTCATAAGCTCGTCGAATCTTACCTCGTCAACGACGATGCCCTTTTCCTCAAGTATCTCGCGCGTAAGGTCAAGCGGGAAGCCGTAGGTATCGTAGAGCTTGAACGCCGTGTCGCCCGAGAAGATGTGCTTCTTTTTGGGGTCCGCACTCTTTTGCATTTCTTCTATCATCGAATCGAGCAGCGCCATGCCGGAGTCTATCGTTTCGATGAAGCGCTGCTCCTCCATGCTTATTACCTTCTTTATGAAGGCGCGCTTCTCTATAAGCTCGGGATAAGCCGCGCCCGACTCCTGTATTACGGTCTCGCAAAGCTCGGAGAGGAAGGCGCCCTCTATCTTTAAGAGCTTGCCGTGTCTTGCGGCGCGCCTTAAAAGCTTGCGAAGCACGTATCCGCGTCCCTCGTTCGAGGCAAGAACGCCGTCGCTGACTAAAAACGTCACGCTTCTTATGTGGTCGGTGATAACGCGGATGGACATATCCTTTACGGGGTCCTTCTTATACTCGGTATGTGCAAGGCGGGCAACGTGGTCTATAACGCGGCGGATAGTGTCAACCTCGAAGAGGTTGTCAACGCCCTGTACTATGCAGGCCATGCGCTCAAGGCCCATGCCGGTGTCGATATTCGGATGCTCAAGGCGCGCGTAATTGCCCGCGCCGTCGGAGTCGAACTGAGTGAACACGAGGTTCCAGAATTCAACGAAGCGGTCGCAGTCGCAGCCGGGCTTGCAGTCGGGCTTGCCGCAGCCGTTCTCCTCGCCGCGGTCGAAATATATCTCGGAGCACGGTCCGCACGGGCCCATGCCTATCTCCCAGAAGTTGTCGTCCTTGCCGAGGCGCACGATGCGGTCCTCGGGGAGGCCAATCTTTTTGTTCCAAAGCTCGAACGCCTCGTCGTCGTTCTCATATACGGTGACATAGAGCTTTTCCTCGGGCAGCTTCATAACGTCTATGCAGAACTCCCACGCCCACGGAATTATCTCGTTTTTAAAGTAGTCGCCGAACGAAAAGTCGCCCAGCATCTCGAAAAACGTGCCGTGGCGCGCCGTTTTGCCCACGCGCTCGATATCGGGCGTGCGTATGCACTTCTGGCAAGTCGTTACGCGCTTCGAGGGAGGCGTTTTTTCGCCGGTAAAATACGGCTTTAAGGGCGCCATGCCCGAATTTATCAAAAGCAGCGATTTGTCGTTTATCGGCACGAGCGGAAAGCTCTTGAGCCTTAAATGATCCTTGCTTTCGAAAAATGAAAGAAACTTTTCTCTTATTTCGTTAAGCCCCATGTGTTCCATAAAAAAACTCCTTATATTTTTATCATTTTCCAAACATTTATTATAACGCTTGGCCGTGTCAATGTCAACGATTTTAAACGTTCGATTTTTCAAGAGACGAAAGCGCGATGAGCGCGGCCCCGACGGCGCCGCAAAGCTGCGACCGGGGCGAGGTCATTACGGGTGCGCCGAGCTTCTCCGAAAGGCATTTCACGACGCCGGAATTTTTTGCGACTCCGCCCGTCATCGCGTATCCCGGCCCGCCCCCGCCGCGCGCGACGAGACTTGCCGTCTTCTCCGCCACGGATACGTTGAGGCCGTGGATTATATCGGATACAGGCGTATCCTTCGCGACGAGGCTTACGACCTCGGATTCCGCGAATACGGTGCACATATTTGATATGCGCACGTCGTTTTTCCACGAAAGGCCCATAAGGCTCATCTCGTCTATCGAAAGGCCGAGCGCGCGCGCCTGCATTTCAAGAAAGCGCCCCGTTCCGGCGGCGCACTTGTCGTTCATGACAAAACCGAGTACGTTCCCCTCGCGGTCGATGCGTATGATTTTTGAATCCTGGCCGCCTATATCAATAACGGTACGCGCGTTCGGGAATAAAAAGTGCGCGCCCAGAGCGTGGCACGTAATCTCCGTGACCGTCTGCCTGTTCGTATCAACGGCTTCCCTGCCGTATCCCGTCGCAACGACCGCGGCGAGGCGTTCTCGTCCGAGTCCCGCCGCAAAAAGCGCCAAAGATAACGCCTCCGCCGCGCTTTTCGAGGCCGACATACCCGTAGGTATGACCGTGCTTCCGACTATTTTACGGTCTTTGTCCATGATGACAGCGTCGGTGCTTGCGGAGCCCGAATCGACGCCCGCGACGTAGAGAGCGTCAATTTCAGCGGACGCGGGCGCGTCCGCGTATTTTTTCACGCCGAGCGTCTCGCCGAACGCCTCGATGCGCGTTTTAAGCTGTCCCGACGACTGCGGCGTCGTGTCCGTCTCGATTTTCAGCACGGGAACGCGCGCGCGTCCCTTTATGTCCGAATATTCAAATCCGTAATAATCGCAGAATTTCATCGTGTGATAAATTATCCCCGTTCTTCTTTTCTGTCTCTCTTCGTCAAAGAGGCCGCCGCGCTCCTTTACGTCGTACATTCTCATGCACGGCGTAAGGCCCGAAAGTATAAGGCGCGCATACCATAAAAAGAAGGCGCGCTCGTCCTTCGGCGCTTCGCCGAAAGCCGATTTTTTGAAAAATCTGTCGCTTGAGCACGTCTCGTCGCGGACCGAAACCGTCGGCAGTGCCGCCCTTACCCGGTCTATGAGCATTTTTCCGCCGTGCGCACCGAGAACGCTTACGTATTTATCGCTTCCGTCCGCTTTTTCGACGTTTTCAAAGCAGGCCGCGTATGCCCTCTCCCATGAAAACGACTTCCCTGAATATTCGGCATACGCGTCCGCGAGTTTTTTTAGGTCTGCGGCGAAAAACGATGTTTCCGCCGTGCCCGTCTTATGCGGCAGCGGCAGAAGATAAAGAAACGGTATACCGTCGCAAAGAAGCACGTCGAAGGTGCGGCGCATGGCGTCGCAGCAGTCAGTAAATATAAGCGTCTTTATATCCTGCGCCTTCACCTCTTCTATCACGGCCTTTGCAAAGCCGCAGAGATTGGGATGTGAGCATCCGTCCGCGCACGAGAACGAAACGGGGTTCGGGTCAAGGCGGCACACCTTCTCGCCGAAGCCCGAAAAAAGTTCCTCGGGCACGTATTTGCACGTTGTATATATCATCGGCGTCCCTCCAGCATCTCAAGAAACGCGCCTATCCTCGTCTTCATCTGCCCGTCGGAGCTGTTTCGTCGGTCAACGCCGTCGCCGTTTAAAACGAGCACGGGCAGCCCCGCGTCCGAGACAGTCTTTTCTATGACGGTGCTCGCGCCGCACGTCTCCTTGCAGCCCCAGTGGCAGAAGAGTATCACGCCGTCGGCGCCCGTTTCGTACGCCACTTCCGCGGCGCGCTCGGCGCGGCGTGAGACGGGGCCGTTATAGTAATTATATACCGCCCGCGCCGCCATCGCCCGATACGGGTCTTTTTCGTCCATCTCGACGAGATTGTCATACGAAAGCTCCGTAAGCGCGATCCACGGGTCGCGCTTCCAGTTGAAGATATCCTGCACCGTTTTCTGATAGAACGGGTTCGTATGCATCCAGAGTATCTTTCGTCCCGGCTTTTCGCGGCTTTTTAAAAGATCGGCGCGAAGCTTTTCGGCATATTTTAAAGCCTTCGGCAGTCCCATCGCGTTGTGCCATAAAAGCGCCTCGTAAAGCTCGCTCGTAAGGTCCGTCGGAACGTATCTGTCGCGTTTAAGGCCGATAATGTCCCTCATTATGGCCATAGTTTTTCGGGAGTTTTGGACGAGCGAACGAAGCATCGCCTCGTCAGTTTTTCTACCCGTGACGTCGTAAAGCCGGCGCGTCATGTCCCGCAGCTGATCCGCAACGTAGTCAACGGCGTCCTCGCACGGCATATACGGCACGTCTATATAAAACTGCGGCGCGCCCGTAAGCTCGGCCGCTTTCCTGAACGTTAAATTATTCGCGTCGCACGCAAGCGACGTATTAACTATCGCCGCGGGCTTTGGCAGTACGCCGCTTATCGCCGCGCCCGTCACCGTTTTGTGGTACGAGCAGAATGTTTCGGCAATACCGGCGTTCTCTGCCGCCTCGATAAAGGCGTGCTCCGCGCCCGCGCCGTTCGCGTAGGTGGAATACTGCTCCGCGCACATCGGAAGAAGGCCAGCCGCAAAAAAAGCCTCGCACGGCATGAACATGCTCGTGAGCACCTGATCCCCGGGATGCGCAAGCGGCCGCACGATGCAGTCCATGCATTCGGCGGCCAGATATTGTTTCGCGTCGGTAAGTCTCTTTTCGGGGAAAGTCTTAAGCGCAAATCCGTACGCCCTGTACGCCGTAAGCAAAAGTCCTCCCGCGTAATTCGGGCGCTTCGGTATCTGCTTTTGCACGTATCGGCCGAAGGTCTCTATAACGTCAGCCACGGTAATCCCCCATTTGTCTATGCGTCCGAATCATTTCCGTCTTCTTAACATGTCGCCCGCCTTCACGCCGAACGGAATGCGAAGGCGAAGCTCCATCGTCGGATGGGGCGCGCTCTCTATCGCCGCGCCGTCACCGTCGTACATCTCACTGACAACGAAGTCGTCGCCCGTTCGTCCGGGCGTCAGTATCTCAAGGCGGTCGCCTTTAATAAATCGGTTGCGCTGAGTGCATTTTACGAGCGCGCCGCCGGGCGAGTCCTCCTCAACTACGGCCGCGACCTCATATTCGCGTATATACGAGCTTGACTCGTACACCTGGCCGCTCTCCTTCGGATGGCCGAAGAAGAAGCCCGTGTGATACGCCCTGTGGCTCACCTTGCAGACCTCCGCGAGCAGATTTTCATCGAAAACGTATCCTTCGGGGTTTTCGCAGTATGCGTCTATCGCCTGACGGTATGCATTAGTGACCGTCGCGACGTAATATTCGGTCTTAACTCTGCCCTCTATTTTAAAGCTCGATATGCCCGCTTCGACAAGCTCGGGTATATGCTCTATCATGTTCAAATCCTTGGAATTCAGGATAAACGCGCCGCCCTCGTCCTCGAACACCTCAAAATACTCGCCGGGGCGCTTCTCCTCCATAAGGAAATACTTCCACCTGCACGGCTGGGCGCATTCGCCGTGATTGCCGTCGCGGGCGGCCATATAATTCGACAGATGGCACCTTCCCGAATACGAAATGCACATCGCGCCGTGAACGAACGCCTCAAGCTCAAGCTCGGGCGGGCATTTTTCGCGTATCGTCTTTATCTCGGAAAGCGAAAGCTCCCTTGCGAGTATTACGCGCGACGCGCCGAGAGCGTGATACCGCGACACCGACAGATAATTCGTCGCGTTCGCCTGCGTGCTTATGTGTATCGGCACGTCGGGCGCGAATTTTTTCGCAAGCTCCATAACGCCGATATCGGCTATTATGAGCGCGTCGGGCTTTATCTCATTTAAAAGCGAAAGATAGGCGGGAAGCCTGTCTATGTCGTAGTTTCTCGCTATGATATTTACGGTGACGTAGAGCTTTTTTTGGCGCTCGTGACAGTAATCTATGGCTTCTTTTAATTCCGTGTCGGAAAAATTCTTCGACGCGGCCCGAAGGCCGAAATCCGTGCCGCCCACGTATACGGCGTCCGCGCCGTATCTTATGGCCGCTTTGAGCTTTTCAAAGCTGCCCGCGGGAGCCAAAAGCTCCGGTTTTTTTGTTTTCATGGCTTCACCTTCTTTTTCTGGCATAAAAGCACCCCGTCGCCTACCGACAAAAGCGTGAAATCAAGCGCGGGATCGCTCTTTATCGCATCTATGAACGCGCGCATATTCACGGTCATCGTCTTATGGCGGTGCGGCACGAGCTCATCGTTTGCCACCATGCCGCGAATGAGCACGTTGTCGCAGACAAGAAGCCCGTCCGGCGACAAAAGCCTAAGAACGTCGGGAAGAAAGCTTAAATACTGTCCCTTCGCCGCGTCCATGAATATAAAGTCGAACTCACCGGTCTGCGCTGACAGCGCCTCGTGCGCGTCGGCGATTATTATTTCTATGCGCGCCGAAAGCCCCGCGCGCGCGATATTCCGCTTTGCGATGTCCGCCATATCCTCGTTTCGCTCTATCGTCACTATTTTCGGGTCGCTGCCCGAGGCGTAATACATAATGAGCGCCGAGCAGCCCACTGCCGTGCCGACCTCAAGTATGCGCCGCGGTCTCTCGCGGGCGCATAAAAATCTTAACAGTAAAGCGGCAGCGTCACACACCACAGGTATATGACGCTCTCTCGCAAATTCGGTTATTTCGTTTATCAGGGTATTCTCCCCGCTGTAAAGCGAGGAGATATACTCGTCTATATAGTCGTAAGTTATGTTCATGTCTTAATTTCCCCACGTCCGGCTTGCCACGGTAACGTTCCTCTGATGCTCCTCGTAAGTCGTTGCGAACATGCTCGTGCCGTCGCTGCGGGCAACGAAGTAGAAGTAATCCGTCTGCTCGGGATAGAGCGCCGCCTTTATCGCCGCAAGACCGGGAGACGCTATCGGACCGGGCGGCAGTCCCGCGTACTGATACGTGTTGTACGGGTTGTCAAGCTCGGTATCCTCGTACGTCACAAGGTCCTTTCTCTCGCCCAAAACGAACTGCAGCGTCGCGTCGGATTCGAGGTATCTGTAGTCGGAATTGAGTCTGTTGTGGAATACTGACGAAATGAGCGGCATATCCGAAACGGAGCCGGCCTCGCGCTCGATCATCGAGGCGAGCGTTATCGTATCGTCAAGCGAATAGCCTATCTCGTTCATCCTGTCGTAGAGGTCTACCGTTATCTTTCGGTCGAAGTTAAGAAGCATTCTTCTTATTATCGAAACCTCGCCCTCGGTCTTTGAGAATATGTACGTATCGGGGAAGAGGTATCCCTCGAGGCGGTAGCCCTGACGGTCCGCGGGTATTCTGTCTATGAAGTTGTAGCCGAAATCGTGATTGTTTATAACGTCTTCAAATACTTCTCTCGAACCGAGTCCGTTGTTTACGAGCAGGTCAATTATCTGACTGCACTCGTAGCCCTCGGGTATGAGGATGCGAACGTCGTTCGGGTTCGTCTCGGAGAAGGGACCGCGCTTCAAGGTCGTCATTATATTGTCGTACGTCATGTCGTGCGAAAGTATAAAGTCGCCGAATTTCGCCGTGCCGTCTTCCTTCGTCATCTTCGCGTACAGAACGTACGCGAACTCGTATTTGATAAGCTTGTTCTTGTGAAGTATCTTCGCTATCGACTTCGTCGATGCGCCGTCGGGTATGTTTACCTCCACTTCCGTGGTGTCAGTCTTCGTAAGCGCGAACGCGTCGTTCGCAACGCTTATGATGAACGCCGATATTATGCCCGCTATTATAAGGTAAACGAGCGATCTCAAAACTATCGCCTTAACGAGGCGGGCGCCCGTTTTGCGCCGCGTTTTTGTATCGGCGCCCGCAGCGCGTGAAGTCTTTTTTTCGCCGCCGCGGTGAACGAGACTGCCTATGGCCGCGCCCGCGCCCTTTTTAGTGCCTTCCTTTGAGGGAGCGCGCGATGCTTCTCTTTTCGCCCTTTCGGCCTTTCTCGCCTTTTTGGCCTCCTTTTGGGCTTTGGCTTCTTCTTTCTTTCGGCGCTGACTTTCCTTTTTCTCGTCAAGCCAGTCGGAAGTTTTGTTGTAGGTGTCAAGATAGCTGTCTATGCTCGACGACGCGGCGTTTCGCGGAGTCGTTCTCGCCGCGCTCGCTGTGCGCTTCGGGGCGGGCGCGGGCTTTTTTTGCTTCTGCGCCCCTGCGGGAGCGGACGAAACGGTGCTTTTTTGTCCCGCGTAGCCGGACGTGCCGTAGGACCTTGCGGGCGCGCTCTGCGCGGTGCGCGCGGCTTTAGTTTCGGCTTTTTGGCTCTTTTTTGAGCCCGCGCCCTTAAACGCGTCGGTCCATGAAGCCTTCTTTTTCGTGCTCTGCGCGCTCTTTTTCGCGGGCGCGGCAGACGAGGCCGTTTTCGGCCTTTGAGGCATTCCGCTTTCGTTTCTCGGCCTTATATTCGTCGTGCCCGTGGGCGCGGGATAATATTCATTTCTCGGGCGCTTAACGCTGCCCGTCTGAGCTTTGGGATAATATTCGTTTCTCGGCCGCCTGGGCGTGCCGTCTCTCGGATATTCTTTATTCTGATCGCTCATTGCTTTCCTCCGTAGACCGCCCGCTCACCAAGCGGGCGCGGTCTGCATATGATATACCACCCTACAAAAACGAGGTGAGAAAATGGATAACTGCGGCAACTCGTGCGGCGGCGGCTGCATGGGCTTTTTAGGCGGCGAGAACGTATGGCTCATCATAGCCGTACTCATCATAGTTTTCGCGCTTATGGGCGGCGAAAACGAACGCTGCTGAAAGCTTTGGCACATATGCACGAACGGGCGTTTTACAATGTCCGTTCGTGTTTTTCCGCCGGATATATTACCTCGCTTTGTGTCACGATTATATCTGCCTTTACGTCGTGGGCGTCGTGGTACGCGTCCGGCACAAGGCATTCGTCGGGGCACAGCCCCACCTTTAATCCGTTAAAATCTTCAAGATATCTGTCGTAAAAGCCTTTGCCGTATCCCAAACGATACCCAAGTTTATCATAGCAAAGCGCGGGGATTATTACAATATCAATATCTGTTTTTTCGACAATTTTTCCGTCCTCGGGCTCGAGCGCCGTAAAATCGCCCGGCTTAAGCTCTGAAAGTCCGTCTATCAGAACGGCGTCCATAAGCCCGCTCTGATGCGTCTTCGGCACGCACACGCTCTTGCCCTCATGGATAAGCGAACGTATGAGCTCGTGCGTCGCCGTCTCCGTTCCGAAGGATACGTAGCAGAAGACGGTATTCGCGCCCTGCATCTCGGACAGCGCAAGCACGCGCCGTTTTATCGCCCTCGATATATTGTCCATGCCGCGTATCTCGGCACGGCGTTTTTTCATTCTTGTACGCAAAGATTTCTTGTCCATATTAAAAATCAGTCAAGCATCAAATTCATATAACACGTTTCGCCCTTTAACATAAGGCGCATAAACTCCGCGGGAGAAAGCGCGTTTTCGTCCAGCTCGTCTGAAAGCTTTCGCGCCGCGCCGTCCTTTACTTCGTATACGCCCGAGTTTTCGGGGATGTCGCCGTCGCGAAGCGAAACGGCGAACGTTTCGTCCCTGTGCGCCGCCGCGTACACGGAAAGCGTGCAAAGCGCGTTTACCGCGCGTATCATTCCCCTTCGGTATACGCCCTCTTTTGAGCCCCCGGGACGCGATATGAGCCACACGCGGTCCGTGCCGCAAAGTCCTGCCGCCGCCGAAAGAAGCGCGCGGCGAACGTTTTCGTCGTTCGCGCAAAGCTCCTTTACAAGGCAGCCGTCCGCGTCGATTAAAAAGCATATGCCCTCGATTTCGCCGCCCGCCTTATACGCGAGCACCCGACCCCCGCCGAGGCGGTGGTCCGTGAGCACGGCGTCAAAATCGCGCCGGCTCTTATTTAAAAAAAACGGCTCGTCCTTATAATAATCGCGGTAAAACCGATAAAGCGCGCCGTCGTCCGTGCAGTCGGACACCTTGTCGGAGGGCGCAGAGGCCGGGGCTATGCTTAATTCGCTTTTCTTTAGATAAAACGCCTCGAAAAAGCCGAAGCCCGAATAATAGTCGTAAAGCCAGTCCTCCGCCGGGATAAGCGTGCAGAACGTCGTGCCGCGGCCGTACATCTCCCCCAGCGCAGCCCCCATGAGCGGGCGCATATATGCGTGCCCGCGGTGGCGCTTCGCCGTCGCAACTCCCATGACGTAGGCCGTTTTAAGAGCTTCTCCCCAAAACGAAAGCGTCGTTTCGGGCATATGGACAGCCGACAGAAGCTCGCCGTCCTTCTCGGAAATCATCACGCTTTCGGGCGACGTCTTATATTTAAATATAACGTCGTTTATGTAGACGTCGGGGTCGCCGAACGTATCGCGCCACAGCGACTTCAGAGCGTCCTCGTCGGAGGGCTTCCACAGGCGGATCATAGCTTGTACACCGCGATATCCTTTGAAAGGATCTCCGCGGGACGGTACGAAAGCTTCGATTTTCTTAGGCCCTCGTCGCCTAAGTCCTCCTCGCGGTTTATATAAGTAAAGCCCTCGGCGCAGATTTCGGCCATCTGCATGCATATCATCGAATAAACGCCGTCGTACTTTACAAGCGCCTTTTCTATGTGCACGTCGAACGTGTCGTCGGTTATTGCGGAGCCTATTGAGAACGCGGCAGGCTCGTCGTCGACATAGAGCACGAGTCCGCGCGCAGGCAGATCGAAATACGCGGAAAGCACCGTTCTTACGGCGCACGTCTCGTCGCCCAAACTGCCGTCAGCGCCCTCGCACTCATTCTCGGCGCACCACTGTGTCTGTATTGTAACGCAATCCTCGATATTGTCCCGCGTTATCTCCTCCACGCGCCAGTTATACGTCGCGCGGAATTTGTTTACGTGATTTTTCTTTCCGTGAAGCTTCTTTCCGCTGTACGATGCAAGCTTATCGCGCTCGTAAAGATAATCGTATCCGTCGCGGTTCTCGGTGAACTCAAATGCGCCTTCCATGACGGCCGAAAGCGTCTCTTTAAGCTCCTTCGGCACCGATACGAGCGTAAGTTTAATGCCCTGCTCCTTCGTATAATCGACAAGGCGCCCTATCGCCTGCTTTATGTCGCCGCCCAGCGGGGGAAGAAATACGTATTTTTCGGGCGTTTCGCCCACGCGGATATAGAGGGTCTCGTCCTCTATCGCAAACGAGGTGCCGTAAGCGGCGCGCCATGCGAACATATTTATAAACGAAAAATCGCATATGCGGTATTTTTGTGGCGTAAGATAAGTTAAAAGCGTCTCTCTGTCGGAAAGCTCGACTCCTTTAAAGTCAAGCATTGCCTTGCTTTTCGTTGCCTGCTGCAAGTGAAACCACCTCCTGTGAAATATCTTCTATTTTTCTAAGCTTATCCCCTTCGACGCAGTTGACCCGTATCCAGCCGAGATAGTCGGCCGCGTGAAGCGCCGTCTCGTAGCAGTCGAGGAGATATTTTTTCGAGGCCTCGTGTATGTCGCGGCTCTCGGAGTTGTCGATTTTATTCTTTCGCCCCTCCATGAGCCTCTGCGAGACCTCCGGCAGAACGTCGAGAAATATTACAAGATCGGGGCGCGGGAGCGAAAGATACTCGAACTCGTACTCGTAAAGCCAGTCGAAATAAGCCTCGCGCCTGCTTTTTTCAAGCTTCGCGCCCTGATGTATCGCGTTTGACGTGGTATATCGGTCGGCTATTACAACGCCTCCCGAATTATAAAAATCCTTCCAGTATTTAAGATATGACGCGCATCTGTCCACGGCGTAAAATGAGGACGCCATGAAAGCGTTCACATCCGCGGGGTCGCTTCCGAACTCGCCGCGAAGATACATTTTCACGAGCGCGCTCGAGGGGTCTGCGTAATTCGGGAAGCTTATCTTTTTTACGTTTTCGCCCGCTTTTTTCAAAGCTTCCTCTAAAAGCGCGCACTGCGTCTCCTTTCCGGAGGCGTCAAGCCCGTCTATAACAATAAGCCTTCCCATATTAAAGCCCTCTGTAAAACGCCCGCATCTCTGCGGCGCGTCCGCACGTCATTTTGCCCTCGCTGCACGCGCCCGAGACGCATCCGGGGCCGGCGTTCTTAAAAAGCGTCGGTGTCACGCGCTTTACCTCTTTAAGCATGTCCACGGCCACGGCGCGTATCTCCCACTGTGCGCGGCTGCAGCAGCGAAGCCTGAAGAAGTTGTGAAGGCTGCGCGCGTTCATCGTTACAATCATCTTCGTCTCGCACGAATTCGGAAGAACGAAGCGCGCGTCCTCGATGGCCTTTTTCGACGCGGCGCGGCGCGCCTCGCGCTCGGGCTTACCCTGCGCGATGAACGTCTCGAAATGCTTTTTTTCAAGGATATCCGAAAGCGCGTTGTAGCTTTTCTGCGCGTCCTCCATCGACTTTGTAAATATCGTGAGAGCCTCCGGCTCGGAGGCAATTTCGGGCGGCACTACGTATTCGAACTGTCCCTCTTTAACGTAGCGCTGCGACCTTACGGAAAACGACGCGATACGGTGGCGCGTTATCTGCGCAAGCAGACTGCGCGACACGCCCTCGATAAGAAAAGTAAACGAGGCGTGCTCTATGGGGCTTTGATGCCCCAGATCGGACAGCATATCTATAAATTCGGCCGCGCTCTCGTCGTCGATGCGTTCAATGAGCTCCTCGCCGCCGCTCTTTGAATAGCACAGCCTGGCCGCCCCCGCAATAATCCTCTGCGGCTCGGGCGTATACGCAAGCAAAGTTACCTTATGCTCCATTTTTCACGACCTCGCTTTCATAGCTCTTTTTAGCTCTTTGTCTTTTTCGACTTTGATACGTTTCGCAAAAATACGGGTATCTTCATCATGCGGCGCATTCTCTTGGGATTCGTCACAAGTCGGTAGAGCCATTCAAGGCCCATGCGCGACATCCACGCGGGCGCGCGCTTTACGTTGCCCGCGAACACGTCAAGGCTTCCGCCAAGGCCTATCATCACTTTGGCGCACGTATCGTTTATATGGCGGTCCATGAAAATCTCCTGCTTGGGAGCGCCGAGGCATACGAAGCAGATGTCCGCGCCCGATTCGTTTATCTTGTTTACGATGCGCTCCTCGTCGGAAAAGTATCCGTCGTTCGTTCCGCATATGTCTATGCGCGGATACTTCGCCTTTATATTCTCTGCAGCCCTTTCGGCTATGCCGGGAGCCGCACCGAGAAGAAAGAGACGGTATTCGCCCGTTTCGATATATCTTAAAAGATTGGACGCCAAATCAAAGCCCGGTACGCGCCCCTTTAAGGGCGTGCCAAGCATTTTGGCCGCGTAAATTACGCCTATGCCGTCGGCCACGGTAAGCGAAGCGCGGTTCATTACCCCCATTACCTCGGGGTTTTCATAGCAAAGCTGCACTATCTCGGGATTGGGCGTGACGACCATGTCGGTCTCGTTGTTTTTAAGGAGCCGCAAGACCTCCATTATCGCCTCGTCCATCGTAACGTTATCGAATTTGACGCCCAGAACATCTATTTTTTCCATATATTCCTCCGAAGAGGCCGCCCGCCTTTGCACGGGGCTTTTTCGCCCCGCGCGGCGTCCTCTTAAAAGCATATAAATATACCAGTTTATTATAATCAATGTATTGTACCACGTAATCAAAAAAAATTCAAGAAGAAACATTATGTTGTGCAATCGTTGTCACAATTTACAAATTACGCGTCGAATTACGGCCCCGTATGTCAAAAAATCAATATGATTCTGCGCGAATTATTTTCAAAATACTCGCAGCTTTTTCACGCTTTCTTCACAAAATTACCATTATCGGCGTTTATCATATACTCACAATCCAAAAAAGGAGGCACAGGCAATGAAAAATAAGACCACGGCAAAAATCGCCGCGCTGATACTCGCGGCAGCATTCATGCTTTCAATGCTCGCGGGCTGCTCAGGCGGCTCCGGCTCGGGCACTTCGAATTACGTAAACCCCGACGTCACGGCCGACGTGACATATACGTTCACGGACTCGGGCGTTACCGCCGACGCGGGCGGCGATGACAGTATAAAAGGCACGGGCGTCATCATAAGCTCCCCCGGCACATACGCCTTCACGGGAGAATGCTCCGACGGATGCATTATCGTATCAAAGGACGCGGGCGACGTTACGCTTATTTTAAACGGGCTTACGCTCACATACAGCGAGGGCGCGCCGATAAATGCCGGCGGCGGCACGACCAACGTGACGATAACGCTTGCAGAGGGCACAGAAAACATGCTCTCCGACACTGACCGCGACGAGAGCAAGCCGAAAGCGGCCGTAAACGCCGACGGCAGCCTTACGATAAACGGCACGGGCGCGCTTACCGTAAACGGCAGCAACAAAAACGGCATAAAGACGGACGACGACCTTACGATAGAGGACGCAAGCCTTACGGTGATAAGCGCGGACGACGGCATCTGCGCCGAGGGCACGCTTACGATAGGCTCGGGCAGCTTTAATATTACGAGCGGCGGTTCCGCTATATCCGTATCGGGCACGCTTACGATAAACGGCGGCACGTTCGATATAGACGCGGGCGCCGACGCCGTTCACGGCGACACGGACGTTTTCGTTACCCGCGGCGAATTTACGGTAACGGCGGCCGACGACGCGTTCCACGCCGACAGTGCTCTTACGATTGGGACCGAGGGCGGCAGCGACGACGACCTTTGCATCACCGTTAAAAGCAGCCTCGAGGGCTTCGAGGGCGAAACGGTATGCGTATACTCGGGCAATATCGACATAACCGCCTCTGACGACGGCATAAACGCCGCGGGCGGTACAAGTGCCCGGAGCGCAGGCAGCGGAGGCACGGACGCCGAAATGCTTACGGCGGACAGCGTAAGCTTCGAGCAGGGCGCGCGTCCCGGCCGCGGCGATGCCGACGGCGGTATGCCCGAAGGCTCCCCCGGTGAGCCCCCCGAAGGATTCACTGGCGAAATGTCCGAAGGCTTCCCCGGTGAGCCGCCCGAGGGATTTGACGGCGAGAGACCCGAGGGCTTCCCCGGTGAGCCCCCCGAGGGATTTAGCGGCGAGAGACCCGAAGGCTTCCCCGGTGAGCCGTCCGAGGGATTTAGCGGCGAGAGGCCCGAAGGCTCCCTCGGCGAGCCCCCCGAAGGATTCACTGGCGAAATGTCCGAGGGATTCCCCGGCGAGCCGCCCGAAGGATTTAGCGGCGAAATGCCCGACGGCGCGGGCGGTCAGCCGCCCGAGGGCTTCGGCGGCGAGAGCCCCAACGGCGCGGGCGCGGCGGAGTCGGGCGGCGCCGGATACGCCGTATATATTTACGGCGGCAATATCACGATAAAATCGGGCGGCGACGGCATTGACTCGAACGGCAATATTTACGTCCTCGGCGGCACGACGCTCGTATACGCAAGCGAGGACGGCTCTAACGGCGCGATAGATTACGGCGACGTAAACTCGAGCCTTACGATGACGGGCGGCACGCTTCTGGCCGTGGGCAATTCGCGCATGGCGCAGGGTCCGGGAAGCGACAGCAGCGTTAAAAGCGTAATATTCACGCTCTCGTCGGAGGTGGGCTCGGGCGACGAAGTTTCGATATCCGACGCGGACGGCAATACGGTATTCACCTTCGACGCGGTAAAGCGCGCGAACCACGTCGTATTTGCATCCGAGGATCTGTCGGGCGGCACTTACACCTTATCGGTAAACGGCAGCGCCGTTTCAACGTGCGAAGCAAAGTGAATAAGGCGCGGCGGAGAGTGAGCTTTCACTCTCCGCCGTTTTTTGTTTTCGGGCGTCTTAGAGCGCCCGTGGCTTGCGGCGCGGCTTTCGCTTCCTCTTAACTCTTGACTATTCGCGCTTATAAAGTATAATAATTATTGCCTGCCCGAAAAACGCGGTTTATTCGGGTAAATATTTTTTGCGGGTGAACTTAAAATGGAAAAACCTAAAAAAACAAAGGGCTCGGGCGGCTTTTCGGGGCAGCTCGGCTTCGTCCTTGCGGCCGCGGGCAGCGCCGTGGGCGTGGGAAACCTGTGGCGTTTCCCCTACCTTGCCGCAAAGGACGGCGGCGGACTTTTCATAATCGTATATCTCGTTTTGGTGCTCACGTTCGGCTTCACGCTTTTAACCTCCGATATAGCGATAGGCCGAAAAACGAAGAAAAGCGCCATTCATGCATACGCCGCCATAAATCCGAAGTGGAAGTTCCTGGGTATACTCACCTTTCTTGTGCCTGCCTTGATAATGACTTACTACGCCGTTATCGGCGGCTGGATTACGAAGTATTTCACCGTTTACGTTACGGGCATGGCCGAGGCCGCGGCGGCCGACGGCTTCTTCGTCTCGTTTATAACGTCGCCCGTCTCGCCCGTTTTCTTCGCGCTTATTTTCATGGCGTTAACGGCGCTTATCGTCTACAAGGGCGTCGAGGGCGGCATAGAAAAGGTGTCGAAGATAATAATGCCCGTTCTGCTCGTTATGATAGTGGGCATAACGGTTTTCGTGTTCACGATAAGCCATACCGACGACTCGGGAGTTACAAGAACGGGTCTCGGCGGACTGTTGGTATACTTTACCCCAAACTTCGAGGGGCTTACGCCCGGCAAATTCATGCAGGTGCTGCTTGACGCGATGAGCCAGCTTTTCTTCTCTTTAAGCGTCTCGATGGGCATTATGATAACGTACGGCTCGTACGTTAAGCCCGACGTAAACTTAAACAAGTCGATAAACCAGATAGAGATCGTCGACACGGGCGTTGCGCTGCTTGCGGGCGCGATGCTCGTCCCCGCGGTATACGTTTTCTCGGGCGTCGAGGGCATGAGCGTGGGTCCGTCGCTTATGTTCGTCTCGCTTCCCAAGGTGTTCGCCTCGATGGGGCCCGCGGGACCCGTGCTCGGCGGCGTATTCTTCATCATGGCGGCTTTCGCCGCGCTGACCTCGTGCATCTCGGTGCTCGAGCCGATCGTCGCGGACTGCATGGAGCTTTTCAAGTCCACGCGAAAAAAGACGACTCTCGTGCTTATGATTATATACATGGCGGCGTCCGCCGTTGTCGTGCTGGGATACAGTATATTCTACTTTGAGGTAAAGCTCCCGAACGGCTCGACGGGACAGCTTCTCGACATAATGGACTATATAAGCAACAGCTTTATGATGCCGTTCGTCTCGCTTCTGTCGTGCATACTCATCGGCTGGGTAATCGGGCCGAAATGGGTAATAGACGAGGTGGAATCAAGCGGCCACAGGTTCACGCGAAAGGCGCTCTACCGCGTAATGATAAAATACGTCGCTCCGATAATGATGTTTCTTCTGTTCCTTCAGTCCACCGGCATATTGGGGCTTATCATCAAATAGACCTTTGCATCAAAAAACGCGCTCCGAAAGAGCGCGTTTTAATTTTATAATTATTGACAAATTCCGTACTTAATGTTATATTGAAAATTCAGTAAAAATGCTTTTATGCTTTCGGGGGTGTCGCATGGCGCAGGATTTTAAACTGTCGAGAAAAATGTTCATATCGCTCGTCGTGGTAATAATCGGCACGTTCATGTCGTCGCTCAGCTCCACCATCGTGACGCCGGCGCTTCCCAGCATTATTTCGACGTTCGGCATAACCGCCGCCGACGCTCAGTGGCTTACCACGGTGTATCTTCTCGTGATGGGCATAATGGTGCCCGTTACGGCCTATCTTATAACGTGCTTTTCGACAAAGCTTCTCTTCTGCATCTCAATGGTATGCTTCGCCGCGGGCACGGCGCTTGCCGCAATATCGCCCGCCTTCTGGGTGTTAATTGCGGGGCGCGTGGTGCAGTCGGTGGGCTCGGGCATACTCATACCGCTCGTAACAACGATGATTCTCTGGATGTTCCCGAAGGAGCGCCGCGGCGGCGCAATGGGTACAATAGGCCTCATAGTGGGGGCTGCGCCCATCGTCGGGCCTGCGCTTTCGGGCTGGATGACAGATATGTGGGGCTGGCGTTCGATTTTCGCCGCAATAATCCCCATTGCCGTGATAGATATTGTGCTTGCGCTGTTCTTTCTTGAGAATCAGACGACTCCAAGGAAAGCGACGCTCGATAAATTATCGCTGCTTTTATCGACCGTGGGCTTCTTTTCGATACTCTACGCCTTCGGCTCGGTATCGAACTTAGGCTGGACGAATCCGATAGTGCTCGTTTGCACGGTGGTCGGCATTGTGTGTGTCGTCGTAATGTTCCGCCGGCAGAAAAAGCTTTCGGAGCCGTTTCTCGACGTGTCGACGCTTAAAAGCGTGCCGTTTCTAATAGGCACGATACTTTCGATGATAGTTTTTGCCGCGCTTTTGTTCGCGGGCGTGCTCATACCGATATTCCTTCAGAACGTATCCGGCTACACCGCCACGCAGTCGGGGCTCATTCAGGTACCGGCCGCCGTGGTCATGGCCGCCATGAATCCCGTAAGCGGCATGATCCTCGACAAAAAGGGGCCGCGCGGGCTTGGCATTGCGGGCTTTGCGTGCATGATAGTCGGCACGATATTCTTTATATTCTGCACGCCGGAGTCGCACGTCGCGATGATCTGCACGATGTTCTCGCTTCGCGCCGTGGGCATAGCGTTCATACTTATGCCGCTTACAACGTGGGGCATGAACTCGCTCGACAACGCCGTGCTTGCCCACGCCACCGCGATAAACAATACTTTGCGGCAGGTGGCGGGCTCGCTCGGTACGGCCATTTTCGTAACGGTCTACTCTATCTCAACTCATAACGCGATGGCACAGGGCCCTATAGACGCGCAGATGCACGGCTTTCACGTGGCGTTCTCAAGCTCGATGATCCTTATGATTGCGGGCCTCGTTCTGTGTATAATATTCGTTCACAACGATAAATACAAAAAGAAGCTTCCCGGAGGCGAAGGCGCGGGCGCCCTGCCCGACGCCGATAAATCGGCGCTGCCGGAGGGCAAGTACTCCTGATACGGGCAATATTAAAACGGCTGTCCGCCGCATTTGCGGCAGACAGCCGTTATTGTGTTTTTACGGTATCCGGATGCTCTTCGCGGTCTCGCCCGTAACCTTCGGGTACTTGCCTGCAGCTCCGGCGCGGACTTTGTAGTAGTATTTCGTGCCGCTTGCAAGTGAACTTGTATCGGTGTACGTCGTCCCGGTTATGTTGGATTCGACGATATCCCATATGATGGTGCCGTTGTCGGGTTTACGGTATACGCGGTAACTCTCAGCGTCGTCGGCCTTATCCCACGTAAGCACTGCGCCGCTTTCGCTCCATGCAATCGTTTTTATCGGCACCGACGGAAGGTCTACGGGAACGGTCACGCTCGTCTTCATCTGATTTTCATTCCTGATGAACTTATTATACCTGCCCGCGCGCATCGTGTAGTAATACTTCACGCCCATCGAAACGGTGTCGTCGATGTACGAGGTCCCGTCCGTACTCTTTACGATCACTTCCCAGACGCTGCCGGACGCCTCGCGGTAGATGCGGTACGAATCCGCGCCCGTAACGGCAGTCCATTCGAGCACGACGGTCTTTCCGCTTGCCGTCGCCGTAAACTCTACGGGGCCAAGCGCTTCAAGCTCGCCGGGCATCGCTGCGGTTACCGTCGTCTGATCGGGATTCTTTACGAAGTTTTCGCCCGACTTCGCCGCGCGCGCCGTGTAGTAGTACTTCACGCCCGCCGTAACCTCCGTATCGGTATACGAAAGCTCTGCGGTCGATTTAACGACTGCCGACCACGCCGTGCCGTTCGCCTGCTTATAAATCCTGTACACGTCCGCGCCGTCGACTGCGTCCCACGTAAGCACGATGGCATTGCCTTCGACCGTCGCGGTAAGATTTACGGCACCCAAGGTTTCCGGCGGCGGATTCGTATAGATTATAGTCGCATCTGTCAGGCAGTCGTTGCCGGTGCCTATATTTTCAAACAGCGTGTCCCACTGCGTCCGGGTGCCGCCGTAGTTGACGGTCGTGAGACTTTCGCAGCCGTTGAACGCCGCGTCGCCTATCGACGTAAGGCTTGCGGGGAGCGAGATCTGTACAAGATCGCCGCAGCCAGCGAAGGCATTGTTGCCTATCGTCTGAACGCCTTCGGGAACGGTCACCGACTCAATATCCCCGCATCCCTCGAACGCACTATCCTCTATCGCCGTAACGGTATCCGGTACCGTGTACGCCGTATCGGTCTTACCATTCGGATACCTGATAAGCTCGGTCTTTAACTTATCAAACAATACTCCGTCCTCGGATGAGTACGCCGCATTCTCCGGATCAACGGATATCGACGCAAGAGGCCCGCATCCGTCGAACGCCTTATAGCCTATGGACGCCACGTTCTCAGAGATCGTGATCGAGTCAAGATTATTGCTGCCCGCGAACGCGTAGGCGCCTATCGACGTAACGGTATCCGGCACGGTGTATGACGAATCATCCTTAGCTCTCGGATATACGACAAGCGCAGTCATATTTTTATTGAACAATATTCCGTCCTCGTCGGACGCATAAGACGTATTCGCCGGATCAACGGTTATCGATTTAAGTGACTCGCAGGGTTTGAACGCTCCGTCTGCAATGCTCTCAATGCTTGACGGCAGCGAGATCGACTCAAGAGACTCGCATTCCCCGAACACGTCGCCGCCTATCGACGCAACAGTCGTGCCGTTTATCTCGGCGGGTATCTCGGCCGCCGTTATGCTATTGTCCGCGCCGACGATCTCGCCGGTGTTCATATTGAAGTAGATATTGCCGTTCGTAACCGCGCAGGGGACGCTCGTCGGGTCAAAGCAGTATACATCCGCACCGGTGAGCGCGTCGTTGGAGTGGCCCACATTTTCAAGCAGTGCGCTCCACTCATCCGCGGTGCCGCCGTAATGT
>JAFWDJ010000036.1 GCA_017513095.1 Clostridia bacterium | reverse complement strand
TTTTCGTTGTCCTTCGCCGTTTGTCGTATTCCATATCTGTAAAGCTGAGCTGTCTGTTCATACTTTTCACCTCAACTCTATTTTACCACATTCGACATATAGATTAAATCAGTGTTTACCCGAGGGGAAGGCTTTTTTGCGCAGAAAGCATCCCCACCGGTCAAGCCGTGTCGGGCGCATCGTGCGCCCGCCTGATTTTGATTGCGTTATCTTATGTGGATGAATGATATCGAGGCCATAAACCGGGGTCCCCGAAAAATACGCTCGCGGATTTTTTGGGGTGGCAGAAAAGGAGACGGGGGGAAGGCGGCCTAAGCGCTGCAGGAAGATTGCATTTTGCACAATCCCCGCGTGCCTGTGCCGCGGTCCCCCCCCGGAAATTTTGGTACTTTTGTTTCCAAAAGTACCCCCGCGGGAGGCGACAAAAGTCTTTAGAACGAAGTTCTGAAAAAGAATTGTGTTGAAGCAGAATGGGAAGGCGTAAGCATGGGGGAAAGTAGGTTAAATGCCTGGCGAAAGGCTTATTTTGAGCTTAGAGTATAAATAGAGCAATGCTGTGACAATCCCTCAGTCAGCAGAGCTGACAGCTCCCTTTACACAAGGGAGCCAATATGGGGGACGCACGCGCCGAGCGGCGCTACACCTCATCCGACGGCTTCGCCGCCACCTTCCCCTCGAAGGGGAAGGCTCTTTTTGCGCACGATGCGCCCGACACGGCTTTAAACGCAAAAAAAGCCGCGTTATGCGGCTTTTTATATTTCGTTCCATTGTATCGGCGTGCCGCCGTGGGCTCGTAAGAATTCATTGGCCTTAACGAAGTGGCCGCAGCCGAAAAATCCGCTGTGCGCCGAAAGCGGGCTCGGATGAGCCGCCTCGAGCACGAGATGACGGTCGTTCAGGATGTACTCGCGCTTCGCGCGCGCGTGCGCGCCCCAGAGCATGAACACGAGCGGCCGCTCGCGCTCCGAAAGCGTCCAGATTATGCGGTCGGTGAGATGCTCCCAGCCGAGCTTCTTATGTGAGGCCGGCTCGTGCGCGCGCACCGTAAGCGTCGTATTAAGCAGCAGCACGCCCTGACGCGCCCAGCCCGTAAGACAGCCCGTGCGCGGCATCGTAAGCCCTGTTTCCGCCTCGATCTCCTTATAAATGTTTACAAGCGACGGCGGCGGCTTTACGCCGTCGGGCACGGAAAAGCACAGCCCGTGCGCCTGCCCTTCGCCGTGATACGGGTCCTGTCCGAGTATCACGACGTTCGTGTCCTCATAAGGCGTGAGCTTTAACGCGTTGAAAATATCGCCCATCGGAGGAAATACCGTCTGCGTCTTATATTCGTCCGCGAGCGCGGTACGAAGCTTCTTGTAATAGCCCTTGTCGAACTCGCCCGCGAGTACCGTATCCCAGTCGTTGCCTATATGCACCATAAAAAACACCCCGTCAGTAATTTGCGAGCGGCGATACGTCGACCATGGGATACTTCTTTAAAAATTCCATGACGCGATGGGCGATCTCGCGCACGCCGCCCTCATTGTCGCTCTCAATATTGAGCGGCAGCAGCGGATCGTGCAGCGACATGCGAAGAAGCAGCCAGCCCTGCGCGGCAATATCGGAGAACGACACGCGCACGCCCTCGTATGAGTTCTCGGCCACGTCGTAGCCGCTCTCGCGCGCGAATTCCTCGAAATCGTGAAGCACGAGCTTTCCGTAATTCGAAAAATCCTCGCCCGCAATCTTTAAGCGGAATTCCTTCGCTTCCTTCGCTTCCTTGAGGCCCGATATGAGCGAATCTATCGTTTTGCCCTTCTTTAAAAGGCGCGACGCCTCTATTATTATCTTTACCGTGAGATATGCGCCGTCGTCGAGGAAGTAATTCTCGCCAAGCGCGCAGTGACCCGACGTCTCAATAGCAAGCTCGCACTTTAAGCCCGCGCGGTTTAAGCGTATGGCCTCGTTTATCACGTTCTTATATCCGCGCTTGAAGCGCTTGTGCGTCATTTTAAGGTCGTTTTCCAAAAATTCGGTCAGCTTGTCCGACGTTACGGAGTCGGTGACGACTATGCTGCCGGGGCAGTACGTTGAAACGATGGCGGCTGCGAGCGCGACGATGGCGTTGCGGTTTATCGGGCGGCCGTTTTTGTCGACCGCGGCGGCGCGGTCAACGTCGGTATCGAAGATAAGCCCCATATCGGCGCCGCTGTCCTTTACCGCGCGGCAGAGGCTGTCCATGGCCGCCGCGTTCTCGGGATTCGGCTCATGGTTCGGGAACATTCCGTCGGGCTCAAGGTAGAGGCTGCCGCTCGTATCGGCGCCCAGGGGATTTAAGACCTTCTTTACGAAAAATCCGCCCGCGCCGTTTCCGGCGTCCACGATTATTTTAAGGCCCGAAAGCGGATGCTCGTAATCGAGCGCGCCGACGCCCTCTTTGATTTTGTCGCGAAGGAAGCGGCAGTAGCGGTCCATAAGCGGCATAAAGGTGGGCGTAAAGCCGTCGTTCGGCGCGTACGGCGACTCATCGTCTCCGGCCTGTATGATAAGCTCCTTTATATCGCTTTTTTCAAGGCCGCCGCGCGCGTCGAAGAATTTCATGCCGTTTCTGTTGTACGGCAGGTGGCTGGCCGTTATCATTATCGCGCCGTCGGCGCGGAATTCCTCGAAGACCGTGGACATGAACATCGACGGGGTAGACGAAAGGCCGGTGTAAAAGGCGTTCGCGCCCGTTGAAATGACGCCCGAAAGCGCCGCCCTCGACAGGGGAATTGCCGTAATTCTCGAATCGTGTCCGACGTATACCGATATTTTTGCGGGATCCTTGCCCGTGCGCTTTGATAGGAACGCCGCGAACGAGCGCGCAAGCCTGAACGCGGCCTCGGGCGTGAAATTCGCCTCGCCGCTCTCGGTAGATACGCTTACGCCGCGTATATCGCTGCCGTTCTGAAGCGGAAGATAATTTGCCATTGATAGAAGACCCCTTTTTAAAATAGAAAGAATAGCGAAATCACTTTATTTTGCGGCATTCGAGATAATACCGCTTGTCCCACGCCTCGCCCATGGAGAAGGTCTTTCGCGGCAGCGCGCCGTCGGATATGACCGTGGGGAAGAGGTCGCGTTTATGTACCTCGGGCAGAATGAAGCCCACGTTTTCCGGCTTCTTCGCGTGCAGGCGAACGACCGTTTTGCCGTGGATGTAATCAACTTCTCCGCCGCGGGAGGCCGTGTATGCGTCCAAAAAATTCTGAAGCGAGCCTACGCACAGCTTTGACGTGGGCTTCGTTATCCTTACGGTGCGCGGCTTTTCATTTATTATATATGTAAAGCTCTGCTCGCCCTCGCCGTCCTCAAGACCGAGCGCCTCGGTCATCATACGCACGAACTCGCCTGTATCAACGCCGAAAAGCACGCGGTGTATCGGCTCGAAATTAAGTGCCTTCGAATGAAGGTTCACCACCTCGACGAGCGCAAATCTCGCGGGATGGCGGGAAGCGGCCTCGGCGCCTATTTCTTCTTTTAAGTTTTCGTAGCACTGCTTTGCCGTGGCAAGCGAATGATTGCCGTCGCCCATCGCAAAGAGCAGCACGCCCTTGTCTTTTACGTCGTATTTTCTTTCAAAGGCCTCGCGGCCGGCAAGCGCCAAAAGCGCCGCCTCAATGCGTGAAGCCTCCTTATCGTCAACGAGCCAGCCCTCGACCTTTCCGCCTCTTAGCATTAAATCGGCGGAGTATACCTTTTTAAGCTTGTCTTTTTTATCCGCAAGCGGCTCTATGACGCTTCCCTCGGAGTCGTCGATGAGCACCATGATGTGCGGCGACTCTATCGGCGCGTTCCTTCTTATCTTAACGCGCGGCGGTATGCGCTCCACAACGGTGCCCTCGGTCGCGCGTACCAGAGTTTCGGAGCCCTTTGAAAAGTCGTACTCCTCAAGGTCTATTGCGCCCATGAGTCCCGCGCGCACGGCGCCGGAGTCGAGCGTGCGCTCCGTATAGACAAAGCTGTTTTTATATTCGGTGAAGATGTTCTTTTTAAGATACTTCTTCATCGTGCGGTTTATCGAAGCGATGCGTTCGTCGGCGTCGTCATCCTTTAAATATATTTCGGGGAAGGTTATATGGAAGGCGCTCGGCGCGTCCCCGACGTTTTTTGCGACCTCTTCCCAATACGCGGGCTCGGAGGTGTACTGATCGCACGCCACGACGCACCACTTGTCGAGAAGGTCCTGCCTCGGTATCAGAATATCTGCACGGGAAAATCCGGTCTTGTTCATCGTCTGTTCTTCCTTTTATCACATAGTAGATATATCATTCATAATACATGATAACACAAAAAAGCCGCGTATGCACTAAAAATCATGCAATCTTTCATCTTTGACGGGGTTAGTTGAGGTGCTACTACCGGAGTAACCAATTTTTTTAGTAAAAAAAGCAACATAATACTTGAAAAAATATGATAATGGTTGTACACTATTTATATAATAAAAAGAAGGAGGTTGTTTTGCGATGACGCAGGTAATCGTTCCCACCTTGGGCCAGACCAATCTTGATGTTACAATCGAGAAGTGGTTCAAGAACGTGGGAGACACGGTAAAGGAAGGAGAGCCCTTATATGAGCTTTCTTCCGAAAAGCTTACCCAGGAGATAGAAGCTCCCGTATCCGGTACGCTCACCAAGATTTATAAGCAGGTTGGCGAGACCGCGGCAAACGGCGATCTTTTGGCTGAGATTGAATAACTTTGTATTAACTGCCGACCGTTTCTTCGGCCGCATTAATAAAAACGGCGAGCAGCCGGTGAAAAAAATTATTGGAGGTGCATTCTTTTATGAATCTGTCAAACGAACAGCTGCTTGAGATCTATGAGTACATCAACTATGCAAGATGCATGGGCGAGAGACTCGAGTACTTCATCAAAACCGGTAAAATCCTCGGTGCTATCCACCTGCCGAAGGGTCAGGAAGGCTTACAGGCCGGCCTTATCATGACGCTTATGGATGCAAGAAAGAACGGCATCAAGATAAACACCAATCCGCATACGCGTGACCAGGCTCTTATGTCGAAGCTCATCGGCCTTCAGCCCTACGCTGACGAGATGCTCTGCAAGACTTCCGGTATAAACGGCGGTACTTCGGGCGAGTATCACATGACCTGCGTAGAGAAGGGCTTCCTTCCCGCACAGGGCGTTCTCGGTCCGGTTTGGGGTCAGAATGCAGGCTACGCTTGGGCTTTAAAGGACCAGGGCAAGACCAACGAAGTTGTTTGGGGTATTTACGGTGACGGTGCTTCCTCGCGCGGCGACGCCTGGGAGGCAATGAACATCGCGGCTCTCTTCAAGGTTCCGATGGTATTTATAGTTGTTAACAACGGCTGGGCAATGGCTAACCCGGTTGAAAAGGAAGCTCCCGTACAGGATCTTTCGCTGCGTGCACAGGGCAGCGGCATGAGAGGTATCACCGTTGACGGTAATGACCCGATCGCTGTTTTCGAGGCAATGGTAGAGGCTAACAAGCTGGCTATGGGCGGCGAGCCGAACCTCGTTGAGTTCAAGGTAACGAGATGGGGCGGCCACTTCTTAGGCGACAATCAGGAAGTTTACAGAGATACTTCGTTCTTAAAGCATCTCGACGAGATCGACCCCGTTCTCAACTATCATAAGAAGCTTCTTGCTATGGGTCTTGTTAAGCAGGAAGACCTGCAGAGAGTTCATGACGAGCAGGATGCCATCATCTTAAAGGCATACGAAGACGGCATGAACAAGCCCGCTCCGACTGTGGCTGAAATCTGCGATCCCAATAAAGTATACGGAGGTGCATATTAATGGCTAAAGTATCTAACATGAAAGCTATTAATTTAGCTTGCTTTGAAGAATTCGCACATGATGATAAAGTTATCGTAATCGGCGAGGCCGTTGGCAAAAAGGGCGGCGCTTGGGGTTACTTCACCGGCCTTCAGGCTAAGTTCGGCGCTAACAGAATGCTCGACATGCCTATCGCAGAGCCCGCATTCTGCGCATTCGCTTGCGGCACCACGCTTGCAGGCTACAGACCGATAGTTGAGTTCATGTTCGCAGACTTCGTAACGATAGGTCTTGAGAACATAATGAACATGGCAGCTAAGCAGAGATACAATTCCGGCGGCGTTAACTCCTGCCCGATAGTATACTTACTGCCCCAGGGCGGCGGCGCTTCCGGTTCTCAGCACTCCCAGAGCGTTGAGGCTTGGATGTCCAACATGCCCGGCATAAAGATCGTTGCTCCTACGTTCCCCGGCGATATGAAGAAGTACCTGCAGGCGTCCATCCGCGACGACGACCCGGTTGTATTCATATTCCAGAGAGCTATATTCGGTCTTGCTGAAGAAGTTCCGGACAATCTCCCCGTTCCGGGAAGCCTGCTGAACGCTTCGAGAGTAGTTAAGGAAGGTAAGGACGTTACCATCGTTGCTTATCAGCGCGCTCTTATCAACTCCATCCAGGCTGCTACCGAGCTTGAGGAAGAGGGCATCTCCGTTGAGATCATCGATCCTATCGTTCTTCGTCCTCTCGACACCGCTAAGATGTTCGCATCCGTAAAGAAGACCGGCAGATGCCTCATAGTTCATGAAGCACCGAAGATCGGCGGTTTCGGCATGCAGATATCCGCACTTATCGCAGAGAACTGCTTAAATGACCTTGTTAAGCCTATCGTTCGTCTGGGCGGTAAAGAGCAGCCTATCGCATTCGGTAAGGCTTGCGACCTCTACATGTTCCCGAAGGTAGAAGAGATCAAGGATCAGATCAGAGCTCTTGTAAGATAATCTGTAATCAATAAAGTCGTATAGAATGCAGAACTTTTGTTCTGCATTCTATTTCTAAAAGCACTTTGTAATTCTTATGCATGTATATACAGAAATTACAGCAAGGCTTTAAAAATAAATCTACTAAGTGAGGAGGCAAACTTAATGAATGTAAAGTTCGATTTTTCCGGCGATATAGTTGTGATAATCGGCGCTGCAACGGGTATAGGCAGAGGAACTGCCATTGAATTTGCAAAGGCCGGCGCTACCGTTATCGTTTGCGACTACAACGAAAAGGACGGCGCACAGACGGCAGAGCTTGCAAAGGAGGCAGGCGCACCCAAGACGGCGTTCTATCCGATCAACACGACCGACGCTGATTCGGTAGCAAAGGCAAGAGACGCCATCATAAAGGACTTCGGCCGCATCGACTGCATGTTCATAAACGCGGGCGTATCGGCTGCGAACGACCAGTTAGGTCCTCCGCTGTGCAAGATAGCTCTCGACGACTTCAAGCGCGTATTTGAAGTAAACTTCTTCGGCACGCTTCGCTGCCTGCAGGCATTTGAGCCCGTATTCATGCAGCAGAAGGCCGGAAAGATAGTAGTAACGGCTTCGATATCGGCGCACATGCTCAATCCTACGATGCCGCAGTACAGCGCATCGAAGAGAGCGATAATAAACCTCGTACAGGCCACCTCGAAGGAGCTTGGCGCGTTCAACGTAAACATCAATGTATTAAACCCGGGCTTTGTATACACTCCGATGTATCAGA
>JAFWDJ010000004.1 GCA_017513095.1 Clostridia bacterium | reverse complement strand
TCCCCCTCAATACCACCCCTAAAAATCCGCAAGCGTATTTTTCGGGGACCCCGGAGTTTGCTACTTTTGTTTCCAAAAGTAGGCCCCTCCGGCAGGAGACCAAAGTCTTTAGAACGGAGTTCTAAAAAGACAATATGTCAAAGCAGAATGCTATGGCGTAAGCAATCGCGAAGATAGGTTAAAAACTTATAAACCCGCCGACAGCTGCTTTCATCAAGCAAGAGAAGTGCGGCGACCCCTCATCCGTCGGCTCCGCCGCCACCTTCCCCCCGAGGGGAAGGCTTTAAAGACGCACGCGCCGTGGCGGCGCTACCCCTCATCCGTCGGCTCCGCCGCCACCTTCCCCCCGAGGGGAAGGCTTTGGGTAAGCCTTCCGGCAAAAATCCCCGCCGGGAGGCGGGGAAAAAATCATCTCTGCTTTCTTAACTTCGGGTCCATATAATCTCTGAGTCCGTCGCCGATGAAGTTCGCGCCTATGGCCACGGTAAAAATCGCGATGCCGGGGAACGTCGAGATCCACCAATAATTGAACGTCTCGACTCCGTCGGACACCATAGCGCCCCATTCGGGTATCGGCGGCTGTACGCCAAGTCCTAAAAAGCTAAGTCCCGAGAACATAAGTATCGCGTTGCCTATATCGAGCGTTGCCATAACGATGAGCGGGCCTATGCAGTTGGGCAGTATCTCATGAAAGAGAATGCGCCCCTTCGACGCGCCCATAAGCTGGCTTGCCGTAACGTAGTCGTTCCCCTTTACCGATATGACGACGCTTCGCGCGAGTCTCGCGTAGTTCGGCCACCAGATTATTGCCATCGCCACGACCGAGTTTACGATACTCGGCCCCATTGCCGCCGCGAGCACCATTGCTAAAATGAGCGGCGGGAACGCCATGATCATCTCCGAGATACGCATCATGATATCGTCCACGGCCCCGCCCGCGTAGCCCGCGACGGCGCCGAAAATTATCCCGATGGCGAACGCGAACACAACGGTGATAAGTCCCGCCGTAATGGATATGCGGCTGCCGTAGAGCACGCGGCTTAAAATATCGCGCCCGAGGCTGTCGGTGCCGCAGACGTGCTGCGCGCACGGCGACAGAAAGCGCGCGCCCATATCCTGCTGCAGCGGATCGTACGGCGAGATGAGCGGTGCGATGAACGCCACGGCTATCCAGATAAGGCACAGCACCATGCCGAGCTTGAATGTGAAGTTTTTCTGTGCGAATATACCCTTAATTTCTGACATCTATGTATTTATCCTTCCGAGAGCGCTTTATCTGTACCTTACGCGCGGGTCGATTATTCCGTAGAGTATGTCTATTATCAGATTTACGACGACGTACGTCAGCGCGATGAGCAGCGAAACGCCGCATATCGCGGGGAAGTCGAGCGTTGTTGCCGACAGATACGCGTACTGGCCTATGCCCGGCCACGCGAATATCTTTTCAACGAACACCATGCCTCCGAGCAGGTTGCAAAATCCCATGCCGGCAACCGTAATTACCGGTATGAGCGCGTTTCCGAGCGCATGGCCCCATACTACCTTTCGCTCCGACAGACCCTTCGCGCGCGCGGTGCGTATGTAATCCTGACTCATTACCTCGAGTAAGTTGCTTCGCGTCTGACGCGTGATAAGTCCCATCGTAAAGAAGCCCAAAACTATCGCGGGCAGGATTATATGCGAGAGCGCGTCTCCGAATACGGTCCAGTTGCCCGAGATTAAAGCGTCCCAGATATAAAGCCCGCTTCCGCCCTGCGGCACGCTCATGCGCGCGCTTATGCGTCCCGGTCCGGGCGACCAGCCGAGCCGGTAGAAAAAGACGTACAAGACGAGCAGCGAGAACCAGAAGCTCGGTATCGACACGCCCGATATCGACACGGCCCTAAGCACCTGATCGGCCGGCTTATTTCTAAACACCGCCGATATGACGCCGAAAAGTATGCCCAAGACGACGGCTATCACCATCGCGAATATAGAAAGCTCGAGCGTCGCGGGGAAATACCGCTTCAAATCCTCGAGTACGGGCTGCCCCGTGCGTATCGAGGTGCCCAAATCTCCGTGCAGAAGATTTTTAAGGTATATAAAATACTGCTCGTAAAGCGGCTTGTCAAGTCCCCACTTCGCCTCGAACGCGGCAACGGCCGCCGGATCGTTCATCGCGGTCTGGCTCAAGTTAGCCGCAACGGGGCTGCTTGGCACGAGGTGCGATATGAGGAATACAAGAAGCGATACGCCGATGAGCAGTATCACCATTAGCACAAGTCTTCGTCCTATATATCGAAGCAAGAGCTGCCTCTCCTTTCAAATGATCCTGTGATTGTAATTTACATTTCGCAGCGCGCAAAACGCGTTTGCGCGTTATGAAACGAAAACCCAATCCCGTAATGCGGGATACGCACGGCGGCGTATCCCGCGCAACGGACGATCTTTAAATTACTTTACGTTCATTTCGGAAAGCTGGAGCTTTACGAGGTCGTTGTATATAACGTTGTCTACTCTCGGGCCTATCGCGAAGTTCTTCGGATGCTGGAGCAGGAACGCATACGGGCTGTCCTCAGCCGTAAGAGTCTGGAGCTGTCTTGAATACTCAGCGCGCTGCTCGGGATCAGCCTCGCCTATGATAAGGTCGCCCAGAGCTATCATGTCCTCGTGACCCTCTGCATGCCAGTTGGCGCGTGCGCCGACAGTTGCGTCGGGGAGGAATGCGAGCTGGTTGTTGATGTCATAGTAGTCGGGGCTCCAGTGCATGATGAGGAACTGGCAGGTACCCTCTCTGTACGCGTCGATAACAACGCCGATCTCGCCCGTCTCGATCTTCACGTTAATGCCTATCTGAGCAAGGTCGGATGCGATCTTCTGAGCGATGGTGGGCCACTTTAAGCCTTCGGTATCGTAGTTCGCGGTGGTGAGAACAACGTCAAAGCCGTCAGCGTAGCCTGCCTCGGCCATAAGAGCCTTTGCAGCCTCAACGTCGGTGTAGCTTACGTCACGCGTAAGACCGCCGACAAAGTTCTCGGGGATGTACGACAGCGGAAGCGTTGCGCCCTCGCCGCAGAGGTCTAAAAGCTCCTGATAGTTGATAGCGAGGCGGACTGCCTGCTGTACTCTGTGGTCTGCCATCGGGCCGCCGATAGCCGGGTCCTCGTTCATAAGCAGGAAGCTTATAAGCGAGGTCTGACCGTTGATTATCGTTATGCCTTCCTTCGTGGTGCCGTCTTCCTTTTTAAGCTGCTTTATATTGTCAGCGTTAAGCGTGAAGGCGATGTCTATCTCGTCGCCCTCGAGCATCTGTATCTGGGTGTTGGAATCGGGTATTTCCTTTATAATAAAGGTATCTACGTTGCCGCATTCGCCCCAGTAGTTCGGGTTCTTCTTCAATACGATCTCAACGCCCTGCGTCCAGCTCTCAAGGATGTACGGGCCGCTGCCGGCCGAGTTCGCATCAAGCCAGGTGCGTGCGGTATCGGCGGAAGCCGCGTCCTCAGCGTCGGTCGCGCCGTGCTCCTTAACTACCTCGCTGTCGAGAACGGCGAAGGCGTTGGATGCAAGCTTCGTTAAGAAGGATGCGTCGGGCTTGTCAAGCGTTATAACTACGGTGAAATCGTCGGGCGCTTCAACGGAAACTACGACCTCCGCATTGGGAGTATTGTTGGACTTTAAGTTCTTTACTCTGTTTATCGTAAATACTACGTCCTTGGCGGTAAGCTGATTGCCGCTCGTGAAGTATACGTCCTGTCTGAGCGGGAAGGTGTAAACCGTTCTCGTCTCGTCCAGGGTCCAGTCCTCGGTTACAAGCGAGGGCTGAGGATCCGAAAGGTTGTCGCCGGAGATCCTGAAAAGCATGTCATACGTTGCATAGCAGATCATGTTGCCGAAGATCTCGTACATTTGTCCCGGATCGAGCGTCTTTAAGTCGGACGCCAATGCGATTACTACGGTGTTATCCGTCGCCGCTTCCGTGCTGCCCTCATTTGCGTTTGCGTCGTTTCCGCCGTCGTTTTTGCTGCTGCTGCATCCCGCGAACAGGCAAACGACGAGAAGACATGACAGAATGAGACAGATAAGTCTTTTTTTGTTCATATTTTCCCCTCCATAAAAAATTTTTTACTGTTTATTTTCTACACGGCTCTCGCCGTATAAATGACATGACACGTAATGGCCCGGCTCGTACTCCGAAAGCACGGGAGCCTCCCTCTGGCACCTCTCCGACGCCTGCGGACAGCGCGTTTTGAACGGGCATCCCTCGATTTTCTGCGACGGGCTCGGTATATCGCCCGAAAGTATCTTCCTCTCGCGCGTGAGCGCGGGATCGGGTATCGGTATCGCCGAAATCAGCGCGCGCGTATACGGATGGAGCGCGCGGTCGTATATCTTATCCGACGGGGCAAGCTCCACAATGCGCCCGAGATACATAACGGCAATGCGCTGGCAGCAGTGCTTTACGACGCTTAAATTGTGCGATATGAAAAGGTACGTAAAGTTAAACTGCGTCTGAAGGTCGGAAAGCAGGTTTATCACCTGCGCCTGTATCGACACGTCGAGCGCGCTTACGGGCTCGTCGCACACGATGAGCTTCGGCCCGAGCGCGAGTGCCCGCGCTATGCCCACGCGCTGCTTCTGTCCGCCCGACATCTCGTGCGGATACCTCGTAAGATATGCGCGCGACAGTCCCACCATGTCGCAGAGCTCGGCCGCGCGGGCTTTGCGCTGCTCGGATGTGAGCATATTATGTATCGCGAACGGCTCGCAGAGGATATCCTGCACCCTGAGGCGCGGATTTAAGCAGGACGAGGGGTCCTGAAATATCATCTGCGTCTTTTTCCGAAAGTCCTTGAGCCTCTGGCCCTTTAAGGCCGTCGTATCCTCGCCGTCGAACGTTATCGTGCCGGAGGTCGGCGGATAGAGATTTAAGATAGTCTTTCCAAGCGTCGATTTTCCGCAGCCGCTCTCGCCCACGAGCCCGAACGTCTCGCCCTCGTATATGGCGAACGAAACGCCGTCCACGGCCTTAAGGTGAGACTTTCTCCCGCGCGGGTCCTTTACGGTGAAGTATTGCTTTATGTCCTTCGTTTCAACCAATATATTTTTCTTCGATTCTTCGTTCATAAGGTCTCCTCCGCTTCGTCGGAGAATAAAAAGCAGCGCACATAGCGGTTCTCGCCGCATTTCGTAAGGCGCGGCACTGCGTTTTTGCACTTTTCGGTGGCCGCGGTGCATCTCGGATGGAACCTGCAGCCGCGCGGCATCTTGTCCGCGTCGGGCACCATGCCGTCTATCGATTCGAGGCGGTCCTTCTTCTTGTCGAGCATCGGGATCGCGTTTAAGAGCCCCTTCGTATACGGATGGAGCGGATCTGCGAAAAGCTCCGCCGTCGGCGCGCTCTCGAATATCTGGCCCGTGTACATGATAACGACGCGGTCGCACGAGTCGGCCACTATGCCGAGGTCGTGCGTTATCATCATTATACTCATGTTTATCTTTGACTTAAGCTCCTTCATAAGCTCGAGTATCTGCGCCTGTATAGTCACGTCGAGCGCCGTCGTGGGCTCGTCCGCTATAAGCAGCGACGGATTGCACGCGAGAGCTATGGCTATCATAACGCGCTGGCGCATACCGCCCGACATCTGGTGCGGGTATTCCTTCATGCGCTGCTCCGGCGCCGATATGCCGCAGAGCTTTAAGAGCTCAAGCGCGCGCGCTGCGGCTTCTTTTTTCTTCATGCCGAGATGGAGCATAAGCGGCTCCATTATCTGACTGCCGCACGTCTGTATCGGGTTTAAGGAGGTCATCGGCTCCTGAAATATCATGGCTATCTTGTTGCCGCGAATTTTTTCGAGCGCGCGCGAAGACATGGCGAGAAGATTTTCGCCCTCGAACATGACCTCGCCCTTTATGTGCGACGAATGCGGCGGCAGAAGGCCCATCACGGCAAGCGACGTTACGGATTTGCCCGATCCGCTCTCGCCCACTATGCCCAGCGTCTCGCCGCGCTTTACTTCTATATTAAGTCCTCTAATCACGTTGACCCTGTTCTTCGAGCCGCCGAAGCTCACCTCAAGGTCCCGTATTTCAAGCAGATTTTCCATTTTATTTCCTTAGTAAAAAAACAATTATTTTTTATTATATCGTAAGTTTTCACGTTTTGCAATTTTTTTGCCCCCGTTTTGCAAAAAAAACATTTTTCTCCTTTGCGGAGCCTCCCGCACAGCGCCATGCCTTCGGCTTCGATTGAAGCATCTTCATCGGCTGCGCCGTGTCGGGCGCATCGTGCGCCCAAAGCCTTCCCCTCGGGGGGAAGGTGGCCGCAGGCCGGATGAGGGGTAGCGCCGCCACGGCGCGTGCGTCCCCAGTATTAGCTCCCTTGTTCAATCCACCCCAAAAAACACGAATGTTTTTCGGGGACCCCGGCAGGAGCTGTCAGCTCTGCTGACTGAGGGATTGTCACTGGATTGTTCTATTTATACTTTTAGCTCAAAACAAGCTTATCGCCAAGTATTTAACCTATCTTTTGCCGTATTTACGGCATAATGTTCTGCTTCAACATAATTCTTTTTCAGAACTCCGTTCTAAAGACTTTTGTCGCCTCCCGCGGGGGTTCTTTTGGAAACAAAAGAACCAAAATTTCCGGTGGAAATCGGCTGAGGCTCGCCGGGCTTCAGCAAAAGGCAATCTTCCTGCAGCGCTTAGCGCCGATTTCCCCCCGTCCCCCTTTGATTTGCCGCCCTCGAAGTCACTCATCATCATAAGATAACGCCTTCTCAATCAGACGGGCGCACGATGCGCCCGACACGGCTTGACCGATGGAGTGGCTTCGCCTTGCAGAAAGCAGCTTTCAGCGGGCGCGAAGACTTGGAGCGTCTCGGACGCGGAATTTGATGACGCACGATGATATCTTGAATGATGCTTCATGTCGAGGCAACTATAAGTATGAGTGTAAATTGCGCCTTTTTGCCGTGGGAGAAGGCGAAAAATATTGCAAAGTAGCGCCGAGCGGAGAGGCCCGCGCAAGCGTGGCCGGGAGCGAGGAGCGGAGAGACGGAGAGGCGGCAGCCTCTCGGAAATTTTGCTACTTTTGTTTCCAAAAGTAGGCCCCTCCGGCAGGAGACAAAAGTCTTTAGAACGGAGTTCTAAAAAAGAATTATGTTGAAGCAGAACATTATGCCGTAAATACGGCAAAAGATGGGTTGAATACTTGGCGATAAAGCTTATTTTGAGCTTAAAGTATAAATAGAGCATAGCGGTGACAATCCCTCAGTCGGCTGCGCAGACAGCTCCCTTTACACAAGGGAGCTAATATGAGGGGACGCACGCGCCGTTGGCGCTGCACCTCATCCGACGGCTCCGCCGCCGCCTTCCCCTCGAAGGGGAAGGCAATACGGGGGACAATCCTTCAGTCTGCATCGCCGCCCGCCTCCCGCGGAGAGGGAGGCAAATCCCTTTTCCCCGGCATATTCCGCCGGATTTTTTCATATCCATGCACAAAGGGGGCGGGCAGCATGAACATCGGCGGAAACGACATACTTGCATTTTTATTCGGGGTCATACTCATCATAATAATCGGGCGCGTGTTCCTTGCGCCGATAAAGTTTATCTTAAAAATCCTTTTAAACAGCGCGCTCGGGCTTACGATACTCTTTCTTATCAACTTTTTCGGCGCGGGCGCGGGAATAAGCGTCGGCCTTAATTGGCTCACGGGCCTGATCTGCGGCGTTTTAGGCATCCCGGGCATCGTGCTCGTGCTTCTTTTGAAATGGCTCGGCTTCGGATGAATATAACGGTTTCGCGCGGCGCATAATATCCGCGAGGTGATAATTATGACGCTTACAGAAAAGGAAACCATGATACTCAGCGATTTAAAGTCACAGGAGCAGCTCTGCATCGACAAATATTCGCGCTATTCGTCCGAGGCGCACGACACGCAGCTTTGCGATCTCTTTTCGCGGCTCGAGTCTGTCGAGCGCACGCATCTTAATACGATAAACGGGATGCTCTCGGGCACGGCGCCGAAAACGGGGCAGTCCTCAAAGCCCGCGCCCGCGCCGAAGTTCAAGAGCACCTACACATCGGGCAGCACGGACGCAGCCATGAAGGATGACTGTTACCTCTGCACGGACGCGCTTGCGAACGAAAAGCACGTCTCCTCGGTCTACGATATGTCGGTCTTTGAATTCAAGGACCCCGCCATGCGCGACGCCTTAAACCACATCCAGAAGGAAGAACAGCAGCACGGAAAGATGATATACGACTATATGGCCGCAAACGGCATGTACTCATAACAGAGCCGCCGATAAAGGGCTGTGTCTGCCTGCGGGAGCGTTTTCGCTCCCGCGTTTTTTGCGTCGGGGCGGCCGTTCGTTTGTGAAAAATGTACGTCTGCGAAAAAAATTTACTTCTTTTTTTGTAGGCACTTGCCAAATGCAAGGAAATAGATTACAATTTAATAAGCGAGACCGAAATAATAAAGGAGGATAGTATCATATGAAAACGAAAGAGCTTGACGCTTTCATGAAGGAGAAAATAGGCGATCTGCTTGCCGCGCCCAACTGCTATAAGGATCTTCGCGTTATCGCGGAGGACTGGCTCAAGGCTGCGGGCACCGAGCGCGAGGCCGAGGCGACGGCCGCCCTTATCAAGGAGCTTGAGGCCGACGTACTGTCGATAGACCAGATGATAGAGATAGTGGGCAGCGACTTCGGCATCAAGAAGTTCGGCGCGGAGAACTCCGCGAAATACGTGGCGCGCGCGAAGGAGCTTAAAGCGCAGGGCGAAACGATATGCTTCTGCAAGGCCTGCAAGACGGGCCACGCTATACTCGAAAGAAAGGCCGAGCTTATCTGAGGCGAATACATTAAATTTTAAATTAAAATATACTAAGGAGGAAAAAACAATGAAGAATCCCGAGCTTAACGCTTTCGTAAAGGAGCGCGTAAACATAATGCTGGAGTCTTCCCACACCTACAAGGACTTAAAGGCTTGCTGCCAGGCATGGCTCGACGCTGAGGGCACCGATAAGGAGCCCGAGGCTTTAAAGGCGCTTCTTGCGGAGGCTGAGGCGGACGTTATGGACCTCGACCACGTTATCCAGATAGTTACGTCCGAGGGCGGCAAGCGCTACTTCGGCGAGGCCGTTGCAAAGGCATATCACGAGGAAGCCGTAAGACGTAAGAACAACGGCGAGAAGTGGTGCTTCTGCGAGGCATGCGTTGCCTCAAGAGAGCTTACCGAAAAGAAAGCCGAAATACTCGCATAGAGTTTACATAATATTATAATACAGGAGGTGCCCGCAATGAAAAATCCGGCGGCTGAACAGTTTTTTAAAGATAAGGTAACCGAAGTTATGAACGCTTCGCACGCTAACATCCACTTAAAGCGCGCATGCAAGCTGTGGCTCGATGCCGTAGGCACGGACAAGGAGGAGGAGATGTCGAAAAAGCTTATCGCGAGACTCGAGGGCGACGTGCTCCCGATGGACGAGCTCATCTGGCTCTTAAATCTTCCCGGCGCTAAGGCTCATTTCGGCGAAGAGATGGTAAAGGCATTCTTAAAGGAAGCCGAGGAACGCAGCGCAAAGGGCGAGCAGTGGTGCTTCTGCGACGCCTGCGCCCCCGGCAGACAGATACTCGACAGAAAAGACGAGCTTGTATAATTGAATAAACTCAAAGCCGCGGAAGGATTCCCCTTCCGCGGCACTTTTTTATGATTTTTATTCTTTTCGGCGGCGCGCCCCATTTTCGGCGCTCCGCTTTGCGGACTAATTTCGCTTAATATCCGGGAAGGAGTACGACTGAAACGCGCGGTACGCGATAACTATCGTCTGCTCCGTCGTAAGCTGCCCCTCGGGGCCGAACTTCTTATTGCCCACGCCGTTTATAATGCCCGCGTGTACCGGCCAGCCCAGCTCGCCGCTGACCCAGTGGCCCTCGACGTCGGTAAACTCATGCGTATAGCCCGTCGTATCCATGCCCAGGAATACGGCCACGCGGTTGATTATCGCCGCGATCTGCGCGCGCGTGAGCGTGCCGTTCGGATCGAATTTTCCATTTCCCACGCCCTTTATTATGCCTATCGAATTTGCGGCAAGCACCGCCCTGTCGCTCGTATCGGAGAATACGCCCGTTTTAAACTCAATCGACCTGTCGGCCATAATCTTCTCTATCTTCCGGCCGTATACCTTTTCGATAAGGCCTATGAAAAGCTGCGCCACCTTGTCGCGGCTCACGGTGCCCGTGTAATTCTTCTGAAGGCTCTCGGGGATAAGGCCGTCGCCTATCGCGGCGGAAACCTCCTTTTTGGCCCAGTCGTGCGGCTCGTCCTTCTCGTTTAACATGGTGTCGCTGCAATGTACGAGCGCCTCGGAGAGCTTCTCGTTCACCTCGCCCACGGATATACTGTTCCACTGAGCCTGCGTGCCGCCGTAATATATCTCCTTGAGCGCCACGCATTCGCAGAACGCGTTCTTCCCTATCGTCGTAACGCTCGCCGGTATGGTCACGCTCGTAAGGCTCTTGCAGTTATAGAACGCCCACTCGCCTATCGTCGAAACTCCGTTCTCTATAACGACCTTTTCGGTGAGCCAATAATCGTTGTACCACGGCGCCCTTGTGGATTCGTACGGCTGGAAATTCTTCATCGTGCCGCTTCCGCTTATCTTAAGAAGCCCCTCGCTGTCAAGCTCCCACGTCATGCTCTCGCCGCAGTCGCCCTTTAATACCGTCCTTACCGCCAGCGTCACGCCCGTCGCCGAAAACAGCGCTATCATCATAACGGCGGCAATGACGACGCTTATTATTCTTTTGCGCATACTTTTTCCTTCCTTCTTTGCCGGATTTGTCCCCCCGCGCGCCGTATCGGGCGCACGAACGAAAGCCGAATTATTTACAATAAAAGTATATCATGCGCCTCCGCTTTTTGCAACCGTTTTAACGTAGCGCCGCCCAACGTAAAAAACGCGCAAAATCCCGCATATGTTCACAGAATGTTCACACAATGCGTATATACTGTTTCCATAACTATTTAATTATGAATCAATGGAGGAAAGTATGAATAAAAAACTTAAAGTAATGGGCCTTGTTCTGGCCGGAGCGATGCTCGCGGGCCTCTTTACGGGCTGCCAGAGCGCGAAGGACGAGAAGGTCATAGGTGACGACGGCACGATAAACTACGGCGCGGGCTTAAACGACGACGGCACGATAAAGGGCGTTAAGGCGCTTGATTACGTGACGCTGCCCGATGATTACAACGCGATAAACGTGCCCGCCGAGAATTACGTGATAAGCGACGACGTAATCGACTACAACGTCGAGTATCTTATGAGCGGCTATACCGAGGACGTAGACGTGCTCGACCGCGCGGTCGCAGACGGCGATACGATAAACATTGACTACACCGGATATCTCGACGGCGTGGCGTTCGACCGCGGCGCGGCGGCGGATCAGCGCGTCACGATAGGCGTGACCTCGTTCATCCCCGGCTTTCTTGAGCAGATCATAGGCCACACGCCCGGCGAGGAGTTCGACATCAATGTAACGTTCCCCGAGGAATACCCGAACGACCCCGACATGGCAGGCAAGGACGCCGTGTTCCACATCAAGTTAAATTCAATTATCGAGCAGAGAACGCCCGAGCTCACCGACGACTTCGTTGCGATAAACTTCTCGAATTACGGCTGGACGTCCATAGAGGATATGCGCACGAAGATGAAGGCCGATATGGAAAAGGCCAGCATCCAGAATTATATAAACGACTACCTCATGGAGAACAGCACCGTTTCCGAGGTGCCGCAGTCGCTTCTCGATTATCAGGGCGACCTTATGACGGCTTATTATATGAATTCGGCGGAGAGCTACGGCATGGAATTTGAGGAGTTCCTCTCGTCGTATCTCGGCGTTGAAAGCGTAGAGGAGATGAAGGAAAACCAGGCCGACACCTTAAAGCAGCAGGCCGAATACAACCTCGTTATACAGGCCGTGGCCGAAAAGGACGGCATTTCCGCGACCGACGAAGCGGTAAGCAATTACTTTGAGGAGAACAGCCTCACCACGAATTATCAGGAGATCGAGGACACCTACGGCAAGCGCTATATAAAGATGGCCGTATTAAACGAGCTCGTGCTCGAGCATCTGGCCGACACGGCCGTGCTTGGATAAGGCGGCAGAAAATAATCGCATACAAAAGAGCGGGGTCCCCGCTCTTTTTTGTATGCGGCGGCTGTATTATGTAAACCCAACGATTGGCTCCCTCTTCGAGGGAGCTGTCAGCTCTGCTGACTGAGGGAGTTGTTCGGCCCTTCCCTTTCTCCGCAGGGGTTGGTGGTTTACATAAAGCCTTCCCCTTCGAGGGAAAGGTGGACGCTGTGCGGCCGGATGAGGTGCAGCGCCATCGGCGCGTGCGTTCATTTTGGCTCCCTC
>JAFWDJ010000003.1 GCA_017513095.1 Clostridia bacterium | reverse complement strand
CGAATACTGCGGCATCTGCGGCTCCGACATCCACAGCTGGGAGAAAGAGGGCGATCAGCTCATTAAGGGACTCGTTTTAGGTCATGAGTTCTCCGGCAAGATCGTTGATCCCGGCGACAGAGCGGACTTAAAGGTGGGCGACAGAGTAATCTGCATTCCCATCACTCCGTGCGGCGAATGCGAATGGTGCAAATCCGGCAGATCGTTCATGTGCGGCCACAACCTTTACTCCCCCGGCATATTCTTCCCGGATAAGCCCGGTGCGCTTGCAGAGTACTTCCAGCCGTTAAAGAGCGAATACATAAAGAAGGTTCCGGACAACGTACCGCTGTACGTTGCGGCTATGGTAGAGCCTTCGGCAATAGGCTTAAGAGGCTGCCAGGCAATAGACGTAGGCCCCGGCGACAAGGTGCTCGTAGCGGGCGGCGGCATCATCGGCTCGATGTGCGCTAACTGGGCAAAGACCCTCGGCGCAGATTACGTAGCAATGACCGAGCTCAACAAGGAGCGCGCAGCTAAGGCTCTTGCGATGGGCGTTGTTGACGACGTTTTCGATCCCACTGAGGAAGGCGTTGAGGAGAAGATAAACGCGAAGATCGACGGCGGATACAGAGCAGGCGGCGGCTTTACGAAGTTCATCGACTGCACCGGTTCGGCTGCCGCTATAAACTTCGGCATGAACTTGACGAAGAAGGCCGGCAAGGTATCGCTCGTAGGCGTAAACTGGAAGCCCGTTCCGCTCATGACGATAGTAGCGCTTCTGCATCAGCTCACTTTGGTCGGCATCATGTCCACCCCGGCTGAGAACTTCGACTACATCTTAAAGATGGTATCCGAGGGCAAGTTCAATCTGGCTCAGTACAGAACGAAGCAGATAAACTTCGACCTTGACGAGATCCAGGCAGCTTACGAGGAGCTTCACGATCCGAAGAACAAGCAGCTTAAGATCATGGTACAGGTCGGCGAAGGCGAATAATATACGCGGATCATGCGAATAAACGCGCCGGAATATTAAGATAGTATTTTACAAAGAGCGGCGCAAGGCCGCTCTTTGCTTTATTTTAAAATTCAAAACATTTTATCTTAGATGGGAGGAATATTTATGAAAGCGATTGTTCAGGCGGAAAAGTACAAGCTCGGCATGAACGAGAATTTCCCGGATCCCGTAAAGGACGGCAAGAGACCTATTATGAAGGTCGAATACTGCGGCATCTGCGGCTCGGACATCCACAGCTGGGAGAAATGCGACCCTGTGGGCCTCGTTCTGGGCCATGAGTTCTCGGGCACGATAGTAGACCCCGGCGACAGGGCCGACCTTAAGGTGGGCGACAAGGTTACCTGCGTTCCGATAACGCCGTGCGGCGAGTGCGAATGGTGCAAATCGGGCAGATCGTTCATGTGCGGCCACAACCTTTATGCTCCCGGCACGTTCTTCGTTGACAAGCCCGGCGCGCTTGCCGAGTACTTCCAGCCGTTAAAGAGCGAATACATAAAGAAGATACCGGACAACGTACCGCTGTACGTTGCGGCTATGGTAGAGCCCTCCGGCATAGGACTTCGGGCCTGCCAGGCAATAGACGTGGGCCCCGGCGACAAGGTGCTCGTAGCGGGCGGCGGCATCATCGGCTCGATGGCCGCAAACTGGGCAAAGACTCTCGGCGCCGATTACGTTGCAATGACCGAGCTTAACGCGGCGCGCGCAAAGAAGGCGCTCGAGATGGGCGTTGTAGACGACGTTTTCGACCCCACCGAGGAGGGCGTTGAGGAAAAGATCAATCCGAAGATCGACGGCGGATACAGAGCGGGCGGCGGCTTTACGAAGTTCATCGACTGCACCGGCGCGGCTGCCGCAATAAACTTCGGCATGAACTTAACGAAGAAGGCCGGCAAGGTATCGCTCGTAGGCGTAAACTGGAAGCCCGTTCCGCTCATGACGATAATCGCGCTTCTTCATCAGCTCACGCTCGTAGGCATTATGGGCTCTCCGACCGACAACTTCGACTACATCTTAAAGGCCGTATCCGAGGGCAGGTTCGACCTTGCGCGCTACAGAACGAAGCAGATTAACTTCGATCTCGACGAGATACAGGCGGCTTACGAGGAGCTTCACGACCCGAAGAACGATCAGCTCAAGATCATGGTTAAAATCGGCGACAGCGAATAACAGGCACATATAGAAAACACATAGGAGAGGAGATAATATATGAAAGCGATAGTTCAGGAAGGCAATTTTAAGCTTTATGAGGATAAGAACTTCCCGGATCCCAAACCGGACGGCAAGAGACCGATAGTAAAGGTCGAATACTGCGGCATCTGCGGCTCCGACGTTCACAGCTGGGAGATAGCCGACAGAACGAAGGGTCTCGTTATGGGCCATGAATACTCCGGCATCGTTGTAGACCCCGGCGACAGCCCGACGCTCAAGGTCGGCGACAGAGTTACCTGCTCGCCCATCACGCCCTGCGGCGAATGCGAATGGTGCAAAATGGGACGCGACGATCTGTGCCCGCAGGACTACTATTCGCCCGGCACGTTCTTTAAAGAGGTGCCCGGCGCTATGGCCGATTACATGCAGCTCGGCAAGTCGGCGTATGTAAAGAAGCTGCCCGACAATATGACGCTGAGGGCCGCGGCTCTTATTGAGCCGGCAAATATCGGCTTAAGAGCGTGCCAGTCCGTAAACGTTGAAAAGGGCGACAAGGTCCTTGTTGCCGGCGGCGGAATTATAGGCGTTATGTCGGCTCAGTTCGCGAAGTACTTCGGCGCTTCCTACGTTGCCATGACCGAGGTAAACCACGCGCGCGCAAAAAGAGCGCTCGAGCTGGGCGTCGTAGACGACGTTTTCGATCCCACCGAGGAAGGCGTTGTCGATAAGATAAACGAGAAAATAGACGGCGGCTACACTAAGGGCGGCGGCTTTACGAAGTTCCTTGAGTGCTCCGGTTCTCCCGCGGCGCTGAATTTCGGAGTAAGTCTCATGAAGAAGGCCGGAAAGGTATCGCTTGTCGGCGTTAACTGGAATCCCGTTCCGATCATGACGGTAGTCGTGCTTTTGCGCCAGCTTACTATGGTAGGCATTATGTCGGCTCCTTTTAACGGATTTGACACCGTTATGAAGGCGGCTTCCGAGGGCAAAATCAAGCTTGAGGAGCTTATTACCAAGGAGATCCCCTTAGAGGTCGACGCAGTTCAGGCGGCTTTTGAAGAGCTTCACGATCCGAAGAACGACCAGCTTAAGATAATGATCCGGATAGGCGACGGCAAGACGAAATAAAAGACATAAATTCACAATAAGGAGGAAGTAAAATGGGAAAATATGCTGATTTAAAGGATAAGGTCGTATTCGTTACGGGCGGCGCGGGCGGCCTCGGCAGCGAGATATGCAAGGCGTTCGGCGAGAACGGCGCTAAGGTAGCCGTTGCGAGCCAGAACGAGGAGCGCGGCGCAAAGTCGGTTGCGGCAGTTAAGGCTGCGGGCGGCGACGCATTCTTCGTAAAGGTAGACGTTACCAATGCGGAATCGGTAAATGCGGCTATAGCTGCGACCGTTGAAAAGTGGGGCACCATAGACGTGCTCGTAAACAATGCGGGCGGCGGCGGCGGTCTCGCATACCCCAACTTCCACGCGGTAAAGGAAGAGGCGTTCGACGCTACGTATAAGCTTAATACGAAGAGCACGTTTCTTTGCATCAAGGCAGTTCACGACATGATGATCGAGAAGGGCTGCGGCCGCATAATCAACATCTCGTCGATGGCGGGACGTACTCCTCAGCCCGAGCTTCCGGCATACTCGGCTCAGAAGGCGGCAGTTATCAGCCTTACGAAGACGTACGCTATGGAATTCGCTCCCTACGGCGTAACCGTAAACGCAGTCTGCCCCGGTATCGTTTACACCGTTATGTGGCAGACGCTCGTTAAGGTATTCAGAAAGCTGCTCCCCGATATCTACGGCGACAAGACCGACGACGAGATATTCGCAGCCGAGATAAAGAAGCGCATCCCGATGAACCGTCCGCAGACCGAGCGCGACATAGCGAACGCCGTTATATTCTTCGCATCCGACGACGCACAGAACATCACGGCTCAGACGCTTTCCGTAGACGGCGGCGCAAGCATGTAAGAGAAGGCGCAAGTGCAGAGGGGGATAAAGTATGATAAGAAGATATAAGGACAGTCCTTTCAAGCAGAACATATATCCCTATCCGTCCGAGGATAAGGCCGGCGTTCAGCAGGTGCTTGCCACGGCTGCCGACACGGGCGGCGCGGTGAGACAGTTCGCGCGCACGGTGCTCCTTCCGGGCTTTGATATCCCGCTGCATCTCCATGAAATCGATATGGAAATAGCAGTGCTTTTGTCCGGATACATTATATATAACGACAACGGCGTAGAGTCGCTCGTCGGCCCGGGCGACGTTATGATAGTGCGCGCCGGAGAAAGACACGCCATGCGCAACCCGTTCAACGAGCCCGCGTTCTCGCTGGATATAAACCTCGCCGACACGCCGAAGAAATAACAAATATAAAAAAGAGCTGCCTTGTGCGGCTCTTTTTTTATGCCCGTGCGGCGCGCGTTTTGTTGCGGCGTGGTTTTGCGCATGGTATCATTATAATATATGGGAGCCTCAAAAACGGACGCCGCGCGGCGCACCCGCCGCGTCGGTCATGAAAAACGCAAAAAAGAGAGGGAAAAGACATGAAAAACAATGCGAACGGATTAAAACGGCGAGCAGTACGCGCCGCGATTTCGATAATCACGGCCGTTTTCATGACGGCGGCAATGATGCCGCAGGCTTTTGCCGCCGCGCCCGACGCGGGCGCGCTGCCCGAATGGGCTGTTGATACGGGCGAGGCCGAAAAAGACGCGGCGGAGCTTTCCGCCGCGCTTCCGTCGCGCTTTTGCCTTATCGACGGGGGCGTCGTAACACCCGTGAAGGATCAGGGCGGGTTCGGCACGTGCTGGGCGTTTGCCGCGATAGCGGCGGCGGAGACGAGCATACTTTCGGCCTCCGGCACGACGTACGAGGAAACGCCTTTAGACCTTTCGGAGAAGCATCTTGCGTGGTTTGCCGGTCATCCGATAACCGAGCTTACCGATCCGGCTCAGGCCGGCGAGGGAGCATATGCTTTCAGGGAGGAAAACGATCCGAACGCCGTTTTTAACGCGGCCGGCATATTTCGATGGTCGGAGGCGGCCTTTTCCTCGGGAGCGGGCCCCGCGGAGGAAGCGCTTTTCCCGTATCGCGGGCGCGAGGGCTTTACGGTATACGAGTATATGCGCGACAGACACGACGAATGGATAGAGACCGTAGCAGCCGGAATTTTAGAGACATATAATATGACTCTTTCCGAGTTTCTAAAAGCCCGTGACCTGACGGAAGAGGAGTTCAACGAGCTTCTTGAGCAGGCCTATGCAAGAGATATTGAGCGGTTAGAAAGCGGCATAATAGGCGATGCCAACAGCGGGATGGACGACTGGACCATACCCGAGACCGACTCCTTCGGAAGATCGAACAGGACACTTACGGCGGGATACACGCTTGTGGACTACAACGTCCTGCCCCTCGTCGCTCTTTTTGATGAAAACGACGTGTGGACGGGTCTCAATGAAGAAGGCATGACGGCGGCGAAGAAGGAGCTGTTATGCGGTCACGGTCTTGCCGTTGGCTTCTGCGGAACAATGCTGAACCCCGGCGTGAGCGACGATGATCGGTATATGAACAAAGACACATGGGCTCACTATACGTTCGACAGCAGCCCCTCGAGCCATGCCGTATGTATCGTGGGCTGGGACGATACGTATTCGCGCGACAATTTCAATCAGGGCATTGATGAAGAAACGGGTCTATGTAGGACCCCTCCCGGCGACGGCGCATGGATAGTTAAGAACAGCTGGGGCACAAGCGAAGGCTGCGGCGTAAGCGAAAGCGGCCGCGTTATAGGAAAAACCGATTGGGGCATAGACGGCAGCGGATACTTCTACCTTTCGTATTACGACACCTCGTTAAAGGAATCGATGGAAAGCATGGCTTTCTCGAAAAGCCCGACGGAAACGGAGGTCGTAACGTATCAGTATGACTATATGCCGCCCAATACTGTTTCGGATTACTCTTCGGGCAGTGTGCTGGGTACGGCCGGAGTGTTCACCGCGGAGGACGACGTGAAGCTCGTTTCGACAGGCGTTTGTGCGGCCGATGAAAATACGCGCGTGACGGTCGCCGTATACAGACTTGACGACGGCGCGCTTTTGCCCACGGAGGGAACGCTTCTTGAGCGGACCTCAAGAACGCTTGAATATGAGGGATATCACCGCGTTGACCTTGAGAGCGCGCCCTCGCTCGATCGGGGCGACCGTTTTTCCGTTGTTGTCACGGCTTACAGCATGACCGACGACGGCAGCTGTGAATATTCGACCTCGGTCAAAACGGGTGAAGGCAAGGATAAGGCCGCGGAGCTGGGACAGGATTATTATTTCAAATCGGTAGTAAATCCGGGCGAAAGCTTCATTTATGAAGAAGGTGAATGGTACGATTGGGGCGAGTTTGTGCAAACCGGGAAATTCGCCGCCTATTTGGATTCGAAAGATCTTAACGGATGCGTTTGTGACAACCTTCCGATAAAGGCGTTCGCAGTGCCGCGCGAATCGTTTGAATATACGTGTACGCGAGGCGGCGGCTCCGTATGGAGGACGAAATCGAACGTGGGCCTTTCGTTTACGTTCTCGCGTTCGCAGAACAGCGATACGATTGCCGAGCATTTCACCGGAGCGGACGTGGACGGCGCCGCGCTCGCGGACGGCTGCTTTACGATGAGCGAATCGGGCGTTCTTACGCTTAAGGCGGAATTTCTCGACACGCTTTCGGAGGGGGCTCATACGATTTCCGTAAGCTTTGACGACGGCGGCCCCGCGGAGGCGTCGTTTACGGTGACTTCGACTGCGTCCGGCGGCGGCGGGGGCGGCGGCTCGTCCGCATCTCAGTCCGCGAAGAACGCGATTGCGGCGGCTGAGTCCGAAGGAGGCTCCGTTTCCTTCAGTACAAAGAGCGCAAAGAGCGGCGAGAAGGTCACCGTGACCGTAACGCCGAAGGCAGGCTTCAAAACGGCGGGCGTGACCGTCACGGACGCAAACGGCAAAGCCGTTGCCGTGACCGCGAACGCGGACGGCACGTATACGTTCACGATGCCCGCGTCGAAGGTCACCGTAACGCCGGAGTTTGTATTCAAAGATGACAATATGCTCGACGGCGACGGCATGATGAAGGAATTATTTGATGATATAGATAAAAACGCATATTATTACACGCCTTTGGCGTGGGCGTACTCGAACGGAATCGTTCGCGGCACGGACGAGACGCATCTTTCGCCCGACGCCGCGTGTACGCGCGCCCAGGTCGTGACGTTCCTGTATCGCGCGGCGGGCTCGCCCGAGGCAGGGGAGTCAAACAGTACGTTCAGCGACGTTCCGGCGGGCAGCTTTTATGAAAAAGCCGTTATGTGGGCGGTCGAGAGCGGCATAACGACGGGCACGGATGACACGCATTTCTCGCCCGACGCGCCGTGCACGCGCGCGCAGGTCGTAACGCTTCTCTACCGCATGAAGGGCTCGCCCGCAGGGGGAGAAAATCCCTTCGCGGACGTACCGGACGGCGCGTATTACGCCGACGCGGCGTCGTGGGCCGCAGAGCGCGGCATAACTACGGGCACGGACGAGACGCACTTTTCGCCCGACGCGCCGTGCACGCGCGCGCAGATAGTGACGTTCATATACAGGGCGTTTTGTGAGTAAAAACCGGGGAAAGGACGGTCGTTCATATGAAAAAGAAGGTTTTATGTCTCATCGCGGCGATTGCACTGGCGATTACGATGCTGCCCGCGGCGGGCCTTGCGGCAGACGTTGCGGAAATAAAGCTTGAAAGCGCGGCCGCCGCGTTCGATGAGGACGCGCTGCCCGAATGGGCAATAGACACGGGCGAGGACGAAAAAGAGACGGCAGAGCTTTCGGGCGCGCTTCCGTCGCGCTTTTGCCTTATCGACGAGGGCGTCGTAACACCCGCAAAACAGCAGTCTCCGTTCGGCACGTGCGTTTCGTTTGCCGTGACAGCGGCGGCGGAGACGAGCATACTTTCGGCCGCCGGCAAGACGTATGAGGAAATGCCTTTAGACCTTTCGGAGAAGCATCTTGCGTGGTTTACCGGTCATCCGATAACCGAGCTTACAGATCCCGCTCAGGCCGGCGAGGGAATACATTGCTTTAACGAGGAAAACGATCCGAACGCCGTTTTTAACGTGGCCGGCAGAATTCGATGGGCGGAGGCGGTATTTTCCTCTGGAGCGGGGCCCGCGGAGGAGGAGCTTTTTCCGTATCGCGGGAGTGAGGGCATTACGGAATACGAGTATATGCGCGACAATCACGACGAATGGATAGAGAATGAAAAGAACAGATATCTTACGGCATATAATATGACCCTTCCCGAGCTTCTGAAAGCCTTCGACATTACGGAAGAGTATTTGTATGAGTATCTTGAATGGTCATACGCAGACGAACTTGAGAAGCTCGAAAGCGGCGAAAGAGCCGATTTTTACAGCGCGGCGGACGACTGGAGCATACCCGAGACCGACTCCTTAGGCAGATCGAACAGGAGCCTTACGGCGGGATACACGCTTACGGACTGCAATTTTCTGTCCCCGGTCGCTCTTTTGGATGAAAACGGCGCGTGGGCGGGTCTCAGTGAAGAAGGCATGACGGCGGCAAAGAAGGAGCTGTTATGCGGCCGCGGCCTTGCCGTTGCGTTCTGCGGAACGATGCCGAACCCCGGCGTGACCGACGATGAGAGGTATATGAACAAGGACACGTGGGCTCACTATACTTTCGACGGCAGCCCCTCGAGCCATGCCGTATGTATCGTGGGCTGGGACGATACGTATTCGCGCGACAATTTTAACGGGGGCGTCGATGAAGAAACGGGTCTTTGCAGGACTCCTCCCGGCGACGGCGCATGGATAGTTAAGAACAGCTGGGGCCGAAGCGGGGGGTGCGGCGAAAGCGAAAGCGGCCGTGCCATAGGAAAAAACGATTGGGGCATAGACGGCAGCGGATGCTTTTACCTTTCGTATTACGACACCTCGTTAAAAGAACCGCTTGAAAGCATGGTCTTCGCGAAAAGCCCGACGGATAAGGAGGTCTTTACGTATCAGTATGACTATATTCCGACGAGCTATCCTTTATTATATACTTCGAACGATGTGCACGGTACGGCAAACGTGTTTACCGCGGAGGATGACGTGAAGCTCGTTTCGGCAGGCTTTTCGACATACTTTGGGAATATGCGCGTGACGGTCGCCGTATACAGACTTGACGACGGCGCGCTTACGCCCACGGAAGGAACGCTTCTTGAGCGGACTTCGAGGTGGTTTGAATATGCGGGATATCACCGCATTGACCTTGAGACCGAGCCCGAGCTCGACCGCGGCGACCGCTTTTCCGTCGTTGTCACGGCTTACAGTATGACCGAAGACGGCAGCCGCGAATACTCGGCCTATATAAGAGGGGGCGTAGGTAAGGAAAAGGCGGCACAGCTGGGATATGCTTCTTATTACGTATCGGTCGTAAATCCGGGCGAAAGCTTCAGGTATGACGAAGGTGAATGGTTTGATTGGGGAGAGCACATGAAGTCGGAAATATTTGCCGCAGAGTTGGTTTCGATAAACAGGGAAGGATGCGTTTTTGACAACTTCCCGATAAAGGCGTTCGCCGTGCCGCGCGAAAAGTTTGAATATACGTGTACGCGCGGCAGCGGCTCCGTATGGAGGATGAAATCGAACACGGGCCCTTCGTTTACGTTCGCGCGTTCGCAGAACAGCGATACGCTCCCCGAACACTTCACCGGGGCGGCCGTGGACGGCGCCGCGCTCGCGGACGGAGACTTTACGATGAGCGAGTCGGGCGTTCTTACGATTGCGCCGGAATATCTCGATACGCTTTCGGAGGGGGCGCATACGCTTTCGGCAAGATTTGACGACGGCGGCCCTGCGGAGGCGTCGTTTACGGTGACTTCGGCCTCGTCCGGCGGAGGCGGCGGCGGCGGAGGCGGCGGCTCGTCCGCATCTCAGTCCGCGAAGAATGAGGTCGCGGCGGCTGTGTCCGAAAACGGCTCCGTTTCATTCAGCGCAAACAGCGCGAAAAGCGGCGAGAAGGTCACCGTGACCGTAACGCCTAAAGAAGGCTTCAAAACGGCGGGAGTGACCGTCACGGACGCAAACGGCAAAGCCGTTGCCGTTACCGCGAACGCGGACGGCACGTATACGTTCACGATGCCCGCGACGAAGGTCACCGTAACGCCGGAGTTTGTATCGGCGGACGATTACATGCTCGACGGCGACGGCATGATGAAGACGGTATTTGTCGACACGGACGAAAGCTCTTATTACTACACGCCCGTGATGTGGGCGGTCGCAAACGGCATAACGACGGGCACCGACGAGACGCACTTTTCGCCCGACGCCGCGTGCACGCGTGCGCAGGTCGTGACGTTTTTGTACCGCGCGGCGGGCTCTCCCGAGGCAGGGGAGACGGATACTGCGTTCAGCGACGTTCCGGCGGGAAGCTTTTATGAAAAGGCCGTTCTGTGGGCGGTCGCAAACGGCATAACGACGGGCACGGACGAGACGCATTTTTCGCCCGACGATGTATGCACGCGCGCGCAGGTCGTAACGCTTCTGTACCGCATGAAGGGAGCGCCTGTCGAAGGCGACACGGCCTTAGAGGACGTACCGGACGGCGCGTATTACGCCGACGCGGCGTCGTGGGCCGCGTCACGCGGCATAACGACGGGCACGGATGCGGCGCACTTCTCGCCCGACGCGCCGTGTACGAGAGCACAGATAGTGACATTCATATACAGGGCGTTCACGGAGTAAAAATCAATCACAGAAAAGAGCGGGACTGCCCCGCTCTTTTTATATTGCCCCGACGGCGCATATATGATATACTGAATAAAAATTCACAAAAAACGGGTGAGAGTATGGCAGTATTGGAAGTATCGTATTTCTCGAAGACGCTCGATATGCAGTCGTCGATGGGCGTTATATTGCCGCAGAAGAACAACGACTACGGCGTACCGATAAAGAAGGGCGTAGAGGCGCCTTTTCCCGTCCTATATTTTCTTCACGGGCGCGGCGGCGACCACAGCGTCATGCGCCGATTTCAGAAGCTGGAGCTTTACGCCCAGATCTACGGCGTCGTTATAGTCATGCCCGACGCGCACCAGAGCTTTTACACCGACCAGCTTCACGGCTCGCCGTATATCACGTTCCTTGCCGAGGAGCTGCCGGGCATCGTGTCGGAGTTCTTCCGCGTATCGACGGCAAGGGAGGACACTTTTGCCGCGGGCATCTCAATGGGCGGCTACGGCGCGCTCAAGCTGGCGCTTACGTATCCCGAAAAATACGCCGCCTGCGCGAATATGTCGGGCTCGCCCGATATATCGTATTCGATGACGAAGAACCCATTCTCGCGCGAGTCGACGGCGCGGATACTCGACGCCTCGTTCGGCGGCGAAAAGAATCTCATGGGCTCGAAAAACGACATATACGAGCTTTCGCGCCGCCTTTTAGAGTCGGGACGTCCCGTGCCGCGCATATATCTTACCGTGGGGCGCGACGACGGCTTCGCCGCGCTGAACCGCCGCTATTATGAGACGTACGGCGAGGCGCTGGGCATGGAATTCTGCGAGCGCGACGGCGGCCATACGTGGGGATTCTGGCAGAATAATATCGCGGATGTTTTCAAATGGCTCGACATAAACGGCGATAAAAACGATGAGAGGGGAAAATAATATATGGCACTTGCAGAGGTAAGCTTTTTTTCGGAATTCCTGCGTCAGCAGTATTACATGAACGTGATACTGCCCGAGCAGATAAACGGTTACAGCGCGCTGCCCGCGAATAAATACGAGCCGCCGTATCCCGTATTGTATCTTCTTCACGGCACGTCGCAGAATCACACCGACTGGACGCGCTTCTGCGCGCTCGAGCGGTACGCGCAGCGCACGGGTCTCGTTATCGTTATGCCCGCCACGCAGCGCGGCTGGTATACAAATCAGAAGATAGGCTATCCGTTCTTCGACTTCTTTACAAAGGAGCTGCCCGTAACGGTGAAGCGCTTTTTCAACATATCCGACAAGCGCGAGGACACGTTCGTCGCGGGCGTTTCGATGGGCGGCTACGGCGCGATAAAGCTTGCGGCAAACTACCCCGAACGATTCGCGGCGGCGGCGAGCATGTCGGGCTCCGTCGATATGATATACGTAATAGAGCACGCGAAGATTCATACCGAAAAGGCGAAGATGCACAGAAATCTTACGTTCGGCACGCTTGAGGAGATGCGCGGCAGCGAGATGGACAATGTGTATATGCTTGAAAAGCGCTTAAAGGAGGGCACGCCCTTACCGAAGTTCTACGTCTGCTGCGGCGAGCAGGATTATCTTCTGCCCGTGAACCGCCACTTCCGCGATATTTTCGAGGGCAGGCTCGACATGGTATACGTCGAGGGCGAGGGCGCGCACAAGTGGGAATACTGGGACGAGCATATACAGAAGATATTAAAGTGGCTGCCGATTCAGAGATGACGAAAAAACGAGGTAAAAGGCTATGTTTACGTTTGACGATTATAAAAAAAGCGCGGACGCGATACGAAAAATCACGGGCGATATAGATATCGCGCTCGTGCTCGGCTCGGGGCTCGGGAAGATCGCGGAAATGCTTGAGAATCCCGTGAAACTTCGCTTTGAGGACGTGCCGAATCTGCCGCCTTCGACCGTTATGGGTCACGCGGGCGAGTTCGTCTGCGGCACGCTTCACGGCAAGCGCGTGCTTATTCAGAGCGGGCGGTTTCACTATTACGAGGGCAACAGCTTCGAGCAGTCGGCCTACGCCGTGCGGCTCTTTAAGCTTCTCGGCGCGCGCACGCTGATACTTACGAACGCCGCGGGCGGCATAAACCGCACGTTTTCGGCCGGCACGATAATGATGATAACCGACCACATAAAATTCTTCGACGAAAGCCCCTTGCGCGGCCCGAATATCGGGGAGTTCGGCCCGAGATTCAACGATATGTCGTACGTCTACTCGAAGCGCCTGCGGTGGCTTTCCAAGGGTACGGCGGCGCGCCTCGGCATTCCCCTAAAGGAGGGCGTGTACGCCTTCATGCCGGGGCCGAGCTTTGAAACGCCCGCCGAGATACGTGCGCTCGGAATCCTGGGCGCGGACGCCGTGGGCATGTCGACCGTTGCGGAGGCGATAACGGCGGCGCACGCGGGGCTTGAGCTTCTGGCGTTCTCCTGCATATCGAATCTCGCCGCGGGACTTCTCGATCAGCCGCTGTCCCACGACGAGGTAATGGAGGCCGCGAAGCTTGTAGAGAAGGATCTGACCGCGCTTCTTGACGCGGTGATAAAGGAGATATAGATGAGTATTATTAAAGATATCGGCCTTGCGCCGTCGGGACGCGTAAAAATCGACTGGGCGAAGCGGCATATGCCCGTTTTGAACGAAATAGAACGCGATTTTCTGAAAACGAAGCCGTTTTCGGGCAAGAACGTGCTCGTTTCGGTACACGTTGAGGCGAAAACGGCGTATCTCGCGCTCGTTTTAAAGAGCGGCGGCGCGAACGTAGCAGTCGCGGCCTGCAATCCGCTCTCGACGCAGGACGACGTGGCCGCCGCGCTTGCCCAATACGGCGTTGAGACGTTCGCCGTGCACGGCGCGGACGACGAATTATACTATAGGTGCCTCGAGGAGGGCTTAATGACGCGCCCGCAGCTCTTTATAGACGACGGCGGCGACCTCGTTCACATGCTCCATACGAAGCGGCGCGACCTCATGGAGGGCATTTTGGGCGGCTCGGAGGAGACGACGACGGGAGTTGCGCGCCTTCTTTCGCGCTCGAAGCGCGGCGAGCTTGAAATACCGATGATGCTTGCGAACGACGCGATGATGAAGCATCTTTTCGACAACCGCTACGGCACGGGGCAGTCCGTGTTCGACGGCATAAACCGCACGACAAATCTTATCGTGGCGGGCAAGTGCGTAGTTATCGCGGGCTACGGCTGGTGCGGCAGAGGCGCGGCGATGCGCGCGAAGGGAATGGGCGCGCGCGTCGTGATAACGGAGATAGACCCGATAAAGGCAATTGAGGCCGTTATGGACGGCTTCGAGGTCATGACGATGGACGAGGCCGCAGGCCGCGGCGACCTTTTCATTACGCTCACGGGCTGCCGCGACGTTATAACGAAGAAGCACTTCGACACGATGAAGGACGGCGCAGTCATGTGCAACGCCGGACACTTCGACGTTGAAATTGACGTGAGTTCATTGCGCGAGTCGAGCGTATCCTCGTATGAGGCGCGACAAAATATCGAGGGCTTTCGCCGTCCCGATGGGCGCACGCTCTATCTTCTGGCCGAGGGAAGGCTCGTAAATCTCGCGGCGGGCGACGGACACCCCGCGGAGATTATGGACATGAGCTTTTCGGTGCAGGCGATGGCGCTGAAATATATACTCGACCACGCATCAGAGCTTAAACCGACGGTGTACCGTGTACCGGCAGAGATAGACGAGTACGTCGCGGAAATCAAGCTTGCGTCGGGCGGCGTTTCCATCGACAGCCTCACGCCCGAGCAGGAGAAGTATTTATACGGATAATATTGCCCGAAACAGGCGCGCTTTTCTTAAAAAAGACTTGAAAAGCATGAATGTTTCATATATAATCTAAATACGTGGTTTTATAGTATCAAAATCGCAAGTATGATACATTATGAAAGGAGTACAAAAAATGAGCCTTGTATTAAAGGAAGTAAAAGACGGCGTTGCCATCATCAGGATGAACAACCCGAAAACGATGAACGGTCTCGACATGAACATGACGCAGGCTGTTTATGACGCGGTTACCGAAGCGGGAGCCGACGATAACGTAAAAGTTATTGTCCTCGCGGGTGAGGGCAAGGGCTTCTGCGGCGGCGGCAACCTTGCAAATATGTACGAAAAGATTAAGAACGGCGGCAAATTCGACCCCGCTGAGTCGAAGCCCAACATGAACCGCCTCGCTGAGCTTGCATGCTACATGAGAGAGGTGCCGAAGCCGGTTATCACCGTGGTACACGGCGCGGCTGCAGGCGCGGGCGCAAGCCTTGCGTTCGTTTCCGACTTTACGATATCGACGCCCGAGGCAAAGTACATCATGGCGTTCATAAACGTAGGTCTCGTTCCCGATACGGGCGGTATGTTCTGGATGGTAAAGGCTCTGGGCTACAAGCGCGCAACGGAGCTTGCAATGCTTGGCGCGCCGTTTACGGCAGACGAGGCTCTGAAGATGGGTCTTATCAATAAGATAGTTCCCCAGGAGGAGCTGTGGGACGAGGCTATGAAGCTTGCGAAGAAGTTAAAGAACAAGCCTATTGACTCCGTAAGATTCATAAAGCAGATGGTAAACGAGATAATCATGAAGGACGTTAAGTCCGCTCTCGCTCTCGAGGAGAAGAACATGCTCGCATGCATCGAGACGGACAACTTCAAGGAAGGCGTTTCCGCTTTCATGGAGAAGAGAAAGCCCGAGTTCAATAAATAAGAGGCGCGGCCGCGATGAAAAGAATTATTGCGATTGTTTTGGCGGTTTTGTTCCTTGTTTCGCTTGCGGCGTGCGGCGGGCAGGATAAGTCCGAAGAGCCCGAAGCCTCTCCGGCTGAGAGCGCACAGACCGAAGACGGCGCCGATGAGAGCGTGCCGTCCGAAGCGGAGGCGGCCTCCGCCGATTACGGCTTTGAAGGCACGGTGTTCACTTTCGACGGCGAGGATTACGATATGACCGAGATTGCGCCTCCCACGAACGCGGTGATGAGCTGCACCGAGGCGGGAAAATATATAGTGGTCGAGGGTCATATAAATCCGCAGATGGGCACATACGCCATATTCAACAGGGATACGCGCGAGTTCGAAAGCGTTATTTACGGCACGAACTTCATATGGTATGACGACGATCTCACGACGGGCGTTTACGCCGACAGAAACGATATATGCGTCTATGACGGCACCGTAATAGCTTCTCTCGAGCTTTCCGAACGTGAGATAATCTATGACCTTTCGTTTACGGACGACCGCTCCGCCGTGAATGCCACGATACTTGACGACACGGACGAGCGCACGGAGACGATACCGCTCGGAGCAAAGTGAAAACCCCGAAAAACGACGTATTGCAACAAAGAAAGGAGACAAAAATGAGTCTTTTAATCACCGAAATGCGGGAAGGCATATTCATCATAAAAATGAACAGCCCCAAGAATATGAACGCGCTTGACAGAGCGCTGCGCGAGGAGCTTATCGACGTTATGAAAAAGGCGGCCGACGACCCCGAGGTCAAGGCTGTAATACTTGCGGCCGAGGGCAAGGGCTTCTGCGCGGGCGGAGACCTGGGCGCGATGTACAGAGACATAAAGACGAAGGGCGAATTCGGCGCGACCGACGCGGACCTTGTAAACGTTGAGAAGCTTGCCGAATGCATGAGAACGATGGATAAGCCCGTAATCACCGCCGTTCACGGCGCGGCTGCGGGCGCAGGCGCAAGCCTTGCGTTCGCGGGTGACTTTACTGTGGCTTCGCCCGAGGCAAAGTTCATAATCGCGTTCGTGAACGTGGGTCTCGTTCCCGACACGGGCGGCATGTTCTGGCTCGTTCGGGCGCTGGGCTACAAGCGCGCGACTGAGCTTGCGATGCTTGGCGAGCCGATAAGCGCCGAGACCGCGCTCGAATACGGCCTTATCAATAAGATAGTGCCGCGCGAGGAGCTTGAAGCGGAGGCGTTCAAGCTTGCGAAGAAGTTAAAGAACAAGCCCGTCGATTCCGTAAGATACATAAAGGAAATGGTCAACGAGATGACGATGAAGGGCTTCTGGGATACGATGAAGATCGAAAGAGAGGGCTTCCTTTACTGCATGAGGACCGACAACTTCAAGGAGGGCGTTTCCGCCTTCGTTGAAAAGAGAAAGCCCGAATTTAATAAATGACATAATATGCGGCGGCGCGCAAAAACGCGCCGCCGCAGGCCGTCAAAAAAGGGCAGGCCCGCCGAAAAAAGATAATCAAAAATTAAAAAACAGTGTGCAAGCGATTAACCGGATATTCATTTCGGCTTACTGCTTCAAATCAGCTTTTGCGCCGTAACCTTTGGGGTTACGGCGTTTTCGGCTATGTGCCGATTGCCTCGCTGCCGTATTTAATACGCCTACTCTCGGCAATCGACGATTCCAACCTCTTTTTTGGCACCCTGTAACTCTATATATATAATTCTTACTGTTTTTTGGGCGCGCGGCCGCCTATTTTCTATTATTTTAAGGCTTTTTCATATTGAAAGAATCGTCGTATTCGTGTATAATTAAACTTAACACATTAAATCAAAGGAAGGAGCGGTCGTTATGAATTCCGACAGATTTCAGAAGGTGGGACTTACGTTCGACGATGTACTGCTTGTACCCGGCGCATCGGACGTTACTCCCGATAAGGTGGACGTGTCCACAAAGCTTACAAAGAACATAAAGCTCAACATTCCTCTTATGAGCGCGGCCATGGATACCGTAACGGAGTCGAAAATGGCGATAGCCATCGCGAGAGAAGGCGGTATCGGCATAATCCATAAGAACATGAGCATAGAGGAACAGGCTGTCGAGATAGATAAAGTAAAACGAAGCGAAAACGGCGTAATAACGAATCCGTTCTTCCTTTCGCCCAACCATAAGATTCAGGACGCTGACGAGCTTATGGGCAAGTATAAGATTTCGGGCGTTCCCATCTGCGAGGGCGGCAAGCTCGTGGGCATCATAACGAACCGCGACTTAAGATTTGAGTCCGACTTTTCAAAGAAGATTTCCGAGTCGATGACGAAGGATAACTTAGTCACGGGCAAGGTCGGCACGACGCTCGAGCAGGCGCAGGAGATACTTAGAAAGTATAAGATAGAGAAGCTGCCCATAGTTGACGACGAGGGCTATTTAAAGGGCTTAATCACGATAAAGGATATAGAAAAGGCGATAAGATACCCCTATTCCGCGCGCGACTCGAAGAGCAGACTGCTCGTCGGCGCGGCGATAGGCGTGACGGACGACGTGCTTGAGCGCGCGGGCGCGCTTGTCGGCGCTAATGTCGACGTGCTCGTTTTGGACTCCGCTCACGGCCATTCGAGCAATATCATGGCGACGCTCAGAAAGGTAAAGGAGACGTTCCCCAATACGCCCGTCATCGCGGGCAACATTGCAACGGCGGCTGCGGCCGAGGCGCTTATCGAATCCGGCGCGGACGCGGTGAAGGTCGGCATAGGCCCCGGCTCCATCTGCACGACGCGCGTCGTATCGGGCATAGGCGTACCGCAGATCACGGCGATAGCCGACGTCTGGGAGGTTGCCGAAAAGCACGGCATACCCGTTATAGCCGACGGCGGCATAAAGTATTCGGGCGATATCGTTAAGGGCATCGCGGCCGGCGCGAACGTAGTCATGATAGGCTCGCTGCTTGCGGGCTGCGAGGAGAGCCCCGGCGAGGAGGAAATATATCAGGGACGCCGCTTTAAGGTATACCGCGGCATGGGCTCGCTTGCGGCAATGGCAAAGGGCTCGAAGGACCGCTATTTCCAGACCGGCTCGAAAAAGCTTGTGCCCGAGGGCGTCGAGGGACGCGTACCGTATAAGGGCAGCGTGTCCGATTCGATTTATCAGCTCATCGGCGGCCTTCGCTCCGGTATGGGCTACTGCGGCGCTCCGACGCTCGATTATCTGCAGCATAACGCGCAGTTCATCCGCATCACGAACGCCGGTCTCAAGGAAAGCCATCCGCACGACATCTACATCACGAAGGAAGCCCCGAACTACTCGGTACAGCTTTAAGATAATGAATAATATAAAAAATCCTGTCGCAAGACAGGATTTTTTTGTTGGGGGGCGGGGTATACCTTCCCCTGCGCGGGAGACTTTATGTAAACCTAAAGCTATCTCCGCCGGCTGCGCCGCGTCGGGCGCATCGTGCGCCCGTCTGATTGAGAAGGCGTCATCTTGTGTTGATGAATGATATCGAGGGCGTAAAATCAAAGGGGGACGGGGGGAAATCGGCGCTAAGCGCTGATGTAAGCTTGCATTTAGCACAATCCCCGCGAGCCTCAGCCGATTTCCCCCTCAATACCACCCCAAAAAATCCGCGAGCGTATTTTTCGGGGGCCCGGATTTTGGTACTTTTGTTTCCAAAAGTACCCCCGCGGGAGGCGACAAAAGTCTTTAGAACGAAGTTCTGAAAAAGAATTATGTTGAAGCAGGACAGGAAGGCGTAAGTAAGGAGGGAGGTGGGTTAAAGACTTTGCGATAAGGCATTTTTGTGCATTGAGTTATCAATCGTGCGCCCGTAGGGAGGCATGCCTTCATGCCTCCGTGAAAACACGGCTGAGACACGCGGAGGCGTCAGGGGACGCCTCCCTACGAAGGACGGGGGACGACAATCCCGAAGAACGCTGCGCCGACAGCTCCCTCGGGGAGGGAGCCAATAAGGACGCACGCGCCGCTCCTTATTCTATATCTTGACACCGCGGCGGAAACCGCGTATAATAAGCACAAATGCGGATGTAGCTCATCTGGCAGAGCGCGACCTTCCCAAGGTCGATGTGGCGAGTTCGAGCCTCGTCATCCGCTCCAGAAAAAAGGCCTTGTCATATGACAAGGCTTTTTTCATTCTATCATCCCGGGGTATAAAAACAGCACAGCGCCCGCGATAAAGAGCCAGACGATGAGAAATATCGGCACGATTATCTTAAAGCTCATATGCTTGCTCTTATGGCGTATCAAGAATACGCCGATAAACGAGCCGAGGCTTCCGCCGATGGCCGTAAATATGAGCAGCGTGCGCTCGGGAATGCGAAGCTTCACGTTGCCCGTCTTGCTCGCGAGCTTATCGTATATCATAAGTATGAGCGTGAGTATATTTACCGCGCCGAGATAGTAAAATAAGCCGGGATAAAGGAAAAGTATAAGCGTTTTCAAAGAAAAAATCACCTCCGCACGGTAATAATATATCATTATCCTAAAAATAAATCAATTTGCATTGCAAAAAGACTCATATTAAGGTAAAATGTATGAGTGGAAACGCATAATCTGAGAAGCGGAGGGCGAAAACTTATGGCAACGCAGGAAAACAGAAAGGCAAAGTATACGCGCGTGCTTTTAAAGGTAAGCGGAGAGGCGCTGGCCGGCGCGCAGAAAACGGGACTTAACTCCGACGTGCTGGGCGCTATATCCGAAAAGATAAAGCAGCTTACCGAGATGGGCGTAGAGCTCGGCATAGTAGTCGGAGGCGGCAACTTCTGGCGCGGCACGAGAAGCGGCAAGGGTATGGACAGAACGCGCGCCGACCATATCGGAATGCTCGCCACGGTAATGAATTCGCTTGCGCTCTGCGACGCGCTCGAGCAGCGCGGCGTTACGACTCGGGTACAGACGGCGATAGAGATGCGTTCCATAGCCGAGCCGTATATAAGGGGCAGGGCTATACGCCATCTGCAGAAGGGCAGAGTAGTGATATTCGGCTGCGGCACGGGCAACCCCTACTTTTCGACCGATACCGCGGCGGCGCTTCGGGCCGCTGAGATAGACGCGCAGATAATACTGCTTGCGAAGAACGTGGACGCGGTATATTCGGCCGATCCAAATAAGGACAAGAACGCCGTTAAGTACGACAAGCTTTCGTACATCGACGTTTTAAACCGCGGGCTTGAGGTAATGGACTCCACGGCCACCTCGCTCTGCATGGACAACAACATACCGATACACGTATTCGGCGTGGCGGACCCCGAAAATATAATCCGCGCCGTTTGCGGAGAGAAAATAGGCACTCTTGTAACGAATGTGTAAAAAAACAAAGGAATATAAAGGAGGAATCGTTGTGAAAGATCAGCTTAAACTTACGGAAGAAAAAATGAAGAAAACGATAGCGTCTCTTGTCAGCGAATACGGCACCATCCGCGCCGGAAGCGCGAACGCATCGCTTCTTAGCAAAATCAGCGTTGAGTATTACGGTCAGCCCACCCCGCTTAGGGATATTGCGACGATAACGACGCCCGATCCGCGCACGCTTTATATCACCCCGTTCGACCCCAAGGCTTTAAAGAGCATCGAAAAGGCGATACTTGCGTCCGATCTCGGCATAAATCCGCAGAGCGACGGCAAGGGTCTTCGTCTCGCGATACCGCCGCTTACCGAGGAGCGCCGTATAGAGCTTTCAAAGCAGGTATCGAAGAAGGCCGAGGAGGCCAAGGTGGCAGTCCGCTCCATCCGCCGCGACACCATCGAAAAATTCAAGAAGATGAAGAAGAAGAGCGAGATAACCGAGGACGACTTAAAGGACGGCGAGAAGGACGTTCAGGATATCCACGATAAGTATATCAAGGAAATAGACAAGATCTGCGCGGACAAGGAAAAGGAAATAAAGAAGGTTTAGGCCTTAAAAAATACGAAAAAAGGATTTGAAGCTATGGATCTTACAATAGGACCCAACAACCCCGCAATGCCCAAGCATATCGGGATAATTATGGACGGCAACGGCCGCTGGGCAAAGAAAAGAGGCCTGCCGCGCAGCGCGGGACATAAGGAAGGCGCAAAGACGTTCAAAAAGATATCGGAATACTGCCAGAAGATAGGCATAAAGTATTTAACGGTGTACGCCTTTTCAACTGAGAACTGGAAGCGTCCCGAGGAAGAGATAGAAGGAATTTTCGCGCTTCTTCATATATACATATGGAACGAGCGCGCGCGCCTTATCCGCGACCGGGCGGCGCTTAAATTCATCGGCGATATGAGCCGCTTCTCGCCCGCGATAATGAAGGATATAAATATGATAGAGCGCGACACCGGCATGTTTGACGACCTGCATATAAACGTCGCAATAAATTACGGCGGCAGACAGGACATCGTGCACGCGGCAAAAGTGCTTGCCAAAAAGGTAAAGGACGGCGAGATAACCGAGGACGACATAACCGAGGAGTCGTTCGGACGCGAGCTTTATACGAAGGATACGCCCGACCCCGACCTTATCATAAGGCCGAGCGGGGAGCTTAGGCTTTCTAACTTCCTTCTCTATCAGAGCGCGTATTCGGAGTTTTGGTTCTCCGATATACTGTGGCCCGATTTTACGTCTGACGATCTTGACCGCGCGCTTATAGATTATATGCAGCGCAACAGAAGATTCGGCGGAATTTAAAGAAGTTACACCCTATTAAAAATCATAAGCGGCGAAATCAATGATTTCGCCGCCTGTATACCCGCGTGGGGAGGGGTTTATGGGAAAAAGGCTGATTTCATCTGCGGTGGGGCTTGCCATACTGCTCGTCGTGCTGTTTTCCAACAATCTTTATCTGATGGAAGGCTGCATGATAGTGATATCGCTCGTTGCGATGTATGAGCTTTACCGCACAATAGGAATAATTAAATATAAGCCGCTCGTTATCGTGGGAGCAATATGCGCCATAGTCATAATGTTTTTCCAGTTCGCGGGCATCAACTCATTCTTCGGCCTGATACTTCTTACAATAACGGCTCTGTTTTTGATAGTTATCATAGGCGGCGGAGAAACGATAAAATTCGAGCATATCGCGATGACGTTCATGATAGCGCTGTTCGTGCCCGTGTTCTTTTCGCAGGTAGTCAAGGTGAGAATGCTCGACAACGGCAAGTATCTCATATATCTCGTCTTTTTTGCGGCTTTTATAACAGACTCGTGCGCGTTTTTCGTGGGGCGCTTCTTCGGACGCCATAAATTCGCGCCGCGGGTAAGCCCGAAAAAGACGGTCGAGGGAGCCATAGGAGGCTTTGCGGGAGGTATTGCAAGCTTTCTTATTTTCGGGCTCGTGATGCAGCATGTGTTCGGCTTTACCGTGAATTACCCGCTTTTGGCGCTCTTCGGCGCGCTGGGCGCGGTGATAGCCGAGATAGGCGACCTTGCGGCCTCGGTGATAAAGCGGCAGTACGGCATAAAGGATTACGGCGATATAATGCCGGGGCACGGCGGAGTGCTTGACAGATTTGACAGCGTGCTGTTTACGGCGCCGCTTATGAGTCTGCTCTTACATAATTTCACTGTGCTGATGTGATAAAAAACGCGCGGACGGGAAGTTTTTTCGCCGTCCGCCGTAATTTTTGCGGTGAAATAAAGAATCTGCGAATAAACGCGCCCGTTTCGGCGATAATATAATGTTGTCTTATCGGGGGCGGGGCAGGAGTGTCATACATGGATAAAAAAAGGATAGTAATACTGGGGCTTTCAGGCTCGATAGGCCGTCAGGCCCTCGACGTTATAGACGAATCGGACGAATTTGAGATAGTCGGCGCTGCTGTAAACAAAAGTACCGGCTTTTTGGAAAGCGAGATTGAGAAACGCGCCATACCGATGGCATGCGCCGGAAACGCGGATGCGGCGCGGGACATGGCCGCGCGCGTCGGCGGCGCGCATAAGATATACGCCGGAGTTTCGGGCATGTGCGATATGATAAGGGATGCCGCGCCCGATCTCGTGCTAAACGCCCTCGGCGGTATGGTGGGCCTTTGTCCCACGCTTGCGGCGATAGAGGCGGGCTGCGACGTGGCGCTTGCAAATAAGGAGACGCTCGTCGCGGGCGGCACGCTTGTTATGGACGCGGCGAAAAAGCGGGGCGTAAAGATACTGCCCATTGATTCTGAGCACAGCGCGATATGGCAGTCGCTTCGCTCGGGCGCGCGCGGAGAGCTTTCGCGCCTTATACTTACGGCCTCGGGCGGCCCGTTTCGGGAATTTACGAAGGAACAGATGGAGCGCGTGACTGTCTCCGACGCGTTAAAGCACCCGAATTGGAGCATGGGACCAAAAATCACCATCGACTCCGCTACAATGATGAACAAGGGGCTTGAATTTATCGAGGCGATGCATCTGTTTTCCGTCTCGCCCGACGAAATAGAGATAATAATACATCCCGAAAGCATAATTCATTCGGCGGCGGAGTTTTGTGACGGCGCGGTGATAGCCGAGCTCGGCACGCCCGATATGCGCCTTCCGATAGCCTACGCCATAAATTACGAGCGGCGCGCGGCGCTTCCCGTAAAGAGGCTGAGCCTTTCGGACGCGGGGAGGCTTACGTTTTATAAGCCCGACTTCGAGCGCTTCCCGTGCCTTGGGCTTGCGCGCGAGAGCGCAGAGAAGCTCGGCACGGCCACGGTCGTATTAAACGGCGCAAACGAAGCGGCGGTCGAGCTGTTTTTAAACAACAAAGCGGGCTTTACCGATATCGCAAGGCTCGTCTGTGACGCGCTTTCGGCGCATGAATACATAAAGGCCCCTTCGCTTGACGAAATACTCGCCGCGGACGAAAAGGCAAGACGCCGCGTTTATGCTGCGGCAGAGAAGCTTAAGAGGTGATCTAAGATAGGCGTAATAATCACGATACTCGTTTTTTCGTTCCTTATCACGTTCCATGAATTCGGCCACTTCATCACGGCGAAGCTCTCGGGCATAAACGTAGAGGAGTTTGCCGTGGGCATGGGCCCCGCGTTCTTCAAACGCACGTATAAGGGTACGCAGTATTCGCTGCGCGTTTTTCCGATAGGCGGCTACTGCAAGATGGAGGGCGAGGAGGAAAGCCTCGATTCCGCGGGCTCGTTTTCAAAAAAGCCGCTCTATACGCGCTTTATTGTCGTTATCGCGGGCTCCGTTATGAATTTCATAGCCGGATTTTTGATTTTCGCAATAATGGTAGGCTCGGCGGGCATTATCGGAACTACCGTCGTTTCGGGCTTCCGCGAGGGGATGGAAAGCTACCCCACGCAGGAGGCGGGCCTCATGGTAGGCGACAGGATAGTTAGACTCAACTCCACGGTGACGAATATATCCGACGACATCGTATATTATCTTACGAGCCGCGGCGACGAGCCGATAGACATAACCGTTGTGCGGGACGGCGAGACGATAGTCTTAAAAGACGTAAATTTCCCCTTTGAAACGTACGACAAATCCGAGATAACGGGAAGCCCGAAGGACGAGGGCAAGCCGTATCATCTCGTGTATACGGATTTCTACGTCGCAACCGAAAAGGCGACGTTCTTCGGCACGATTCGGGCCGCGTTTTATAAGTCGCTCGCTACGGCGAAGCTCATTTGGGTGACCCTGGGCGACCTTGTGCGCGGCAAGGTCGGCGTGACGGAGCTTTCGGGCCCCATAGGTGTGGGGAGCGCGATAACAAGCGCGATAAAGGTCGGATGGAAGACGTTCTGGCAGCTTGTGGCGTTCATAACGATAAACTTAGCGGTAGTAAATCTTTTGCCGCTGCCCGCGCTCGACGGCGGACGCATAGTCTTTATGATATTTGAGCTTGTCGCGCGGCGTCCCGTGCCGCCCGAAAAGGAGAACCTTGTCCATCTGGCGGGGCTTGTGGCGTTTCTTTTACTCGCCGTGTTCATAGCATATCAGGACATATTAAAGCTTTTGCCGTCGTAAAGGAGAGTATATATGGCTTCAAGAAAAATTAAAGTAAGAAACATAGAGATAGGCGGCGGTGCGCCCGTATCGGTTCAGACGATGGCGAATACGGATACGCGCGACGTGAAAAAGACGCTTTTAGAGATATCGCGCTTTGAGGCGGCGGGCTGCGATATCGTAAGACTTGCCGTGCCCGACGAGACGGCGGCGCGCGCGCTTTACGAGATAAGACGCGGCACCGATATGCCGCTCGTCGCGGACATTCATTTCGATTACAAACTTGCGCTCATCGCCGCCGACGCCGGTATGGACAAGATACGCATAAACCCCGGCAACATCGGCTCGCGGGAGCGTGTGCGGGCCGTGGTAAAATCGTGCGCCGAACGCGGCATACCGATACGCATCGGCGTAAACGGCGGCTCGCTTGAAAAGGACATCTTAAAAAAATACGGCAGAGTCTGCGCCGAGGCTATAGTTGAAAGCGCGCTCGGGCATATAACGATGCTTGAGGACGAGGGCTTTTTCGACATCGCGGTGTCGCTTAAATCGTCCGACGTGAAAACGACGATAGAGGCCTACCGCCTTATGAGCCGCACGCGCGACTATCCGCTTCATCTGGGCGTGACAGAGGCCGGTACATACGAGACGGGCATTATTAAATCTGCCGTGGGCATAGGCTCGCTTCTCTGCGACGGCATCGGCGACACGATAAGGGTGTCGCTTACCGACGATCCCGTGCAGGAGGTATACGCGGGCAAGAATATACTTCGGGCCATAGGCCTGCTTCGCGACAGGCCGCAGCTTATTTCCTGCCCGACGTGCGGACGGTGCCAGATTGACATGATACCCATTGCGAAGGCCGTAAGCGAGGCGATAAAGGACATAAACGCGCCGATAAAGGTGGCCGTTATGGGCTGCGCCGTAAACGGCCCGGGCGAGGCCCGTGAGGCCGACGTGGGCGTTGCGGGAGGAAGCGGCTCGGCGGTGCTTTTCAAGCACGGCGAGATAATAAGAAAAATACCGGAGAGCGAAATCCTTACGGAGCTTTTAAAAGAGATAAAAGCCATGGTCTGATATCAAAAAACGCAAGCGCGCTGTGAAACGATGTGTTTTGCAGCGCGCCGATTAAACTTGAAACGAACGAGGTAAACGAATGAAACTCAGCGAACGCTTCACGCTCGTGAAGTTTGACGGCAGAGCAAATGAAATAGACGGCATATGCAGCGTAAAGAAGCTTGCGGTGGACCGCGAAAAGCGCGAAATAAGCTTAAAGCTCGGCTTTTCGGGCGATTACGACCCTAAGGCCTTAGCCGATATTTTCGACCGCATTGAGAAGGCGTACCGCCTTTCGGATATCGTGGTGGAAATATCCATGGAAAAACGCGCGCCCGAAGACTGCGCGGTCGATGCGCCCCCGTGGGACGAGAGCCCCGACGACGAGCCGAACGAGCTCCCCGAAGCGCCCGCGCCCGCACCGAAGAATGAGAAGGAGAAAAAAGCCGACGAAAGCAACGAAAAAGAAGACGCTCCCGCGCCGAAAAACGACGAGAGCGTGATCTTCGGACGCGCCATAGATATACCGATAACGAAAATGGCCGACGTGACCGCCGATTCAGGCGACGTGGCCGTTCGCGGCGAGGTCTTCTTCTGCGACGTAAAGGTGACGAAGAAAGGGCGCACGATAATCATATTCGACGTTACGGACAAGACGAACTCGGTGCGCGTAAAAAAGCTTTTGGCGAAATCGAAGGTCGACGACGTGACCGCCACCGTAAAGAAGGGCAAAAGCTTCATCGTGCGCGGCGTTATGGGCACGGACAGCTTTACGGGCGACGTCGTGCTCGATATGACAGACCTTCAGGAATGCGAAAAGACGGTGCGCCTCGATGAGTGCGCCGAAAAGCGCGTGGAGCTTCATCTTCATACGCAGATGTCGGCGCTCGACGCGACGAATTCGATAAACGATTTCTGCGAGGCCGCAAAAATCATGGGACACAAGGCGATAGCCGTGACGGATCACGGCGTGCTTCAGGCGTATCCCGACGCGATGAAGGCCTCAAAGAAGCACGGCATAAAGATACTCTACGGCGTAGAGGCCTATTTCGTCAACGACATCGACGGCACGACGAAAAAGATAGTCGACGGCAGCCGCGACGAACCGCTTTCGGGCGAATATGTCGTATTCGACTTCGAGACGACGGGCCTTTCAAAAAAGAAGGACAGAATAACGGAGATAGGCGCCGTAAGGGTGCAAGGCGGCGAGATAAAGGATACGTTCTCGACGTTCGTAAACCCCGGTATGCATATCCCCGAAAGAATTACCGACCTTACGGGCATAACCGACGAAATGGTCGCACACGCGCCCGGCGAGGAAGAGGCCGTGCGCGCGTTTTTAGACTTTTCGGGCGACGCGGTAATGGTCGCGCACAACGCCTCATTCGATATGGGCTTTTTAAACGAAGCGAAGGCGCGCCTCGGCATTATAAAGGCGCAGACGTCTCTTGATACCGTGGAGCTTTCGCGCACACTCTATCCAAACCTTAAAAATCACAAACTCGACACGCTGGCGCGCCATCTTGAAATGGACGAATTCAATCATCACCGCGCCTGCGACGACGCCGCCGTGCTTGCGGGCATCTTCGTAAAAATGGCGCGCGAGCTTAAAGACGAATATAAGATATCATCGACGGGACAGATAAACGCGCTCTCGGACGGCGCGCAGGTAAAAACTACGAGCTTAAAGTCGTATCATCAGATAATATTTGCGAAAAATTATACGGGACTTAAAAATTTATACAAGCTCGTTTCGTGGGCGCATATCGACGATTTTTACAAGCGCCCGAGGATACTTAAAAGCAAGCTCATCGCCCACCGCGAGGGTCTTATAATCGGAAGCGCCTGCGTTGCGGGCGAGCTTTACGGCGCAATACTCGACGGCGCGGATCACGACAGGCTCGTAAACATTGCGCAGTTTTACGACTTTTTGGAGATTCAGCCGCTCGACAACAACCGCTTTTTAATCGACAAGGGGCGCGCGAAGGACATAGAGGAGCTAAAGGCGCATAACCGCCTCATACTGTCGCTCGGCGACGAGCTTTCGATACCCGTGGCGGCCACGGGCGACGTGCACTTCTTAAATCCCGAGGACGAAATATTCAGGCGCATCCTTATGAGCGGACACGGCTTTGAGGACGAGGAGTCGACGCCGCTTTACTACCGCACGACAAAAGAAATGCTCGACGAATTTTCGTATCTCGGCGAGCGCGACGCGCACCGCGTCGTAATAGAGAATACTAATCTCATCGCCGACATGATGGAGCCGATACGCCCCATCGCGGAGGGCAGCTTCCCGCCTAATGTGCCGAACGCCGCCGAGGACCTTGAGAAGATCGTCTGGACGCGCGCGAAGGAAATATACGGCGAGGACCTTCCCGCGATAGTCTCCGAGCGCATAGAGCACGAGATGACGCCGATAATAAAGCACGGCTTTGCGCCGATGTATACGATTGCGCAGAAGCTCGTGCTTCAGTCGAACGAGGCGGGATACCTCGTCGGCTCACGAGGCTCCGTAGGCTCGTCGTTCGTTGCGTTTTTAGACGGCATAACGGAGGTAAATTCGCTTGCGCCGCATTATCTGTGCGAGAAGTGCAAGCACGTTGAATTTTTTGAAAACGGCGAATACGGCTCGGGCGCCGATATGCCCGCGAAGGACTGTCCGAACTGCGGCATACCGATGAAGAAGGACGGCTTTGACATACCGTTCGAGACGTTTTTAGGGTTCGACGGCGACAAGTCGCCCGATATTGACCTCAACTTCTCGAGCGAGTATCAGGCGACGGCTCATAAGAATACAGAGGTCATGTTCGGCACGGGCTACGTTTACCGCGCCGGCACCATCGGCACATTAAAGGAAAAGAAGGCCTACGGCTACGTAAAGCATTATCTTGAGGAGACGGGCATGAAGGTCGGCCGCGCCGAGGAAAACAGGCTCATACTGGGCTGCACGGGCTCGCGCCAGTCGACGGGACAGCACCCCGGCGGCCTTATCGTCGTGCCGTCGCATAAGGAGATATTCGACTTCTGCCCCATACAGAAGCCCGCGAACAATCAGAAGCTCGACATCATAACGACGCACTTTGAGTATCACTCGATAGAGGAAAATCTTTTGAAGCTCGACCTTCTCGGCCACGACGCGCCGACTATGATCCGCGTGCTTACCGACCTTACGGGCGTTGATATAAACGATGTGCGCCTCGACGACGAGGAGACGATGAGCATATTCACCTCGCCCAAGGCGCTCGGCCTTGAGCCCGACGACGTCATACACTCCGTCGGAACGATAGCGATACCCGAGTTCGGCACGAAGTTCGTGCGTCAGATGCTCGTTGACACGAAGCCCACGACGTTTGCGGAGCTTGTGCGCATCGCAGGTCTTTCGCACGGCACCGACGTATGGCTCAACAACGCGCAGGAGCTTGTTTTGGACGGTACGACGACGCTCAAGAACGTAATATCGACGCGCGACGACATAATGATGTACCTCATACATAAGGGGCTGCCGAAAAAGGAGTCGTTTACGATAATGGAGTCCGTAAGAAAGGGCAGGGGCTTAAAGCCCGAATGGGTGGAGCTTATGCAGAGCTTCGACGTGCCCGAATGGTACATAGAGTCGTGCCGCCGCATAAAGTATATGTTCCCCAAGGCGCACGCCGTTGCGTATGTGCTTATGTCGTTTAGAATTGCCTACTTCAAGGTGCATTATCCGCTGGCCTTCTACTGCGCTTATTTCAGCGTGGCCGCCGACGACTTCGACGCGGACATGATGGCGAACGGCATCGACACTGTCCGACGTCACATGAAGGAGATAGAAAAGAATCCGAACGCCTCGCAGAAGGATCAGAGCATTTATATAATCCTTGAAATATGCTACGAGATGTACCGCCGCGGCTTTGAGTTTCTGCCGATAGACTTATACGAGTCCGACAGCAGGAGCTTTAAGATAGTAAACGGAAAGATACTGCCGCCTTTCCGCGCGCTTTCGGGACTCGGCGAGAACGCGGCGCGAAGCATTAAGGAGGCGCGCGAGGTGCGTCCGTTCGATACGGTCGAGGACCTTCGCGTACGCACGGGCGTTTCTAAGACCGTTATAGAGATGTTCCGCGAGCGCGGCATGCTTCGCGGCATACCCGAGAGCAATCAGACGGATATTTTTGATTTATTGAAAATGTAGCTTACACATTTACATAAAAACATGTATAATTGTCTTATCCGGAAAGAAGGATGAACGAAAAATGCGGATGAGAAAGAAGAAAAATCTGATCCCGCGCCTCGAACGCTGCGCCGACGTGCTGATAGCTGAGCCGCGCGAATACCGCGGGCGGTTTTCCGAGCTTTTTTCGCGAAACGCCCCGCTATATCTTGAGATAGGCGCGGGCAAGGGCGCGTTCATGAGAAAAATGTGCGCCCGTGAGGACAGGGATTTTAATTATATCGCGCTTGAAAAGGTGCCCGAGGCGCTTATTATGGCGATGGAGAAGGCAAAGGCCGAAAATATCGCGGACGCGCTGTTTATATCCGAGGACGCGGCGCTGCTTTCGGAGATATTTTCGGAGGGCGAGGTCGCAAGGATTTTCCTTAATTTCTCCGACCCGTGGCCCAAAAGCCGTCAGGCGAAGCGCCGCCTTACGCACGAGAATTTCTTAAAGCAGTATAAAACGATACTCGCGCCGGACGGCGAGATAGTACTAAAGACCGACAATCCGCGCCTTTTTGAGTTTTCGCTGTGCGAGTTTTCAAAATGCGGCTTTGTTTTAAAAGAGCTTACGCTTGATTTACATAACTCCAAATATGCCGAGGGAAACTGCACGACGGAATACGAGGACAGGTTCGTATCTCTCGGTCAGCCGATATACCGGGTTATCGCGGCGAAGCGCGCGTAAGGAGAGCTTTATATGAGCTTTGTTGAGCTTAAGGAAGTGTATAAACGCTATAAGATGGGCGAGGTCACAATAACGGCCTCCGACGGTGTATCGTTTTCGATAGAGAAGGGCGAGTTCTGCGTTATCGTGGGCGCGTCGGGCGCGGGCAAGACGACTGTCCTTAATATGCTGGGCGGCATGGACTCCTGCGACGGCGGCCGGATAATCGTAGACGGACGCGACATCGCCCGATTCGGCAAAAAGGAGCTGACCCGCTACCGCCGCCGCGATATAGGCTTCGTGTTTCAGTTCTACAATTTAGTGCCCAATCTCACGGCGCGCGAGAATGTGGAGCTTGCCGCGCAGATATGCGAAAATTCGCTCGATCCCGACGAGGTGCTTGACGCGGTGGGGCTCTCAAAGCGCAAGGACAACTTTCCCGCGCAGCTTTCGGGCGGCGAGCAGCAGCGCGTATCAATAGCGCGCGCGCTTGCGAAAAATCCGAAGCTTCTTTTATGCGACGAGCCGACGGGTGCGCTCGACTACAATACGGGCAAGGCGATACTTGCGCTTTTATACGATATGTGCAAGAACCGCGGCATGACGGTAGTCGTTATAACCCACAACAAGGCGATCTCGCCGATGGCCGACCGCGTCATTGAGCTTAAAAGCGCCAGGGTCAACAGCATAACGAAGAACGACAATCCCGCCGACCCGTCCACAATAGAATGGTAGAAATATGAAGGACATTCTTTTTTTAAATACGTTAAGAAGTCTGTGGCGCACGAAGAATCGTTTTTTCTCGATACTTGCGATAATCGCGCTCGGCTGCGGCTTTTTTGCGGGCGTTCGCTCGACGTGCCCCGACATGAAGGATACGGCGAAGGCGTATTTTGACGAATACCGCCTTTCGGATATGCATATCATTTCGAACGTGGGCTTCGACAGTGAGGATATCGACGCGCTTCATGACGTTTCGGGCGTTTCCAACGTGCAGCCTTCGTATTGCGTTGACTGCTTTGCCGAAAATCCGGACGGCCGGGATATAACGATAAAGGCGATGTCGTATTCGCCTGACTCGCGGGCAAATCTTCCCGTGGTCATCGAAGGCAGACTTCCCGCGAACGCAAACGAATGCGCGGTGGAAATAAACACCCGCACACCGGAGCTCTTCGCTGTGGGAAACGAAATCAAGCTTTCGCAAAGCGACGACGAGAGCGACCTTTCCGATTATCTTAAAGGCGATACGTTCACGATAGTGGGCATTGTACAGTCGCCCGTCTACATTTCGTTCGACCGCGGCAATACGAAGATAGGAAACGGTACGCTCGACGCATTCTGCCTTATACCCGATGAGGCGTTTTCGTATAAGGCGTATACCGACGTATATTTAACGCTTTCAAAGGACGAAGACACAGGCGCGTTTTCCGATGAGTATTACGCGCTTTTAGACGAATACGGTGATATTATTGACGCGGCGTCTCTTAGGCTTATTCCCGCGCGCGCCGACCGCGCCGCGGCCGACGAGGAGGCCGAGCTTGAACGCGCCCGCGCCGATTACGCCGACGCCGAACGCGGCCTTGCGGACGGGAGATCGCGGCTTGAGAACTCGAAACGCGAATTTGACGACGCGAAGGCGCGCCTTTCTGATGAGGAAAAGCGCCTTTCGGACGGAAAGGCGGAGTATGAATCCGCGCTTTCGGAGTACGAAGATGCGAAGGCGCGCTACGACGAGGCGGCCCGGACGGCGGAGGCGGAATTAACGGCTGCGGAGGCCGAAATCGCGCGCGCCGAGGATGAATATAACGCCGGCCTTTCGGCATATAATGCGGCGTACGCCGAATACGAGGGAAAAGTAAGGGAATTTGAGGAGGCAAAATCGCTTCCGATTGAAGTGCCGGGACTTGACGAGGCGGAAGCTGCGCTTTCCGCGGCGAAGGCGGAGCTTGACGAAAAAAAAGCAGCGCTTGACAACGCCGCGTCGGAGATCGCCGACGCGAATTTAGAAATTTTAAGAAAAAGGGCGGAACTTGAAGAGGGCAGGCAGAGTCTTATAAATGCAGAGGGCGAGCTCTCACAGAGCCGTCTTGCCATAGAGGAGGGCGAAGCCGCGCTTTCTGACGCGCGCGCCGAGCTTTCGGCGGCCCGGGAGAAGATTTCGTCCGCCGAACGCGACATAGCCGACGGCGAAAAAAAGCTTTCCGACGCCGCGCGCGACATAGAAGACGGCGAGAAAAAGCTTGCGGATTTTAAAAGCGGCGCGAAGTGGTATATTTTCGACAGGCGCGACTACGTCGATTACGAGGGCTACGGCACCGACGCCGACCGCGTGGGCGCGATTGCGGCGGTATTCCCCGTGATGTTCATAGCCGTGGCGCTTTTAGTATGCCTTACGACGATGACGCGCATGGTCGAGGAGCAGCGAACGCAGACGGGGGTGTTAAAGGCGCTTGGCTTTTCGTCGGGGCGCATCGCGGCGCAGTACGTGATATACGCGGCCTCGGCAAGCGTTGCGGGCGGATTTTTGGGTCTTGCGGCGGGCTTTCGCATATTCCCCGCCGTAATAATGAACGCCTACGGCATACTCTACAACATACCGGGCGCGCTTACCCCGTTTAAATGGGGGCTCGGCCTTTCATGCATAGGCGTGGCGCTTTTATGTACCGTTTTGTCGGCGCTCTTCGCGTGCGGGGGCGAGCTTAATAAGAGGCCCGCGGCGCTGCTGCGTCCGAAGCCGCCGAAAAGCGGAAAGCGCGTGTTTTTGGAGCATACGCCGCTTTGGAAGCATATGAGCTTTACGAAAAAAGTAACGGCGAGAAATATTTTCAGATATAAGGGGCGCGTCATTATGACAGTCGTGGGCATCGCCGGCTGCAGCGCGCTCATGCTTACGGGCTTTATGCTGCGCTATTCGATAACCGCGATAGTTGATAAACAGTTCGACGAGGTGTTCATACAGAGCGCGTCGATGCTTATAGACGACGGCGCGACGGACGGGGAGCGCCTTGAGATAGAAGACGCGCTCGCCGCGTCGCCGTATATTGACGAGAGCCTTTTCGTCATGGAAAAGTCAACGACAGCCTCGGCGGGAGACGAGCGGCGCGATACATACGTTTTCGTGCCGTCGGACGAGTCGAGCTTCGGCCGATTCGTAAACCTTCACGGCCGGGTAACGCGTGAGGAGTACGATTTATCACGCGGCGCGGTGATAACGGAAAAGCTTTCAAGGCTTCTCGGCGTGGGCACGGGAGATACGATAACCGTGGGCGAACAGGACGACGCGCGTGAGTTTACCATAGCGGGCGTGTGCGAGAATTACGCCTATAATTACGTATTCATATCGCACGAGGATTACGAGCGCGTTTGCGGCCGCGATACGGTCTACAACGCCGTGCTTATAAACATGCCCGACGTTTCAAAAAGCGACGAGCTTTCGCGCGATATGCTCGCGCTTGACGGCGTTTTGGGGCTTTCGTACAATTATGAAACAAGAGATCATTTTAAAAGCATAATGGATAGCTTAAATTACATAGTTTATGTTATAATATTCTCTGCGGGGCTTCTGGCCTTCGTGGTACTGTATAATCTTACCAACATAAACGTAAACGAGCGCATACGCGAGATCGCGACAATAAAGGTGCTCGGCTTTACCGACCGCGAGACGGCGCAGTATATCTACCGCGAAAATATGGTCTCGACGTTTATCGGAGTGGCGCTGGGGCTCGTCGGGGGCATTTTCCTCGGGCGGTTCGTCGTCACCACGGCGGAGGTCGAGATAGTCATGTTCGCGCCGGACATAGCGCCCTCGTGCTTCGTCTGGGCGGCGGCATTAACAATCCTTTTTGCGCTTTTGGTAAATTTCGCGCTTTATTTCAGACTGAAAAGAATCAGCATGGCGGGCAGCCTGTCGGCAATGGAATGACCGCTTTTATATATTTTGTTTTTGCCGCTTTATCGGCGGCCGAAAAATTTGCGTATTAAAAAATATTATATTAAGGAGCAGGGGAAATGGATCACGGCATAGGTTTTAAGAGAGTTAAGGCAGGCATCTCGCTCGCGGTCATGTTGTGCGCGGTCTTTCTTTTGGCGTCGTGCAGCGGCGATAAGACAAAGGAAGCGGACGTCACGGTCGATTTGGGCGCGGTGATGGAGAGCGTGAGCGCGTATACGTCGGGGGAGGATATGATAGACCTTTCCGCCGACGAGCTTTTATCGTTCTACGGCATCGAGGAGAGCGAATGCGCACAGTTCGCCGCGAAGATAAACGTGTCGGGCGTTTCGGCGGACGAGATAGTCTTTATTGAAGCCGCAAACGCTGACGCGGCGCAGTCGGTAAAGGAGAAGCTTGAGAACCGCTACAAGGCGAAGCTTAACGAGACGAAGAATTATTTCCCCGCGGAGTATGAAAAGATAGAGGCCGCAAGCGTTGAGCAGAACGGCAATTTCGTATCCATGGTCATATCGTCTGACGCGGACGAGATAAACGCCGTATACAAGGCCGCGTTCAATTAAAGTTGGGCCGTAATCCGTATTGACAAAAAACGATATGTGATAATATAATTATTATTGTTATTATTGGTAATAAATTATCACAATAAAAGAGGGGAGCTTGCGAAAGCGGGCTGAGATTTGGCTTAAAGCCTGTACCCATTACCTGATTTGGATAATGCCAACGTAGGGAAATATGAGACCGAAGCGATATTCGGGCGGATGACCTTACAGGGGTTAGCCGCCCGTTCTTATTTGTGCGAAAGGAGCTAAAAATGGACGAAAAAACGATACGCACTCTTGCCGAAAAGTATCTTGACGAGCAGGTAGGGCTTTTGACCGAGTACGCAAAAATCGACTGCGAGAGCGGGTATATCGAGGGAAACCGAAGGACCGTAGATCTTACGCGAAAAATGCTTGAAATGATACCCGGAATTGAGATGAAGGAGATTTTCTGCGAGGGCATCGGCACTCACCTTGTCGCAAGGGTGAACGCGGGCAGCAAGAACGGAAAAATAGTATTAAACGCCCACCTCGACACCGTATTCCCCGCGGGATACGCCGAAAAATATCCGCCTTTTACAGACGACGAGGGCTGGCTTCACGGCCTCGGCACGGGCGACTGCAAGGCCGGCGTTGTAATCTCGGCCTACGCCGTAAGGATGGCGTCCGAATTGGGGCTTCTTCCCGATAAGGAGATGGTGTTTATATACAGCTGTGACGAGGAGATAGGCTCGCCCACGGGCTGCAAGGTCTTTGAAGCGGAGGCGGCGGGCGCCGAATGCGCCTACGTTTTCGAGTACGCCGTAAAGACGGACGGCGGCTACGGCGTGGTATCGCAGCGCGACGGCGTTATTTTGGGCGCGCTCGATATAAAGGGCGTGGAGGCGCACGCGGGCGCCGCGTATATGGACGGACACAGCGCCGTAAAGGAGCTTGCGCACAAAATTTTAAAGTATTACAGCTTCAACGACTACGAGCGCGAAATATATTACAACGTCGCGCCCATCTCGGGCGGCAGGCCGAACGGCATAGTCGCGGGCGACGCGCATATGGAGTTCTGCGTTGCGGGCCTTCCGACGAATGAGTCCTTTAAAGAGGCCGAGGCAAATATAGAATCCCTTGCCGCGTCTAACGAGGACCCGTACTGCACGACGACAGTCGAGCATCACATCCTTTTCCCCGCGCTTGAGAAAAACGACGCGGGCAGCGCGGCCGTGGCGCTCGTTGGTAAGGCGGGCAAGGCGCTGGGCCTTGAGATAACCGACATGGCCGACCCGACGGCTACCGACGCGTGCTGGTTCTACTATTACGGCGTGCCCGCGCTCGACGCGTTCGGCGCGGTGCAGCAGGGCATACACACGACGGAGGAGAAGGTATACATACCGAGCATCTCCGAGATGACGGCGCTTTTCTGCGCCGTGCTCGGCACGATGAAGGGTTAAAAGGAAAGGAAGATAAATATGAAAATAAAAAAGATAATCGCGCTCGCTCTCGCGCTCTGTATGGCCGTAATGCTTGCGGCGTGCAGCTCGGGCTCGGGCGGGGAGTCGGACTCGGGCGAGCTTGAGGATTTCGATATAGTGCTTGACTGGTACCCGAACGCGGTGCATTCGTTCATATACGTGGCAATAGAGAAGGGCTATTACGCCGAGGAGGGCTTAAACGTTCACGTTCAGCTTCCCGCGAATACGAACGACGCGATAACGATGACGGCGGCGGGCAAGGCCGACGCGGGCCTTTATTATCAGCCGAATATAATCCAGACGGCTGTAAATCAGAATATACCGATAAGGATACTCGGCACGGTAGTCGCGCATCCTCTTAACGTGGTAATCTCGATGAGGGAGAGCGGCATAAACGGCGCCGCGGACCTTCGCGGCAAGACCGTGGGCTACCCCGGCACGACCGACAACGAGTATTATCTCGCGGCGATGGCGAAGAAGAACGGCTTTTCTGTGGATGAGATAAACCTTATCGACGTGGGCTTCGACGTGAACGCCTCGCTTATCACGGGAAACGTTGACGCCATCATAGGCGCGTATATAAATCACGAGTACCCCGAGCTTATAAACGAGGGCATGGACGTCGTTTACTTCGACATAACGGACGAGGGCGTGCCCGATTACGAGGAGCTCGTGCTCATCACGGGCGAGTCGCAGGTGAAAAACGAGAGCGATAAGCTCGAGCGGTTCATGCGCGCGTCGAAGCGCGGCTTTGAGGATATGAAGAACGATCCCGAGGAGGCGCTCTCTATACTGCTCGCAAATCAGGATAAGGCGAATTATCCGCTCGACGCCGCGGTAGAGGCTATGAGCATGGATATACTCCTTCCGCTCATGGCGTCCGACGAGCACGGATTTCTTGAGATAAACGAGGAAAGCTGGAAGGCCCTCGCCGAGTGGGAAAAGGAGATCGGCATAATAAAAGGCGACGTCGATATGGACACGCTTGTTGCGAAAATAGGGGAATAGGGCATATTAAAAAAGCGGGCGAAAGCCCGCTTTTTTAGTGCGCGTTGCGAAGGGACTTTAAATGTGCTATAAATTAGATATGCTTATATATTATGGGCCGACGTTTCGAGGTGAGACATAATGATTAAACTGTCATATGGGATAAGGGACGGAAAAATAGTTCACATTGATGAGATAGGTGCGGACAGCAGAGGGGAAAAGTGTAATTGTATATGTCCGGTATGTCATAAAGAGCTTGTTGCAAAACTTGGAGAAGTGCGGCAGCATCATTTTGCACATAAGGCTAATTATGTTTGCAATGATTTAAAAGCACAACAAACGGCACTGCATTTGTTAGCTAAAGAGATTATCAAGGAGAGCAACGAGATAGCTTTACCGGGATGGTCTATCAGTATAGACGAGATTGTGGGCGATGAACGCGGCACTATAATAGCATTAGAAGATGAAAATGAACTTCCTGCTTATCCTGAGGGGATATATAAATATGATACTGTTGAAATTGAAAAAAGGTTGGAGGGAATCGTTGCGGATGCGTTTATTCATATAGATAACAAACCATGCATAATTGAGATTGCCGTGACAAATTTTGTGGATGAAGAAAAGAAGAAAAAAGCCGAAAAGCACAATATTGCGATGATTGAAATTGACTTGAGCCGTTTGGTAAAAGAAAAGCATACCAAAGGAGACGTTACTGAAGCGGTTTTGCGGGACAACGATAACAGAGAATGGATTTATAATCCAAAAAGAATGCGTCGACTCAAAGAAAAGAAAGCAGAATTTGAAAAAAAGAAAACGGAGTTTGATAAAATCAAGAAACAAAGAGAAAGAGATTTGCAAAAAAGCAGAGAAAAGAGCAAACAGGCTATTATAGAATTGCGGCAAACATTTCTTCCGGAGAACTATAAGAATGCTTTAAAAAAACTGCGCAGCGACCGACAAGCAGAGTGTTGGCTAAAAAAATTTCGTTTTTCAAAAAACACGCTTGAGCAACCGTTTTATATAGATATACCGATTACGGGAGAATTTGTTTTTGGGTGTGATCGTCGCAAATGGCAAGGAAAATTATTTGATGACTATGTTTATTATGGATTCGGGCAACCAACAACTACGTTTACCGTCGACAGTATTCAAAAAAGCATCTCAGAGAACCGTTTGAAGCTGCATGTTGATAAGCGGATGATATGCGACATTCACGTAAACTTAAATGGGATAGAACAGGAAATAAGTCTTCCTTATGATGTAGTTAAACGATATTTTGATTACCTTGAGTTTATCGGATTTGTTTCAATGTGTGGGCGTAAAGGTCTTTCAACGCGCCCTAAATCTTTGGAAGCGCCGGACAGCGAAACAGCGTCTATATTGAAGGAAATCATACAATCTATTGATCCGTACATTCCCGATCCAAATTGGAAAATAAAGAGGGAGCTTCTACGCAGATTGCCAAAAAACAAATTAGAGGCTGTTTTAAAATGGAAATAGACTGCTTGATGCTTTTTGAAAATAGGGGAATAGGATATATTAAAAAAGCGGGCGAAAGCCCGCTTTTTTAATGCGCGTTTATATTACTTCGCCGGATTTGTAAGGTCAACTTCCTTACCGAAGAAGTTGTGGCCCTTGCCGGTGTTGCGGTCTATGGTGTACCATTCATAGGTGTCGGCGTGATTGTAGACTATATCATAGAGGTGCAGCGTTACAATATCGCCTTCAACGCTTGTTACGTCGATAAAGGGAGGCATTATGCCGTATGCCGCCTCATAATACTCGCCGGCCATTTTGCAGAGCTGCTCGTCCGTATACGGGCCGGCGCTTACGTTTGCATCCTCGCCGGACGAGCCCTCGTCGGGCGGGGTCACTTCGGCGGGGCTTTCGATGATAACGGCGCGAAGGGATGCGTTCCAGCTTACCTTATAGCCGAAGAATTCGGCGAGATAGCGAACGGGAGCGTAAGTCCTCGAATTAGAGATGACCGCGGCGGTGTCCATTTCAACGTCTATGCCCGTACTCGTGCGCGCGACGTTGTTGTCGATGACGAAGTATATCGTTTTGCTTCCGTCGGTGAATACGGCCTCGCGCGCCTCGCCGTTCCAGCTCACCTCAAGGCCGAGCGCGTCGCCCACGGCGCGAAGCGGGACCATCGTGCGGCCGTCCGAATTGATGAACGGCACGGCGTCCGTCCACTGCACGGCTGTGCCGTCCACTTTAACAGTAAGGGCGGGAACGCCCTCCGCGGCGTAGGCAGGCAAAATTAAAGCAATCACAAGAATAACCGAAATAACGCATAACAGAAGCTTTGATTTTTTCATGGTATCGTGTCCTCCTTTGTTTTGTTTTATAAATCCTTAAAAGTATTATATCAAAACGAGCGCGTATTGGCAAGAAATCTCATTATATAAGTATTTTTTTGAGTATCTTTACGCGGCTTATAAGAAACGCGGCGGCAAAGCTTGCCGCGGCCGTGGCTAAAAACTCCAGCGCGACCGTGACACCTACGTGCTCCGAAGTGTAATTTGCGAAAATAAGGCGCATGACGAGCACGTGTATAAGATACACGCCGTATGTAAGCGAGCCGAGCGTATAAAACACGCGCGCCGTGCGCGGAGACGACGATTTTTCGGACAGCGTTCTTACGGCCGTAAAGACTGCGGCGGCGATAAGATACGCCGAAAGCGAACAGCCGATGTTGAACGTTGTGTCGATAAGCTGCGTCGAGGAATAGGCGTACGTGCCCCAAATCCCAAGTACGGCGCCGCCGACGCCGCCCGCGTATATCGCGGCGCGGATCTTCGGCGTAAGACGGGCGCGCCCCAGAAGATAGCCGAGCACGAAAAAGCCCGCGTATCCGAGGATTACGGCGTCAAAACGAAAGAGCCACAGGCCCGAGAACTTATTTATGAGCGGGCAGAAGGTCGTGGGGAACATTATGACAAGAAGCGCGTATATAAGCTGCCTGTCGGTCGCGCGCACTAAAAACGGCTTTATTATCGGCGCGAGCAGATAAATGAATATGAGCGTATACACGAACCAGAAGTGATACGACACGCCCATCGCGGCAAGGCCGTACAAAAAGTCGACCGCGCTCGCGCAGGACTGCGCCTCGTACGCGTAGTATAGGTAGTACACGACGTTCCAGATGAGAAACGGTATCACTATCTTCGTTATGCGGCGCGAAAAGAACGCCCCGAGCGTCATTTGCCGCTCATCGGAGATGATAAGATATCCGCTTATCATGAAAAAGAGCGGCACGCCCATACGCGCGAGCGTATTTAATACATTGACCGCGTGCCACGCCGGTGTGCCGTACAGTGCGGGCTCGACGAAGAGGTCGGACACGCAGTGGAGCATTATCACGGCGAGAATGGCGATGACGCGCAGTATATCCGGATATAAAAGATGCTTTTTGTTGTTTTCCTGTGACATTTTCGGCTTTTTCCCTCCAAACATAATATTATCTTATCACAAAAAGAGAATTTTGCAAAATCCGCCGATTTGTGATACAATATAATATAAAATTTTTATTTGAATGGAGAGCATATGATAGCGATAATAGATTACGGCGCCGGTAATTTAAAGAGCGTACAGAAGGCATTTTCATATTTGGGCCATGAGTCGGTAATTACGAGCGATCCCGGGACGATACTTTCGGCCTCGCACGTGGTGCTGCCGGGCGTGGGCTCGTTCGGAGAGGCCATGCACAAATTAAACGGGGCGGGCCTTGTGCCCGTGATACATAAGGCGATAGAGGCGGGAACGCCTTTCCTCGGGATATGCCTCGGGCTTCAGCTTCTTTTTGAGGAGAGCGAGGAGTCGCCCGGCGAGAAGGGGCTTTGCGTCTTTCGAGGCAAGGTCGTAAAAATTCCGCCGAAGGAGGGCTATAAAATCCCGCACATGGGCTGGAATTCCATCGAAATAAACAGCGAATGCCCGCTTTTTTCGGGACTTTCGGGCGAGCCCTACGTATATTTCGTCCATTCGTACTATCCCGATGCGGACGACGCCGTCGTATGCGCGCGCACCCAGTATACCGATACGCTGAAGGTGGGCGCATGGCGAAAAAACGTCTTTGCGGTGCAGTTTCACCCGGAGAAGAGCTCCGACGTGGGACTTATGATGCTTAAGAACTTTGCCGGACTTAAAAAGGGGGAATTTTAAGATGCACGCGAAGCGTATTATCCCGTGCCTTGACGTACACGCGGGACGCGTCGTCAAGGGCGTGAATTTCGTTAATCTCACCGATGCGGGCGACCCCGTGCTCATCGGCGCGGCCTACGACAAGGCGGGCGCGGACGAGCTTGTCTTCCTCGATATTACGGCGTCGAGCGACAACCGCTCCATCGTGCTCGACATGGTGCGCCGCGTGGCCGAAACGGTGTTCATACCGTTCACCGTGGGCGGCGGCATACGCACGGTCGAGGATTTTCGGGACATTTTAAGAGAGGGCGCCGATAAAATTTCGATAAACTCCACCGCCGTGAAGAATCCCCGGCTCATAACGGACGCGGCGCGCATTTTCGGCAGTCAGTGCGTCGTCGTTGCGATAGATGCGAAACGGCGCGACGCGGGCGGCTGGGACGTTTACGTCCACGGCGGGCGCACGAATACGGGCATAGACGCCGTAAAGTGGGCGAAGCGCGCGTGCGAGCTCGGCGCGGGCGAGATACTGCTCACGAGCATGGACTGCGACGGCACGAAGGCGGGCTACGACATTGAGCTTACGCGCGCGATAGCCGACGCGGTGAGCATACCCGTCATCGCCTCGGGCGGCGCGGGTACGATGGAGCATTTTAAAGAGGCTCTGACGGATGCAAAGGCCGACGCGGCGCTTGCCGCATCGCTCTTTCACTATAAAGAGATGGAAATTATGGACTTAAAACGCTATTTGAAGGATGCGGGCGTGCCCGTAAGGATTTAAAGAGAAAGGGAGAGAAAAAATATGAAGCATGAGCTTGTGATAGTTCTCGATTTCGGCGGACAGTACAATCAGCTTATTGCGCGCCGCGTGAGGGAAAACAGCGTTTACTGCGAGATAAAGAGCTACAAGACCCCCATTGAGGAGATACGCGCGCTTTCTCCGAAGGGCATAATATTCACGGGCGGCCCCAACAGCGTTTACGACCCCGCCTCGCCCCATATCTCGAAGGAGATATTTGAGCTTGGCGTGCCGATCTTAGGCATCTGCTACGGCTGTCAGCTTATGGCGTATACGCTTGGCGGCGCGGCGTCCGCCTGCGAAAAGAGCGAGTACGGAAAGATAGACGTGACTATCGACAATCGCGAAAGCCTCTTGTTTCGGGATATTCCGCAGCACAGCATCGTATGGATGAGCCATACCGATTACGTAAGCCGCCTGCCCGAGGGCTTTGAGGCTTCGGCACATTCGGCGGACTGCCCCACGGCGGCGTTCGAGAACGCCGAAAAGAAGCTTTATTCCGTGCAGTTCCATCCCGAGGTGACGCACAGCGAATACGGAAAGGAGATACTTCGAAACTTCCTCTACAACGTATGCGAATGCAGCGGCGACTGGGTGATGGACGACTTTATAGAGTCGACCGTAGCGCGGCTTCGCGAGCAGATAGGCGACCGCAAGGTCGTTTTGGGCCTTTCGGGCGGCGTCGATTCGTCGGTTGCGGCGGGACTTTTGAGCCGCGCGGTGGGCAGCCAGCTTACGTGCGTATTCGTCGATCAGGGCCTCATGCGGAAAGACGAGGGCGACTTCGTTGAAAAAACGTTCACGAAGCTGTTCGACATGAAATTCGTGCGCGTGAACTGCCAAAAGCAGTTTTTGGAGAAGCTAAAGGGCGTGACCGACCCCGAGGAGAAGCGAAAGATAATAGGCCGCGAGTTTTACAAGGTGTTCTGGGACAAGGTGCGCGAGGAGGCCGACGGCGGATTTTTCGCGCAGGGCACGATATACCCCGACCGCATCGAGAGCGGCAAGGGCAACGAGGCCGGAAAGGGCAGCACCGCGACTATAAAGACGCATCACAATATGGTGGAAAAGCCCGCCGATATTAAATTCGACGGCACGATAGAGCCGCTGGGCGACCTCTTTAAGGATGAGGTGCGCGCCGTTGGCGAAAGGCTCGGAATCCCGCGCGAGCTCGTATGGCGTCAGCCGTTCCCCGGCCCGGGACTCGGCGTGCGCATCATAGGCGAGATAACGGAGGATAAGATAAAGGTGCTTCAGGAGGCCGACGCCGTATTTCGCGACGAGATAAGAAAGAGCGGCATCGAAAGCGAACTCAGGCAGTTCTTCGCCGTGCTGCCCGACGTTAAGACCGTCGGCGTCATGGGCGACCACAGAACGTACGACCACCTTATCGCGATTCGGGCCGTAACGACAGACGACTTCATGACGGCCGACTGGGCGCGCATCCCCTACGACGTTCTCGCGCGCATCTCGAACCGCATAACGAACGAGGTCGAGCACGTGAACAGAGTCGTGTACGACATTACGTCAAAGCCTCCCGGAACCGTGGAGTGGGAGTGAGAATCAACGATCTCTGAAACCCTGTATTTATGCGGGCTGCAAGCATATTTGTTTAGCCTGTGACAACAAAATGACAACAGCAATCTAAATCTGATTATTCTCAAGAACAAAAGGCTATCTGATCCAAGGTGGATTCAGATAGCCTTTTTCTTTTTGTTTATCCGCAGTTAACGGCCGTAGGGCGGGTAATGGAGCTTCCACTCTTCATAAGCAGCAGAAGATTCGAAATCGGTCTGACCGTTCTTTCTGGCCTCGTTCCATTTCAGCAGCATATCGAAGAGCTCGGTACAGTCCTTGCGGGAACGATCCAGGCGGAGACAGAGCTCCCCATCGATCTCGTCCACATGGATCCCGTACGTTACTTCCAGGTCGAAGAACATGTACATGAGCCCTATGTAAGTGTTGTAGTCGGGATCGGCGATAGCCTTGGGCTTGACCTTAAGCACCTTTGCCATTTCCTGAATTACGTCCTCTTTAGGCGTCCTGCTGCCGGATTTTCTGGTCGAAGAGATCGGGGCGCTGCGGCAGCCGGTGTGAAACGGATCCGTATCCATGATCTCCGGCACAGCCATGTCAGTCTGCTGATACACATGGGATTCTCGGCGGTGGCGATAGCGGACCGCGTTGGGCATGAGAGCATTGATATCACTTACCGTTATGCCCACCTGTTCCCTTCCATGCAGGAGGAAATGCTGGAGAAGAAGTCACGGTCATCGGCTCTTCGAGAGTGTATAAGGCTCTGAGGGATCAGATGGCAAGTACCCTGGAGGAACTGAAGCGGATCGAGGCGGGTCAGGCGGTCGATGATGAGGTGCTGGATGTAATACGAATGATGACAGCCATCCCGGGCGGGATGAAGAAAGACGAGGTGTAAGAATGGACGAAGAAGGATTCATCACTGACGTTAAGAACTTTTCATTTCTGATGGTTCCCCGGGCTCTTATTACAGATCCGGAATATCACGATCTGTCTATGGAAGGCAAAGTCCTGTATGCGATGATGCTGGACCGGATGGGACTCTCAACGAGAAACAACCGGCATGATGATCTCGTGCGGGTTTTCATCTACTACACCGCAGAAGAGATCATCAGCATGATGGGCTGCTGCAAGCAGAAATCAGTGAAGCTCCTGAAGGAACTGAAAGAGATCGGCCTGATCGACTGCGAGAGGATCGGGCTGACAAAGCCGAACAGAATCTACGTAAAGACATTTTAATTCCCCATAATTAGGGTATACTGCGCCGGGACTGTGTGGATAAGTCTGTGGGAACGTGATTCAAGAAGAATGATTCCCAGACCTCCTGAAGTCTGTATTTCATTCCTCATGAAGGATGAAAATCATACCCTAATAATACTGATATAACCAATACTGAAATGTCCTTTCCTATCCGGAATGAAACTTCAGTAACGACCGGCGCAGGTACATAAGGGAGAATGTGTCTCCCCAAAATATAAGTGCGACTATTATCGTCATCGAGCAAATCAATATAGTCATTTCTGAAACATATGGCTTTATTGACTTGACTTTTGACGTTTCATATGATAAGATGCAACTGTGTCATACTATAGTCAAATGACTATGTTAAACTCTGAAAAGAGGAAAATGAATGAGAACATTGAATTACAAAACCGAATATCAGAAACTGCTGTCCCCTGAGATCGTGTCATACCTCGCACAGATCCATGAGCAGAAAGGTCAGCAGAATCTTTTCATAGAAGCGCAGGAAGATGCCCTGTCCGAGCTGCTGGAAATCGCAAAGATCCAAAGCACGGAGGCATCCAACCGCATCGAGGGCATTATCACTACCGACGACCGGCTGAAAAAGATCGTGATGAACAAGACGACCCCGAAGGGCCGGAGTGAACGCGAGATCGCCGGTTATCGTGATGTGCTGAACACGATTCACGAAAACTATGACTTTATTCCCATCAGGCCGGGTATGATTTTGCAGCTGCATCGGGATCTTTATAAATTCAGCAATTCGGCCATCGGGGGCAGCTTCAAGAACTCCGATAATATCATTGCCGAAGAGCTTGCGGATGGGAGCAAAAGAGTACGGTTCCAGCCGGTCCCGGCTTGGGAGTCATCGGAGGCGATGGATTCCCTGTGCAATGCATTCCAGGAGGCATTGACGGATCCGGAAATGGATCCCCTTCTGCTGATGCCGATGTTCATTCTGGACTTCCTTTGCATTCATCCCTTCAACGATGGGAACGGCCGCATGAGCCGCCTGCTGACGCTTCTTCTGTTGTATCGTTCCGGGTATTTCGTCGGAAAGTATATCAGTATCGAAAAGCTGATCGCAGACAGCAAGACCACCTATTACGAGGTTCTGCAGGATAGCTCGACCGGCTGGCATGAAGGCACAAACGATTACCTCCCCTTCGTCCGGTATATGCTTGGTATCGTCATCGCGGCCTACCGGGAATTCGTTTCCAAGGTAGACGTCCTGATTACAAGAGGGCTCTCAAAGCCGGAACGTGTGCGGGAGATCATCCGCAGCACAACGGGGAAAATCACAAAGACGCAGATCATGAAGCAGTGCCCGGATATCAGCCAGAAGACCGTAGAACGGGCGTTGAAAGAATTGATGGACAACGGCGAGATCATCAAGATCGGCGGAGGCCGCTACACCTCATACACATGGAACTGGGAGAAGGAGTGAGAACATGGTAACAGGCGAAATGAAAAGCAAAATCGACAGCCTTTGGGAAATCTTCTGGACAGGTGGTATCACGAATCCGCTTGATGTTGTAGAGCAGATGACTTATCTGATGTTCATCCATGACCTGGATGATTCCGACAATATCAGAGCCAAGGAAGCAGCCATGCTCGGCCTGCCTTATGAGAGTGTATTTGCCAAAGAAGTGCAGATTGGTGACCGCACCATCGACGGCAGCCAGCTGAAATGGAGCGTATTCCACGACTTCCCCGCAGGGAAGATGTACAGCACCGTGCAGGAATGGGTCTTCCCGTTCATCAAGGAGCTCCACGGTGACAAGGAAAGCGCCTATTCCAAATATATGGGCGATGCCATTTTCAAGATCCCCACTCCTCTGATGCTGGACAAGATCGTCACAGCAATGGACGGTATCTATGAGCAGATGGCCCAGCTCAAGGCCGCCGACACCCGGGGCGACGTGTACGAGTATCTGCTCTCCAAGATCGCCACAGCGGGCGTCAACGGCCAGTTCCGCACGCCCCGCCACATCATCCGCATGATGGTGGACCTGATGGAGCCCAAGGCGGACGAGATCGTGTGCGAAAGCTGCACTACGTCTTTGATACGGGTAGTGGCGGCATAATGGCGAGGGCTCGTTTTTGGGGCTCGGAGGGCTCGTTCGAGCCTTCTTCATAGCTGAAACATACAGAACAAGAGAAAACGCCTCCGAACCGATGTGGTTCAGAGGCGCTGCTGCGTTTATAGTGGGTTTTTATCCTAAGATCTTCTTCAGGTCTTCTTCCGGCGTGCTGATCGGGGCAATGTTGTAATTCTCAACCAGATAATTCAGCACATTCGGAGAAATGAATGCCGGAAGCGAAGGGCCGAGACGG
>JAFWDJ010000001.1 GCA_017513095.1 Clostridia bacterium | reverse complement strand
TCATTTCGATTTCTTCCTCCTCGGATCAGTACCTGTCTTTTTCGAACCCTGAGCGTTTTTGAACAGGTAGGCAAAAAGGCAAACCTTCGGAACACGATAGGCTCGTCCGACCTTCAGGCATTCAAGCTGACCGTCGTTGATATACTTATATACGGTTTTTGTGCTCACCTGCAATGCCTTACCGACCTGCTCAATGCTCATCACTTCCGGGAAGTCCCGAAGCGCATAATGGAAGGCGTCCTTTTGAGAGATCTTCCACTCCTTGCTCAACGCTTCAAGGATCTGATCCCATCCGTCCTTGCACTCTGGTTCTTTTGGGAGAGTTTTGCGCTTCATTTCGACACCCCCTTCGAACCTTCCGGAATCACATGCTTCAGCTTCTGCCTGTATCTTTTGTAATGACTGCTGAGCAGGTAATCAATGATGCAGGTCTTGGGGATGTAATAGGTCGAGCGGACCATGATGGATCGGATGTGACCCTCGCGCAGCAGCTTTCGGGCGGTCGATTCTCCGATTCCGCCCATCATGGCGCACAGCTCCGGCAGCCTGACAAGGTCCGGGTAATCCCGGAACAGCTTTTTTAATTCTCGTTTTGTCATGGTGTTCATCTCCTGAAAAAATAGATTGTCGATGGCAGATGAACGCGCATGCTATGTAGTTCTGCTGGGGCGTTTTTGGCAGAATCGACCTCCGACCGACCTCCAATCGACCTCCAAATAATCGCCAAATCCCGGTTTTTCGGCTTTTTGCGCGGAAAAATTCCGCACCGGATTCAAAAATGAAGGCAAGAGCCGATTCTTGTTGATATGACTGGATTTTCGATCCTCTTTTCGACCTCCTGAGCCGTTTTTCGTTTCCTTTATCTTCCCTTAACTTCCAAAAGACGTTACTCCCTCAAAATCCGGTGGTAGCGATACCGTGCCGGTTCGACCCCGGCTACCGGCACCAAACGAAAAGAGACAAACCGCAAAATTTTTTTGAGGTTTGTCTTTTTTTTGCCATAGGTATTGCAATTTGAGATTGTTAGTGATAAAATTAACGTGTGAATTTATGACTATTTATGACGACATAACAACCGTAATAATAGGCATAATGACCAAAAACAAAAGGAGGTGAAGCTAAATGAGGAAAATACGCCGTACGTTAGGCTTACTGCTGGCGCTTGTTATGATAATCATGTCTGCAAGCACGGCCTTTACGTCCCTTGCAACCGACAACGACGCTTCCGACGCCGGGTCATCGTCCTACGTATCGTCCGATGCCTCTTCAGGCAGCGATTCCTCATCGGGCGGCGGCGCTGACAACAGCGGCTCCTCCTCGGAAGCTTCATCATCCGTAAACGATACAGGCGATAATACAAGCAGCGGCACGAACGACAATGCCGCTTCCGCCGGCGCGCCCGAAACGGGCGATTCCGGCGATTTTGGCGACTCCTCGGGCAGCAATGACAACGCGGCGTCCGATGATTCGGATAACGCGGGCGGTGACGCAAGCGACGGAGATTCATCCGAAAACGCGGGGGACGGCGGAAACGATGCTTCCGACAAAAACACTTCCGGCGACAACGGCGACAATTCAGGTGACGAAAACAATGACAAGGATAACTCCTTGACAGAAAATCAGACCTCCGGCGACGATAACGAGAGCGGGGAAGACGCTCAGCAAAATAATCCCGCCGAAGGCGAAGACGGCGAAGGCGAAAACGACCCCTCGTCCGGTGAAGAAGCAAATCCGAACGGTGAAGATAATAATGACAATAATATTATAGAAGATAATAATAACGAAGAAAACGATAGCGGCAACAAGGTCCTGACCTCCGATAACGATCTTCCGGTGATTTCCGACAACGATAAAAAGTCCTCAGAAGAGACTACTACGCTCAAGGGCTTCTTCAGGTCCGTTCTTGCGGAGCTGTTCCGCTGGATTTTCCCGGGACCGCATCAGCAGAAGGTAGAGCTTTCCGACGATACGACCTGCGTTACGCTTTCGGGCGTTCTTCCGAGCGGCGTTGAGGCTCAGGCGATTGTCCTCGGCGACGAGGAGCTTGCCCTGTACGGAGACGACGTCCTGTGCGCTTACGATATTGCTCTGTTTGCAGACGGCGAGGAATTCGAGCCCGAAGACGTTATACGCATCGACATCGAGAGCGAAGCCATAGCGGACGCGCTTGAAAGAGGCGCGCTTCTTGAGGTTTGGCGTATAAGCGAAAAAGGAACGCGCCTGAAGGTGAGAGATGCCGCCGCAGAGGACGGTATGATCTCCTTTGAATCGGATAATCTTTCATTATATATAATAACTCTTTCGTCGCTTGACTGCACCATCACCACGAGCGACGGCGAGACGTACGAAATCGAGGTAACGTATACCGCGGATTCCGGCATACCCATGGAAGGCACGATGCTTTGGGTACAGGAGTACATACCCGCCGACATCGACTACGACATGTATGTAAGCGAATCGATCACCGCTTCCGGCTTCGATGCGGAAAACGTACTGTTTACGAAAGTCTTCGATATAAAAATAGTAGATGAAAAGGATGAAAGCATAGTTTACGAGCCCAGCGGCGAAGTAAACGTATCCATACGCCTCCTCGACGTTGAGCTTGGCGAAGACGAAAAGGTCGGCGTTTACCACTTCGTCAGGGACGAGGAAGAAAACAACGATATTGACGACACAAGATCGGCCGCAGACGCCGATTCCGCGGCGGCCTTCGCTACCGGCGAGGATGTCATCACGGATATCGGCTCCGACTCACAAGCGGACGATGATTCAGGCATAAAAGGCGACGTGAAGGATTCTAAGTCCGACGACGGCGCAAAAGGCGGCGCGAAGGATTCTAAGTCCGACGACGGCGCAAAAGGCGACGTGAAGGATTCGACGTTCGACGATGGCTCAAAAGGCGGCGCGAAGGATTCCAAGTCCGACGACGGCGCAAAAGGCGACGTGAAGGATTCGACGTTCGACGATGGCTCAATAGCAATAACCGACGACAAAACCGGCTCCGGCGACGAAGTAGTCTCTAATGCTGTCCTTGAAACCTCCGAGGGTCCCGCTTCCTTTACCGTATACTCAATGGAGCCCTCCGTTGAGGACGAGATCGTTTCGTTCACCACGGACAGCTTCTCCGTATACGTGCTCGTCGCTGCCAAGGACCCTCCGACCAATCAGAACATAGAGATCGTTCATGATCCTGCGGAATTACAGCAGAATTACAGCGATACTCACGGATTTTTCTTCTCGCGCAGCAACGGCAACTATTGTACGAACACGTTTAATAACACCGGCAAGTGCTTTGCCGAAACTTCGGATATAATGAACGCGAGCCGCTGGTATTTTGAGGCCGTTGACGTTTCGGCCAACAAATATCTTATATATACGTACCTCAGCGGAACGAAGAATTATCTTTATAACGTAAGCTCAAACGACGCCGGTCTTACCACTAATTCCGCCAACGCCAATGTGTTTGAAATCAGCCAGGCCGCTACAAATCTCTTCTATATTAAAATTGAGAACCAGAACAAGTGGTTCCAATACTCCGGAAGCGGCAAGGGCATGCGTTTTTATCCGGATAACTCCAACAACGCGAACTGCCAGATAACGATAACGTACGCGTCTTCGATCTCGGTGCCCGATGAGTATTATGAACTTGACGGCAAGACCTTCGGCATCGCTTACCATGAGGAGAGCGTAAAGGCTGCCGGCCTTATGGCTCTCGATAAGCCGGTCGGCACACAGAATCGTCTCGTTGCTTCCGAGCTTCTGGTGCGCCCCGACGTGCTTGACAACACGGGCGATCTTCTTGTCGCGCAGGATTCGGACCTTACCGACTGGACGTTCCATACTCAGGGTGAAAACTACTATTATGTGACCGCTCAGGTAGGCGGCGAGACCAAGTATCTTACCCTGGATGGAAAGAACCTCGTTTTGGCCTCCGCGCCCCATCCCATCAATTCGCTTATCCAGGTCGACGGCGGAACGGGTGCATATCAGGGCAAATACAGGCTCAGCGTCGGCGGCTACGCCGTTACGCTGATGGCGGGCAATATTGTCAACGGATTCGTAAGCTCCACTGACGGCGCAGCGTATTCGTGGCTTACGCTCGTAACGAAGTCACAGCTTCTTCATGACGAGGACTTCACCATATACAGCGCCGAGAAGGTCGATATTTCCGACGTTACCAAGGTGCCCGATCAGACCGAGGTCGTAATCTATACGCGCGTATGGAACGAACAAAAGCTGAAATACGAATTCTACGCCATAAGCTCGGACGGCAGTCTTATACGCTGCTACGAAAGCGGCGACATGATACAGTGGGTAGGCAGTACGGTAAATACGGCGAAATGGGCATTCACAGAATATCACTACGGTGACGGCACGCCAAACTACTATTACGAGCTGCAAAATACGTATTCGGGCCAATACCTGGCCCCGCAGGTTGCCAGTGGACAGATTTTGTCTCCCAATACGCTCGGCATACACCTAAACGGCCGCCGCTACGGTTACTATTATTCGTCCATCCTTGCATGGGACAAAGGATATTATTCGTACGCAGGAATTAAGCCGCTGAACGGAAGTATTGTCTCCTGCGATATGGAGGATGCCGCACCGTTCTACTTCGCGATAATGAAGCCCACGGTATTAGTCGACGAGCCCACTACCGTATCCACCATTGACCATACCCAGTACGGCATCACGATGAAGGTAAAGAACTTCGATGATCGTCTCGATGAAAGCAATTTCCTCGGTGACAACAGCGGCGGTTTAGGTACGAAATTGGTACAGGGCCTGCTTTCGACAGATCTCGGAGCCGACGGATATCCCACGACGCAATTTCCCAAAGCTAAACCTGCTCCCGGCACCTCCCTTGGTACTTTGTTTGCCGGCGCGACCGAGGTAAACCATCTGTTCATTGAAAACACATACTACTCCAGCGGTTACTACGAGTTCGACAGTACGCAGAACTTCGCCACGCTGAGAGATGAAAACGGAAACCTCACTTCGAACTTTACCGTATATAACGAGCTTGCCACCGCGCGCGGAACACTTGACAGAGAATCTCTGAAGCACGGTCAGTTCCTGCCCTTTAATGGGCTGTCAGACGAATACTCGACTCTCAACCCGGAAAACCTTTACGACGCGCTTGTTGTCGAGCTTCCAGACAGCGACCCGAGAAAGGGCGAAAAGCTTCGCCTTGTCGAGGGTGAGACCGACTACTACTTCGGCGTTGAAATAGAAGCAAGCTTCACGCAGACTCCGAACGGTCTTGACGCCTGGGGCCATGATATAATCTACGAATTCACCGGTGACGACGATTTCTGGCTCTACGTTGACGGCGAGCTTCTTATCGACCTCGGAGGTATTCACAGTGCCGTTGCCGGCAGCGTAAACTACCGCACGGGCGACGTATACGTAAACGGCAAGTACTTCACTATACGCCAGCTCTTCAGGCAGAATTATCTGAAGCGCAATCCCACTGCGTCGGAGTCAGAGATCGCAGCTTTCCTGAGTCAGTATTTTGACGACGGCAGCACCATCTTCAAAGAATATACGACTCACACAATGAAGATATTCTATATGGAGCGCGGTGCGGGCGCATCCAACCTTCATATGCGCTTCAATCTCGCTTCCGTAAAGCCGGGCAACGTACTGCTTACCAAGCAGATAGCGGGTATAGACAACGTAGAATCGTGCATAGCCGATTATCCTTATCAGATTTACTATAAACTGAGCGACAGCGACGTTGAAAACCTTCTTGTTCCCGACAACCCGAACGGCATAAAAGTCGTATATAAGGATACCAACCGCAGCGTTAAATATCATGAAAGATTTACCGGCAGGGACGGTACTACATATCAGCACGTATACATACTGAGGCCGGGGGAGACGGCCGAGATAAGCTTCCCCAACGAAGCTATAGATTACAGCATAAAAGAGTGCTGCGTAGATCCAGAGGTATACACGTCCGTTGAGGTAAACGGTCTGACGATAAACGGAACTCCGGCTTCCGCGAGCTCGTCACGAAAGGATTTCAAGATCGATTACGACAAGGTATTGACGCGTACCCGCGTGACCTTCGTAAACAACGTAGACCCGACGTCACTAAGTACGCTGAGATTTAAAAAGCTTCTCTTTGAGGAGAACGGCACGACGCCAATTCACCGTGACGCCAACGATACGACCTTCAGCTTCCGTCTCTACCTCGGCACGGAGAACGAAGACTCGGACGATCTGCCGCCGGCAAATATGTATAAATACCACGTGCTTGACGAGGATGGGCATTACTGTGCATGGAATGAGGCCGCGGGAAAATTCGTTTCTCTCGGCGCCACGAACTTCGAAAGCCTTACGCCCTCCGCGAAGAAAGCCGCGACCTTCGTTACGTCTCAGAACGGTTCAATAGGCGATATACCCGTTGACTACAGCGTAGAGATCCGCCAGGTGCTGCCGGGCACGCAGTATAAATACCTGGAACGCGCCGACGAGATACCCGACGGTTATACGCTGCAGAAATACGTCGTTGACGGCGTAGAGACCGCAAACCAAGCTCCTCCGACCGACGCAATAGCTCCGCGCACGACTTACAATATTTCCGTAAACAACTTAAAGGGCTGGGGCCTGCGTGTAAACAAGGTGTGGACCGATAAGGATTATATGGAGCAGCGCGACCCCGCGTACTTCGCGGTATTCACGCAAAGCGGCGGCGCGACCACATTGAAGGACGGCACCGTCCGCAGACTTACGACGGACAACGATTCGGTTTACTGGTTCTTCTACACGCTGGGAGGCGTATCCTTCGATAATTACGTTGTCCGCGAGGTAAAGCTTACAAATCCCACCGTCGACGACAGCACCGACGTCGTTACGCATTACGACTCCATGTCTATCGTCGACCCGGGCGATACGAACTCTTTTGCAGGAAAGCAGTACGGCGACGCGTCAAGTTCGACCTTCACATATAAGGTAAGCTACCAGAAGGGCGCCATCTTGCCGGGCGCGAACGTGCGCGTCGATAAGATGACGAACAAACGCGCCGGCATAGACATTTACAAGACCGACTGGGACGGCTCGCCGCTCGCCGGAGCAGTATTTACGCTGACTGACGGAAGCGGCAACAACGCGGGCGCGGCGACATATACCTCGGACGACGACGGATTTGTCACAACCGCTTATCTGAGAGAGAATGAAACGTATACGCTCACCGAGATCGAGTCGCCCACGGGTTATCTGGCAATGCCGACACCCGTTACTATATCCCGAAGCGGCACGACCGTCACCGTAACGGGCGATTCGGATAATTCCGGGTACCATTTGCTCGACGATACCGACTCGGCCGACAGAATGGCACTTATCGCAATTAAAAACAAGCCGGCCAGCTTCATAATTAAAAAGACGGCTTATACGAAGGACGGCGACCCGCTGCCGGGCGTTCACTTTGCGCTGTACGCTCAGGTTATGGGTTCGGGCGGCCAGCCGCAGAAGGACTTCCGTCCTATAACCGGATTCGAAGACCTCGTTACGACCGCTGCCGGTACTTTACCGGAAATAACCGAAGCCTTTTCAAACGGCACTTTGTCAGCGGGAACGTATTACCTCTACGAGAGAGATACGCCCGACGGCTACAGGCCGCTTGAAAGCGACGTCAAGTTCACCATAAGCGATACGGGTGTCGTAAGCATCGACTCCGCGCCCTCGGGCGTAGAACTCGAGACCGTAAACGGAGCAACTCCGTCTTACACCATAGTGATACCGAACAGGTCGTTCGGAACGGCCAGCATTACCGTAAGCAAAGTAGTTGCGAACGGTACTACGGCTGATACAAACGGAACCGCGCAATTCAACTTTACCGCGAAGCTGTATAGGCCCGACGGCATTACAGCCTGGGAATACAACGGCGGCGGCTTTACCAACGGCGTATTGAGCTTCGCCCTCAACCATAACACAAGCAAGGAGCTCGTCGTTCCGCTCAACGCGGTACTTATCGTCACCGAAGACGCGGCAGTCCCTTATGACACGTCGTATCAGGTGAACGGCGGAAGCGCAGTTGAAGACTCCGTGTGCCCCGTATCGGTCACTGCCGACGGCACCATAGTATTCACCAATACGAGAAAGACCATAGAGGTTCCGGTACAGAAGAAAGCGGTAAATAAAGGCGGCACGTTTACATTTACCGCCGAGATTATTGACGGCACGACTCCAGTTTCCGGATACGCTATATACACCGACGCTTCAAACAGCGCGAACAATATAGTCACCGACGCCGACGGCAAGGCGACATTCACGCTGTCGCCCGGCAAAGGCAAAACAGTCACCAGGAATTTAGTGATTCCTTACGGCACCAAGTTTACGATAACCGAAACTGCCGAGCTGTTTTACAAAACAACGCTAAAGACGACTATCGGCAGCAGCTCTACCACATCCGAAACGCGAACCAGGGAGTTTACAGCCGATCAGACGGTAGAAAAAATTACCCTCCTGTTTACGAATACATATGCTCCCATTTCCCCGACGGGGGTCAACATCGATCACAAACCGTATATGGCTCTGTTCATATGCGGTGCGGCGATATTAACTATATGCCTTGTGCCTGCGGTACTCCGCCGCAGAAAGCACAGGCAGAGGAGGTGAGCGCCGTGTGAGAGTACATATAAGAACTACAAGGCATTACCCGGCGCGAGATAAGCCTCCGCCCAACCCGGCGCAGTACCGGGAACCTCCGTAACGGAGCAAACGTATTAACACTGCAAATTTATTAAAGAAAGGAAACGAACCATGAAAACAAAACTTTCCAAAAGGCTAATTGCTTTGGTGCTTTCGGTTCTGTTCATCATCGCTTTCGGCGCGATTGGTTTAGCCGCTAACACTGATGATGCCTGGAACAATTACAACGGCGTTGAAGACACGACTAACGCTATTACCACAATAGGCATCGCAAAGCAGATTGTATTTATCAATGCTGAGGACACCGATGTTCGCGAACCCAATATCACCTATAACTATTCTATTGAAAAGGTTACGTTTACTGAAGCGCATCCGGCGGCAACGATATTAGGTAGAGACCTGGGCGACACCTATGATATTACCGCTACCGTTCAGGAAGGTGTTAATGCTGCTTTATCTTCTCAATCTGTTGATGTTGAGTTTTCCGACGCTAATTTCGCGAATGCAACCGCTGACGGCGACGGCACGGCTTGCATAAAGTACGCAACCTTCACCTTCGATCCTACCGAATTCCCCGGAGCAGGCATTTATCGCTATAAGATAACCGAGAGTGTAAAAAACACTTCAAAAACGAGGGCAGAGGTAGGCGTAGCTCAGGCGGCTACGTATAGCGACACGAGATATCTCGACGTTTACGTTCGCTTTGACGCAGACGGAGAAAAAGAGATCTACGGCTTTGTTCTTTTCGAATCCGATGATTTTGATCAGGATTTCGATTATAATAACACAACTACGGATTTAGCTAAAAAGTCCGCAGGTTTTGTTAACACTTCCGACCTTAGCCAGGGCGAAGATCCCGCAAACGTAGACGTTTATACGACGCAGAATCTTCATATCGAAAAGGATGTTAAAGGTGCTATTGCGGACAAGACCAATTACTTCCCGCTTACCATGACCTTTACAAAGGGAACGGGTCTCACTGACAACATTAAGGTTGATGTTGATCTGAGCGATGCTACTATAGCCGCAGACGATATCACAAATACTACCGTTGACGGTACCGAGTATAGCTATATTGAAATGACAAATACTGCTATAAGCGGAACGATTAAAGACTCCGGTACGATTGATTTTACCGGTGTTCCCATTGGCATCAAAGCCGGCGCTGACGATACCAATACCACCATATCTCTTACCGAAACAAACAACACGCCCAACACTTACATGGTACAGGCAAATTCTTTAGCGGATTCCAGTGACGCTAACAATGTTGAACTGCTTCCCGAAGAGTCTGTAGCAAGCAACGGCACCTCCAGCGCTACCGATGACCAGACTTTCAGCGATTCCAAGTTATCCATCTACATTACCAACACCCTTGATGAGATTTCCCCTACGGGCGTTGTGCTCTACTTCGCACCGTACCTTCTTACTCTCGGAGTAGCTGTAGCCCTTATCATCGGTGCAAGAAGATTCCGCCGCGTTAGGGTTGAGGAAGAGTAAAAACAACTATTTTGGAGAAGCGTTATGAAAGCTGAAGAAGTAAAAGTTAATGACCGTCCGAACGAGGCCGATACTGATAATGAGCCCGGAGCGGATGATCTGCGCAAAAAAAGAAAACAGCTCAAGCGGGCTGAGCGCAATATGCGCGACATCCATATATTCGGTTTTCGCGCGCTTATCTTCATATTTTTGATATGGGTCCTGTTTTTCTTCATTGTAGGATTCGCCACCATGCCGAGCGGGGATATGTATCCCCGCATCGACGGTGGTGACCTCTTACTGTTCTATCGACTCGATAAGGACGTAAGGGCTCAGGACGTCATAGTATTCACGAAGGACAACGTAAGATACGTAGGCAGAGTAGTTGCCAAAGAGGGCGATACGGTTGAAATAACCGACGGTGAGAACCTTGTAGTCAACGGAAACACGATGATTGAGTCGAATATTTTCTCATCAACGCCGCGCTATGAGGGATTTGTCGAGTATCCCCTTAAATTAGGCCCGGACGAATGCTTCGTGCTTGCGGATCACCGCCAGGGCGGAGTTGACAGCCGATTCTTCGGCCCCGTATCGAAAAGCGAGATCGCGGGCACCGTCATTTCCGTGCTGCGGCGCAACAACCTCTAAGGAGGCCGAGCGATGATAACAAAAGCACAAGTTTTGGCCATTCTTACGGCTCTTGCCCATGCCGGAACCACAGCCGTAACGGTTTTGTCCTATCTTGTCGCCGGTTCCGTAATCATATACAGCGGATATTCGCTGTACTACTCCTTTTATGAGGAGCAGAAGGCGCTAAACGCCTGGGACCTTATGCAATACAGGCCCGTTATAGAAGAGAACGGGCCAGGATTTGAAGAGCTAATGGCGATAAATGAGGACGTCGTCGGCTGGATAACCGTTTACGATACGCATATCGACTACCCGGTTGTGCAGGGTGAGGACGATCTGGAATATGTAAGCAAGGACGTTTTCGGAGAAAACAGTCTTTCCGGCGCTATATATATGGCAACGGAAAACAACCGCGAGGTTGAAGACTCGTACAATCTTCTTTACGGTCACCATATGGACAACGGCGCCATGTTCGGCGACATCGACAAGTTTGTTGAGAAGACGTTCTTTGACAGGCACAGGGAAGGTATTTTCATAACGCCGACACAGATATACGAGTTCGAGGTTTTCGCCTGCGCTATGACGGACGCCTACGAGGATTCGGTATACAGCATATCCGGTGCGAACCATCATTTGGACAAAACGATGGAATACATACAGAAGCACGCAATTCAGTATGACGAGGTCTCGGCCGCTTCCGCGGAGAAGATACTCGCACTGTCTACCTGCGACAGCTACTTTACGAGCGGCAGACTCGTGCTCTTCGGCAAGCTTACGCCTATGACGGCCGCTGATCCCGGAGCGGGAGGAAAGCTTCCTCCGGAAGACCTTGATCCGTACGATCCGCCCGACGATATCGATGACGGCACGAAGCCCGACGATGGCGAAAATCCCGATGACGGCACGAAGCCCGATGACGGCACGAAGCCCGACGACGGCGAAAATCCCGACGACGGCACGAAACCCGATGACGGCGAAAATCCCGATGACGGCACCAAGCCCGATGACGGCACCAAGCCCGATGATGGCGAAAATCCCGATGATGGCACCAAGCCCGATGACGGTACGAATCCCGGCGGCGGTACGAATCCCGGCGGCATCATCGGTGATCACGACGGCGACACGCCTCCCGGCGGCGGCGAAATTCCGCCTCCCGGCGGAAGCCACATAGACAAGGTCGACACTTCGGGCATCGACGACATACCCGACGGAAGCGAGCACGTAGGCGACGACGGTTCTTCCAATCCGAAGAAGCCGTTCGAATTCCTGACTCCTGCCGGCGGACGAGGCGACAGAGCATGGGCGCTTGTAAATCTTATCTGCCTTATCCTTACGATATATCTGTTCCTTCCGGTTCACAGACTCCGTTCGAAGTTCTCGCGCGGCAAGATGATGAACCAGTACAACAGCCTGCTCTCCGAGCTTATCGAACGCAGACTCATAGTTCCCGAATCGAAAGAGCCGAGCGAAATTCAGGAGAAGCTCATGTATCAGGTCAAGGAGTTCTTAAGGCGGTTCAGATCGGGCCTCGTAATGGAGGCAGTCGTTTCGGTTGTGGCACTTATAGCCTTTATCCTCACTGAGGATATGCGGCTTCCCATGGTGCTCATCGACAAATGGACGCCCCTCATGATTCTCTTCCTGTTAGGCTGCTGGCTTGTAGACGTGATATTTATCCGTTACAGAAAGAAGCTTGAATATACAGAGAAAGACATTAACGCACCGGAGAAGGAAAAAACTCCGGCGGGCAGACAATAAGATATAAATAATCAAAACGGCGCGAACCCGAGGTTCGCGCCGTTTTTATCTATAAAAAAGGGGAGACAGCTGTTATTTAAACAGCTTCAAAAAGGGGACGTCCTTAACTTCAAATTCTCGGCCGTTAAGATAATCGAGCGCGTCGGCGTTTTTTGAAAATCCGAACGCGAGCTTGTATGAGCATAAAAGCTGATGATTATATCCAAGCCTTCTGTTCAGCTCGCCGATACCGTATTTGCCGTCGCCGATCACCGGATGGCCTATATGCGAAAGATGCGCCCTTATCTGATGCGTGCGTCCCGTTATAAGGTGCACCTCCAAAAGCGACATATCGTCCTTTTCCTTTAATACGCGGTATTTCGTTATTATCGTTTTGGCGCCGCTTTTCGGGCGGTCGTAGACCTTCACGGTATTAGTTTTTTCGTCCTTTATAAGATACGCTTTAAGCGTATCGCTCTTTTTCTTGAAAATTCCCGCCGCCGCGCAGAGATAATACTTTTCGATCTCGCGCTGTTTTATCTTTTCGTTCATTATCCTGAGCGCCTCGGCGTTCTTTGCGCATATTACAATGCCGCTCGTATTCCTGTCAAGACGGTTGCACAGCGCAGGCGCAAAGCTCTGCTCGCTTTCGGGGTCGTATTCGCCCTTTTTATATAAATAGGCACATATTGAGTCGATAAGCGTCGCGTTATTGTCCGCGTCGCTTTCGTGCACTATAACGCCCGAGGGCTTATTTACAAGCAGTATGTTATCGTCCTCGTATACGATATCGGGCGGCGTGTTTTCCGCGTCCTTACGTATCGCTTTATGCTCGTTAGAGAAGAGCTCGTCGTTTATATAAAGCTCCAAAACGTCGCCTTCTATAAGCTTATACGATATATCGCAGCGTTTGCCGTTCACTTTAATGCGCTTCGTGCGGATATATCTGTATAAAAGCGAGGCCGGAACGCCCTTTAAATATTTAAACAGGAATTTATCGAGACGCTGTCCCGCGTCGTTTTTGTTTATGACCGCTTTTCTCATGCGCGCGCCTCCGTTTTAGTTTATTATATAATACCACATAAACGCGCGTCTTGTCTTTATTCCGGCAAAACGGCGCATATTTTTTATGTTGAACTGCCTTTATTGTTCTGTTATACTGAATATATAAGCATTTAATTATAAAACATACGGAGGGATATATATGCTGAGCAAGGAAAAGGCTTTGGAGCTTATGAGAGAAGTGGGTTCGCTGTGGGAAGGACATTTTCTGCTCACATCGGGCAAGCACAGCGCAAGATATCTGCAGTGCGCGAAGATTTTCCAGAACACGAAATACGCCGAGCTGTTCTGCAGCGACCTGGCGGATCAGTTCATCGACGATAAAATCGACCTTGTAATAGGCCCCGCGCTCGGCGCGATACAGATGGCGTACGAGGTTTCAAGGCATCTGGACGTTCCCAATTTCTTTGCGGAGCGCGTTGACGGCGTTATGACGTTAAGACGCGGCTTTACGATTGAGAAGGGGCAGCGCGTGCTTGTAGTCGAGGACGTTGTAACGACGGGCGGCTCCGTAAAGGAAGTCATGAAAATAGTGCGCGACGCGGGCGGCGTTGTTGCGGGCGTAGGCGCCATCGCAGACCGCACCGGCGGCAAGATCGACTTCGGCGTGCCGTTCAAATCCGTGCTTTCAATCGAGATAGAGGCGTTCGAAGCCGACGAATGCCCGCTTTGCAAGGCAGGTATGCCGATTGTAAAGCCCGGCAGCAAGAAGTTACCCACAAAATAAAACGCGCAGAGGCGAAGATTATGCATGAAGGTCACCGCGAGCGAATGAAAGCCCGCTTTAAAAAGGAAGGGCTTGATCATTTTTCTGAGATAAATATATTGGAGCTGCTTTTGTTTTACTCCGTGCCGAGACGCGATACAAATCCCATTGCGCATGAGCTGTTAAGCAAATACGGCAACATCGCGAACGTTCTCGAAGCCGAATTTGACGATCTTATAACGGTCAACGGCATAACTGAGAATTCCGCCGCGCTTATTACGATGCTTCTGCCGCTTTACAGGCGGTATATGGACGTAAAAACGAAGCCCGGCACGATAATAAACGAGTTGTCCGACGCCGCGAAGTATCTCGTTCACTCGTATATGGGCGAAAAGAACGAAATCGTGCGAATGATGGCTATTGATTCGAAGGGCAAGCTTATCGCCACTTACGACCTCTTTGAGGGCAACTTCAACTCGGTGGATATAAATATACGAAAGCTTGTCGAAACGGTGATACTTTCAAAGGCGTCGGCGGTGGTTTTAGCGCATAATCATCCCGACGGGCTGGCTCTGCCCAGCGAACAGGACGTAATAACCACGAGAAGGATACAGGAGGTACTAAAAAGCATCTCCGTTGACCTGCTCGATCACATCATAGTAGCGGACGGCGACTTTGTAAGTCTCTTTCAGAGCAGACGCGCGTATAATCTGTAATTTGGTGAAGTCCGATGGGAAAATTCAGAATTGACAGCACATATAAGCCGACGGGCGACCAGCCGAAGGCCATCGAAACGCTCTCGAACGGCGTGCTTTCGGGCGCGCGCGAGCAGGTGCTCTACGGCGTTACGGGCTCGGGCAAGACGTTCACGATGGCCAATATCATCGCCAAAGTCGGCAGGCCGACCATTGTGCTCGCTCACAATAAAACGCTCGCGGCCCAGCTTTGCAGCGAGTTTAAGGAGATATTCAAATCAAACGCCGTCGAATACTTCGTAAGCTATTACGACTATTATCAGCCGGAGGCTTATATCCCTTCGACGGACACGTATATCGAGAAGGACTCGCAGATAAACGACGAGATAGACCGACTGCGCCACTCGGCCACGTCCGCGCTCTTTGAGCGGCGCGACGTCGTTATAGTAAGCAGCGTGTCGTGCATTTACAACATCGGCGACCCCATCGACTACAAAAACCTCGTCATCTCTCTGCGTCCCGGCATGACAATGGAGCGGGACGCGCTGCTTAGGCGGCTCGTTTCGATACATTACGAGCGAAACGATCTTAACTTCGTGAGAAACAAGTTCCGCGTGAGGGGAGACGTCGTAGAAATCTTTCTCTCAAACGCGCAGGAATTGGCTGTGCGCGTTGAATTCTTCGGTGATGAGATAGACCGTATTTGTGAAATACACGTCCTTACGGGCGAGGTAAAGGCCACGCTGGAGCACGTTTCGATATATCCCGCGTCGCATTACGTTACTACGAAGGACAAGCTAAACGCGGCCGTCGAGCAGATCGAGGCCGACATGGAGGAGCGCGTAAAATACTTCGAGGGACGCGGGCGGCTCATCGAGGCGCAGCGCATACGCGAGCGCACACGCTACGACTGCGAGATGCTTCGTGAGACAGGCTTCTGCAAGGGCATTGAGAATTATTCGCGCTATTTAAACGGCAGACCGCCAGGCTCAAGGCCGTATACGCTGCTCGACTATTTTCCGAAGGATTATCTCATGTTCATAGACGAGTCGCACGTTACTATACCGCAGGTGCGCGGCATGTACGAGGGCGACCGCTCCCGAAAGGAGCGCCTTGTCGAATACGGCTTCAGGCTTCCGTCAGCGCTCGACAACAGACCGCTTAATTTCAGGGAATTTGAAGGCATGACGAATCAGATAATATACTGCAGCGCCACTCCCGCCGAATACGAGCGAAGCCGCTCGGTGAATATTGCGGAGCAGATAATACGCCCCACGGGGCTTTTGGACCCCGAAATTGACGTGCGCCCCGTGGACGGCCAGATAGACGACCTAAAAAACGAGATAAGCATACGCGCCGCAAAGGACGAGCGCGTACTTGTGACTACGCTTACAAAGAAGATGGCGGAGGACCTTACGGAATACCTGGAGCAGGACGGCATCAGGGTGCGCTATCTTCACTCCGACATCGACACGATAGAGCGCATGGAGATAGTGCGCGATCTTCGTTTGGGTGAGTTTGACGTGCTCGTGGGCATAAACCTTTTAAGAGAAGGCCTTGACATACCCGAATGCTCGCTCGTCGCCATACTCGACGCCGACAAGCAGGGCTTTCTGCGCTCCGAAACGTCGCTCATACAGACGATAGGCCGCGCCGCGCGCAACGCGTCGGGCAAGGTCATAATGTACGCTGACACTGTAACGGATTCGATGCGCGTCGCGATAGACGAAACGAACAGGCGCAGACGCATACAAAGCGAGTACAACAAGGCAAACAATATAACGCCCAAAACGATAAAGAAGGGCGTAAGCGAAATACTTCAGATATCGCGTAAGGAGGACGTTCTTTCGTCCGCGAAGAAGATGAACCGCCGCGAGCGCGAGGAGCTTATAAGAAAGCTCTCCGCCGATATGCGCGAGGCGGCGCGTATGCTGGAGTTTGAATACGCGGCCCAGCTTCGCGACAAAATAAAGGAGCTTCAGGCAGGCAAGTGATCGGAGGCATACATGTCAAAGGATTTTATAACGATAAAGGGCGCCAACGAGAATAACTTAAAGAATATAGACGTATCCATACCGCGCGACAAGCTTGTAGTGCTTACGGGACTTTCCGGCTCAGGAAAGTCCTCGCTTGCGTTTGATACGATATTTGCGGAGGGACAGCGGCGTTACGTCGAGTCGCTTTCCGCCTATGCGCGCCAGTTTTTGGGGCAGATGAAAAAGCCCGACGTCGAATCAATTGAGGGGCTTTCGCCCGCGGTATCGATAGACCAGAAGACTACGTCGAAGAATCCGCGCTCCACCGTGGGCACGGTCACGGAAATCTACGACTATCTTCGTCTTTTGTACGCGAACATCGGCATACCGCACTGTCCCAAGTGCCACAAGCCGATATCGCAGCAGTCGATAGACCAGATAGTCGACTCCATAATGGATTATCCCGAGGGCACGAAGATAATGATAATGGCGCCCGTCGTGCGCCAAAAGAAGGGCGAGCATAAAAAGACCCTCGCCGACGCGAAGAAAAAAGGCTTCGTGCGCGTCCGCGTCGACGGCATAGTATACGACGTAAACGATACGATAGAGCTTGAAAAAACGAAAAAACACTCGATAGAGATAGTTATAGACAGACTGATTATTAAAAGCGGCATACAGAAGCGGCTCACCGATTCGTCGGAGACGGCGCTTTCGCTTGCCGAGGGCACGATGATGGCGCAGATAGGCGACGAGGACGTTATCTTTTCGCAGAATTACGCCTGTCCCGACTGCCAGATAAGCATCGAGGACTTCGCGCCGCGCAGCTTCTCGTTCAACAGCCCGTTCGGCGCGTGCCCGACGTGCGGGGGACTCGGCATCCTTATGAAGGTCGATCCCGACCTTATAATCCCCGACAAAACGAAAAGCATAAACGAGGGCGCGATCCACGCGAGCGGCTGGTCCGTTTTCGACGGCACCACCGTAGCCGCAATGTATTACAACGCCCTTGCGAAGGAATACGGCTTTACGCTCGACACGCCGGTAAAAGACCTTCCGAAAGAGGCGCTCGACGTGCTTTTATACGGCACGGGAGGCAGGCGCCTTAAAATAAGCTATAAAAGGGCCTACGGCTCCGGCACGTACGAGAGCGCGTTCGAGGGCATCGTAAACAACCTGGAGCGCCGCTACAAGGAGACGAGCAGCAACTGGATGCGCGCCGAGATAGAGTCGTCGATGGGCAACAACTTATGCCCTGACTGCCACGGAAAGCGATTAAAGGACGAGGTGCTGGCCGTTACGGTGGGAGATGCGAACATCGCGCAGTTCTGCGACATGTCGATAACCGACGAGCTCGATTTTATAGAGCATCTTTCACTCAATAAAAAGGAGCGCGACATAGCGCGCCTTATCTTAAAGGAGATAACCGCGCGCCTCGGCTTTCTTAAGAACGTGGGGCTTGAGTATCTCACGCTTTCGCGCTCGTCGGGCACGCTTTCGGGCGGCGAGAGCCAGCGCATACGCCTCGCGACGCAGATAGGCTCGTCGCTCATGGGCGTTCTTTATATCCTCGACGAGCCGAGCATCGGCCTTCACCAGCGCGACAACGACAAGCTGCTTGCCGCCTTGAAGTCGCTTCGCGACCTCGGCAACACGCTTATCGTCGTGGAGCACGACGAGGACACGATGCGCTCAGCCGACCATATAATCGACGTAGGCCCCGGCGCGGGCGTCCACGGCGGCTATATCGTGGCGCAGGGCACGCCGGAGGATATAATGGCCGCGGAGGATTCCATAACGGGTCAGTACCTGTCGGGGCGAAAGGCTATCCCCGTGCCCGAAAAGAGACGTGCCGGAAGCGGCAAAAAGCTTACCGTAAAGGGCGCGCGTCAGAACAACCTTAAAAATATCGACGTGGATATACCATTGGGCAAATTCGTATGTGTCACGGGCGTTTCGGGCTCCGGCAAGTCGTCGCTTATAAACGAGGTGCTCTACAAAACGCTTGCCGCAAAGGTGAACGGCGCAAAATCGAGAGGCGGCGACTGCGACGCCATCCTCGGCATTGAAAACATAGACAAGGTGATAAACATCGACCAGTCGCCCATAGGGCGCACGCCGCGCTCAAATCCCGCGACGTATACGGGCGTTTTCACGGATATACGAAACATATTCGCGCAGACGAATGAAGCGAAGCTTCGCGGCTATTCGTCGGGACGCTTTTCGTTCAACATAAAGGGCGGCCGCTGCGAGGCCTGCACGGGCGACGGCATTATAAAGATAGAGATGCACTTTTTGCCCGACGTATACGTCGACTGCGAGGTCTGCAAGGGCAAGCGCTATAACCGCGAGACGCTCGAGGTAAAATACAAGGGCAAAAACATAAACGACGTGCTGAACATGACTGTTGCGGAGGCGATGGAGTTCTTCGACAGCGTTCCGCGCATTCGGCGAAAGATCAAGACGCTCTCCGACGTCGGACTTGACTATATAAAGCTCGGCCAGCCCTCGACGACGCTTTCGGGCGGCGAGGCGCAGCGCGTAAAGCTTGCGACGGAGCTTTCAAAGAAGAGTACGGGGAGCACTGTATACATCCTCGACGAGCCCACGACGGGCCTTCACACCTACGACGTACACCGACTTATAAACGTACTTAACGCGTTCGCGGACGCGGGCAATACCGTTATAGTCATCGAGCACAACCTCGACGTTATAAAAACGGCCGATCATATCATCGACATGGGGCCAGAGGGAGGCGACCGCGGTGGAACGGTGGTCGCGTCGGGCACGCCCGAGGAGGTCGCGCTCTGCGAGGAGTCGTACACGGGGCAGTATCTTAAAAAAAGATTAAAAAAATCGTGATTTGCTATTGACCTTAACGCGGCGTAAAGCCTTATAGTATTGTCGTCGGGAGACGGGAGGAGTTTCGATATGATGACTGTAAAGGAAATGTCGCACTTGACGGGCGTCAGTGCACGGACACTCAGATACTATGACGAAATAGGGTTATTCGCACCGACCGAAAAAAGCGAAGCGGGATACAGGCTGTACGACGAGAGCGCTTTGGAAAAGCTGCGTCAGATACTTTATTTTCGTCAGATGGGCATTCACCTCGATCTGATAAAGAAAATCATAAACGACCCTGCTCTTGACAAAAATAATATTTTGAGAATGCAAAAAAAGATGCTGCAGGAGGAAAAGGAACGCCTTGAGCGATTGATCGACAGCATCGACGCCGCATTGAAAGGAGCAGAAATGGACTTTACGGTTTTCGACAGGGAAAATACGGCCGGGCTTTTTGACGTGTTGTTTGAACACATGCCCGACGCGATGAAGGAAGCGGCCTTACGGGAGTTCGGGTCGCGGGAAAAATGGCGCGAACATTATATTAAAGCGGCGGGCTCAAATAAGGTCCAAAAGCAGCTCGCAAAGATAGTCGAATGGTACGGCGACAAGGACGCGTTTTCCGATGCGTCGAATAAAGGATTGGCCGAGGAAATCGAAAAAAGCTGTCAAAAGCGCATAGACGGCGTCCTCGAACGTCTGAATGAAAAACGCGGCCTCGACGTTGACAGCTTTGAGATCCGCGCGCTGATCGGGGAATACGGATTCGTTTTAAAACAGCTTCTTCAGCCGAAGGACGAAAAGGAAATGATGATGAGTCTTGCCCGCTCCCACGCGGACGGACCCGTAAGGGCTGCCGCCGACAAAAAATACGGCGAAGGCTTTTCGGAGTACCTGAAAGAAGCGATAGCCGCATTTTACGGGCGGTGATCCCCGGCGGCAGAAGAATACTCACGTGATTTATCGGCGCACTTTTGTGCGCCGATATGCCAAAGCATGACAAATATCTACAAAATATTTTATTATATATAATATATTATGCTAAAGTAAACAAGGAGGATCTCATGAGAAGAATAATACTTATATTACTAGTGTTTATGATTTCAGCAGGAATTATTTTTACGGGATGTTCAAAATCGGAAGAAGAAGTTGCAGCAGAAGAAGCATTTAACACAGAAGCGACTCGAATTCAGAGTGAATTGGAAACTGTTAATGATAGTATTAATAAAGCGCAAGCTATCGTCGACGATGAAAGACCTGCTTTGGATCCCGAACTGAAACCTGCGCTTCAAACTGTAATCGCCGACGCATCTGCAATTGAGTTTCAAATCCCTGAAAAACTAAAGGGCGTTGACGAGTTTACTGCTGCTACATAAGAATTAAAAACTATCAGCTATGTAGAACAAGCTCAAATTCTTAACGAGGCTTCTGTTGCTCTAGAGACAAGTATAAAAAAATGTGAACTCGTTACTTCACCTTCAGAAGCATATGTTATAAAGTGTCTGGAGGAAGTGCCAAATATTAACGGAATTGCAGCAGCGACTGAAGATCATGATCCTAATGGGAATTTGCATAAGCAAGGCGGATATACCGCTCAAGTGTATTTCTCTAGTCCTCTTGTAGATCATACCTATCTTGATAATGACATAATTGAGGCAGGAACAACTGGTGGCGGCAGTGTTGAAGTATATAGTACCGCAGAAGAAGCTATATCAAGAGAAATGTATCTTGCCACATTTGACGGAACCGTATTTGCATCTGGATCTCATAAAGTAATTGGCACTTGTTTAATTCGAACATCGGATTCATTAACTGCCACACAGCAGAAGGAGATGGAAGCAAATATTGTAGAAGCACTTACAAAACTTGACTAGTCAACGCTTCTTTTCGAAAACAAGAATTATTTCAAGTTGTTCTCAGTTTTTTATCTGAGAACAACTTTTAAATTGTAATTATACCTTTTTATTGTTTATAATTCTAAGCTAATACTAATATAAAAATCTATCTAATTAGCCTGATAGGGTTATGTTTCTCGACGACATCAAGTCCCACAATCGACTATTCCACAACCCCTAAAGCCCTTAACGAATTATTTTGCTACGGTTCAAACGATCGATTTCGGCACATCTTTACAAAATTATAAACTTAGTGTTAATTTATATGATTATTATTGAAAACGGGGCGGTTTTGGTTTACTATGAAAGAGAGATTTTTTTAATCTCTATCAATCTGTAAATGGATGTGGCCGGAATTGTTCGGATATGTTTTACCGCATAAGCCCGAGCTTAAAGTAAAAGAATACGAGTATTATAAATCCGTTTACTGTGGTGTTTGTAAGCAGATGGGCGCGCGCTGCGGATGTATTTCGCGGTTTTTTTTAAGCTATGACAGCGTCTTTCTGGCGCTTTCGCAGATGGCTGCGGCGGGAGCGGAAGACGTGCGGGTGACGGCGGGGCGCTGCGTTATGAATCCCTTTAAAAAGGTGCATTACTGTCACTCGAAATACATAGATTACTGCGCCGACGCAAGCGTTCTGCTCGTCTGGCATAAAATAAAGGACGACGTGCGCGACAAAAAATTCCCGAAGAACATTCCCGCGCGGCTTCTTTCGCTTTTAATGGCGCCCTCGCACAGGCGCGCCGCGAAAAACGCCGGGGAGACGGACGCGCGCATCGCGCGCGCGATGGATGAGCTTTGTGCGCTCGAGGATGCCCGCTCGCCCAATATGGACGAGGCCGCGGCGACCTTTTTTCTCATGCTCGCCGACGTTTGCGCCGCAGGGATAGAGGACAGGACGCGCGCGAGAGTGGCCTATGAGATAGGGAAGAACATCGGCCGCTGGATTTATATAATGGACGCGTACAACGATATAGCGGAGGACCTTGAGAGCGGCGGCTTTAACCCGCTCGTATACAGATACGAAAAGAAGGACGATGAGGACGCGGCGGCGTTTTCCGAAAGGATACGCGGCGACGTCGATTATACGCTCGCGCAGTGCATATACAACCTTTCGATATCGCTCGACTTCTGTGCGAGAGAAGACGCGGTACTTCAAAACATCGTGAACATGGGACTTGCAGGCAAACAGTTTTCGGTCCTTTATCCCGAGGAGTATAAAAAGAAGACGGAGCGCGGGGGATAAACGCCCCTTATCCGACTTAAAGGAGAGACTTGATGGACCCTTATAAAGTTTTAGGCGTTTCGCCGGACGACAGCGACGAAAAAATAAAACAGGCCTATCGTGATCTTGCACGAAAGTATCATCCCGATAAATACGCTAACAATCCGCTTTCCGACCTTGCGCAGGAAAAGATGAAGGAGATAAACGAGGCCTACGACACGATAACGAAGGAGCGCGCCTCGGGCTACGGCTCGCAGTCACGGTCCTCGTCGCGCTCGTACGGCAGCTCGGGCTACGGCGGTTCCGGCTCAGGCTACGGCAGCTCCGGCTACGGCAGCCCCGGCTACGGCAGCTCCGGCTACGGCAGCCCCGGCTACGGCAGCTCGGGCTATGGCGGCACAGATTACGCCGAGATACGCATGCTTATATCTATGGGACGCCTCGACGACGCGTACCGCGCGCTCAATTCGGTAAACGAAAGAAGCGCCGAGTGGTATTATCTTATGGGGCATATATACCACCGCCGCGGCATGTACGACCTTGCGCGCGAGAATTACGCGCGCGCGTATCAGATGGAGCCGGGGAACGCGGAATACAGGTCGGCCATAGAGAATATGAATAACGCGGGGGGCATGTTCCGCACGGGCGGCGGCGCTCCGGTGAATGACTGCGGCTTCTGCGAAATATGCGCGGGCATTATGTGTCTCGACTGCCTTTGCGACTGTTTTTAGTCCCGGCGCGTCATACTTATAAAAAAGAGTGATTATATGAGCAACGCAAGAAAAACAGCGCTGGGCGGCATACTTGCCGCGTTTGCGCTTATATTGCTTTTTTTTGCAAATCTGTCAAACGTACTTGACTTATGTCTCGTAGTGATAGCAAGCATGGTAATGTTCGCGGGCGCAATAGAGCTCGGGCGTAAGTGGATGCTTATAATGTACGCGGCCGTAACCGTGCTGGGCTTTCTTATCATCCCGATAAGGGCGCCGCTTATCATGTTCGCGCTCTTTTTGGGCTATTATCCGTTCGTAAAGAGCCTGACGGAGCAGTTAAAGAGGCGAAGCGTCGAGTACGTGATAAAATTCGCCGTTTTTAACGCGGCGGCCGCCGTTTGCATGATTTTCTTCAAATCGCTGTTTTTTGATAACCTCACTCTTACAAATATGATGGCGGTAATATTCATAATTATTGCAAACGGGCTGTTTTTGCTTTATGATATAGCTATGACAAGGCTTGTCACCGTCTATATGTATAAGATACGGCCGAAGTTCAATAGGAGATAAATGGCGGATTTCCCGTCATTTTTTTGGTGTATAAGGGGAATGTTAATATGCAGGACTTGAATTTATTATTTTACGTCGCGCTCGTCTTGATTGCGGGGCTTCTCTGCGGACGTCTCGTAAAGCAGGTGAAGCTGCCCAACGTCACGGGATACATACTTGCGGGACTTTTGCTCGGGCCCTACGTGCTGAGGATAATACCTCCCGATATCGTGGGCAAGCTCGATCTGGTATCCGATATCGCGCTCGGATTCATCGCATTCTCCATCGGCAGCGAATTTAAGTTAAGCTACTTTAAGCGCGTGGGCGCGACGCCCATCGTTATAGCCGTGCTTGAGGCGCTTTTTGCCGTTATCGTAGTCTGCGCGGGGCTTTTGGCGATAGGGTGCGACCCTGCGTTCGCCATCGTGCTTTCGTCGATAGCCGCGGCGACCGCTCCCGCTTCGACGATAATGGTAATAAAGCAGTACCAGGCCAAGGGGCCCGTGACCGATATGCTTCTAAGCGTCGTCGCGATAGACGACGCGGCCGCGCTCATGCTCTTCGGCATAGCCGTGGCCGTTGCAAAGACGATAACGGGCGGCGTGCTCTCGGCGGCCACGCTGCTTCAGCCGGTTTATGAGATAGGCGTATCTCTTCTTGTCGGCGCGCTGCTCGGAGCCGTATTCTGCCTGCCGCTTCGCTTTTTCAAAAAAGACTCGAACCGCCTTATTATAATCGCGGGCTTCGTTCTTTTGACCGTATCGGTGGCAAATCTCATAGGTGCGTCGCCGCTTCTTACCTGCATGGCCATGGGAGCGTTCTTTGTAAACCTTTCAAAGGACCAGGTAAGCATAATGAAAATATGCGACCGCGTGACCCCGCCCATATTCCTCGTATTCTTCGTTGTGTCGGGCGCGGAGCTCAACATATCCGTACTGCCGTCGATAGGCATAGTCGGGATACTTTACGTCCTTTTGAGAGTCGTGGGAAAGTTCTTGGGCGCGTATACGGGTGCGAGGATTATGAATGCGCCCAAGTCCGTGCAGAAATACATAGGGCCCGCGCTCGTCCCGCAGGAGGGTGTGGCGATAGGTCTTTCGCTCGTCGCACAGACCGCAGCCCCGCAGTACGGCGAAATGATCCGCGCGGTCATACTTTGCTCCACGCTCATATATGAGATAACCGGCCCCGTCATAACAAAAGCCACTCTGATACGCGCCGGAGAGATCCCGAAGCAGGCCATCAAACAAATTACGAAACAAAAACGTACTTAAATATATACAACTTTAAAAAAATGCGATATAATTATATTTTGTTATATAATCTTTTTAAAGGAGCACAAGGCAATGATACTTTCACCCTCGCTTTTATCAGCCGATTTTGTAAACCTTGCACGCGACGTTGATATTCTGAAAGAGGCAGGAGTCAAATACCTCCACGTCGACGTTATGGACGGCATATTCGTGCCGAATATAACGATAGGCGTTCCCGTTGTCCGCGCGCTTCGCGGCACTACCGATCTTACGCTCGACGTGCATTTAATGATAGACAGGCCCGAACGTTATATAGACGCATTCTGCGACGCGGGCTCAGATATACTGACCGTACATACCGAAAGCACCGTTCATCTTCAGCGCGCGCTTGCAAGAATAAGAGAGCGGGGGAAAAAGGCGGGCGCGGCTCTCAATCCCTCAACGCCGCTTTCGGCTGTTGAGAACGTACTCGACGACCTCGACATGGTGCTTATCATGTCTGTAAATCCCGGCTTCGGCGGCCAGGCGTTCATATCGCAGGCTTTGAAAAAGATAAAAGACTTAAAAGAGATGATAAACGAAAGCAAAAAAGATATACTCATAGCCGTTGACGGAGGCGTGACCGCCGACAATATAGCCGAGATAACAAAAGCGGGCGCAGAAGTCTGCGTTGCCGGTACGGCCGCTTTCAGAGGCGGGTTTGAGCATATCACCGAAAACGTTTCCCTGCTCTGCGAAAGAGCGCGCCTCGGCGCGAAATAAACGATGGACAGGCTTTCCCGTATAACCGCAGCTCTTTATGATATACCCGACCGCATCGTATACACGGTATTCGCCCTTGTAATGCTTTTAAAGGGCGGATACTATGGTTATCTTTATAATCCCGTACTGGATGATTTTATACAGTACCATACGTATACGCTGTATGGCGACCCGTTTGCCGACGTTATAACAAAAATGGGCCTTTTGTCCGGGCGACCTCTTGCGGCCATATTCGACATATACTTCTGGTCACGATTCTGGGACTGCATGTGGCTTGCAAATCTTATCATAACGGCGCTTTTTACATTGTCGGGAATACTTATATACCGCATATTTTCGCGGCATTTCGGGGTCACACCGGTGTTTTTGTTTATATACGGCCTTCTTCCCGTGACAAGCGAAGCAGTAAACTGGCTGTCCGCCTCCTCGCGCATAGTCGTGCCGATGTGCTTTCTCGGCGCCGCGCTCAATTTACTGCAGTTCGGCTTCGACGAAAAAGACATGCCGAAAAAGGCGGCGGGGTACGCACTCGGTACGCTGCTTCTTTTCGCCTCGATGGCGTTTTACGAGCAGATTGCCATAGTCGCGTTCATTTTGGGCTGTACGCTGCTTATCGCAAACAAAAAGCGCGTCGTTTTTTGGCTTGTCGTCGTGCTTCCGTCGGCGGCCCTGGCCTGCTTTTATCTTTTGGGTGACCGTGCCTCGATATATACGGGGCGCATGAATATTATAGATTTTTCGGCTCCGGCCGACGAATTGTCGCGCCATTTAAGCGCGGCGTTCAAAAAAATATTCTACCTGATTTTCGAGCTTAACCGCGACACGGCGCTTTATGACCTCGAAAAGGGCGTGAATATAATTATAAACGACAAGAGCGTTTTATTTGCGGTGCTCGTTTTACTTGCGGCAGTCGCTGTGTTTTTCGTCACCTTTTTTCACGCAGCGAAGGAAAAAAGGACGGGCGGGGATAAGCGTCGCAATTACTGGGTCGTGCTGCTTGCGTTTATCCTTATATTCCTTCCGATATTCATGTTCGCGTTCTTGCAAAATCCGTGGATCAGCATGAGAAACGTCTTTCCGTCCGTTTTGGGCATGGCGCTTCTTTCGGACCTTGTATTCAAGTGGCTGCTTTACGACAAATACGTGAGAGCAGCCGCGATATCGGCGCTCTGCGTCTGCTTTCTCATCGCAAACACGGCCGAGCTTGGCGACTATCTTCTCGTGGGACGTATTGACCGCACGATAGCCGAAAATACGTGGGAGACACTCAGCCGCGACGCAGAAAGCGAGAGCATAGATACCGTGGTCGTTTTAAATACGCGCAGCGCGTACGTTGATACGGCCGTTAAATACAACGAACACATAAACAATATCACGTCGAGCGACTGGGCATACAAGGGCGCTCTTTACGCCGTTTCAGACAGTCTCGACGCGCCCGATATATATCCGCTGCACGAAGGACCTATATTAAAAATGTATCCCGACTTTGACGTCGACGAAGTGGACGCATATTACTACATGGACGATGATTTCCGGCTTCACAGACTCGAGGCCGTCGCATATAACGAAAACTTCTCGCTTTACGACGGCGACGTCCTTTATGCCGAGGTTTTAAGGTGGAATTATCAGGATCCTTCGATATCACTTATTAACGAAGACGAAGCGCCGAGGACATTTTCGTACTACAGCGGCTTTGAGGTGAAATAATGATAAGACCCTTCGGACTGAGCGAAGACGAGGTAAGAAAATTCTTAAGATTCTGCATGGTCGGCCTGTCGAATTCCGTTGTCGACGTACTCGTCTTTGTGCTCTGCCTTTACGTATTTCATTTGAATACTTACGTGTGCCAGGTCGCGGCCTTTATGACGGCAACGCTCAACAGCTACATTTTAAACAGCCGCTTCACTTTCAGGAGCCGCGAAAAGCTTTTGAGCAAAAAGATGGTGATGTTCTATATACTTAACATCATCACCATGGGGATAAGCCTCTTGGGCATATATCTTTTCAGCGACATACTCGGTCTTAACGAGCTGCTTGCAAAGCTGCTCGCGGGCCCCATCGTTTTTACGGTGAATTATCTCGGCAGCCGCCTTATCATATTCAAGGGCGAGGACGAAAATATCATGAAGCTTGTTCTTACGCGAATGAAGGAGCAGCGGCTCCTTAAAAAAGAAGCAAGGCGCCTCGGCATAAGCCTTGAAGAGATAAGGGCGATAAAGGCCGCAGAGCTTCCCGCCGCATCCGAGAACACGGACGCAGATACGACGGATTAACAATTATCCTTCGGCAGTCATATATTGGAGTGATATCCGATATAACGCTGACCGGAGGATTTTTATGTCTGCGCTTAAAATAAAAATTCTGTCCCCGCCCGTAAAAAGCGATTCTTACACCTGCATAAAAAAGGCCGTGCGCCGCCTCTGCGACAGGAACTGCCGTTTTGAGCTTTTGCCGAAGCTTCGCTCGTTATACGAGGAAAGCCGCGAAGGCCGCATCGCACGCCGGATGCTTTTTTCGGATGAATGCGACCTTGCCGCCGTATTCTTTTATCCCGACGCCTTTGACGACTCCGCGCGGCTCCTTCTTGAAACGATGGAGTACTGCCCGCGCACGGTGATTATTTCGGACGCCGCGTCGGGCGCCGTCTTCGATTCGGGCGCATTCGCCGACGCCCTGTGTATCGGGGCGGCGTCATATGATTTAACGGTGCAGGGGACGCTTTACATACTTGACTTTATACGCACATATGCCGCTTCGCTTCTTTACGCTTCACCTTCATTTATAAATTACGGCGAAGACGCGGAATGCGCCCTCGGTATGATAACGGACGGCGCAAGGCGGGCGTTCGGCGCAGAAAAAAAGCGATGGGCTGCGGCCATGCTGCTTCGCGGCGGCGCGTTTCGCGATATGCTCAAAGATATGCTAAAGCCCGACGAGGAGGCTTTAACCACGCTTTCGGACGATATCAAAAGAGCCGAAGCGTACCTTGACGGCTGTACGCCGCCGTTATCCTTTGGCGCGCACGCCGAAGATATATTTCGCGGCATAACAGGCGCCCTGAAAAACGCATCTTTGCGGGAAGAGCCGAAAGAAGAAGCCGAAATATGGCCGAAAATCGGCTTTATCTGCGCCATGCTGCTTTTGGGGCTTTTCGGCATTGTCTGCGCGCTGATTTTTTCATGTTGACCGGGCGGGGCAAAGGGTAATATAATAAATTAAACTATCGAATGTTGACCCTTATCTCTTTCGCATGGAGGTATAAGCCTTGTTGAAGCGCGGCGACATAATAATCATAATAGCTCTTATAGTATGCGCGGCGCTCATATATATCGTGCCCGCGTCGAACGACTCCGTGTCTCATACGCTTATCATAACCGTTGACGGCAGGGAATACCGCCGCATAGATCTTTCAGACGTAAGTTACACCGAGACCATCGAAATAAACGGAAAGTATAAAAACATAATCGAAGTCAAAGACGGGTCCGCGGCTTTCGTTTATGCCGACTGTCCCGACTGCGACTGCGTAAAGTCGGGCGTGCTTTCGCCGCGCCATAATTTTGCGGCCTGCCTTCCGAACCGCGTAAGCATCTCGATAGTATCGGGCGGCAGCGATATCGACGCGCTTGCGGGATAGGGGGGCGTCATGGAAAGAATAAAAGCTTACGATATAGCGATCCTTGCGATACTTACCACGCTTGCGCTTGTGCTGTCCTTATTCGACAACATGCTGTCGCTTCTAATACCCATACCGCTTCCCGGATTCAAGATAGGCGTCGCCAATCTCGTGACGCTGTTTTTGGTCATGTATTTTTCGCTGCCGAAGGCGCTGTGCGTTGTATTTTTGCGCTGTTTTATCTCGTCGATGTACAGCGGAGGCGTGACTGTGTTCCTCATTTCGCTTTCGGGCGGCATACTGAGCGTTCTTGCGATGTACTTTATAAAATACGTCCTTAAAGAAAACGTGTCGCAGATAGGCATAAGCATATTCGGGGCCGCGTGTCACAATTTGGGACAGGTAATCATGGTCATTTTGCTCCTTATGAGCCCTTCGTATATATTTTATCTCCCAATTCTCCTTATAGTCTCGCTTGTAACGGGCTTCGTTATAGGCTTTGTCGGCCTTCATACGTATCCCCGGATCGCGAAGTTCACGAAATTGAAATTAAGCAAATAATGTTCAGACCCGGACGGGCGTTTTGCCCGTCCTTTTATTATTTATTCTCCGTTTCCCGCATATATCATCGTATGACATTTTTTACGGAAGACTTACTGTAAAATAATAGCGTCGCAAAAATTATGCTTTCGGCGGGAAGGGACTCTATATGGCGGAAATACAAGTCGTATATATAGACATACTGTTTTTGACTAACTTTATTATTAACTGCGCTTTGATACTGTGTACCGCGCGTCTTATGTCCCTTCACGTCCCGCACGGGCGCGCCGCCGCAGCCTCTGCTCTGGGCGGCATATACTCCGTATGCATGTTTTTTCCGTCGTTTTCGACGCTCGCGTGGATGGGCCTTAAATTCGTATTCGCCGTTTCGATAGTCGTAGCCGCGTTCGGCTTTAAGAATATAAACAGACTTTTGCGATGCACCGCGGCGTATTTGGCCGTGAACTTTTTGTTCGGCGGCGCGGCGTTCGCGCTCTATTATTTCACGCCCCTGGGCTCGAAAAACACGGTGATCCAAAGCAACGGCGTTTTTTATTTAAAGCTGTCGCTGCCCATATTGCTTCTGTTTTGCGCCGTGTCCTACGTTTTATTGAATTACGCGCTTTATATATTCAAAAGCCGCGCCCGCATAAAAGACAGCGTCGTCGATATACGCCTTTCATTCGGGGGCAAAAGCTGTATGCTTCGCGCCTTGAGCGACACGGGCAATATGCTTAAAAGCCCCGTCGAACAAAAGCCGGTCATAATATGCGAGCTTTCGGCTCTTTCGGATATGCTTGACGCAAGCGACTCGGCCGCGCTTTCTGATGAGTGCTGCGGGGAGCCGTCCTTCGGCGTGCTGTTTTTACCTTATACGTCGCTCGGCGCAAAAGAGGCGCTTATTCCGGCATTTTTTGCGGATGAGGCGACATATTATATAAATAAAGGCGAAGTTAAAGATACAAAAGTACTCGTTGCGGTAAGCAGAGACCGCATAAGCCAAGACGGCAGTATAAATGCGCTTGTAAACCCTTCCGCGTTTGAACGCGGCGATCGGGAGGCGGAAAAAACGTGATAAAGACAATAAACAGGATCTCACTTTGGATAAAAGATTTAAGACGCGAAGCGGTATTCTACATCGGAGGAAGCGTTTCGCTTCCTCCGCCTTTATCCGTTTCTGAGGAGAACGACGCGATAGAGATGCTAAAGACGGAGCCCGAGCGCGCGCGAAAAATACTTATTGAGCATAACCTGCGGCTCGTCGTTTACATAGCGAGAAAATTTGAGAATACGGGCATGGGCGTTGAAGACCTCATCTCAACGGGTACGATAGGCCTTATAAAGGCGATAAACACATTTAACCCCGACAAGAACATTAAGCTTGCCACTTACGCGTCGCGCTGCGTCGAAAACGAGATACTCATGTTCCTAAGAAAAAACGCACACAAAAATCAGGAAATATCGCTCGACGAGCCGCTCAACGTCGACTGGGACGGAAACGAGCTTCTGCTCTCGGACATCTTGGGCACCTCGGGCGATATAGTGCTAAGAGAGCTTGAGGCCGACGCAGACCGCCGCGTTCTTCTCGGCGTTATCGAAAAGCTTTCGCCCAGGGAAAAAAAGATAGTGAAGCTGCGTTTCGGGCTCGAGGGCGGCGAGGAAAAAACTCAAAAGGACGTCGCGGACGCGCTCGGCATATCGCAGTCCTACATTTCGCGCCTTGAAAAGAAAATAATACAGAGGCTTAAAAAGGAAATAGCCAAACTGGTATAAAAAAAACGCTTTCGGCAATAATGAGATTATCCAAATAATTGGAAATTATCGTGCCGGAGGCACAATTATGATAAACAAGGTTGATATCTGCGGCGTAAACACGTCAAAGCTTCGGGTGCTTTCAAACGAGGAAAAAGCCGCGCTCATGGAACGCATAAAACAAGGAGACAAAAACGCCAGAGAAGAGTTCATAAACGGAAACCTGAGGCTCGTACTCAGTATAATACAGAGGTTCTACAACAGAGGAGAGGCCGCGGACGACCTTTTTCAGGTCGGCTGCATCGGCCTTATCAAGGCGATAGACAATTTTGACACAAGCCACGGCGTGCTGTTCTCGACATACGCCGTGCCGATGATTATCGGCGAAATACGCCGATATCTTCGTGACAACAACTCTATACGCGTATCGCGTTCGATGCGCGACGTGGCGTATAAGGCGCTCGGCATAAGAGAGCAGATGATAAACCGCGATCAAAAGGAGCCGAGCGTTGAGGAAATAGCGCGTGAAATGGGGCAGAATAAGGAGGACGTCGTTTTCGCGCTCGAAGCCATATGCGATCCCGTTTCGCTGTATGAGCCGGTATATTCCGACGGAGGCGATACGATATATGTAATGGATCAGCTCAAGGACGATAAGAATTCAGACGAGGTATGGCTTGAGCACATTGCTCTTCGCGAAGCCATGGAAAGACTCGGCAAGAGAGAACGCGAAATATTAAAACTCAGGTTTTTCGAGGGACGCACTCAAATGGAGGTGGCCGCCGATATAGGGATTTCGCAGGCCCAGGTGAGCCGCCTCGAAAAGAGTGCCCTTAATCATGTAAAGAAAAATATATAGAATGCATGCAATGATGATTTAACGGAGGAATAACAATGACTGAATCATATCTGAGTGTGACCGAGCTTAGGGCAAAGGATGTTGTAAATATAAGCGACGGCTATAAGCTCGGATATCTGCACGACGTTAATTTTGAATCCATGGAGGGGCGCGCCGTTTCGTTCGTCGTATTGGGCGCGCGCAGATTTTTCGGGCTTTTCGGCCGTGCGGAGGATTACGTTATACCGTGGGGCGACATCAAAACGATAGGGGAGGACGTGATACTTATAGACACAAAGAATATCGTACACGCGAAAAATACGCTGCGAACGCGAAAGCGGGACGGATAAAATTCAAAATTTGTCTATTTACTAAATCAGGCGCTTAGTATAAAATATAATATAACTGCATTTAAGAATTTTTCACGGATAAGGTTTTACGGAGGTTTAAAATGAAAGTTCTTGTAATGTCTAATACCGCAGGCCAGGGACATAACGCCACAGGCAAGGCAATATGCAATATGCTCGTTTCCATGGGCGCTGCGGCCGAAATGATAGACTCATACGAATACATAAACACGGCGCTTGGAGAAGCCGTTAACCTTATATATCTCATGTCCACGGGACTTACGCCGCACTTTTACGGCTCCGCGTACCGCATGGCCGAGCTTCAGGAAAAACAGCCCGATTTTTCGCCCACTTATATTGTGAATAAAATACTGTCCGTGCGCATATACGATTTCATAACCGACTACAATCCCGACGTTATCGTTTGCACGCACGTATTTTCCGCAATAATCGCAAATCTGCTCAAAAAAGAAGGCAAAACGAATGCAACGGTAATTTCGATTATCACCGACTTTACCATCCATCCCTTCTGGCAGGAGGTGGACTGCGGCGACTGGTTCGTTACCCCCAGCTTTTTAATCGACTACGCCGCACGCGTAAGGGGAATGGACGCAAGCAAATTCATGCATACGGGGATACCGATACATCCCAAATTCTCAAAGAAGATAGACAAGAAAGAGGCGCGCCGCATACTCGGCATGGACGAAAACAAGAACACAGTGCTTCTTATGAGCGGCTCGATGGGTTACGGCAATATAGGCAAGCATCTTAAAAAAATAGACCGTCTCGATATCGACCTTCAGATCATAGTCGTCTGCGGGTCAAACAAACGCTCTTACCGAAAGATAAAGCGCATGGAGCTAAGCAAGCCCGTGTATCTTCACGGCTACGCAAACAACGTCGAGGTGATGATGGACGCCGCCGACTGCATAATCACGAAGCCCGGAGGCCTTACCTCGTCTGAGGCCATGGCAAAGGAGCTTCCCATGATAATAGTAAACCCGATACCGGGGCAGGAGGACAGAAATACCGAGTTCTTCTTAAACAACGGTCTTGCTCTCAAGGTATCCGATACCTTCGGCATAGACGAGGCGCTGTTTTACATTTTTGAAACGCCGAACAGGATAGAGCGCATGCGCGAAAACATAAGGCTTATGGGAAAGCCCAACGCTACATATGACCTGTGCAAATTTATAATGGACCTGGAAGAAACGAAAGATGAAACAAAAGAGGAGCCGCAAAAAGAAATTGAAGCGGCTGAAACAGAAGAGTAAGGACATACAAAAAGACGGCCGGCAGATCTGCCGACCGTCTTTTTCGTCTGATTTTTCACGCCGCAAAGGATTAAAGCGCTTCGCCGACTTCTCTCCAGTACTTTTCTTTCGCCTTTTTGCCCGCTGCGAACGTTGCAATGCACATGATGAGCGATACCGCGATAACTACGCTGTTGAATACGTAGGAGCCCATGTAGGAGCCTACCGATTCAAGGAGTACCGCATTGAGCGAATAAGTAAGGCCCGTGCCTATCGACATACCCATGTTTACTATGGGATAAATAACGCCGTAGTCTCTCATACCGAATATATTACGTATGATTACGGGACCCTGCATCGTCATAAGCGAGAGGTTCATGCCGTAGATAACGGAGCATACAGCTATCATCATAAGCGAATGATTTGCGCCGTTGTGATGTACCATGAGCATTATCATGGATACTATGCCCGCAAGGCAGAACACTATGTGCGTGTTTCTCGGACCAAGCTTGCTGTCGTTTAAGAAGCCGCCGATAACCTTGAATATAGCCGCGGATATAAGGGCCGCCGTAGCGAGGAACGACGCCTCAACAAGCGTGTAGCCGTACGTTACGCCGCAGTTTACCCAGTGCTGATTGAAGCCCGAGGAGAAGCCCGTAAACATTATTGTAATAAACGCAAGCCATAATGCGGCCGACTTATACGCATATTTTTTCGGGATTCCGGGGAATTCCTTGATGTCGACCTGACCCTTTAAGGCCTTCATTTCCTCCGAATCCTCCATGCCGTAGGGCTGAAGGCCTATCTCGGAAGGCTTCGTTCTCATAAAGATACCGCCTACTATGGGGAAGAGAAGAGCGATAATTGCCGCTACTCTGTAGCCCATTCTCCAGCCGTAGTTGGTGATGATGTTTGCGAACAGCGGATTGTATATGGCGCCGCCGATACCGGTCATCATCATTGCGATACCCATAACAAGCGCTCTGTGCTTTACGAACCAGTTGTTTATAAGTATCGGTACAACGTTTAACGCCGCAAATGCGCTCGTGCCTCCGCAGAGCACCGCTACAAGATAAAAATGCCAAAGCTGCGAACTGAAAGAGTATAAGAGCAGACCTACCGCAAGAATAAAGCCCGCGATAGTAGCTACGCGGCGAACGCCCCATTTTGCGAAGGCCTTGCCTCCCAGGAAGTAAAATGCGACCGTACTCCACGATGCGATAGTCATAAGCAATGATACCGACGACTTTGCTACCCCGAGGTCATCCGCTATCGGACCCATAAACATACCATAAGTATTGCTTATAAGACCAACGCCGCAAAGACCTGCAAGGCACGCGATAATAAAGATTACCCAACAATACCTGTTCTTTTTTACCGGTTGTTCCTGTGCCATAAGGTACCCCCCTAAATTTTTTATTAAAGTTAGAATACCATATTCTGCATTTAAAATCAATGCTTTTTAACATATTATTCTTAAAATTATACATATTTTTTCTGCAGACTAATTTATTATTATTCAAGTTTACTGTTATTTTATTTTCTCACCTTCTTTTTACATTTAAAAGCCGGTTTACACATTAAGCCTCTGATTAACATATTATATCGTGCAGTCTTAACTGTCCGGAGGTAAACCATGATCAGAAACAAATCGGCTGCGGTAGTAGGCGGAGACATGCGCCAATTCTCCGTATATGAACAGCTTTTGTCACAGAATAACGATACGGTATTATGTGCGTTTGAAAAATGCCCGCTTCTCGGGCGCCACGTGTCTTTTCCAGTGTGCAGGGATGCGCTTTACCCCGCCGATATTGTGATACTGCCGCTTCCCGCATTTATAAACGGCGCGCTGAACGCTCCGTTCTCCGACGAAATCATTTCGCCCGAGGCGCTTTTGCGCGTCATACCGAAAAGTGCAAGGCTTTTCGGCGGCAGACTTGGCGATGACTTTATAAAAACCGCCGAGGTACGCGGTTTTACGGTATACGACTATATAAGCAGGGAAGAGTTCGCCGTAATGAACGCGGTTCCGACTGCCGAGGGCGCACTCGCGGCCGCCATAGCGAATACGGACATAACCATCGCGGGCAGCCGCATCCTCGTATGCGGCTACGGCAGAATAGGAAAAGCGCTGTCGCGGCGTCTTCATCTTCTGGGCGCGCGCGTGAGCGTCAGCGCGAGAAAGCCCGAGGACCTCTCGTGGATTGCGGCAAACGGCATGAAGGCGCTCAAAACGGGCGAGCTTTATTACTGCGAGCTCGATTTCGACATTATAATAAACACGGTACCCCATATGATATTCGACAAAAAGCTTATCTCCCATGTAAAAAACGGCTGCGTTATGATAGATCTTGCCTCCGTTCCGGGCGGAATAGACCTCGCCGCCGCAAATAGCATGGGGATAAAAGCAATACACGCGCTTTCTCTGCCCGGAAAAACGGCTCCGGCCTCCGCCGGGCGCATTATACTTTCAACTATCGAAAATATGCTTGATGAAACGGAGATGATAAGGGAAAATGAATGACGATATCCGACTTAACAATCTCACGATAGGCTTTGCAATGTGCGGCTCATACTGCACCTTCCAAAAGGCCTTTACTGGGCTTTCGGGGCTCTTGTCCGCGGGATGCTCCGTCGTACCCATAATGTCAGAGAGCGCGTATTCGACCGACACGCGGTTCGGAAGCGCCGCGGATCACGTAAAAAGGCTTGAGGAGGCCTGCGGCAGGAAGGTGATACACACCGTTTCCGAAGCGGAGCCCATTGGACCTAAAAAGCTTCTCGACGCGCTTGTTGTCGCGCCGTGCACCGGGAATACGCTTGCAAAGCTTTCCTGCGGCGTCACGGACACCTCCGTTACAATGGCGGCAAAGGCGCAGCTTAGAAACAGGCGTCCCGTCATAATCGCGCCGTCGACGAACGACGCGCTGTCGGCCAATCTTAAAAACATAGGCGTCCTAATGAACACGAAAAACGTATACTTCGTTCCGTTCGGGCAGGACGATCCCGTTTTGAAGGAAACGTCGCTTGTTTCGGATTTTTCAAAGCTTCCCGAAGCGGTAAATATGGCTCTCTCGGGCAGGCAGATACAGCCGGTGCTGCTCTGAAAACTCCCCATAATAATACAGACGGTGCGCCTTTTATGCGCCGTCTGTTTGTTCATATATTATAATTGACATAATTACCGCCAAAATGAATAACGTTTATCGTGAAGTTGCATATTATTATTATTTTTGCGCCTTTTTTATTGATATTTTGCAAGAAGTAGTATATAATATCTTAAAATCAGCGCCGGATGCGCTTTTGGTAATTTTTGAGAGGTGACAGCCAGATGAACAAAAGGCCCTTATCACGGAGAGCGTCAAGGATACATCCTTCCGCAACTTTAAAAATCGACGCGAAATTCAAGCGTATGCTCTCCGAGGGTATAGACGTTGTCGGTTTCGCCGCGGGCGAACCCGATTTTGACACTCCCGAGTACATTAAATCCGCCGCTTGCAAGGCAATAAAGGAAGGCAAGACGAAGTATACGCCCGCTTCCGGCATATACGACCTTAAAGTGGCGGTTTGCAATAAATTAAAAAAGGACAACAACTTAACGTACGAGCCCTCGCAGATCATTATATCGAGCGGTGCAAAGCAGTCGCTTTACAACAGTTTGAGCGTGCTTTTAAATCCCGGAGACGAGGTCATCCTTCCCGGGCCGTTTTGGGTGAGCTATTATGAGCTTATACAGATGGCGGGCGGATATCCCGTCATTTTGGAGGGCAGGGAAGAGGACGATTTTCAGATAACGAAGAAGCAGATAGAGGACGCGTTATCCGAAAAAACGAAGGCTATAATAATAACCAACCCCAACAACCCCACCGGCATGATGATATCGAACGAATTCCTTAAAGTCATCGCCGATATCTGCGTTAAAAACGGCATATACGTAATATCCGACGAAATATACGAAAAGCTTATCTACGACGGTAAGGAGCATATGAGCATTGCGGCGCTGGGCGAGGACATAAAGGATCTTACGATAGTTGTAAACGGCGTATCAAAGACGTACGCCATGACGGGCTGGCGCATCGGCTACACGGCAAGCAACCATGAAATAGCCGCCCTCATGAGCAATTATCAGAGCCATTCGACGTCCAATCCCAACACGATAGCGCAGTACGCGGCGCTTGCGGCGCTTTCCGCGGACGACGGCTCAGCCGAACGCATGAAGAAGGAGTTTGAAAAGCGGCGCAATTATATGGTGGACAGGATAAACACTTTGCCCTACGTTCACTGCCGCAAGCCGATGGGCGCGTTTTACGTTATGATGAACGTGTCGAAGCTCTTCCCGAAAAAGTACAAGGGCCGCGTGATTGACAGTGCAACGTCGCTCTGTGAAATACTGCTTGACAACTTCAAGCTCTCGCTCGTACCCTGCGAAAGCTTCGGCGCGGGCGATTACGTAAGATGGTCCTACGCGACTTCCATGGAGAATATCGTAAAAGGTCTCGACCGTCTCGAAGCATTTCTCGGCGAGGTCGAGGACTGAGAAAAAGTCTTAAATATCGGCGCAGATGCATAACGGCGGTATCCCGTTTTGCATCTGCTTGATTATTGTTTGAAAAGTGCCGAAAGGTTGCGAAATACCTGTATTTTTATTTGACATTGACCGCAGTTCGTATTAAAATTTACTTTGGCTGAAAATTAAAAACAGGGCGCGCATTTCCCGCGCCTGTATTTTATTTATAGAGGTGCAAAATGAGTACATCGTATAAGAGTCCTTTAAGCTCAAGATATGCAAGCGCCGAAATGCAGTATATCTTTTCGGAGGACAAGAAATTCAAAACGTGGCGCAGACTGTGGATAGCGCTGGCGCGCGCCGAAATGCAGCTCGGCCTTCCGATAACGCCCGAGCAGATAGCGGAGCTTGAAGCGCACAGGGACGAGCTCAATCTCGAAGAGGCGAGAAAGCGCGAAAAGGAAGTGCGCCACGACGTTATGGCGCACGTATACGCCTACGGACTTCTGTGTCCGAACGCGAAGGGCATAATCCACCTCGGCGCGACCTCGTGCTACGTCGGCGACAATACCGACGTCATCCTTATGAGGGAGGGGCTTTCGCTCATTCAGAAAAAGCTCGTAAACGTTATAGCGCAGCTTTCCGAATTTGCAAGAAAATATGCAAAAACGCCCACGCTCGGCTTTACTCACTTCCAGCCGGCGCAGCTTACGACGGTAGGAAAGAGGGCGTCTCTCTGGATATACGAGCTTACGCAGGACCTTGAGGACCTTGAATACATATCGTCGCGTCTTAAGCTTCTCGGCTCCAAGGGCACCACGGGCACTCAGGCGAGCTTTATGGAGCTTTTCGAGGGAGACGAGGAAAAGGTCAAGAAGCTTGAAAAGCTTATCGCCGCAGAGATGGGATTTTCCGAGTGCGTTCCCGTTTCGGGGCAGACGTATTCGCGCAAATTCGACTCCCGCGTCTTAAACGTCCTCGCCGGCATTGCTCAGAGCGCGTATAAGTTCTCAAACGACCTTCGTCTGCTTTCTCACTTAAAGGAAATAGAGGAGCCGTTCGAGGCGCATCAGATAGGCTCGTCCGCGATGCCTTATAAACGCAATCCCATGAGAAGCGAACGCATAGGCTCGCTTGCACGCTACGTTATAATCGACTCCTTAAATCCCGCCGTTACGTCGGCTACGCAGTGGTTTGAAAGAACGCTTGACGATTCCGCGAACAAGCGCATCTCCGTTGCGGAGGCATTTTTGGCAGTCGATGCGATACTCAATATATACATAGACATAACGCGCGGCATGGTAGTATACGAAAAAATGATAAGACGCCACATCATGGCCGAGCTTCCGTTCATGATAAGCGAAAACATAATGATGAACGCCGTTAAAAAGGGCGGCGACCGCCAGGAGCTCCATGAAAGACTCAGGGTGCATTCCATAGCGGCAGGCAAGAACGTAAAGGAGAACGGCGGCGAAAACGACCTTATCGACCGCATCGTTTCTGACCCGGCGTTCGGCCTTACGAAAGAGGAGATAGAGACTATGCTTGATCCCGCCGATTACACGGGACGCGCCGCAAATCAGACGCTTGAGTTCCTCGACGAGGTCGTATCTCCCATCCTTAAAAAATACGGCGATCAGCTCGGGCTTAAGGTTGAGCTCAGCGTATAATAATCAAATGAAAATATTTCAAATATTTTGTCGCTAATTTATTGACTAAATACGGCTTTTGGTTATATAATTTAATTTGTATGTTAATAAGGAGGCATAATGTATGGGAAAAACCCTTCCTAAGTTTATTGTAACGCTTATAATCATTGCAATAATCACTTATATTGCTCTTGCAGGCGTTTACATCGGCAATTTCATGATACCCAGCGTCTTTGACACCGAAAACGGCGTGCGCAAAGGTCTCGACCTTGTCGGCGGCTCCGTTATAACGTATGAGGCGCAGATTGAAGACAGCATAAGCCCGGACGAGCTGTCGACCTCGATGGATTCCGTTGTCAGCATGATGCGCCAGCGTCTTAATTCGCTCGGCCTCTACGAAGCGGACATCACCAAGGTGGGCGACAGACGCGTACGCATCGAGATACCGTCGATAGACGATCCCGAGGAGGCTGTACAGAAGCTCGGCTCCACGGCTCAGCTCGTATTCTGCGACTATCAGGGCAACGTATTCTTAACGGGCTCCGACGTCGTATCGGCAAAATCGCAGTACGGCCAGACGCAGCAGAACGGTTCGAGCCAGTATTACGTTCAGCTTACCTTTACGCAGGAGGCTGCAAAGACCTTTGCTCAGGAGACCGACAGAATATCGAAGCTCCCGCAGGGACAGAATATTATCGCGATCCTCATGGACGGCGAGGTGGTAAGCTCGGCTTCCGTTTCTTACCGCATAGACTCCGAATCCTGCATAATCGAAAGCCCCACCTTTACGGCTGAGGAGACGACCTGGCTTGCCGATATAATCACGGCCGGACAGCTTCCGTTCGCGTTAAAGGACGTTGAGCTTCGTTCCGTAGGCCCGCAGCTCGGTGAGCGCGCCCTTGAAACGAGCCTCTGGGCTGGCCTTATCGGTCTTATCCTCGTTGCGGTGATCATGGTTGTTTTCTACCGTCTGCAGGGACTTATGTCCGTTATCGCGCTTGTTGCGTACGTATCGATAGTGGGAATAATAATAACGGTATTCCGATTCAATCTTTCGCTCCCCAGCATCGCGGGCATTATCCTTTCGATAGGTATGGCGGTCGACGCAAACGTCATCATATTCGAGCGCGTCAAGGAAGAGATACGCTACGGCAAATCCGTAAAGGCTTCCGTTGAAAGCGGATTCAAGCGCGCGTTCAAGGCTATTTTGGACGCGAACATCACGACGCTTATCGCAGCCTTCGTGCTTTGGCAGTTCGGTACGGGCTCCATTCAGGGATTTGCAATAACGCTCTTCGTCGGCGTTATCGTATCGCTTATAACCGCACTTATCGTCACCAGAATACTTCTCAAGTGCATGGTCGGCTTTGGCGTTACAAATCATAAGCTCTACGGCGCCTAAAGGAGGGATTTAGAATGGATACAAAAATACTTATTGATATAGTAGGAAAAAGAAAGGTTTTTCTTATCATCTCACTTGTAATAATAGTAGCCGGTCTTATCGGATTTTTCGTTCGCGGATTTAATCTCGATATCGACTTCACCGGCGGTACTACCCAGCAGTATAACCTCCATAAGGAAATAACCGATCAGGATATATCAAAGCTCAACGATATAATGATCGACGTGACGGGCGAGGCTGCCTCCAGCATCCAGATAACCGGCAGCGAGCGTCAGGAGATCATCATAAAGTCGAAGGAGCTCTCCAGCGAAACGCGTGACGCGGCGTTCGACGCCATCGCGGCCGAATTCGGGCTTACCGTGGCTGACCGCTACTCGGTCGACAACGTATCGCCCTCGGTCGGCGCCGATATGAGCCGTGCGGCTCTCATATCGGTCATAGTCGCGGTCGTTTTAATGCTCATATACATTACGATACGATTCAGCTTTAAATCGGGCCTTTCCGCGATAATCTGCCTCGTGCACGACGTGCTCGTCGTTCTGACCTTCTATATACTGTTCGCGATCCCGATAAACACCTCGTTTATCGCGGCGATACTCACCATAGTCGGTTACTCGATCAACGCGACGATTGTCCTCTTCGACAGAGTGCGCGAAAACAAGAAGACAATGTCCCGCGACAACTTCGCGAACGTCGTAAACACGAGCATCTGGCAGACGATGAACCGCTCGATACTCACCTCGCTGACTACCTTTGTAATGGTGCTGCTCCTTTGCATAATGGGCGTTGATTCCATAAGGAACTTCGCGCTGCCCATAGTTATAGGCATCATCTGCGGCACGTATTCGTCCGTATTCCTTTCGGGCAACTTCTGGTTCATGCTTGAAAACAAAAGCAAGAGCGGAAAAAGCTCGACTCCCACTGTAAAGGCAAAAGCAAAGCGGGCAAAGGCGTGAATTGCAAAAAAGGGCCAGACCGACGAAAATGAATTATTAAAAAGTAAAAAAACAGCGTGCATAGATTTGTCCAGGCAATTATTTCGGCATACTGTTCCAAACCAACTTTTGCGCCGTAACCGTAATGGTTACGGCGTTTTCGTCTATTGCCGATTGCCTTCTCTACCGTATAACATACGCTGACGCTCGACAATCGACAATTCTGACCTCTTTTTTGCCATTCACAAAATCTTTTTTACTCATGTTCTTACGAAAAACTTATCTGCTTTTTTCGACGGAAAAACCCATATTTCCAATAAGAAAGCGTTGACATAACAGAAAGCGCACACGTTATCTTCATTATAAAAAGCACGTGTAGTTTTTTGGCGGATTATGCGATAAATGACCCCTTGTTTTTCTGCGGCTTCTTGTTAAAATTACACTCGAAAAACAAAAAGGGGAGTTGATCCGAATGTATAAACGAATAAAATATTCAAGCCGCGCACTCAATACGGACGAAGGGCGCCGGGCTGTACTTAACTACTACGTTATAATCGGCACAAGACAAAATTCGTCCGACGGTTTTCCTGCGGCCGCTTACGGATGCGAGATTGAGATGATGTATCCCTTTTCAGACCTAAAATCCGAGTCGCAAAGAATTGAGGGGATATGCGAGAGCAGGGAAGACATAGACCGACTTATGGGAAAGCTCTGCGAAGGACTTGTGACCCCGTGCACGCTTTACGACATAGTTTACGACCATATTTCCGAATAGTCAAAAAAAGCACACTATATTTTGTATTTTTTTCGGTTTTTATGTTGAAACGCTTCTTCAAAGTTGGTATAATAATTTTATAATTATTAACTAATTGAAGGGGAACATTGCCATGAGATGTCCATATTGCTCGTATTACGAAAGTAAAGTTATAGACAGCAGACCCACCGACGAAAGCGTAAGCATACGGCGCAGGCGCGAATGCTTAAAGTGCGGCAAGCGCTTTACAACTTATGAAACGGTCGAACGCATTCCTCTTATGGTCATAAAGAAAAACAAATCGCGCGAGGCGTTTGACAAGCAGAAGCTGCTCACCGGTCTTCTTCATGCATGTCAGAAGCGCCCCATATCCATTTCAACGCTCGAGGGCATAGCAAACGACATAGAGGCCGAGCTTTACAATTCCATGGAAAAAGAAGTTACCTCAAAGCAGATAGGCGAGCTTGTAATGGAAAGGCTAAAGGAGATCGACGACGTTGCCTATGTGCGCTTCGCCTCCGTATATAAGGAGTTCAAGGATATCGACACGTTCATGCGTGAGCTTCTTAATATTCTAAACAGCAAGAAATAATCAATAAGCCCAAAACAGGCCGATAAGACGACGTCTTATCAGCCTGTTTTTTATCTTACAGCACGTTTGCAAGGCTCAGCTTTTCGCTTAAATACATATTTCTGACCCGCGCGGCAAGTATGCGGCATTCCGTATGAAAGGCCTTCGCGTCGTCGGCCATGCAAAGCTCCTCAAGGCGTAAAACGGACGCGTCCGCCTCCGCCACCTGCGCGTGATCTATCATCATGCAAAGTATGTCGTGTGCGCCGTCGGCTCTTTCTTTAAGTGCGCCTATCATTTCAAGCGCAGCCTGCTTATCTCCCGCGTCATAAGCGCTGCAGACGCCGTCAAGCGCGCATTCGATATCGGCCGCGTAGCTTTGAAGATAAGATACGCCGTACCATATAACGGCCATTATGCCTATAAGCATTGCGATGCCGATGCTAAGCGCTTTCATTTTCGTTTCCTCCCGATCTGTCGCGTTTTATGATAAATACCTTCCCGTTTTCATCGGCCGTCATATATAAAACGCCCCCAAGTGACGCGATGCCGTTATTTTTAAGCGTGCGTTTTAGCCACGCCTCGTTAAATCCCAGCTTTTTTAAGTTGTGCCTGTCAAGCTCTCCGTCCGCGATTATCGGGCTGGGCATTGAAGTGTATTTTTCCACGCCGATATTGAGGTCGCTTCTCTGCACCGTGTAAAGGTCGTTTCTCGGGAACACGGAAAGCTTTCCCGTCGTCTCAAGTATTGCGTAGTTTACTTCCTCTATGGAAACTATGTTCTTCTGCCGCAGCTCCTCCATGAGATCGTCTATGTTTATGCGAAGGCGCGCCATTTCACGCTGATTTACAACGCCCTTGCTTATTATTATGCTGGGCTGTCCCGTTATAAAGCGCCGTGCCTTATTGCTTTTTAAGATTATGAACGACAGTATTATTTCCATGGAAACTATGGCTACCATCGGGATTATGCCCCCGAGCAGGGGGATGCCCGTATTCGCCATCGGAACGCACGCAAGGTCCGAGATCATTATAGAAAGCACGAGCTCCGAGGGCTGAAGCTCGCCAAGCTGGCGCTTGCCCGTAAGCCTGAGTGCCGCGATTATGAGAATATAAAGTATTACAGTCCTTACAAGACTTATTACCATAAAATCACCCGAATTTGCGCCGCGAAGTTTTTATATGCTTATTATGGCGCGCGCCGCGTCAAATTATTTTTAAATTCCGGCGTGATATAAGTAAAAATTTATTGTTTAAATTTGGAAATTTATTGACAAGGATTTTATTATACATTAGAATTAAGATATAAGCCGAAAAGTAAAGAATTCAAATACAAACGGAAACGGATAACAAGCGATGTTCTCAAAAAGACAAGTAAACTTCATAATGTTCCTTGTTTATTTGCTGCTTTTCATAGCGGCGTTGCTTTTCGTATACTATTTGGCTCCGAAGATACTTTTATGGCTTCTTCCGTTCATAATCGCGTACATATTTTCGTCAATATCAAAGCCGCTGTCGAGGCTTCTTAACAAGAGGCTTAAGGTGCCCTTAAAGGTATCCCAGGCTGTATCGGCAATAATCGTGCTGCTTATAGCGGGCGCGCTCATCACGATTTTAATAACAAAAATAGTAACGGAAATATCGCATCTTATCCTGCTCATACCGACTTACGCAAACGATATCATCGCTTTTGTTAAAAACATACCCGCTCAGCTCAACGAGCTGCTTGCAAATCTGCCTCCCGACGTTGTTGAAACGATAAACGGCTTTATAAACAACGTATCACTCGACATGGCAAATCTGCAGCAGCTTGTCATAAAGGCGCTGTCGGGAGTCGGCACCATTGTGATAAGCGTGCCTTCCGCGATAATTTTTATATTCTTCACCATTATCGCCACCTTCTTTTTAAGCGTAGACCGCGACATGATAAGCAAATGGCTCAAGCACGCGCTGCCCGAAAAGATACACACCGCCATTGTCACGGCCAAGCGAAGCTTCGTTTCCGCCATCTGGGGATACGTTCGTGCCCAGCTTATAATGTACGTCATAGTTTTTACCGAGCTTGTCATCGGCTTTTCGATACTGCGTTTAAACTACGTCGTAATACTTGCGCTCGTGATAGCCTTTATCGATATGCTGCCCGTATTCGGCGTAGGCACCGTACTTCTGCCGTGGGGGCTTATCAATATCGCCATGCAGAATTACAGGCTTGGCGTGTCGCTTCTCGCCATGTACGCAATACTGTTTACGGTGCGCCAGATTATAGAGCCCAAGATAGTAAGCTCTCAGATAGGTCTTCATCCGCTGCTTACGCTTCTCAGTATGTATGCCGGCCTTAAAACCTTCGGCGTTATCGGCATGATAATTTTCCCGATCGCGCTGATACTTCTTATCAATATGTACAAGGCGGGACTTTTCGACGGCTTTAAGGAGAGCGTGTTAAAGGAGCATAATTTAAGCGATTCTCCCGAGGCAGCGGGGGAAGGGGACAATAAGAATACCGCTTCCGAAACAAATTCGGAAAGCAGGAACAATTAAGAGGAACGCTTAAATGGACATTTTTTCACAGATATCGGAATACCTTGAGCACAACCCAATAATAAGCACCGTTTTGGCCATAATAGTTATCGCGCTTGCCACGATAATAGTTTATAAGGTCGTGCGCCATATCTTTAACCGGCTCGAGCTCAAGAACAAAAGAGCGAAGACGCATATTATCTTTTTAGAAAAGATAATCCGCGCCGCAATAATTATTTTCGGCATATTCGGCATCGTAATGCAGATAAAGCCGCTTCAGCAGTTTGCAATATCCGCGCTCGCAAGCTCCGGCATAGCCGTGCTCGTTTTGGGCTTTGCCGCGCAGGAGGCAATGAGCAATATCGTAAACGGTATGTTCATATCCGTTTTCAAGCCGTTTTCCGTGGGCGACAGAGTGCGAATTGAGGCAAAAAACCTTGCCGGTATAGTTGAGGATATCACTCTGCGCCATACCGTTATACGCACGGTCGAGAACAACAGGCTCATAATCCCCAACTCCATTATGAGCAACTCCATAATAGAAAACTACAATTATTCCGACGAAAACACGTGCACATATCTCGACGTCGGCATCGGCTACGACGCGGATATCGACAAGGCGATAAAGATTATTTCCGAGGTCGTAGGCGCGCATCCCGATTACAGGGACATAAGAACGGCCGAGCAAATGTCAAAAAAGGTCCCGCGCGTCGTCGTACGAGTGATAGACTTCGGCGCGTCCTCGGTGGATCTGCGTGCGTATATATGGACAAAGACGTACGGCGAGGGATACAACGCGGCCTGCGATATGCGCTATGAGATAAAAAAGCGCTTTGACGCGGAGGGCGTGGAGATACCCTACGCTTATCAGAATATTATCATCAAAAATCCGACCGAAGATGAACTGCATGAAGAAAAATCCATTATTGACAAATCAGATAATTAAATTTAGCCGTTTTGTGAAAATCCCCCTTGAAATGTTGAATAATTTTGTATATAATTATCATGCTTAGAATTATTATAATAATTTAAGGAGGACAGAACATGAGCAGCACATTAAAAAAAGAAATCATTAAAGCAAACGGTTTTGAGTATCTTTGCCGCACGGCAGGTCTCGACAACGACGGCGAGCTTGTTATTTTCCTTCACGGCTTCCCCGAAAGCTCGATAATTTGGGAGAATCTTATAGTTAAGATGGCCGAAAAGGGCTATCGCTGCCTTGCGCCCAATCAGCGCGGCTATTCCGACGGCGCGCGTCCGAAGGAGCTTGCGGCATATACCGTACACGCTTTGGCAGACGACGTTGTGGGCTTTGCCGAAGCGGTAGGCTGCAAGGGCAAGTTCCACCTTGTGGGCCATGACTGGGGCTGTTCGGTAGGCTGGGCTGCTCTCAATATCCACCCCGACCGCGTTCATTCCTACGTTGCCATGTCCACTCCGTACAATCCGGCGTTTTTGTGGGCTTTGGCAAACGACGAGGAGCAGTACAAGAAGAGCCACTACATAAGAGAATTCCAGGCTCCCGACGCGCCCGAGGCTTCGCTCGCAGCCGATGATTATAAGCGTCTTCGCGGCTATTGGGCAGGCTTCGATCAGAAGGTAATAGATGATTATCTTACGATATTCTCAAAGCTCGAGGCACGTACCGCAACGGTAAACTGGTACAGAGCTCTGTTCGCCATCGAGAACGACTTTGAGTACAAGGAAATAAACGCTCCCGTTACGTTCATCTGGGGCAACACCGACCTCGCTCTCGGCAGAGCGGGCGCCGAAAAGACTAAGGACTTCATGAAGGGCTATTACAATTTCGTAGAGCTCAACGCGGGCCACTGGCTCATGCAGTTCAACGAGGAAGAATGCTCCAAGATAATCATGGAGCATATCGCAAAGTTCCCGATCAAATAAAACTATGGACAGATTTTTATCCCCGCAGTCAACACTGCGGGGATAATTTCAAAACACGAAACTTTATAATCCAAGGAGGAAATACCCATGAGCAGCACACTGAAAAAAGAAATCATAAAGGCCAACGGCTTTGAATTTACATGCCGCACCGCGGGACTTGACAACGACGGCGAGCTTGTTATGTGCCTTCACGGCTTCCCGGAAAGCTCGATAGTCTGGGAAAAGCTCATTGTCCAGCTTGCCGAAAAGGGATACCGCTGCGTAGCTCCCAATCTTCGCGGCTACTCCGACGGCGCGCGTCCTAAGGGATACGAGAATTACGTTGTAAGATATATCGCGGACGACGTGGCTGCAATTGCCGAGGCCGTAGGCTGCAAGGGCAAATTCCAGCTTGTAGCGCACGACTGGGGCGCAGCTACCGGTTGGGCGCTCGTAAATCTTTACGCAGACAAGATAAATTCGTTCTTCTCGATGTCTAACCCGTATAATCCGGCGTTCCTCTGGGCTATGGCAAACGACGAAACGCAGCACGCAAAAAGCCATTATATAAGAGAATTCCAGACCCCCGACGCGCCCGAGGCTTCGCTTGCGGCAGACGATTATAAGCGTCTTCGCGGCTATTGGGCAGGCTTCGATAAGAGGATCGTCGACGATTATCTTACGATATTCTCGCAGCCCGAGGCTCGTACCGCGGCAGTAAACTGGTACAGAGCGCTTCTTATGATAAAAAACGACTGGGAATACAAGCCCGAGGTAAATATTCCTGTAACCTTCGTATGGGGCAATCAGGATATCGCCGTAAGCCGCGCGGCAGCGGAGAAGAACGCAGACTTTATGAAGGGCCCGTACACCTTCCACGAGCTCAACGCTACGCACTGGCTTATGGAATTAAACGAGGACGAGTGCATCGAGCTTATAAAAGAGCATATAGCAAAATATCCCATCAAATAAACGGCATATCATCTCACAAAACAGGGAAGACCTCCGTATCTTTTGAACGGAGGTCTTATTTTTTTATCCGGAGCCGCAAATTACCGAAAGAGCGCCCGAAAAACCAGGATTTTTAACCCCAAACCCGCGGAAAATGCAATAAGCATCACGATTTTGCGGGCGTTTTCTTGCTTTACACGGCTATCGTTAATTATTTCACATTTTCATCTTTCTTTTTTGTTTCTTTCTTTTTTACTTTGGCAAGCGGGTTCTTATCTACCGCGCTTTTTAAGCTTTCCTCGTGAACATGCGTGTAAATCTCGGTCGTGGAAAGCTGCTCGTGACCCAAAAGCGTCTGCAGCGTCCGAAGATCGACGTTGCCGTATTGATACATAAGCGTCGCCGCCGTGTGACGCAGCTTATGTACGGAGTATTTCGACGAATCGAGGCCGGCTTTTTCGATATAGCTTTTAACTATCCACTGAACGGTCTTGGGGCTTATGCGGCGCGAAAGACGGCTTAAAAACAGGGCTCTGTCGTGAGGTTTTTTCGCGGACGCCGCAAGTATCTGCCGCTTGGGATAATAGTCGTTCAAGGCGTTTATGCATGCTTCGTTGAGATACGCCGTGCGCTGTTTGTTTCCTTTGCCTGTAATGATTATTGAGTCGTCCTTGACGTCGGACACGTCAATCGCGACAAGTTCGGAAAGGCGCATGCCGCAGTTTAAGAATAGGGTGATTATCGCGTAGTCGCGCTCCTTGAACGTGCCGTCGACGCTTTCCAGAAGTTTCATGCTGTCATTAACCGTAAGGTGCACCGGCAGCGATTTTTTGTGCTTCGGAAGGTCAAGTCCGGCCGCGGGGTTTTCATCCAATATATGGCGCTTGGTCGTAAGGTATTTGAAAAACGACTTGATGCACGAAAGCCGCCTTGAAAGCGCGCGCGACGAATTTCCTTTGAGCGTCTTTGAATGAATGACGTGCTCGCGTTCGGTTGCAAGGTATTTTGCGAAGCGCTGGATGTCTTCGATTTTTATGCGTCCTATAAATTCGGCGTCAACGTCGGTGATGTCGATATCGTCAAATTCGACGTCGGCGTCGACAAGACCGTAGCGCATTTTCAGGAACTTAAAGAAGAGAGTCAGATCAAGTCTGTATTCATAAACGGTCTTCGGCGAATAAGACTTAACGACCGTGATATATCCGATGTAATCTTCAAGCAAATCAAAGGTATTTTCAGCATTTACGTTCACTTTTTGGCCTCCCCTCAATTATACAAAATTTTTATTTTGTATAATTGCATCATATATTTTTTCCGCTTCCCCGTCAAGCCTTTTGCGAAAAATTTCTTTTATAAAACACGTGTACGTGCACAAGATATTTTTGAAAGCAAAAAATTTTCGGAGGTCTTTTCTTATGGGCTTTATAAAATGCAGCCGTAACTGCGCTTATCAGACTTACGGAAGCTGTACGCTTGAAAGCTTAAACGGCGCGCGCGTCTGCGGCGACCGCGAATGCATCTATTTTATCATGTGCCCCGACAGACGCAAAATCACTCCGCCCGAGCGTCCCGAGGAGCTTACCTCAGAGTAAGCGCCAGCGCCTGAGCTATCGTCCTTGCCTTGTAAATCTCCGCGTCCCCGAACGCCGACGCGTCCGGCAGCTTATTCTGATAAGGTACGATGAAGCGCTTAAATCCCAGCTTAACGCCCTCCGATATGCGCTGCGAAATTGCGTTTACGGCGCGTATTTCACCCGAAAGGCCTATTTCCCCGAAAACTATAAGATCGTCGCCCAGAGGCGTGTTTTTGACGCTTGAGGCAATAGCCAGAGCCACGGCCATATCCGCGGCGGGCTCCAAAAGCCTTATGCCGCCCACGACGTTTATATACACGTCGCGGTTGTTAAGCGAAACGCCGGCGTGTTTTTCCAAAACGGCTATTATAAGCGCCGCCCTGTTATAATCAAAGCCCGTACACATCCTGCGCGGCACCGCGAACGACGTCTGCGTAGCAAGCGCCTGCACCTCCGACAGTATCGGCCTTGAGCCCTCCATGGCGCACGTTATTGCGGCCCCCGCGGCGTTTTCGGGCCTGCCGCTGAGCGTCAGCATCGACGGATTTTTGACCTCTGTGAGGCCTTTTTCGCCCATTTCAAACACGCCTATCTCATTCGTGGAGCCGTATCTGTTCTTCACGGCGCGCAGTACTCTGTGATTGTGGCGCTGTTCGCCTTCAAAATAAAGCACGCAGTCGACCATATGTTCAAGCACGCGCGGGCCGGCAAGCGAACCCTCTTTTGTAACGTGCCCCACGAGAAATACGCTTATTCCCTCGGATTTCGCGCGGTTTATCAAGGCAAGCGCACATTCTCTGACCTGAGAGACGCCGCCCGGAGCGCCGGAAATATCGCTTCTATACATTGTCTGAATAGAATCTATCACGACCACGTCGGGCTTTACGCGGCTTATTGATTCAAGCACGTCGGAAATGTCGGTCTTTGCGTCCACGAATAAATTGTCGTAATCCGATACCTTCTCTCCCGCAAGCCTCTCCGCGCGCATCCTTATCTGCGCCAGAGACTCCTCGCCCGTTATATAGAGCACGCGCCGGTCTGAGCAGATATTGAAGCATATCTGCATGAGTATCGTCGATTTTCCTATGCCGGGATCGCCGCCCACAAGCACGACGGAGCCCGTTACGAGCCCGCCGCCCAAAACGCGGTCAAATTCCGATATGCCCGTTTTATGGCGCTCGTCGCTTTCGGATTTGAGCGAAGCGATCCTCACGGGCTCCGACGCGCGCGCGCCGGACGACGGCCCGGACGCGCCTTTTGCAGCCTTTAGAGGCTTATTTACAATGCTTTCCTCAAGCGTGCTCCAATTCCCGCATCCGGGACACTTTCCGAGCCACTTCGGGCTTTCAAATCCGCATTCCGAACAGATATATACCGTTTTTTCCTTCATAACAAACACCTCAGAACAAGAAGACGCCCACTGCGAGCGACGCAAGCATCACCCAGATGGAGCTTATTTTGGTTTTGAGCAGCACAACGAACGACACTGCGAAAAGTATCAGCGCCTTTATGTCGAAAAACGCCTCTCCGGCGAAAAACTCCTTAAATCCGCCGCCGTTCATCGCGGCCGTTTCAAAAAATCCCACGCCCACTATGATTATAAGCCCGACGCAGGCCGGACGTATACCCTTTAAAATATTCTGTATGACCTTGTTGCTTTTATATTTATCGTAAAACACCGATACGAGCAAAACAAGGATGAACGGTATAAGCGCGACCGATACCGACGCCAATACCGCGCCGAGATACCCCTCGGTCGTAAAGCCCACGAAGGTTGCGGCGTTTATGCCGATAGGCCCCGGCGTCATCTGCGATATGGATACGATGTTGGCAAAATCGTTCGCACTAATCCAGCCGCGCGAAACGAACTCGTTTTGCATATATCCTATCATCACGTATCCGCCGCCGAACGAAAAGATGCTGATTTTCAAAAATACCGCTATAAGCTCCAAAAGCCCGCTCATGCGCCCGCCTCCCCGTCCTTATTATTCGGGGCGGGCCTGTCCTTTCGTTTAAGCCCGAAGTATATTCCGCCCGCTGCCGCGGCGGCGATAATCGCGTATATTATCGCTGTGCTGTCAAAAAAGATCCATACGCCGGCGCTGATAGCAACTACGGCGGCAAATACCGATTTTATCGTATTCTTTATCATTTTTATGCCCGCGGCTACAATCATCGCCGCGAGCGCGCACTGCACGCCTCTGAAGGCCCTTACTACAAATTCGTTCCGGAATACGCTCGCGTAAACGACGCCCACGGCAAGGATTATTATGACCGACGGAAGAATCGCGCCCAAAGCCGCGATTATCGCACCGCGCACCTTCGCTATCCTGTACCCCACGAAGGCGGCGGAATTTATCGCCATAACGCCGGGCAGAGACTGCGTCATTGCTATTATATCGACCATTTCCTCATCGGTAAGCCAGTCGCGCTTTTCGGAGAACTCCTGCCGGTAAAGCGGCAGCATGGCAAGGCCGCCGCCTATCGTAAAAAGTCCCACCTTGAAAAAGACCAAAAAAAGCGTAAGAAGCTTATTGTTTGCTATGTTCATCTTTATGCTTATCCTTCACTTTCGGTTTCGATTAAAAATTCGTCAAGCGCGTTAAGGATACAGCGCGCGATGCGCCGTTGGTAATCCTCGCTTAAAAGCTTCGCCTCGTCGTCGGGATTTGAAAGAAAGCCGCACTCCACCAAAACGCCCGTGTTCTCAATGGAATTCATAAGCTTTATCGTATCGTACGCCTCCTTTGGCGCGCGGTTACCCTTTTCGCAAAGCTCGCACACAAGATGCGTCTGCATTATCTCTGCCAGGCGGCGGCTTTGCTCGTTCTTAACGTAGAACACCTGAGAGCCGCTTGCGTCCGCTGACGAAAAAGTATTCTGATGTATGCTTATAAGTATCGCGTCGGGGCTGTTTTTCAGTATTTTAATTCTGTTTGAGATATCTGACACCTTTTTTTCGCGTATCGTGCCGTTCTCAACGTCGGCGTCGTGGATGGAAACGTCGCTTTCTCTTGTCATTATAACATCAAATCCATTTAAAAGCAAAAGCGAACGAAGTTTCAGTGCTATCGAAAGATTTATATCCTTTTCCGGCGTACCATTTAATGAGACAGCGCCCCCGTCGACGCCGCCGTGACCCGCGTCGACGACTATAACCGCCCTCGCTCCCTCCCTTTCCCCTAAATCGACCGATGCGGCCCTTGCATGATGCGGGGCGTTTGGCTTAAAGACTATAAGCGATACGAAAATCACAGCCGCAAGCAGCGCAAACAAACGCGTTTTTTTCTTATTAATGTTAAGTCGCATCACAAAGAATCCTTTGTTGTTTTTCATAAATTCCCTCCCGCGGCGCTTGTTCTTTAAGTAATATATGATATAATTAAGATAAATAAGAACATCCGGTCTGCCGGACTTTAAACCAAATACGTTTTTATGGGGGGGGACCTGTCGTGAAAAGAATCACTTTGCGGATTATAAGCTTTGTCCTGTGTGTTATGCTCGTTTTTCTGTTTCTGCCTTCTTTTGCGCTTGCCTCCCCTTCGGCACAGCAGCAAACAGAACCGCAGCTTACCGTGACCGAAGTGTCGGCGCAGGCGCTTGACGAGCAAGGTCACGTAATCGATACGACGGTCGAGCAGTACACCTTCACCTTCTCCACCGTTCCGCAAAACGCGCAGGAGCTGTCGCAATACAAGCTTGACAGCCCGTATAAGGCAATGGCGCTTCTCATCCTGGCCTACCGAACTTGGGACCCGCAGGATGAGTCCGTATGCCTCGAAATGCTCGATTATCTTACAGATACGGGCGCGACCTTAAACGACGAATATTGTCCGTTTTCAAAGTACAATCCCTGGATATCCGCCCTGCATGACCGCATGATGCAAAATAATAAGTACCGCTATATAGGCAATGCGTATCTCGGCGGAGCCGCTCCCGAAAACGACTATACGCCCTCCGAGCCGATAACAATAACGCTGCGTCAGAGCGTCTACGACCCTTATGCGCAGGCGAACGAATGGGCGCCCGAGCAAAAGCAGGTGCTTATCTACTTCCCCGGCGCCGACAATGAGCGCTACTGCCTGTTCTTTCAGGATGACAGCGGAAACTGGAAGGTCTTCCGTACAAGCTGGCAAAATCTTTTGGCCGACGTGAAAACCGCCGCGAGCGACGAGCTTTATCCGCCGGAGACGCAGCATACGGAAGCGTATGACGAGCCGCAGGAGACGCGCGTAATGATACCCGCAAAAGCCGCCGGTGTTGATGAAAGCGGAAATCCCGTGTCTATTGATACGACGGTCGAGCAAGTAACCTTTACGTTTTCAGCTGTACCGACAAGCTATGAGGAGCTCATTCGTTACAGGCTGGACAGCCCCTATAAAACGATGGCCCTTTTCTTCATGGCACTTCGCACGTGGACGCTGGATAACCCCGACGACTGCCTTGAGATGCTTAATTATCTCACCTGCACGGGAGTCGACTCCGGCGAGACCGATTCCGAGGGACACTCTCTGGCCGTTCCCTTCTCGCAGTACAACTACTGGCGTGATTTTCTTAATGGCCGTATGCTTCAGAATACGAAATACCGCTATATCGGCAATGCTTATCTTGGCGGCGCCGCTCCCAAAAACGACTATACGCCGTCGCAGCCGATAACGGTCACGCTTCGCCAAAGCGTATATGACCCATACACCGCCGCAACGGATACAAGCCCCGAGCTTAAGCAGATTCTTATACACATCGACGGCGCCGATAACGACAGGTACGCTCTTATGTACCGGGATCAGCGCGGCGACTGGCGTTTCTTCGGCGACAGCTGGAAGGGACTTCTTACGGACGTTCAAAAGCCGGATATGGACATTCTCATGCCGCCCGAGACCGAACGCCCCGAATCGTATGCAAATCCCCAGACGGAGCCTATAGAGAGCATCTTTGATATCCCCGCCAAAGCTGTGGGCACGGACGACGCCGGAAACACCATAATTATCGATACCACCGTAAAGCAGCACACCTTTACATTCACCAAAGCACCCGAAACATACGAGGACATCATACAATACAAGCTTGACAGCCCCTACAAGGCCATGGCGCTGCTTATAATGGCATATCGCACCTGGACGCCGAAAAATCCGGAAATCTGTCTTAAAATGCTCGACTACCTGACGAATACGGACGTAAGCTCCGGAAAGCAGGATAATACCGGCCACTATTTAAGCAAAAAGTTTTCCGAGTATCCGTTCTGGATAGAGTTCCTCCGCGACCGTATGCGTCAGAACGAAAAATACCGCTACATAGGAAACGCCTATCTCGACGGCGCAATGCCCTCAAACGATTATACGCCCTCGATGCCTCTTACGGTCACCGTAAAAGAAAGCGTATATAATCCGTACCGGTCAAATGATCTGCACGACACCGATCCGACGATATATCAGGTTCTGATTACAATACCGGGAGCCGACAACGACCGTTACGCCCTGTTCTATCAGGACCAGCGCGGCGATTGGCGCGTGTTCGGCGATAATTGGAAGGGACTGCTTACCGACGTAAAGACGCCGAGCGGCGACGTCGTTCGTCCGCCGGAGGTTATCCGCGCCGACGAGCCCGCGCACGTGCAGAATGAGCCTTCGGAGACTGTAACAAATGTCCCGGCGAAGGCCGTCGACGAATACGACAATCCGATTGACGTGACCGTAGAGGAGCACACATTTACCTTCTCAACCATACCCGAAAGCTACGAGGATATCGTTCAATACAGCCTTGACAGCCCTTATAAGACGATGGCGCTTTATTTCCTCGCGCTGCGCTCCTGGAGCCCCGAAGACCCAGAGCCCTGCATCGCTATGCTTGATTACCTTACAAATCCCGCCGCGCCCAAGCCCGGCGCGACCGACAGCGGCGGACATCCCGTAAGCTACGCATTTTCCGAGTATAACCCGTGGATTTCGGCTCTGCGCGACCGTATGATGCAAAACGATAAATACAGATACATAGGAAACGCCTACCTTGGCGGCGCCGATCCTCAAAACGGCTATACTCCGTCGCAGCCCATTACCGTTACGGTGCGCCAAAGCGTATATGATCCCTTTGTTTCCGAAAGCGATACCTCGCCGCAGATAAAGCAGGTGCTTATAAGCATCGCCGGCGACGACAGCGACAGATACGCCCTCTTCTATCAGGATCAGCGCGGCGATTGGCGTTTCTTCGGCGACAGCTGGAAGGGGCTTCTCACCGACGTGCGCGAACCCATGGACGGCGCGGCCATCACGAACGTGACGCTTGAAAAGGACCGCGTAAACTTCCATACAGTGAACGCGGGCGACAGCGCGCAGGCGTGGGTTGCCGCCTACGACAAGAAGGGTAAAATGATTTATATAGGCATTCCCGAAGGAAATGACGGCATTTATTCGGCAGACATTCCCGCCGCAAGCTATTCCTGCCGGATTTTCCTTCTCGATAAAGAAAACTCGACGCCTCTTTGCGCATCCCGTTATGTGAAAAAGTAAGAGGACACGAAAGCTTACATTGTGAAAACGAAAGGAGGATATATATGAGTACACATTGCCAGAGCTGCGGAATGGAATTTGAGATTGAAGCCGATTACGGCATAAATGCGGACGGCTCGTTAAACGAGGATTACTGCATATACTGCTATCAGAACGGAAAATTCACGTCCGAGCTTACGCTGGAGGAAATGATAGCACTTTGCGCGCCGATGGTGGCCGCCGCAAATCAAAACATGGACGTAGCCGAAGCAAGCCTTATGCTTTGGGATTTTCTACCCAACTTAAAGCGCTGGAACGGCGAAGGATAACAACAAAACAAAGCAAAAAAGACCGAATCAAACGATTCGGTCTTTTTTTGGAGCGGATGACGAGGCTCGAACTCGCTACCTCAACCTTGGCAAGGTTGCGCTCTACCAGATGAGCTACATCCGCATTGGAGGCGCCAACCGGATTTGAACCGGTGATCAAGGTTTTGCAGACCTATGCCTTACCACTTGGCTATGGCGCCGTATTACATTTTCAGGCAAGAAATATGATACCATATGCCTGCCGTCAAATCAAGGGGTTTTCAAAAAAATACGTCCTTTCGAGGACGTAAGTTTGGAGCGGATGACGAGGCTCGAACTCGCTACCTCAACCTTGGCAAGGTTGCGCTCTACCAGATGAGCTACATCCGCATAAATGGTGCCTCCGGGCGGAATCGAACCACCGACACGGGGATTTTCAGTCCCCTGCTCTACCAACT
>JAFWDJ010000035.1 GCA_017513095.1 Clostridia bacterium | reverse complement strand
GAAAGCTGCTTTCAGCAAAACAAAGTAACCCCACCGGACAAGCCGTGTCGGGCGCATCGTGCGCCCGTCTGATTTTGATTGCGCCATCTTATGATGATGAATGACGTCGAGGGCGTAAAAAAACATGGGGGACGGGGGGAAATCGGCGCTAAGCGCTGATGTGAGCTTGCATTTAGAAGAAGCCCCGCGAGCCTCAGCCGATTTCCCCCGGAAATTTTGCTACTTTTGTTTCCAAAAGTAGGCCCCTCCGGCAGGAGATTAAAGTCTTTAGAACGGAGTTCTAAAAAAGAATATATGTTGAAGCAGAATACTATGCTTTAAGTAAGGCAAAAGATAGGTTAAAAACTTGAAAGTAAAGCTTATAATAAACATTTAAGACGCACCTCATCCGTCACGGCTTACGCCGTGCCGCCTTCCCCCGAGTGGGAAGGCTTTATGTAAACCGGTCAGCCCTGCGAAGGAGAAGCTTTAAGATTCTTCGGAGCTAACGCTCCTCAGAATGACATACGCCCGACACACGCGCCGCGGCGGCTGTATAACGCAAAAAAGGCTGTCTCATGCGAGACAGCCTTTTTACTCAGTTTTCTTACTTTATAAGCGAGCAGTTGATAACTACGGTCGCGAAAACGATCGAAACTATCGAGAGAAGCTTTATAAGTATATTGATGGACGGGCCGGACGTATCCTTGAAGGGGTCGCCTACGGTGTCGCCTACGACAGCGGCCTTGTGGTTGTCGCTGCCCTTGCCGCCAAATGCGCCGGACTCGATGTACTTCTTCGCGTTGTCCCACGCACCGCCTGCGTTCGCCATCATGATAGCGAGAACGAAGCCTGCAGCCGTTGCGCCGCCGAGCATACCTACAACGCCGTTAACGCCGAATACGATGCCGACAACGATCGGTACCGCGATACCGAGGATTGCGGGAGCTACCATTTCCTTCTGCGCGCTCTTCGTGCAAAGGTCAACGCAGGTGTGGTAGTCTGCCTCCGCGGTGCCTTCCATAAGGCCCGCGATCTCTCTGAACTGACGGCGAACCTCAACAACTATCGACTGAGCCGCGCGTCCTACGGATTCCATCGTCATAGCGGCGAAGATGAACGGAAGCATCGCGCCGATGAGTACGCCCACGAGTACGGGCGGGTTGGTAAGCTGAAGATTAAGCGTATAATCGGGGCTTATCGCTCTTACCTGGTCGATATAGGAAACGAGCAGTGCAAGAGCGGTGAGCGCTGCGGAACCGATTGCGAAGCCCTTGCCGGTAGCTGCGGTGGTGTTGCCGAGCGAGTCGAGAGCGTCGGTTCTCTTTCTTACGTCCTCGCCCAGGCCGGTCATTTCCGCGATACCGCCTGCGTTATCGGCAACAGGGCCGTAAGCGTCGGTAGCGAGCGTAATGCCGAGCGTGGAGAGCATTGCAACAGCGGAGAGCGCTATGCCGTAAAGGCCGAGCGAATAGCTCTGCATGCCGCCTGCAAGATAGAAGCTTGCCATAATGGAAGCAACAACGATAACTACGGGGATAACGGTCGAACGCATACCGAGTGCGAGACCGCCTATTATAATAGTAGCGGAGCCGGTCTCGGAAGTGCCCGCGAGCTTCTGCGTGGGCTTGTAAGCGTCAGCCGTATAGTACTCGGTGAAGTAACCGATGAGTATACCTGCAAGAAGGCCGGAGATAACAGCGCCGAATACGCCGATGTGCTCCATGCCGAGAAGGCCGCGAACTACGAAGAAGGACGCTACCGCAACGAGTATGGCCGCAATATAAGTACCGCGGCGGAGAGCCGATAAAAGCGCCTTCTGATCTGCGTCTTCCTTAGTCTTTACAAAGAACGAACCTATAACCGATGCGAATACGCCGATAGCCACGATAGCCATCGTCGCTGCGATGCCCTCGAAGCCGAGGCCCGCGGTAACTGCAAGCGCACAAGCCGAAACTCTCGCGCCTACGTTGGACTCATAGAGGTCTGCGCCCATGCCGGCAACGTCGCCTACGTTATCGCCTACGTTATCTGCGATAACGGCCGGGTTTCTCGGGTCATCCTCGGGGATGCCTGCCTCAACCTTGCCTACGAGGTCAGCGCCTACGTCAGCGGCCTTGGTGAAGATACCGCCGCCAACACGTGCGAAGAGCGCCATCGTGGACGCGCCCATGCCGAACGTAAGCATCTGCATGGTGATCTGCGCCGCCTGCTCGGGAGCCGGAAGACCTGCGTAAACTGCCTTTAATATGAAGTACCAGATAGAGAAGTCAACAAGGCCGAGACCTACAACGACGAAGCCCATAACGGAGCCTGCCGAGAAAGCCACGCGAAGACCCTTGTTTAAGCTCTCCTTAGCCGCCCATGCCGTGCGGGCATTTGCGGAGGTAGCTATCTTCATGCCGAAGAAGCCTGCGAGTGCGGAGAAGATACCGCCCGTTAAGAAGGCTATCGGGGTGAAGAAGCTGAGCTGATGCAGGAAAGCAAGTATCAGCAATACTACGAAGACAACGACGAATACCTTTGCGACAGTGATGTACTGGCGCTTTAAGTATGCCATCGCGCCCTTTCTTATGGAGCCTGCGATCTTTGCCATCTGCTCGGTACCCTCGGAATTCTTGAGTACGCTCTTAGCCATTACAATGGCAAAAATCAGGGCTACCACTGCACCGATAGGTGCAAGAAGCGTGAAATCGAACATAATTTTTGATGCCCCTCCTTAATTTTATCTTTCATATTATAGCACTGTATTTTTCATTTTCAAGAATATTTACACCCTATCAATACATTTTGTAGATGTTTATAAAATCCAATATACGGGCTCTGTTTTTTTAGTCGTTTTTGCCCATTGGAGCGCGGCGGAAAATTGACTGATTTTCCCGAAAAAGCTCGTTGATTTTTGAATCGCGCGGGGATATAATATACGTACAGTATTTTTTTGCTTAATTTAAGGTGCAAACGGAGGTACAAAACGCATGAGGGCGGATTTATCAAAGAGGCTCGTCGGCCTCAGAAAGGAACGCGGACTGACGCAGAAGCAGGCGGCCGCGAAGCTCGGCATATCCCAGGCGCTGCTCTCGCATTACGAAAAGGGCATACGTGAATGCGGGCTCGACTTTTTGTGCACCTGCGCCGATTTTTACGGGGTGAGCACAGATTATCTGCTCGGGCGCTCGGACGCACTGCCTTCCACGTCCGTCGGCGAAAGCGAAGGCGCAAAGCAGCGCGCGCAGCTTTTGGACGCCGCAGGCACGCTCTTTGATATGTATCAAAGTCTCGGCTCCGCCGAGCTTACGTCGCGGTTCTCGCTTTATATGTCCGTGCCCGTGTATATGATGGCGCGCCGTCTTTGCGACGCGGGCGCCGCCGTGCCCGGATATTCACCCGCGCCGGACGTTTCACTTCCGTATTCGCCCATGAGCGTACAGCTTTTATCCGAAGCTGCGATAACGCGCCTGCTTGAAGGCGCAGACGCAAAAGCAGTACCGCCGGCGGACGCGCCGCCCGAAAAATACGCGGCGCTTCGACAAACGCTCGAATCGGTAGACCAAAGCTGCAAAGCCTTACAAAAAGAGCCGTGACCCGGCTCTTTTTTAATACACGAAAAGCCTCGCGGGCCGCCGCAGGGCGGATGAGGGGCAGCCCCACTCGGCGCGTGCGTTCCCCGTAAAGCCTTCCCCTCGGGGGGAAGGTGGCCGCCGTGCGGCCGGATGAGGGGCAGCGCCAGCGGCGCGTGCGTCCTCTCGTCTTAGCTCCCTTGTTCAATCCACCCCAAAAAATCCGCGAGCGTATTTTTCGGGGACCCCGGCGGGAGCTGTCTGCGTAGCAGACTGAGGGATTGTCGTCCCCCCGTCCCCCGTAGGGAGGCGTCCCCTGACGCCTCCGCGTGTCTTGGCCGTGTTTTCACGGAGGCATGAAGGCATGCCTCCCTACGGGCGCACGATTGATAACTCAATGCACAAAAATGCTTCACTTCCAAGTTTTTAACCTACCTTTCCCCATACTTACAGCTTCACATCCTGCTTTACCACATTTCTTTTTTAGAACTCCGTTCTAAAGACTTTTGTCGCCTCCCGCGGGGGTTCTTTTGGAAACAAAAGAACCAAAATTTCCGGGGGACCGCGGCACAGGCACGCGGGGCTTGTGCTAAATGCAGTCTTCCTGCAGCGCTTAGGCCGCCTTCCCCCCGTCCCCCTTTCTGCCACCCCAAAAAATCCGCGAGCGTATTTTTCGGGGACCCCGGTTTACGGCCTCGACGTCATTCATCACCATAAGATGACGCCTTCAAAATCAGACGGGCGCACGATGCGCCCGACACGGCTTGACCGATGGAGTTGCGTTTAGCGCACATATTGCCTTCCCCTCGGGTAAACGCTGAAGAAGTCACGACTTCTTCAGCAAAAACGCCTAAAAAGTGATTTTTTAAAAGCGAATCCGGAGAAATGCGTGTATTTTTACATCTTTTCATCGGTGATTTGCTCTTTTAGGGCG
>JAFWDJ010000034.1 GCA_017513095.1 Clostridia bacterium | reverse complement strand
CATGCTGTGCGGAGGAGAAGCTTTAAGATTCTTCGGAGCTTACGCCCCTCAGAATGACATACGGTGGGACGACAATCCCTCAGTCTGCTTCGCAGACAGCTCCCTTTACACAAGGGAGCCTTTGGGGGACGCACGCGCCGTCGGCGCTGCACCTCATCCGTCACGGCTTACGCCGTGCCACCTTTCCCTCGGAGGGGAAGGCTTTTTACCGCCGCCTCCCGGCGGGGTGTACTGTCGATTGCTATAATTAAGCCATCTCCATCGGCCGCGCCGCCGGCTTTCGGCGGCAGAAAATTCTTTCCCCCTCTTTTCATTTGTATATCTTATTGATATAATATATAATAGTACAATAAAGAACAAACGGCTTTTGCCGGAATTTTAAAGAGAGGAGTAAACAACATGCTTGACAACATCGGAGGAGACATAAAGAAACTGCTGCTCGCATCGATCGGCGCGGCCGCAATGACGGCGGAGAAGGCGATGGAGATAACTGACGAGCTCGTAAAGAGAGGCGAGCTTACGCTTGAGCAGAGCAACACCTTAAACGAGGCGCTTTCGCGCAGGCTCAAGAGAGAGCCCGCGGCGTCGGCCGACGCTCCCACCGCCGAGGACGTTATGGAAATGCTCAAAAAGCTTTCCCCCGAGGAGCTTATGGAGCTTCACGGCAGGATTGACGAAGTTATAAACAGCGATGAGGAATGACGGTACGGAAACGTCCGCCCGCTCAAATCACGCGCGCATCCATGAGATACTCGGCATACTTGTAAGGCGCGGCGTACTGTCGGGCATGACGCCCGAAAAGCTGCGTCTCGTGATCGAAGACATGGGCCCCGGCTTCGTAAAGCTGGGGCAGATGCTTTCCATGCGAAGGGATATATTAAGTGCGGAATACTGCGAGGAGCTGTCGCGCCTTCGCACCGACGTGCGCTCGCTCGACTTCGACGCGATGCGCGGCGTCATCGAGGAGGAATACGGCGTTCCGATAGAGAGACGCTTCTCCTCGTTTACCGAGGAGCCCGTGGGAAGCGCTTCGATAGCGCAGGTATACCCGGCCGTGACGAACGGCGGCAGCCGCGTCGTCGTAAAGGTGCAGCGTCCCGGCATACGCGACGCGATGCGCGGCGATATCGAGCTTTTAAAGAGGCTTACGCGCCTTCTTTCGCTCAACAGGCGCACAGGAGGCGTCTTCGATATAGAAGAAATACTCGACGAGCTTTTATTTGCGGCCGAGCAGGAGACCGATTTTATCCGCGAGGCCGACAATATGCGCGAATTTGCCGAGCTCAACCGCGACGTGCACTATATCGCGGTACCGAAGGTCTATAAAAGCCTCACCACGCAGCGCGTTATCGTAATGGAGCAGGTGGACGGCATAAAAATCGACAACCGGCGCGAGCTTATCGAAGCCGGATACGACTTAAAGGAGATAGGCCACAAGCTTGCCAGCAATTATATAAAGCAGATGTTCACCGACGGCTTTTTCCACGCCGACCCGCATCCCGGCAATCTCTATATACGCGACGGACAGATCGTATATATAGACATGGGCATGATGGGCAGACTCTCCGAGAGGGACCGCCGTCTGTTCCGCAGCGCGGTCTTCGCCATTGTCGAAAACGACGCCGCCGAACTCAAGAATCTTCTTTTGCTGATGGGAACGGCTCCGAACGATATAGACCATTCAAAGCTCTTGTCCGACGTGGGCGCGCTGCTTTCGCGCTACGCCGCGATCGATATGGGCTCGATAAACGTAGGTCAGGCCGTCGAGGACTTCGTAATGATGGCGGGCTCATACGGCATAACGATGTCGCGCGGCATAACGCTGATGGGGCGCGGACTTCTTACGCTCGAGGGCGTGCTCGCGCAGCTTTCGCCCGATATAAGCATACTTAACGTCGCGGCCGAATATATGCAGAGCGATATAATCAAGGATATCGACGTAAGAAAGACGCTCATGTCTCTTGCAAAGTCGGCTTATTATACGCTTAAAAAGGCCGAGGGCATACCCGTCAATACGGCCGAGCTTTTAAGGCTCGCGCTCATGGGCGAGGCCAAGATAAACATAAAGAATACCGAGGGCGAGGAATACCGCCGCGAGATATCGCGCGGCTCGGGACGCATCGCGGCGGCGGTCGCCGCGGCGGGACTCTTTATCGCGGCAAGCATATTATGCTTTTCGCCGCTGCCCGCAGTCCTGTGGGGGATGTCCGTTCCGACGCTCGTCGGATACGCGATGGCGCTGCTTTTGATGATACGTGTCATACGAAGATAGAAAAGACGTTGTACGAAGAACGGTACGGCGTCTTTTTTTGCGGCAAAAGACGCCGGGAAAGCCGGCGGACGCGGTGCAGTGACGCGTCCCCAAAGCCTTCCCCACGGGGGAAGGTGGCGGCGAAGCCGACGGATGAGGTGCAGCGCCGACGGCGCGTGCGTCCCCCGTCTTAGCTCCCTTGTGCAAAGGGAGCTGTCTGCGAAGCAGACTGAGGGATTGTAACCACTTTGCCCTATTATTTGCTTCAAACTTATTGAGAAGACTTTTTATAAGTTTTTAACCTATCTTTAGCCCTATTTACATCTATGCATTCTGCTTTAACATCATTCTTTTTAGAACTCCGTTCTAAAGACTTTTGTCGCCTCCCGCGGGGGTTCTTTTGGAAACAAAAGAACCAAAATTTCCGGGTGAAATCGGCTGAGGCTCGCGGGGCTTATGCTAAATGCAAGCTCACATCAGCGCTTAGCGCCGATTTCCCCCCGTCCCCCTTTCTGCCACCCCAAAAAATCCGCGAGCGTATTTTTCGGGGACCCCGGTTACGTCCTCGACGTCGTTAATCATCATAAGATGACGCAATCAAAATCAAACGGGCGCACGATGCGCCCGACACGGCTTGGCCGATGGGGAAGGGTTTCGGCGGTGTTTTTTCAAAATAATTGCACGGGGGCAAACTTTTTTCGTATAATATTCGTCAAAATGTGCGAAAAAGCGGCCGCGCGCGTATTTTGCTTGACTGATATGCGTTTTTCTGATAAATTACTTATGCCGCAAGGTGATGCGGCGGATATTTTTAATATTTATCGGAAGAATCGCGGCGTGCTTTTTTAAAAAATCTTAATGAATGGGGTTGATTATCATTAAAGCGGCAGGCAGGAAGAAGGGCAAAGGTAAAAAGATTGCCGGAATTGTAATTATTATAATAGTAGTAATTATTGCGGTGCTGCTTATTGCGAACCGTGATATGTTCGAGTACGTCAAGTATTCAAAGGTGGACGAGGCCAAGATCGCGGCCGAGCAGGAGCGCCTCAGTGAGCAGGAACAGCAGCTCAAGGAGAACTACAACATCCCCGATATCTCGCTTACCGACGAGCAGATCGCCGCAATCGAGAGCGGCGAGATGACGGCCGAGGAGGTAGCGCAGAGCATCATGGCCGAATCGGGCTCCGCAAACCAGACGGGCGCGGGCACTTCGTCCCAGTCTGACGCAGGCGCATCGGCTCAGCAGAGCGGCGCGCAGGCCCAGACGGGCGAGTCGGGCGAATCGGGATCGGGTGACGTCAATACGTCCGAGGGCAATACGACCGAGACCGATACGCCTGAAGCCAATACGTCCGAGGGCGATGCATCCGAAGACGGCAATACGCCCGCGCAGAACAACGATGCTTCGGAAAACGAAGAGACGGACGAGTCCCAGGCGCAGATACAGGCGCTGATTACACGCGCGTATGTGCTTCAGTCTTCGTTCGAGAGCCGCGCAAATGCGCTTATAGATCAGATGAAGCATGAATTCTGGTCGCTTCCCAAGGATCAGCAGAACACTGCGAACAAGATGAAGGTCGTAAGATCGTACATGTCGCAGATAGCCGCGGTTGAAAACGAATGCGACGCGGAGATGAATGCGATAATAGCGAGCCTCAAAGAATACGACCCGTCGCTCGCAAGCGAGCTCGAATCGCATTACGAGGACGTGAAGGCCAACACAAAAGCGAGTCTTATTTCGCAATATTCATAAAAAATGACCTGAAATTTTGCGCATTTGTAACATAATTGTAACTTGATATTTTTAGGGGCTCTATGTTAATATAAAATATATCCTTATATTATTTAATATAAGGGCTTTTTAGGCGCGCGCGTGTGCGCCGCGTTACAACGGTTTTTAAAGGATCGGAAGTAAAAATCGCCGGCGATCCTTTGAAAATAAATAAAAAACGGATACGCTTTCGCACAGCGGGGGCGCCCGAATATTTAGGGAGGATTTAGTATGAAAAAAAATTTCATGCGAGTTCTCTGCATCGTGCTGACTATCGCTATACTTGCGATCGTACCTGCATTTGCGGCTGGTCATGACCAGTTTACGGATGTTTCGGACGATTCGTGGTATGTGCCCTACGTTGACTTCGTTGCAGAGCACAACTACATGAACGGCATTTCGGCAACGGAATTTGCACCTGACATGAACATGACTCGTGCAATGTTCGTAACAGTTCTTTCTCGTCTCGAGACCGAGACCGTAAACCCGCAGGCAGAAACGCAGTTTGTTGACTGCGAAGTAGGCTCCTGGTACAACGGCGGTGTTGACTGGGCAGTTAGCAAGAATATCGTTAACGGCACCAGCGAGACCACCTTCTCGCCCGACCTGGCTATAACCCGTCAGGAACTGGCTACCATGATCGGCCGCTATGTTTCCTATGTTGAGAAGCAGTACAACAAAAAGCATGTCGACGAAGGCACCGTGATCAACTTCGGCGACGGCGCTCAGATCGCAGACTGGGCAAAGGATGACGTTAACATCGCAGTTTCGAGAGGCCTTATCGTCGGCGACGAGAACTCCAACTTCAGACCTCTTGACAACGCTACCCGCGCAGAAGTAGCAGCAGTCGTTTATCGTCTGCACTGCTGCGCTATCTGCTGTCTCTTGTCACAGACGCCAGTCTGTTTGAATTAATCAACGCGTTCATTGCCGCTCCGTTAATGAAGT
>JAFWDJ010000031.1 GCA_017513095.1 Clostridia bacterium | reverse complement strand
CCTGGGTCAGCTTCTCGGAAGAGAGCTCGTATAAGGGCTCGCCCTCCTTAACAGTATCGCCTACGTTCTTGAACCACTTCTCGATGGTAACGTCGAGATTGGTCTGTCCCAGAGTGGGAACGATTACCTGAGTCATTGTCGATTGCACCTCCTTCTGATATCACAATATTATACCTTAATGATACCCCATTGGTCGGATGTTTCCAATAGGAAATAAGTATGATATTTATTTTGCGCCGTTATTGCACAATCAGATAAAAAAGCCCGAAAGCCGCGCGTGTATTCCGCGAATAATCCGAATATTTACGCAGAAAATGCAGCGTTTTTGCGTATTTTTGCGCCCGATTTGCCTGGCTTTCTTCGCCGACAGCCTCCCCATCGGAAAAAATGAGTATAAATCGGGAAAAGCATCGGTTTAAACTAAAAAAACGCGCTTTTGCGCGTTTTTTTAGTACTAAAGTATTACGTAATTATTTTACCTCGACGGTCCAGTTGAAGCGGTCCGGAATTTTGCCCGTCTGAATGCCCGTGATCTCGTTGTAGAGCATCTGAGCCGTGGGGCCTATTTTGAAGTCGTTTATTACCATCTTGCTGCCCTCGTAGTTTATTTCGCCTACGGGAGAGATAACGGCTGCCGTGCCGGTGCCGAACGCCTCCTCGAGCTTGCCGTTCTTGTGAGCCTCGCAAAGCTCGTCCACGCTTACTCTGCGCTCTTCAACGGTATAGCCCTTGTCTCTGAGTACGTTTATAACGGAGTCTCTCGTTACGCCCGGAAGCACGCTGCCCTCAAGGAACGGCGTGATTACCTTGCCGTCTATCTTGAAGAATACGTTCATCGTGCCTACCTCGTCGATGTACTTGCGCTCAACGCCGTCGAGCCAGAGCACCTGAGTATAGCCGAGGTCATGCGCCTTTACCTGCGATTTTATTGAAGCGGCGTAGTTCGCGCCCGCCTTGGTAAAGCCGAGACCGCCGCGTACAGCGCGGACGTATTCGGTCTCTATGTATATCTTTACGGGGTTTATGCCCTCGGGATAATACGCGCCGACAGGCGACAGGATTATCGCGAAGAGGTACGTGTCGGAGGGCTTTACGCCGATGAACGGGTCGGTCGCTATCATAAAGGGTCTTATATATAATGAAGTTTCGTCGCCCTCGGGGATCCAGTCCTTCTCGACCTTGATAAGCTCCAAAAGCGCCTGCATGAAGTCGTCCTCGGGTACTGCGGGCATGCACAGGCGGTCAAGCGAGCGGTTCATGCGGGAGATGTTTTTGTCGGGCCTGAAAAGGAGTATCTTGCCGTCCTTCGCCTTATACGTCTTCATGCCCTCGAAAACCTCCTGTGCGTAGTGGAATACCATAGAGGAGGGGTCGAGCGCGAGGGGGCCGTAGGGAACGATGCGCGCGTCGTGCCAGCCTTCTTTGGAAGAATAATTCATAAGGAACATGTGATCCGAGAATAATCTTCCGAATCCAAGGGTCTTCGGGTCCGGCTTCGGCTTGGGAGCCTTCGTCTTTTCTATTCTGATGTTGAGTGCCATAAATATTCCTCCGTCCTGCTTTTTAGAATGTTGTAGTATATTTCAGAAGTTAAAGCTTAGAAATTCTATTCTTTATTTTATACCAACGCTTTAAAAAATGCAATAAAACGAGATATATTTTCGGCAGAGAAATTTTATGATTTGTAAGGAAGCATCCCCGGACGCACGCGCCTAGCGGCGCTACACCTCATCCGTCACGGCTTACGCCGTGCCACCTTCCCCTCGAAGGGGAAGGCTTTATGTGCGGTGAAGCATCTCCATCGGCACGCCGTGTCGGGCGCATCGTGCGCCCGTCTGATTTTGAAGGCGTCATCTACTGTTGATGAATGACGTCGAGGCTGTAAACCGGGGTCCCCGAAAAATACGCTCGCGGATTCCGGGGTCCCCAAAAAATGCTTGCATTTTTCGGGGTGGTTGCTGGGGTGGATTGAACAAGGGAGCTAATACTGGGGGACGAAGGACGACTCCCTCAGTCAGCAAAGCTGACAGTTTTCCTTTACACAAGGGAGCTAATACGGGGGACGAAGGACAATCCCTCAGTCTGCTTCGCAGACAGCTTCCTTTACACAAGGGAGCCTAAAAGAACGCACGCGCCGTTGGCGCTGCACCTCATCCGTCTGCCCGCAGACACCTTTCCCCCCGCGGGGGAGGCTTTGAAAGCACAAAAATACCCGCCTTTCGGCGGGTATTATATTCTCATTCGCGCCTGCTTCGGCCGAAGCGCGGAAGCTGACGGCGGGCCGCGCCCGACGCCCTTCTTTCGGCGCGTCTTCTGTGCCTTTCAAGATAATCCGAAAGCTCCATCTCATCCTCGACCTCAAGGTCCCGCTGTCCGGCGAGCGCCTCAAGATGATGGCGAAACTCATGGCGCAGCACCGAGCGAAGCTCCTTTTTCAGGCGTCCTTCGGATATATTCGGATAGAACTTCTCAAATGAGCCGTAGAATATCACTATCTGACGTCCCAGCGCGTTACGCCTGTATTCGCCCATGATATACAGATCGTCGGCCACGCTTTTTTCATGGCGCGGCGCGTCGTCCGATATGATTATGCCGCCGTTCAGATCGGTATAGAACTCCTCGGGCAGCTCGCAGGCGACCTCGTCGAGCAGCCGCTCGAAAACCCTTCTGTCCATCTTACTTTCTGCTTTCCCGCGTTATAAACGTAAGCACCCCGATCGAGTAGAAGCACATGACCGCGCCTAAAACGTTCTGAAGCGCGCCCGCGCCGAACGTGCCTCCGATTATCGCGTATACGAACGGCGCAAGGTAAGCCGCGGCGTTCGCCGCCGCCGCGAACGACGACGAAACGAGCGCTCCGCCCGCGCAGGGCGCGCCGCTTAAGAACTTCGCCAGATAATAGAAGCACAGCACATTGGCAAGCTGGGCTATTATAAGATAGCCGTACTGCGCGGGAGTGGCCATCTGCGTCACCGAAATGTAATTTACAACGAGCATCACGGCCGTTGTGAAAACGGGCACGAGCGCCGTGGGTACGAGCGAGGATTTATACTTTCCCGTACCGAAAAATACGGCCATTGGAAGGAACGTAAACGCCGTAATGAGCGACAGAAGCATCATCGCCGCTATGCGAAGCTCGAAGCGCTGTCCCATGCCCTCCATTATAAAGCCCGCCGCGGTGATCACGCCCGCCGCAAGCATACAGAAAGCCATTATCTTTGCAAATTTATGCGGCGTCTCCTTTGTCGTATCGAACGCGGCGAAGCCGTCCTTTTTGCGGCTCAATAAGAGATTCAGTAAAAAGAACACTATAAGCAGCGCCGAAAGCGCGTAAGTGAGCGGATGACCCTTCGCAAAAAGGCCGTCCGGCTCCATGGCGGTATTGAGCCTCACAAGCGCGAGGAAAAATGCCGCCGCAGAAAAAACCGCGGTAAGTACAGTCCGCATTATATCATCACCTTTATCTGGTCTCAAACGATTACGGCTTCGCCGTCATCGTCGGGTCCTCGTAATCCGTTCTCTCGCTCATGGGCGTATAGGCGCGCGTCTTTGCGATGTTCTTGTACGCCGGACGTATGATCTTCGTGCCGGAGAGAAGCTCCTCGACTCTGTGCGCCGACCAGCCCGCGATCCTCGCGATGGCGAAAAGCGGCGTATAAAGCTCCATCGGGATATTGAGCATACGGTAAACGAAGCCCGAGTACATATCGACGTTCGCGCATACTACGCGGTTCGCGCCCATCTTGCGGTTGAGTATCGCGGGCGCGAGACGCTCCACCCTGTCGAGAAGCTCGAACTCGTCAAGCATCCCCTTCTCTATCGCAAGCTCACGCGCGGCCTTTTTAAGAAGCACCGCACGCGGGTCGCTCTTCGTATATATCGCGTGTCCCATACCGTAGATAAGACCGCTTCTGTCGCCGACCTCCTTACGGAGTATGCGCTCGAGATAATCGGCGATCTCGTCGTCGTCGCGCACGTCATGCACGTCCTCTTTCATCGTCTCGAACATATTGTGCACCTTTATGTTCGCGCCGCCGTGACGGTAGCCGCGAAGCGAGCCTATCGCCGCCGATATGGCGGAATACGTATCCGTACCGGCGCTCGTAAGCACGCGCGTTGTGAACGTGGAGTTATTGCCGCCGCCGTGCTCAGCGTGAAGCACGAGCGCAAGGTCGAGTATGCTCTCCTCGCTTTCGGTAAACTTCTTGTCGGGGCGCACCGCGTTCAAAAAGTTGCCCGCCGTGCCGTATTTCGCCTTGGGCAGATGGATATAGAGGCTCTTTCTGTCATAGAAGTGCCTCTTTACGTGAAAGGCGTGCGCCGCGATTATCGGAAGACGCGCCGTAAGCTCAATGCACTGCCTCAGTACGTTCTCGACCGACAGATTCGACGGGTCGGGGTCGTAGGAATACATCGCGAGAACGCTTCGCCCCATTTTGTTCATGATATCGGAGCTCGGCGCCTTTATGATCATATCCTCGGTAAAGCCCCGGGGCAGATCGCGAAGCTTCGTGAGCATGCTGCCGAACATCTCAAACTCCTCCGCGTTGGGCAGGCTGCCCAGAAGCAGAAGATGCGCCACTTCCTCGAAGCGGCGGTTCTTGGGGCCGTCGTAGCCCTCCACCAGATCCTTTATATTTATGCCGCGATAATAAAGCTCGCCGTCTATGGGCATCCTGTCGCCTTCGTTTATAAGATAGCCGTGTACGTTGCCTATGAGCGTAACGCCTGCCATAACGCCGGTGCCGTCCGCGTTCCTCAGACCGCGCTTTATATTTACGTTGTCAAACGCGCTGGGGTCTATCTGCGTATAGTTGGTAAACTTTTTGTAAAGCTTGTCGAGATAGGAGCGGTTTATCATATAATTTTCAACCGGCATATTTTCACCTCCGAATGAGTACATAAAAAAATAAATATAAAATTATTTTACCTGAATAAATATAAGCCGTCAAGCAAAACAATGACGAAGGGGGGCAAAATATGAAAAGAATTTTGATTTACGCTGTATTTTTATGGCTTATTATGCTTCTTGTGCCGCTTATTCTTTCGCGCTTTATGTGGGAGCGGCCTTCGGACGCTCCGAACGCCGCGTCGGAGGACGGGCGAATAATTATAAGCCTTATGCACGCGGACACGGGCGAAACCGAAAAAATACGTCTCGACGATTATCTTACGGGCGTCGTAACGGCGGAAATGCCCGCAAGCTTCGAGCCGGAGGCCTTAAAGGCGCAGGCCGTGGCCGCAAGGAGCTATACATATAATAAATACCTTGAAAACAGAGCCTCGCCCGGCAAAATCCCCGGGCACAACGGCGCGGACGTGTGCACGGACCCCGGTCACTGCAAGGCGTACATGACGCTTTCCGACGCGCGCGAAAAGTGGGGCGCCCGGTGGGAGGCGGCATATTACGAAAAGATACGCGCGGCCGTTACGGATACGGACGGCGAGGTGCTCACGTACGACGCAAGGCCCGTGAACGCCGTTTTTCACGCCGCGTCGTACGGGCGCACCGAAAGCTCGCGCGACGTGTGGGGCGGCGACCTGCCGTATCTTAAAAGTGTGGAATCGCCGCTTTCGGACGCACAGAGCCAGATAACGCACGTCACCCTCGGCGCACAGGAGTTCAAAGACGCCGTGTGCGCCGCATATCCCGAGGCGTCGTTTCCCGAAGAGAAGGCCGAATGGCTGAAGAACGTCGTGCGAAGCGAGGGCGGAAGCGTCCTTACCGTCCAAATCGGCGGCGTCACATTGAAGGGCACCGACGTGCGCGCGCTCTTTTCGCTTAAGAGCGCCGATTTCACCGTGACCGCGTCCGACGACGCCGTATCGTTCGAGGTGCGCGGCTCGGGTCACGGCGTCGGGATGAGCCAATACGGCGCGAACGCGCTGGCGCAGAGCGGCTATGATTACCGCGCCATCCTCGCACGCTATTATACGGGGACGGAGATCTCGCATTGGGAATAAAAAACGAATTACCACTTGACATTCGGAAAATATATGGTAATATAAGCTTAAAGTCATATGAATGGGGCACACCACCTCGGGTGTGAACGTTCGTATGACTTTTTTTATTAAAAAATTAAGTATCTTCGGAGGTCGAAAAATGTCCAAGACGAGAAAGCTTGCCATATCGGGCATACTTATTGCGGTCGGCGTAGTATGCGCTCCCTTTTCAATACCCGTGGGCGCGGCGCGCTGTCTGCCAATACAGCACATGGTAAACGTGCTTGCGGCCGTTATTTTGGGCCCCGGATACGCCGTGGCCATGGCCTTTATAACCTCGCTCATCCGCGTCGCCACGGGTACGGGCACACTTCTTGCGTTCCCGGGAAGCATGGTCGGCGCGCTCTGCGCGGGACTCATGTATAAATACGGAAAGAAGCTCGGCTTCGCCTTCGTGGGCGAGGTCGTAGGCACGGGCATACTTGGCGCGATGCTCGCTTATCCCGTGGCCACGCTTCTCATGGGACGCGACGCCGCGCTGTTCGGCTTTGTCGTACCGTTCCTCGTAAGCACAATCGGCGGCTCGATAATCGCTACTATTATTATAATAGCGCTCGAAAAGACGGGCGTTATGAAGAAGCTCAGAAGCTAAGCCCCGTTTTCGCATTAAGAAAAGCGTTCGCAAATGCGAATAAACGCGCCTCCCTCGGCAAATACTGCCGTGGGAGGTGTTTTTATTATGAACGAAAACGAACAAAGAAAAAACGGCGCGAAGAACGCGCGCTTAAGACAGGCCGCGTTCTACGCGGTCGTATTGACGCTTATCGCCGCGGCCGGACTCACCGCGATACTCATGCAGAGGGACGCGCGCACGGGCAGGGTGCAGACGCACGAATCCGATATGATGCTTGAGGTCGACGCGGGCGAAAAGGGCGTCGCGGAGGATATTGCCGAAAATCTGAGCGAAGACAGCAAAGGAAGCGGCGCCCGCGGCGCGGACGCATCCGCGGCCGCAAGGGATCGCGGTGACGAGATACGCTCTGCCCGCGCCGATTCTGAAACGGACAGGGACGCCGTTGCCGCGTCGGGCAGTATGAAGGCGGGCAAGTTTGCCCGTCCCGTAAGCGGGGGGCTTCTTTTCGGCTATTCGGGCGACGAGCTCGTCTACTCGACGACGCTCGACGACTGGCGCGTCCACGGCGGCGCGGATTATAAGGCTTCGCCCGGCGAAGCGGTGCGCGCCATAGCCGACGGCACGGTGCAGGGCGTCTATAACGACGATATGTGGGGCTTCTGCGTGAGCGTCTCGCACGACGGCGGCCTTGTTTCGCATTACTGCGGCCTTGCTGCTGAGGCGAGCGTGCGCGAGGGACAGAGGGTCTCTGCGGGCGATACGCTCGGCGCGGCCGGTACGAGCGCGGCGGCGGAGGCGGCGCTTGAGCCGCATCTTCATCTGGAGGTCACGCGAAACGGAGCAAGGATAGACCCGGAGGCGCTTTTCGCGCCGTAAAGCGCCTCCGCCCCTCCGTAAAGCATTCCCCGCGGGAGGCGGCACGGCGCAGCGTTCTTCGGGAGTTGCGGCATCATACTTCGTAGGGAGGCGTCCCCTGACGCCTCCGCGTGTCTTAGCCATGTTTTCACGGAGGCATGAGGGCATGACTCCCTACGGGCGCACGATTGATAACTTAATGCACAAAAATACCTTACAGCCAAGTTTTTAACCTATCTTTCGCTTCACATACGCCTTTATGTCCTGCTTCAACATCTATTCTTTTTTAGAGCTTCGCTCTAAAGACTCAAATCGCCTCCCGCGGGGGTTCTTTTGGAAACAAAAGAACCAAAATCCGGGGTCCCCGAAAAATACGCCCGCGGATTTTTTGGGGTGGTATTGAGGGGGAAATCGGCTGAGGCTCGCGGGGCTTGTTCTAAATTCAAGCTCACATCAGCGCTTAGCGCCGATTTCCCCCCGTCCCCCTTTGATTTTACGGTCTCGATGTCATTCATCATCGGAAGATGACGCCTTCAAAATCAGACGGGCGCACGATGCGCCCGACACGGCTTGCCGGTGGAGAAGGCGGTTATCGCATACCAAGCCTTCCCCTCCGAGGGGAAGGTGGCACGGCGCAAGCCGTGACGGATGAGGTGTTTGTCCTAAAAGCTCTAAATAAGCTTTACTTTAAAGTTTTTAACCTACCTTCCCCCGTCTTTATCCCTTCCCGTTTTGCTTAAACATAATTCTTTTTCAGAACTCCGTTCTAAAGACTTTTGTCGCCTGCCGCGGGGGTATTTTTCGGGGACCCCGGTTGCCGCCGTCGACAACATCGCATCAACAGTAGATGACGCCTTCAAAATCAGACGGGCGCACGATGCGCCCGACACGGCTTGCCGGTGGAGAAGGCATTATCGCTGAAATGGCGTCCCCTCGAGGTGAAGGGAATATGGGGGCGTATTTTTTTTGCGTGTTTTTCTAAAAATATGCTACAATATAACCGTAAACGTATCCGAAAAACAGACCGGAGGGCGCATATGACAAAAAAACATACGCTTAAGAACGGCGTGAGGCTTCTATACGAACAGATACCGCACATACGCTCGGTGTCGGCGGGCATATGGGTGGACTGCGGCTCGAAGAACGAGACGCCCGAGATAAACGGCGTGTCGCACTTCATCGAGCACATGATGTTCAAGGGCTCGCGCGCGCGCACGGCGGCCGAGCTTGCCCACGACATGGACATGCTGGGCGCGCTCATGAACGCCTTTACCGCGAAGGAGCACACCTGCTACCACGTGAAATGCCTTGACGACGACCTTTACGCCGCGCTCGACATACTGTGTGAAATGTTCCATAATCCGCTTTTCGAGCCGGACGCGATAGAGCGCGAACGGCGCGTTATCCTTGAGGAGATAGGCATGTACCTCGACACGCCGGAGGACGTGGCGACGGAGGAGCTTACGATAAACGCCTTTAAGCCGCATTCGTTCTCGCTTCCGATACTCGGCACGAAGGAGACCGTGTCGCGCATCACGCGCGGCGACCTCGTTTCGTATATGAAAAGCCTCTATACCGCCGAAAACATAGTCGTGGCCGTCGCGGGCAGCTTCGACGAGGACAGGCTCATCGCGTATATCGAGAACGCCTTCGGCGGCGTAAAACGCGGCGCCGGCGCGGCGGAGCTTTCGTCCGCGGGCTTTAACGGCGGCGAGATATTCATTCCGAGAAACATTGAACAGAATCATATAAACCTGGGCTTTGAAAGCGTGGGAAGGCGCGACCCGCGCTCCTACGCGCTGCCCGTGATATCGCTTATCTTAGGCGACGGCATGAGCTCGCGTCTTTATCAGACGCTTCGTGAGCAGAGCGGCCTTTGCTACAACGTATACTCGTTCAATATGCCGATATCAGACACGGGCATGTTCGTTATCGGCGCGGCGTACAGCCCCGAATCGGAGGCGGAGCTTACGGCGAAGCTTGACGAGAGCATTGAAGCCTTCGCGCGCGAAGGCGCGACCCGGGAGGAATTCGTGCGCGCGAAAAAGCAGATTATAACGAACCTTATCATGAGCTTTGAAAGCTCGTCCTCGCGTATGCCGTATATCGCGCGCGGGGAGCTTCTTTACGGCTACGTCCGCACGCCGGACGAGCTTATAGCGCAAATCGAGGGCGTGACGCGCGAACAGATAAACGAGCTCGCTCGTAAAATGCTCACGGGGCGGCGCATGAAATGCACCGTCGGAAGAAGGGCGGACGACTTATGAGCCGCGAAAGCCTTTTTCGCTGTCCCGTGTGCGCGTCGCAGCTTTATGTAAACGAAAAGACGTTCTCGTGCAGAAAGGGTCATGCGTTCGATATATCCGCTTCGGGTTATGTAAACCTGCTGACGGCGGGCGGCAAGCATTCGCGGTTTCCCGGCGACGACAAAGAGATGGCGCGTGCGCGGCGAGACTTCCTTTCGGGCGGATATTATTCGCCGCTTGCCGGGGCGCTTTCGGAAATCGCGCGCACGTACGCTGCGGACGGGAGCGTTTTTCTCGACGCGGGCTGCGGCGAGGGCTATTACACCTCGGCCGTGTGCGGCGCGCTATCGCGCGCGGGGCGAACGTTTCGCGCGGCGGGCTTTGACATATCGAAGTTCACGCTTAAATACGCGCCGAAGCGTGCACCCGACGCGGAATTCGCCGTAGCGTCGTCGTATCGGATACCGATGGGGGACGCGCGCGCGGATATCCTTCTTAACTGCTTTTCGCCGCTTGCACTGTCGGAATTCCGGCGCGTTTTAAAGCCCGGCGGCGCGTTCTTATACGTCGTTCCGGCGCGGGAGCATCTTTATGAGATGAAGGAAATACTTTACGAGCATCCGTATGAGAACGAGGAGAAGAAAACGCCCTACGAGGGCTTTAAATACGAAGACATCGTGCCCGTAAAGAGTGTATTATCGCTCGACGATCCCGCCGATATTGAAAATCTTTTCAAAATGACGCCGTATTTCTGGAAGACGCCCCGCGCGGGCAGAGAGCGGCTTTCGGACCTTTCGAGTCTTCGCGTTACGGCGGCGTTCAATATACATATATTTAAAAAGGAGGCATAAACATTGAAAAGCTACAGAAAAGAGCTTTGGTTTGACATACCCGCGCGCCGCGCCATCGTGAACATCACGCGCGAGGTGCAGCGGTGCATCGACGAATCGGGCATTAAAGAGGGGCTCATACTTATAAATCCCATGCACATCACGGCAAGCGTATTCATAAACGACGACGAGAGCGGACTTCATCAAGATTACGAGGTGTGGCTTGAGGGGCTTGCGCCCGAAAAGCCGTACAGCCGCTACCGCCACAACGGATATGAGGACAACGCCGACGCGCATTTAAAGCGAAGCATCATGGGGCGCGAGAGCGTTGTGGCCGTGACGAACGGCAGGCTCGATTTCGGCCCGTGGGAGCAGCTTTTTTACTATGAATTCGACGGGAAGCGCAAAAAGCGCGTGCTCGTTAAAATAATAGGTGAATGAGGAGGAACGACAATGATATTCTTATGCTACGACAAATGTCAGACCTGCAAAAAGGCGAAAAAGTTTCTGGACGAAAGCGGGGCGGAGTATACGCCGCGCGACATCAAGACGAAAAATCCCACGAAAACGGAGTTAAAGAAGTGGCAGAAGAAAAGCGGGCTTACGTTTCGGCGCTTCTTTAACACGAGCGGACGGAAGTACCGCGAGCTCTCTTTAAAGGACCGTCTGCCCGATATGAGCGACGACGAGATGCTTGCGCTGCTTTCGTCGGACGGAATGCTCGTAAAGCGGCCGATCCTTATTGATAAGGATTTCGTTTTGGTCGGCTTTAAGGAGGAGGAGTGGAAGGAAAAAATCAAGTGATTTTAAAAGATAGTCATAAAAATAACAATCGTTGACTTTGAAGAACTTCTGCGCTAATATGTATTTGAAATACCGAGAAAGCAATTTTTCGGTAAAAAAAATCAGACCACATTTTGAAAGGAAGGAACCAAAAATGAATAAGAAACTTTTAAGAAGCATTCTTTGCATCGTTCTGGCTCTTACGCTCGTGTTCGCACTCGCAGCATGCGGCAGCCAGAAGAAGGCAGAGGAAGCTGCGGAAGAACTCGACGCAGCAGTAGAAGAGCTTGACGCAGCAGTTGACGAGCTCGACGCAGCGATCGACGACGCGACGGCTCCCTTCATGGACGCTGTTGTAACGCTCTCCGAGGATGAGCTCAATGTAGAGCCCGACGTATCCGTAGCATACGGCGATTACGATTCCATGAGCGCTCTCGCATCCGCTATCCAGAACGGTGAAATGGACGGCGCTGTTGTTTACATCGAGGGTGATGTAAGCCAGTTCATGGAAGGCATGTCCTTCTCCATCAATGAGAGAAACGAAGAAGCAGGCGAGTCCATCGGTACCGTATTCCTTATCCAGGGCGCTACCGAGGCTGAGTATCCGGCAGACGGCACCGCTGTTGCACTTGTTGGTAAGGTTGCACTGGATCCGTCCGGCATGTACTACTGCATCAACACTCTTCCGGCTTGCGTAGTTCCGCTGGCAGCAGAGTAATTTAAAAGTATAAGCTATACATAACATCCGGCGTTTTTAAAACGCCGGATGTTTTTCTTTTTTGACAGCCTGTCGGCGTGTCCCGAACGCCAACTGTATTATTTGTACTATAACAGTTGCATATTGCGGCGCGATGATGTATACTTGATTTATTCTTTGAAAGTGAGCGCGCTTATGGACTTTGCGGGAATCGAGGTTAAGAATAATATTTTTCTTGCTCCCATGGCGGGCGTCTGCGACAGGGCGTACCGTGAGATATGCATGGACATGGGCGCGGGGCTCTGCGTTTCGGAGATGGTAAGCGCCAAGGCGATATGCTATAATGATAAAAAGACGGCGGGACTTCTTTCGTTCGGTGAGGCCGAGCGGCCGTTTCTCATACAGCTTTTCGGAAGCGAGCCCGAGACGGTGGCGAAGGCGATCGATATTATCGAAACGAAGCTTAACATTCATCCCGACGGCTACGACCTCAATATGGGCTGTCCCGCGCCGAAGATAGTGTCGAACGGCGAGGGGAGCGCGCTTATGCGAAATCCCGCTCTTGCGGCGCGCATCGTGCGCGCGGCGCGCACGGCGACTTCGCTTCCCGTAAGCGTTAAGCACAGAAGCGGCTGGGACAGGGAGCACGTAAACGCCGTCGATTTCGCGCTCTATATGCAGGAGGCGGGCGCGTCGTTCGTAACGCTTCACGCGCGCACGCGCGACCAGTTCTACGCGCTTCGGGCCGATCTAACGCTTTTAAAGGCCGTAAAGGACGCGCTCTCTGTTCCCGTTGCGGGAAGCGGGGACATTTTCTCGGCCGCTGACGCGGCCAATATGCTTAAAGTCACGGGCTGCGACGCCGTTATGGCGGCGCGCGGCGCGCAGGGCAATCCGTGGCTTTTTCGGGAGACGCTTTCGTATCTTGAGAGCGGCACGCTGCCGCCGCGCCCCGATATCGGGGAGCGCATGGATATGATGATGCGCCATGCGCGGCTTATGTGCACGTATAAAGAGGAGCGCGGCGCGATGCGCGAGTTTCGTAAGCATATAAACTGGTACATAAAGGGCATAAAGAACGCGACGACATATAAGAACCGCGCGAACACCGTTTCGACTCTTACAGAGCTTTCGGCGCTCGCGGAGGATATAAAAAGGGCTTATTTGGATCCGGATACGCTTGCGTAAAGGAGGTGCGGGGATTTGGATAAGGAAGAAAACATAGACGTCATTATAAAGCATGTGCTTGACGGCGATACGGACGCCTTCGAGCTCATAGTAAAGCGGTATGAGAAAAAAGTATACAACCTCGCGCTTCGGTATCTTAAAAATCCGGACGACGCGCTCGACGTTTCTCAGGACGTATTCATTCAGGTATATCAGAACCTTTCGGGATTCCGCGGCGACGCGCAGTTCTCGACCTGGATATACCGCGTGACGTACAACAAGTGCGTCGATATGTTAAGAAAGACGCAGAAGATCAGGCGAAACGTCGTAATGAGCACTGACGACGAGAATTTCTTTGAGACGCGCGACGGCAGCGCGTCGATAGAGGAGAGCTACGAGGGGCGCGAAACGCTTCTTGCCGTTATGAAGATAATAGACGCGCTGCCGGACGAACAGCGCGACGTCGTTATGCTTCGCTATATCAAGGATTTAAGCTACGCGCAGATTGCCGAGGTCATGGATATCGCCGAGGGTACCGTAAAGTCGCGCCTGAACCGCGCGAGAATAAAAATAAAAGAACAGATGAAGGACAGCGGAACAAAAGCGGCCGCGCGTCCGTCATAAAAGACAGCGGGAGCAAAATACGGTTAAGGGGGAGGTGACTTATTTGGCTTGCGAGGATTTTATCACACTCATTTTTAAAAAGATAGACGGCGAAATATCGCCCGAGGAGGATGCGCGCCTTACCGAGCACATGAACGGCTGCGAGACGTGCCGCGAGGAGTTTTCCGAGCTTTCGGCGCTCGAAGAGACGCTTTTGTCCCTGCCCGAATACGACGTGCCGCCCTCGTTTGCCGCAGAAGTCACCAAAAAGCTGCGCACGCAGGGCGCAAAGATTCATAAGCCGCGCTTTAAGCCGTATTTTTCAATTGCGGCGGCGTGTATCGTGCTCGTTGTCGTGCTCTTTTACAATATGATAGACGGCACGCTCTATAAGAAAAACAGTATTGAAGATACCGCGGGCTTCGCGGTCGCAGAGGAGGCCGAGGAGAGCGCCGATACGGATGAGGCCGCGCCCGTATATTACAAGGCCGACGAAGCCGCGTCCGAGGCGGCACAGAGCCTTGCGGACGATGAGAACAATCCGCGCCTTTTTGCCGCGGGCGACGGCCGCGCGAAGGATTACGACGCTCTGCCGACCGAGGAGGCAGAGGAGAGCCAAAACGGCGCTGTACGCACTGAAAGCGCCATGGGGGACGCGGCCGAATATGACGCCGGCGCCGGCGGTACGGACGCCGATATCGACGACGCATCCGCGCCTGTCGCGTCGATGCAGGCCGTGCCCGAAGAGGCTGTGCTTTCAAACAGCGAATACAATACCGTGGCGTACGTGTCCGTGACGAATACCGCGCTTTCGGAGGCGTTCGAGGGGCTCGACGTTTCAGAGACGGACAAAAACGTATATGAAATGAGCGTCGCGGATTTCGCGGTATTCTGTGAGCGCATTAAGGCGCTCGGCATAGAAGTGGACGCTGGGGTGTACAATTCCGACAGCACGAAGGTACTTATAATCGTTTCCGTTCATTAAAAAATGCGCAAAAACAGGCGCGTCGAAAAAGTTTTGCCTTGCTTTTTCGGCGCGCTTCTTTGATAATATAGTAAGGGAGCATTATGCGCCCGATTGAACAAAGATCTCGTAGCCGAAAAGGAGGCTGTTCATATGAAGAAAAGACGTGCGCGGCGAAGCCGCAGAGGGCCCGTTATCGCCGTTGTCGCATTTGCCCTTATTGCAGTTGTCATATTCGCGCTCATCGCAGGGTCGTCGGGCGGCTCGTTTGACGCTTACTCAGTTGTGAAGGCGGAGGGGCCGAAGGCCACGGTGGTCATAACGCCGGACGGCGACGTCTCGTATATGGACGCCTTCGTTGGTCGAAGCGTGCCGTCGCTCATATGGGGAGCCGATAATCAAAACCGCCTCTGCTCGCCCGTAAGCGCCTATATGGAGCTCTCACTGCTTTCGGAGATTACGGGCGGAGAGACGCGCGCTCAGGCGCTTGCGCTTTTGGGCGCGGAGGATATTGAGACGGTGCGCGACCGCGCCGATACGCTCTATTCACGCATATACGCCGATACTTCGGGCGGCATGTGTCTGCCGGCAAATTCGCTATGGCTCGACGAGCGCGTGTCGTATAACGAAGATACGCTTAAAACGCTCGCGCGCTCGTATCACGCGTCGTCGTTCTCGGGAAAGATGAAGAACGCCGCGTACCGGAAGGCATTGAATGCGTGGATCAAGAAGAACACGGACGGGATTTTAAAGGACGGCGCGTCGAATCCGTCGTTTAACGAAGGTATGGCGGCGGTCATGATTTCGACGCTCTATTTTGATGACGAGTGGACCCAGAAGTTTGATAAGGCCGATACCGGGCCCGGCGTTTTCCACGCGCAGGGCGGCGACGTTTCGTGCGACTTTATGAAGAATTGGTACTATTCGGGCACGTATTACGAGCTTGCGCAGTTTACGGCGATCTCGCAGAAGTACAAGAACGGCTGCACGATGTGGTACATACTGCCGCGCGAGGGCATAACGCCCGAGTCGCTTTTGGCGGACGCGCAGCTGAAGGATTTTCTCACGCCGCGAAAGCAGGGGTATGAGCACAGAGAGGCGGGCGTTGTGCTTCGCGTGCCGAAGTTTGACGTTACGTATTGCTCCGACCTTAAACGCTCGCTGCCCGAGCTTGGAGTGGGGCTTGCGTTCTCGCCCGAATACGCGGACTATTCGCCGCTCGGGGCAGCCGCCGGTACGACGATTGATAATATACAGAGCGAGATAAGGATCGCCATAGACGAAAACGGCGTCCTTACGGATTCGGCGAAGGCCGCGGAAGCGTCGCAGGCGTCGGTGGACGGCGACTTCACGCTCAACAGGCCGTTTATGTTCCTCATAAGCAGCCCCGACGACCTGCCCCTCTTCGTGGGCATAATAAACGACCCGACAAGGTAAAGAATGAAGAATTATAAAAGAAGCGCCCCCGGACGCTTCTTTTGCTTTATAGCCGCCTTCCGGCGGCGCGCGTGCCTCCCCCAAAGGCTCTCTCCCCGAGGGAGTGTCGTCCCCGTATTGCCTTCCCCCTCGGGGGAAGGTGGCCGCAACGCGGCCGGATGAGGGGCGTCCTTTTTAGCTCAAAATAAGCTTTATCGCCAAGTATTTAACCCATCTTTTGCCTTGCTTACAGCATGGCATTCTGCTTTAACACCCATTCTTTTTAGAGCTTTGCTCTAAAGACTTTTGCCGCCTCCCGCGGGGGTTCTTTTGGAAACAAAAGAACCAAAATTTCCGAGAGGCCGCAGCCTCTCCGTCTCTCCGCTCCTCGCTCTCGGCCTCGCTCGCGCAGGCCTCTCCGCTCGGCGTTACTTCGCGTTTATCTTTTGCCTTCTCCCACAACAAAAAGGCGCAATTTACTCTTATACTTATAGTTGCCTCGGTATGAGGCATCATTAAAGATATCTTCGCGTCCAATCAAATTCCGCGGCCGAGCCGCTCCAAGTCTCCGCTTTTCGCTGAAAGCAACTCCATCGGTCAAGCCGTGTCGGGCGCATCGTGCGCCCGCCTGATTTTGATTGCGTCATCTTATGGTGATGAATGATATCGAGGGCGTAAACCGGGGTCCCCGAAAAATACGCTCACGGATTCCGGGGCCCCCAAAAAATGCTTGCATTTTTCGGGGTGGTTGTTGGGGTGGGTTGAACAAGGGAGCCTTTGGGGGGCGCAACTCCCTCAGTCTGCTTCGCAGACAGCTCCCTCGGGGAGGGAGCCAATAAGGACGCACGCGCCGAGAGGCGCTGCACCTCATCCGGCCGCACGGCGGCCACCTTCCCCTCGAAGGGGAAGGCTTTACGGGGAGGGAGCCAAAACGGGGGGCGGGGGCCGGCCCCCGAGGGGTTTATGTATCATGTTCCCGAGAAGAGGAGAAAGGCGAGGACTATGATAAGCTCCGCGTCGGCGTCCTCGAAGAGAAGAAGAAGGATAATGCCTATAAGAAGCATTTCCTCCGTGCCGAGGCCGGAAAAAAGCTCGGCGCGCGGGCGCGCGGGATCGCGTCCCGTTTTTTCGGCGCGCGGCTCTATATCGTCAAGCGTCAAAAGCTCGTGCATCCGTCACGCCTCCTTTTTCGGCTTATTTATAAGCCTTGAGAGCTTCGTTATCTGCAGTATGCGCATGGCCTCGTCTATGCGCGAGGCGCGCCGCGAATGCATGAACGGACGAAGCGACGAAAGCAGCGCGATCCGGCTGTCGCTCGTGTCGTTCATTGCGGACATGACCTCGCCCATTTTAGTCATAAGCTCGACGTTTTGGGCGTTCTGGCCGATTCGGGCGGCCGATGCGGCGGGGGCGCGGTCTTCGGGGCGCGCCGCGTCCTCATTCTCGTCCTCACCCGCGAACGAGGAGAGAAGCTCCTTTATGCGGCTTGCGCCGTCGGGCGATGAAAGAAGCTCGGAGAGCTTCGAAATTTTGTCTTCCACCGTATCACCTCCTATTTCAGCCTTCGTTTGAGCTTTTCGACGGCGGACGGGTCGTTTAATACGGCTTTGAGCCGTTCGGGGCTGTTTAAAACCTCGAAAAGCGCGTCCTTCGGCGCGGGGCCGATAAGCTTTTTTATCTCGTCGGTGCTGAGGCTGCCGATAAGCTCTGAAGCCCGCCTGCCGTCGGGCGTTTTGAAAAATTCGCGTATAAGCTCCTCGTTTTTTCGCCCGGTGCCCGACGAGAGCGCGCCGAGGAGCGCGTCGATATCTTCGTTCATGACAATAACCTCCGTATATCGCAGTTTCGGTATATTATATTTCGCGATAATACAAAAGTTTACAAAAAAAATAAATGTAAAGAATAATTATTGATTTATCGCGGCGTACATTATATAGTTGAATCGAAGAGAGTTGAAAACGGACGTATTTTTAAGAAAGGGGTCGGAATTATGAAACGAAAGCTGCTTTGTATCATCGTCGCGGCGCTTATGGCGGTGACCATGCTGCCCGCGGCCGCGATCGCGACGGGCGACGTTCCGCCCGCGGTTGACATAACGACGATTAGCTATGCGAACGGCGCGGTGAGCCTTGCGTGGGCTTCGGCGGACGGCGTGGACGGGTACCGCGTGTATCGAAAGACGGGCACGGGCAAGTGGACGACGGCGCTTGCGTCAACGACGGCGACGTCGTGGGTCGATAACACTGTGACCGAGGGCAAGACGTATTCGTATACCGTGCGCTCATACGTGGGCAAGAATTACAGCGCCGGCTATAACGACACGGCGAAGACGATAACGGCGAAGGCCGCGGCCGTGCCCGTGGCGGTTGACATAACGTCGATCAGCTATGCGAACGGGGCGGTGAGCCTTGCGTGGTCAGAGGCGGACGGCGTGGACGGATACCGCGTGTACCGAAAGACGGGCACGGGCAAGTGGACGACGGCGCTTGCGTCAACGACGGCGACGTCGTGGGTCGATAACACTGTGACCGAGGGCAAGACGTACAGCTATACTATCCGCTCATACGTAGGCAAGAATTACAGCGCGGGGTATAACGATACGGCGAAGACGATAACGGCGAAGGCCGCGGCCGTGCCCGTGGCGGTTGACATAACGTCGATTGAATATGCGAACGGTGCGGTCAGCCTTGCGTGGTCAGAGGCGGACGGCGTGGACGGGTACCGCGTGTATCGAAAGACGGGCACGGGCAAATGGACGACGGCGCTTGCGTCGACGACGGAGACGTCGTGGGTCGACAATACCGTGACCGAGGGAGCGACGTATTCTTATACCGTGCGTTCATACGTGGGCAAGGAATACAGCACGGGGTATAACGATACGGCGAAGACGATAACGGCGAAGGCCGCGGCCGTGCCCGTGGCGGTTGACATAACGTCGATTGAATATGCGAACGG
>JAFWDJ010000030.1 GCA_017513095.1 Clostridia bacterium | reverse complement strand
GGCGGCGGTGGCGGCGGCGGCGGAGGAAACTCCGGCGGCCATTCCATCGATGAAGAAGCAGAGGAGGATGCCGTTGTTGCAGTCCTCGCAAAGATAGTTAATCAGTACGGCAAGCTTGGGTACTCCGATGCTCAGGCACCTGCATACGAATGCCTGGGCAAGCTCATCGCAACGGTCGACAAGGCCGTTCAGGCAGATAAAAACGGCGCATTCATCGACCGTGCTTACGTTAAGTCGCATTACAGCAGTGAAATCGAAGACTTTAAGGCAGCATATAACGCTTTGGACAAGACACAGCAGGATAATTTAAAGACTCTGGGCGCACGTCTCGGCACCACCGAGGAGCTCGACACAGTATTCGGCTTCTTCGGAGTTGATTCTTCGTCTCTTGATTAAACGCATGATATCGCCCCGGGGCTGCATCGCCGGCTCCGGGGTTGACCCCAAAGGATGAATTGGACTGATGCTCTATGCAAAATACGGATATACAGATAACCGTTGTAGTTACCGTATTCAACAAGGAAAACGAAATAGAAGCATGTCTTGAAAGTCTGAAAAATCAGACGGATAAGCGATTTAAGACGTTGATCGTCGACGACGGCTCCACGGATCAGAGTCCCGAAAAGATCCGCGCCTCGGCGGCAGATTATGCGTCTTTTCGGCCTGTTTTCATGGCTCACGGCGGCGTGTCGGCGGCGCGAAACGCCGCGCTCTCGATGACGGATACGCCGTACCTCGTTTTTCTCGACGGCGACGACCGCCTCACAGAAAACGCCGTGGCCGACCTCAACGCCGTAATTGCCGAGGGGCCCTACGACCTTGCCGTTTTCGGATTCATGCACGTTCTGCCCGACGGCCGCCTTTTCGACTGCCCGAGCTTTGAGCGCACCTACGGCTCAAAAGAAGCGATACTTAACGATTTCGTCTTTCTGTGGAACAGCGGCCTTATGTATTCGGCCTGCAACAAGCTGTTCGGCATGGAGATAATAAAGCGCGCGGGCTTATCGTTTTCGCCGATAGATTTCGGCGAGGACGTGGCGTTCTGCCGCGATTATCTTCGCGAATGCGAAACGCTTCGATTTATGGCGGAGAGCATCTATCTTTACACCTATCACAAGAGCGGTTCGCTCAGTACGAAATACCGCGACGACCTTTTTGAGAGAAGGTTGAGAGAACATAAAGAAATGACGGCCTATTTTGACGAAATGGGTATTCCCCGGAGCGTTTATCGTGAATTCCTCTCGCGCCGTCACGTCGAGCGCGTGGTGGGATGCATTGAAAACGAGAACTCCCCGGCGAATACTCGTTCACAGCGCGAAAAATACAGGCGCGTAAAGCGCATGATAGCCGACGAATATACGCAGGAGTGCGCGAAGTACGCCGAGAACTCCGGCAAAAGAATGAAGTTCATTTTAAAACCGCTTAAGCAGAAGAAATATTTGACGGTCTACATGATGGGCATAATAATGGCGTTCAGCCGCTCAAAGCTGCCCAAAATGTTTGCACGTCTAAAATATACGGCGCGCGCGTAAGTGTACCGTACCCGATATAAAGGAAGGAGCAATTATTATGAAAAAACCCTTGGTAAACGTAGTGGGACTTGGCTACATAGGCCTGCCCACCGCAATGATGATGGCGTCTCACGGAGTTAACGTGATAGGTACCGATTTCAAGAAGAGTCTTGTGGACACCTTAAACAGCGGCAAGATGACCTTCCAGGAGGACGGTATAGACGAGCTGTTTCAGAAGGCTCTCGCAAGCGGGATAAAGTTCTCGACCGAGTATCAGAAGGCGGACGTATATATCATATGCGTGGCTACGCCCTACGACAAGGACACCAAGCGCGTTGACGCTTCGTTCGTTGTCGCTGCCGTTAAGAACGTGCTCGAAGTGTGCGACAAGGGCTCGATAGTCGTTGTTGAATCGACCGTTCCGCCCGGAACGATGGACAAGTACGTTCGTCCCGTTTTGGACCTCTACGGCTTCATCGACGGACAGGACATCCATCTCGTTCACGCGCCCGAGCGCATAATCCCGGGCAACATGGTTCGCGAGCTTGAGGACAACTCCCGTACGATAGGCGCCGACGACCCGGCAATAGGCGAGAAGGTAAAGGAGATATACAAGTCGTTCTGCAAGGGCGACATCGAGGTTACCGATATCCGCACGGCCGAGATGACGAAGGTAGTTGAGAACACCTACCGTGACATCAACATCGCGTTCGCAAACGAGCTTTTGAAGATCTGCAGAAGCGACAATCTCGACGTATATGAGATTATCCGCATAGCAAACAAGCATCCGCGCGTTAACATCCTTTCGCCCGGCCCCGGCGTTGGCGGCCACTGCATCTCCGTTGACCCGTGGTTCTTAGTTGGCGACTATCCGGAGCTTGCTAATATGGTGCGCATGGCAAGACATACGAACGACGGCATGCCCGACTACGTTCTCGAGCGCGTATACGCGCTGCTTCGCGCGCATAAGCTGACGCCCGACCGCGTGGGCTTCTACGGCCTTACTTATAAGGAGGACGTTGACGACGTTCGCGACAGCCCGGCACTCCAGCTCGTTGAGCTTATGCATCAGCGTCTCGCCGGCACGCCCAAGTGCTTCGACCCGATGCTTACGACCGAGATAATCGAGGGACAGTATCTTGACTTCGACAAGTTCTTAAACGATATCGACGTGCTCGTTGTAATGGTAAGACACCAGCACCTAAAACAGAACGTCGATAAGATAAAGGGCAAGATAATACTCGACACGAGAAAGTGCCCCTTTGATTTCCAGGAGAGCAACGTAGTAACGCTTCTGTAAGATACGACTCCCCCTTTCGGGAAGCCTTGAATCAAAAGGTGAGGAGGGACTGCCATGGCGGCCGTTTCTGCGCCGATAATAGAGCTTTGCAGAAAAAACAAGCTGCTTAACACCATGATGCAGTCCCTCTATTTATCGGTACTTAAACCCCCGTCCTACTGGGATAAGCACGCCTCGGGCACAGGGCCCGAGAGCTATCCGCCGGACGGCAGAGTACATAAAATCAAGACCGCGTTCATCTGCGACGAGATGACGTGGATAGACCTTTCGGGACAGTGCGAGTCGATTTTCGTGCGCCCGGGAGCCTGGAAGAGCCAGCTTGACGAATTTAAGCCGGATATATTCTTCTGCGAGTCGGCCTGGAGCGGCGTTCCGCCGTTCGAGGGGTGCTGGCGCGGCAGGATATACCATAACCGCGAGGTCTTTTTCGAGAACAGAAGCATTCTTTTCGATATTCTCGATTACTGCAGACAGCACCGGATCCCCACGGTCTTCTGGAACAAGGAGGATCCGATAGGCGCGCTCGATACGCGCTTCGACTTCGCGGATACGGCGATACGCTTTGACCATATATTCACGACGGCGCGCGAAAGCGTAGACGACTATAAGAGGATGGGCGCGAAGAGCGTTCACGTGCTGCCGTTTATGGTCAACACCGCGGTATATTATCCCGCCGACGAAAAGAAGGACGACGGCCGCGTGCTTTTTGCGGGCGCGTGGTATGACGATCTGCCGCAGCGCTGCCGCGCGACGAGGACGCTGTTCGATTACGCGCTGTCAAAGGGGCTCAGGCTTGAGGTATACGACAGGCATTCCGAAAGCGTTGAGGAGCGCTTTAAATTCCCGAAGGAATATGCGCCGTATATACATAAAGCCGTTCCGGCCGGAAGCGTGCCGGAGCTTATGCGCAGGTACGGCGCGGCTATAAACGTGAATACGATAACGGATTCCGAAACCATGTTTTCGCGCCGCGCGCTGCAGCTTGCCGCGTGCGGACTGAGTGTGATAAGCAATCCGTCGGAGGCGATGGAGCGCGCTTTGGGCGGTCGAAGGGTGACGGCGCCGAACGGGGAGACGCTTTTAATAATCGACGCAAATCCCGACGCGGTGAGAAGAGAGCACGCCGCGTCAAAGGCCTTTGATTATATTTTGGACACACTTGCGGGCGAGGGCGTTTTTCTGCCGGAGGAAGTGTACGCATAGTGAAGATTCTCTCAAGTTTATACAGAGCATTTAAAAGAAGGGTATACGACATTCACAGGTTCTTCGCACTGAGACGGCGCGACGGAGCGGCATATGAGCGGCTCCTTGAGAACCGCGGATGTTTTCCGCCGAGCGAGGGCTCGCGCTTTTATTCGCGTCTGCCGTATAAGGTGGGCATAGTCGCGGACAGATTCATCTACGACGGGTACAAGGATACGTGCGAGCTTAAGTATATCACTCCCGATCAAAGCGAAAGCGATCTTGAAGGGCTTGATCTGCTGCTCATTGTGTCGTCGTGGCAGGGACTGTCGGGCGAGTGGAAGGGCGCGGCATGGAGCAATTCTCCCAAGCAGCAGCGGCTTTTGGAGCTTATGCGCACCGCAAGGAGCATGAATATCCTCACGGCCTTTTATTCGAAGGAGGATCCGCCGAATTATCACGTTTTTCTTCCGTTCGCAAAGGAAGCCGAGATTATTTTTACGTCGGCCGAGGAATGCATAGAACGCTACAGGCGCGAGTGCGGCCATGACAGAGTCTATCTTCTTACGTTCGCCGTAAATCCGAGGCTTTATAACCCCATCGGCATGTACAGTCCCGCGAGGGAACGCGACGCCGTTCTGTTCGCCGGCTCGTGGATAAAAAAATACCCGCAGCGCCTTCGTGAGCAGAAGATGCTTTTTCAGCTGATTACGAAGAGCGGACTCAAGCTTCACATTCTTGACAGAAATGACAACAGAGGCGAGCTTACGTATGAATATCCGCTGCACTGGCAGCGCTACGTTATGCCCGCCGTAGAGTACGACGATCTGCCGTATATATATAAGCAGCACGGCTGGATACTTAATCTTAATTCCGTATACGACAGCCGGACGATGTTTTCGATGCGCGCGTACGACGCGCTGGCGTGCGGCTGCCTCGTTATCTCAAATCCCAGCGAAGGCATGGAGCTTACGCTGCCCGAGGTGCTCGTCATAAGAGGCGAGGAGGATTTCGATATCGCGACGGCGATGAGAGACGAGGAAAAGGAAGCGCTGAGGCTTGCGGGCATATCGCGGGTCATGAACGGCCACACGACGTACGACCGCATGGAGTATATACTAAAAAAATGCGGCATACCCGTGCGTCCCACGAAGAGGACGGTCGCCGTGATAGCCGCACAAGGCGGCGATACCGCGCGCCTTCGGGCGCAGTTCGAAGCGCAGTCGTATCCCGATAAGATTTTTCTGACTATGGATGAGGCCGCAAAAAGAAGCGGCGAGTACGACGCGTTCGCGTTTTGGGGCGGAGGCGCAAGTTACGGCGCGTATTATCTTGAGGATATGATGAACGCCTTTAAGTATACGTCGTGCCGGTACGTTACGGTGAAAATCGGCGAGGGCCATACTTATACGGATACCGCGGGCGATATTTACAAGACGGTATTCTGGAACGGATGCTTTTCGGCTGACGAGGCCAAAAATCTGCCGCGCCTCGGCGCAAGTGCCGGGGGCGGGTATGTTGTGCCCATAAACTACAGTTAAAGTATTTATGAGTGAAAATAAATTATGGGATATTTTAAGTTTTTAAAAGAATCGACGGTCGATATTTTCCGCAATCTGAGGCGCATATGGTCTCTTGCGGTATTTGAATATAAACGAGGCAATACCGACCTGTTTTTGGGCGGGCTTTGGAAGTTCTTGTCGCCGCTCATTCAGATCGGCGTGTATTGGGTCGTATTCGGCATAGGACTGAGGAACAATTCCGATATCGACGGCTTCCCGTTCGTGCTGTGGCTCACCTGCGGCCTTACGCCGTGGTTCATGATGAATCAGGGCGTGAATGTGGGTGCGACGTCCATATTCAGAAAGGCGGGGCTTCTTACAAAATCCAATCTGAGGATGTCCATGATACCCGTAAGCTCGGTGCTGGCGGCTATACTCAATCAGATTTGGACGGTGCTTATCCTGTTCGCGATTTTTATAATAACGGGAGGCCGCGTCTGGTGGACGTGCTTCGACCTTATCTATTATGTGATATTCATGTTCGTATTTGTGTCTGCGCTTTCTCAGGTCACGGCCGCATTCGTTATGCTGGCGCGCGACTTTCAGAAGGTCGTGCAGTACGTGATGCGCTTTATGTTTTTCCTAAGCCCGATATTCTGGCAGGCAAAGCCCAATATGCCGTATGTGTTTCAGGTATTTGACAGGCTCAATCCCTTCGCATACGTGATAAGGGGCTTCAGGAATGCGATGCTTTATCACGTGCCCTTCTGGCAAGATATGAAGCTTGTCTGCGCGTTCTGGCTTGCCGCGATCATTCTTCATATGATCGGCATTGCGCTTCAGATGAGGCTTCGCAACAACGTATTGGATTACGTATAAGGATCATATTATGGACGAATTTGTGATAACGGCGAAAAATATTGAAAAGGAATATAAGATATACAGTAAAAAATCGCAGAAGTATCTCGATTTTTTTCTGCCGAAGTCTTTCGGCACGTCGTTTTACGCGCTTGACGACGTTTCTTTCAACGTAAAGCGGGGAGAGTCGCTTGCGCTCATAGGCTTAAACGGCAGCGGAAAAACGACGCTGGCAAATATACTTGCCGGAGCCGCGGAGGCGTCGGGCGGCGAGCTTGAGACTGTTGGGAAGGTCTCGATGATAGCCGTGAACGCGGGCGTCGATCCGTTTCTTACCGGCATGGACAACATAGTGCAGAAGGGTCTTATGCTCGGCATGGATCATAAACAGATACAGGAGCGAATACCCGAGATAATTGAGTTTGCCGATTTGGGCGACTTTATATATCAGCAGGTAAAGACATATTCAAGCGGTATGCGCTCAAGGCTCGGCTTTGCGATTTCGATAAACATAGACCCCGATATAATGATTATAGACGAGGCGCTTTCCGTGGGTGACCCCACGTTTACGGAAAAGTGCCTGACGAAGATGAATGAATTCAGACAGAACGGAAAGACCATCATTTTTGTGAGCCACTCGATTGCGCAGGTGAGAATGTTCTGCGATACGGCGCTGTGGCTCGAGGGCGGCAGGGTGAGAGAAGCCGGAAACTGTATGGACGTTACGTCGAAATACGTAAAGTTCGTGCGCGACTTCAACGCGCTTGACAACGCCACGAGAAAAAAGTACGTAAACAGCATCCGCGAGCGCCAGAGAAGAAAGGGCGACGGCGAGGCGGCAAGAAAGATACTCGAAAGCATGGAAAAAAGCTCCGGGGAGAGCGATACCACGGAGGCAAATCCCGAGGCTTACGTAGATATTCCCGAATATGAGCTTGTGCTTGAGCATAAGGATAACGGGGGACTTGTAATGAGGGCTGCGGGCGAGCGCTGCGACAGCGTGCGCTTTGCCTGGTATATATATAAACAGGGGGAGAAGAATCCCATAATTAGAATGCAGTACAAGTATGATCAGGAGAGCACCTATACATTCGAAGAATCCGGAACGTACAGGGTAAGGCTTTTCATGCTTGCAAACGGCGAAATAAACATGATAACATCCGACTGGTTCGATATAAATCTTTGAATTCCGAAGGCGGGGCCTTTTTAAATATCGCAGAAAGTGTTTAATTTTTAAAACATAGGTGATTAAAATGCTGGAAATGAAAACAACACTTAAAACGGAGTCTTTTACTGTCGAGATCGACTATTCAAAGGAAGGAGAGCTTCTGGCCGTTCTTTCGGATGCGCTTCCCGAGGGGACGATGACCGCGTGGGCCGTGCTTAAATCAGGCGCGGACGAGCCCGTATTCAAAACTGAGTTTTCGGGCGAGCGTGGATTTTCGTGCGCCCTTACGGAGGAGGGCTCGTATATCGTGCGCCTTTCCCTGCGCGATGAAGCCGGCGAGCGAAGCGAGGACAGCGGGCCGTTTGATATAGCGGCCGAGCCTAAAGAGAAACAGTGGCTCGATGATTACGAGGAGGCCATAGCCGCGATACCCGACAGCAGCGGAACGCGCTATTATAAGCGCCTCGGCTGCCGTGTGGGCATTATCTGCGACGAGTTCTTCTACGAGTCGATATGCGCGGCTGCGGATTTCGTATACATTACTCCCGACAACTGGGAGCAGGTCGTTGACCGAAACAATATAGACGTTTTTCTGTTCGTTACAGCATGGCGCGGCCTGCACGAGGAGTGGCGGGGCCTTGCCGTGCTGCGTGCTATTATAGACAGAAAATACAACGCGCTGCGCGACACGGTGCAAAAGATCATCGCGCGCTGCAGGGAGCAGGGCATACCGACGGTGTTCTATTCAAAGGAGGACCCGCCGAACTACGAGATGTTTTTAGATTTCGCAAAGGCGAGCGACTACGTTTTCACCACCGCGGCGGAATGCGTGCCGTATTATAAGAAGGACTGCGGCCACGACAGAGTTTCGTCCGTTATGTTCGGCATAAATCCCAACTTCCACAACCCCATAGGCTGTTATAAGAAGGACAAGGAGAAGACGGTGCTCTTCTCGGGCTCGTGGATGAAAAAGTATCCGAAGCGCTGCAGTGAGATTTCGGTGATATTCGACGGCATACTCGCCTCGGATTATTCGCTTCATATCGTCGACAGGAATTACGGCGTGGAGCAGTATAATTATCCCGAGCCGTATAATTCGCTGTCCTCAGCCGCCGTGGAGCATGCGAAGCTCGGAAAGCTTCACAAGCTGTTCGACTGGGCGGTAAATATCAACTCCGTTACGGGCAGCGAGACGATGTTTGCGAACCGCGCGTTTGAGCTTCAGGCAAGCGGCGTGCTGCTTTTGTCGAATTACAGTGTCGGCGTGAACCGCGTTCACCCGACCGTGTTCATTGTAAACGACGCCGCGGAGGTAAGCCGCATACTCGGCGCGCTCACCGGTGAAGAGCTCTACGAGCGCCAGATAGCGGGCATACGCTCCGTCATGACGGGACACACCTGCTACGACCGCATAGCCGAGCTTCTTTCGCCCGCGGGCATTGACGCAAGCCAGCCCGTAAGGCGCGCGCTCGTCATCGCGGCCGATGACAGCGATTCCGCAAAGGAGTGCTTTGAGCGTCAGACGTATAAGGATAAGACGTTTATCACCCGCGAGGTTCTTACGGAGGAGATCTTAAACGAATACGACATAGTCGCCTGGTTCGACGGAAATTCGCAGTATGACGAGTATTACCTTGAGGACATGATAAACGCCTTCAAGTATACGGCCTGCGACTATGTAACGAAGGATGCGTATTTTAAGGACGGCGCGCTTACAGAGGGCGCCGAGCATACGTATACGGGCGAGATGAAGAGCCCTTACCGCACGGTATTCTGGCGCGAGGCGTACGACGCGGCTTTTCTTATGACCCCGCCCGAGCCGCAGGCGCTTGAGAACGGCTATGCGGCCGACAGATTCTCATACCGCGAGGGAACGACCGAAGCGCCCGCCGCAGGCGGCGCGCTCATATCAGTTGTCATACCCGTTACGAATAACGGCGCGCGTCTTGCGGCAAAGAGTGTGGCGAGCCTTAAGCGAAGCTCGATATTCTCTGATCTTGAGATACTTCTTATAGATGACGGCGCGGCCGACGACGCGACTGTGAAGGCCGAATCCTTCATTATGCGCAAATATCCGAATATTTCGCTTTATAAGCTTTCGGACGGGGCGGAGGCTTCGCCCGAAAATATGATCCGCGCGGGCGAGGCGCTCGCGGGTGCGCCTTATATAGCGTTTTTGAACGCGGGCGACGAGGCCGTATGCGACGGATACGCCGCGATGTATGAAAAGGCGGCAGAGACGAACGCCGACGTAGTTATCGGCCGCGGCTTTGAATTCGACCGCGAGCCCGTGCTCTGCGGCGAGGGGCTCGACGTTTCCGCCGAGCGCGCCGAGCGCGTGAAGGCTGCGGGCTTCCCCGAGGCAAGCCTTCAGTCGATGCTTATAAAGCGCGAATTTTTAAACGAAGCGTTCCCCGAGGGCATACAGCTTCGCGGCAGCCTTTCAAAGCGCGATACGCTGCCGTTCTGGCGGCTGCTTGAGGCGACCGACGCGGCAGAGACCGTGGATATGCCCGTATACGCCGCGTACACATACGAGGGCAAAGTAAAGACGGCCGCTTTTGAAAAGGCGCTCTCCGACAGTCGCGAGGACATTTACTGGCTTGAGGACCGCGGCCTTTCGGACGCTTACGGAGAGGGCGCTATGGGAGAGCGCATTAAGCGCGACTTCTTTAACAGACTTCAGGACGCCGAGTCACCGGGCGAGTGCATACCCGTGCTTTCGCGCGCGGCTTCGATGTACGAGCCGTATAACGGCGGGAAGGATCTCGTGGTCCACGTTATAGATTATCTCAACAAAAAAGAGCGCTTCGAGGAAGCGGCGGAGCTTATCGGCGAGGCTTATCCCAAATCGAGAAAGCGCCCGATGCCCACCATAGCCGAGCTTTCAAAGGGCGTAAAGAAAAAGAGCGTGTTCAAGATAGACGTAACCAAGGAAGGAAGCACGATAACGCTCATAAACATGAGCAAAGACTCCGACGGCGATACGTTCGCGTGGGTAGTGCTTGCGTCTGTCAACAATACATACGAAAAGATATTCGGCAGCAAATATACGTCGGACAGAATATTCAGCTATGATTTTTCGAAGTTCGGTCCCGGCGATTATAAGGTGAGAGCCTTCAAGGTGGCGGGCGACGGGAAAAAGAGCTCGGAGGACGCGCTGTTTTTGAAGGTCGGCGGCGACAGAACGGTAGCCATAACGGAAGGGTAACGCGGTTTGACATCATGATGGAGGTCAGGATATGAAGATACTAAGCGTTGATGTTTTTGATTTATACGGCGACGGCACTCTTGTTTTCAAAACCAATGTGGATACTCCCGAGGATAAAAGCGTTCAGTACGCATGGTACGTAAAAAAGGGCGACAGGACGATATACAAGGGCGCATACGGCATGAAGCCGTTTATGGCGTATGAGATAAAGGAGCCGGGGAATTATCTTATAAAGGCTTACGCCTTAAATGACAGTATAGGACAGAAGGACAAGTACGAGCTGTTCTTTACTGCCGACAGAGAAACTTCGCCGATGCTTTTCGCCTCGAAGAAGAAGGGCGCGCCCGCGCCCGCGCCTGCGGCCGTATCGCCGCATACGGGCAGACCGCCGAAGGTTACGCACGTTGCCGGACACTTCTGGCATGCCGCGGTAAGCGGTGAATACCCGGTCGGCTCAAAGTTCGCGTGGTATATCTATTTAAACGGGAGCACCACGCCGCTTGAAAGATTCAGCTATTCCGAGGATACGGAGTGCGTATGCAGACTTGCGGAGCCCGGCTCTTATCAGGTGAAGCTGTCCGTGGTTTCGGGCAAAAAGAAGGAGACAAGTCTGTCGGAGAAATTTACGGTGACGGCATAAGGCGAAAATCGAGATTTGGCACATAAGGAGAAGACTATGTCCTACGACGAAAATAACATAAAAAATGAAAACGATATAAATAATACAAATAATTCGCCCGGGGCGGAAGCGGCGCACGAACCGGCGGCCGCGATTTGGGCTGCGTCATCGGTTATCCCCGAAGTGGCGGCCGTAATCGAAGCGGCAGCGGCGGCCGCGCCCGTGGAGGCAGGTACGCCCGCGGCGGAAACCGCGTACGAACCGGCGGCCGCGATTTGGGCTGCGTCATCGGTTATCCCCGAAGTGGCGGCCGTAATCGAAGCGGCAGCGGCAGCGGCGCCTGGGGCGGAGTTCGCACCCGAAACTGCGACCGGATCGGCGGCTGCGATCCGGGCGGAATCGTCGGTTATTCCCGAAGCGCGCGAATCCGAGCTTGAAAAGCTAAAAAAGGCGTATGAGGCGCTTTTGGGCGAGGCGGAAGAGCTTAAAAAGGCAAAAGCCAAAGCCGATGACGCGCTTAAAAAGGCAAAAGCCAAAGCCGATGACGCGCTTAAAAAGGCGAAGGCCGAAGCCGATGACGCGCTTAAAAAGGCGAAGGCCGAAGCAGAGGACAAGCTTGAAAAGGCGAAGGCGCAGCAAAAGAAGCTTACCGCGGAAAACGGCAAGCTGAAAACGCAGCTTGCCTCGCAGAAGGCTATCTCGGAAAGCAAGCAGAGGGAGCTTGACCAGGTCAGGGTAAAATACGACGCGCTGGCAAATTCAAAGCTGGGCAAGCTTACGCTCAATTACTGGGCGAAGCGCTCGAAGAACAAGGCGGCAAAAACGATATCTCAGCTTCCCGCGGTGGAAAAGGTATTCGACAAGCTGCCCTCGGCAGAGGAGCTTGAAATGAAAGAGACCGCGGCAGCGGCCGTTGTGACGGCAGCCGAGACAAAGGCGGCCGATGCAAAGAAAGCCGACGCAAAGGCGGCAGTCCCGAAAAAGGCGGCCTCGAAGAAGGCGGAGGAAAAGAAAGCCGCGCCGAAAAAGGCAGACCCGTTCGAGACGGCTCCCGCCGACGATTGGGACGCTTCGGAGCTTGAATCGTGGGTATTTAAATACGACGATGCGATTGAGGCGATACCCGACAGCAACGGCATACGCTATTATAACAAAGTAAAGCAGCGCATAGGCATAATAGCCGATGAATTCTTTTATGAATCCATATGCGATGCAGCAGATTTCGTATACCTTACGCCCAAAAACTATAAGGAAACGATAAGTGAGGGAAAAATAGACGCGCTTTTGCTTGTATCGGCGTGGCGCGGCCTTAACAACGAATGGGTGGGTTTTGCGCAGCTCAAGTCGAAAACACGCCGAACGGTGAGTGATCTTATATCAATGTGCAAGGAAAGATCCATACCCACTATTTTCTATTCGAAGGAGGATCCGCCGAACTACGAGCGCTTTTTGGATTACGCAAAACAGTGCGACTACGTGTTTACATCGGCAGCGGAATGTGTGCCGTATTATAAGGAAGACTGCGGCCACGATAAGGTTTACGACGTTATGTTCGGCATAAACCCCGCTATGCATAATCCTATAGGCTTTTACAATGAAAAGAAAGACAAGACTGTGCTTTTCTCGGGCTCCTGGATGGAAAAATATCCGAAACGATGCAATGAGCTTTCTTCAATGTTCCAGGGGGTTATAAATTCCGATTACGATCTTCACATAGTGGACAGGAACTACGGCAACGACAAGTACCGTTATCCGTGGGAATACAGAAAATTCGTGTCGCCCGCGGTAGATCATAAGAAGCTTCAAAAGCTTCACAAGCAGTTCGACTGGGCGATAAACATAAACTCTGTAACGAACAGCGACACGATGTTTGCGAACCGCACGTTTGAGCTTCAGGCGGCGGGCGTGCTGCTTCTGTCGAATTACAGCGTGGGCGTGAACAACGTGCATCCTACGGTGTTTATGGCGCATGAGTCGCTTGAGGTGGATAAGATATTAGGCGGATTTACGGATGAGGAGCGCTATGAACATCAGATAGCGGGAATACGCTCCGTTATGACGGGACACACCTGCTTCGACAGGATAAAGGAGCTTCTTGCGCCGACGGGTATAGATACGGCGTGCGCCGACAGAAGCGTGCTCGTTATCGCGGAAACGCTTGACGAGAGCGTAAAGGCTTCGTTCGAGCGCCAGACTTATGAGAATAAGACGCTTTTGGCGCAGTCCGACGTGAGTGCGGATATCGTTTCGGGCTACGACATGGTGACGTGGTTCGACGCGGGCGCGTATTACGGCGAGTTTTACCTTGAGGACATGATAAACGGCTTTAAATATACGGCCTGCGACTATATAACGAAGGACGCATACGTTAAGGACGATACGCTCGCGGAGGGCGTTGAACACAATTATGTAAACCAGATGAAGAGCCCGTACCGCACGGTATTCTGGCGCGAGGCGTATGACGCCGGCTTCTTTGCGGCGCCGCCCGAGGCGGGAGAGCTTAAAAACGGATACAGCATTGACCGTTTCTCGTACAGAGAGGGCACGCACGCGAAGCCCGTGCGCGAGACGCCGTATCTTTTATCGGTCATCGTGCCCGTATACAACAACGGGGCGCACCTTTACGGAAAATGCATCACAAGCCTTCGCCGCAGCTCGATGTTCGACGATATGGAGATAATCCTTGTGGACGACGGCTCGACCGATGCGCGCACGCTTAAGATCGAAACGTATCTTTGCGACCGCTATCCGAACATCAGGCGATATGCCTTTGAGGACGGCGGAAGCGGCTCGGCTTCGCGCCCGAGAAACAAGGGCGTTGAGCTTGCGTCGGCGGAGTATATCACGTTCTTGGATCCCGACAACGAAGCCATATGCGACGGCTACGCACGTCTTTATGATTGCGCTAAGAACGAGGACCTCGATATCGCTTTCGGCAATATTTACAGATGCACCTACAGAACGATGCTTTTCAACTACTGTTATCAGTTCAATAAGATAACGGGAAAGACGATGTTCGAGCACGGCCTTTCGGAGCTTAAGAGCCCCGCCGATTTTTACGCGGTAAGCATACAGGCGATGGCGATACGCCGCAGCTTAGTTATGGAAAACGGCATTGAGCAGGTACCGGGAGCTGCGGGACAGGACACGCTGTTCTGCTGGCAGATACTGATGGCGGCTCAGCGCATCAAGACGATCGAAGTGCCTATACACATCTATTACGCGCAGACGAGCGGTTCGGTCACGAACACAGTCAGCCGCAGATTTTTTGAGAAGCTCATGCTTTTGCAGCAGCCGAAGATCGACTGGCTTAAGAGCGCCGGCTTCCTTGAGGAATATATGCGCGTGAGAAACGACGTTTACGTAAACGGCTGGATATTCAAGCGGCTGAGCAGCGCGAGCGAGCCCGTTGAGTGTACGCGCATAGTATGGGATATACTCAAAATGTACGCGCCGTATTACAAGAATACAGACGAGATAATAAATGAATTTTCGCGGCTTTGCGGCGAGGAAAAATACGAGGAGGCGTTTAATTTTGTAAGCGCCAGGTTTATCGAGGCCAAGCAGCGCCCCATGCCAACGATCGAGGAGCTGTCGGCGCAGATAGAGGAGGAAAAGCAGAGAAAGAACGCACATGCAGTTTTTGATATCCGCTATAAGCAGACGGACGGCGCTACCGTGGCGCTGAAGAATTACAGCGGGGAAGAGGGCAAGGATCAGTACGCATGGGCGGTGCTTTACGACTCGAAAACGTATAAAAAGGTGTTTGTAACAAAGTATGAAAGCGACAGAACGTTTACATATGATTTTTCCAAGCTGGCCGCGGGCAGTTATAAGGTAAGGGCGTTTATGCTCAAGGGGCAGGAAAAGCTTTCGGATGATGTATTGTATATTACCGTCACCCGTGATAAAATAATATTTATAAGCAACACGCGTTCCCTTGCCGAGGAAGTAAGACAGAAGTAAAACCGCAAGGAGTAAAGTATGGAATATCCCGTTAAGAAGCTTTCGATAGAGGAGATCGCCAAAGAGCAGTTCTGCCCGGCGTCTCCCACGATATACGAAATAATGTGGGATGAAACGAAGTATGAGTTTCTCATAAATCACGTCCCCGGCGCGGGGAAGATGGCGGCTTTCGGTACCGGTACGGTAAACAGAGCGCGCGGCCTTCCCGATTTTAAGCGCAACAGCTGGCATCCCGACATTAAGGTGACGTCGATATGGTATGCCGACCCGACGCTTTACGAGGGCAATCTTGCGCTTTACTGGTATTACGGCACGAACAAGAGATGGCATCTTAAGAATATTGCGTTCATACTTGCCGTGATATGCCAGAAAAACGGTTATTCTTTGGAGGACTCGCTGCTTTTCGGCTCGTCGGGCGGCGGATATTCGTCGCTCGTGCTCGCGACGCTGCTTCACGGCAAGGCTTATGTTATAAATCCGCAGATTTTTCTTTTTAATTATTTTCCGGACCACTACGAGAAGTTTTTAAAGGACGTGCTCGACGCGAAGGAAAAGCCTGTGGAGGAGCGCGTAAACATCATATCGCTCTTTAAAAAGGAGCGCTACCTGCCGCGCATTCATTATGTTCAGAATATGCAGTCGATACGCGACGTGCGAATGCAGGTGATACCGTTTTTAAAGGATATCTCCGAGAAGCAGATGAACTGTCAGGATGTACTGAGCATGGAGTATTTTTATCTTCCCGGCGGACACAACTCTATGCCCGATAAGGATACGTCGCTCGAGCTTATAAACCGCGGCCTCGACGATAAAAAGCGGGGCGTTGCGATAGCGGGGAAAAAGAACGATAAGCATTGTACGTTTTTTGAGCGCATAAGCCGCGCGGATCTTAAAAACCCGACAGCGTATCTCTTTTTCGATGAGCTTGAGGGCTTTGACGAGGCGCTTGTGAATACAAGCCTCAAATTTGCAGACAACAAGCTTTCATACGCGCTGGAGCTTGCGGGCAAGGCGCCCGCGGGATATACGTTCTCGTTTTATCTTCAGAGCGGGCAGTCGGTCGTCGACAGGATACCGTATTCGACGAAGACCGAGGCCGAATTTGCGCTGCCCGCCCCGGGAACGTACAGGGTGAAGTGCTTTGTGCTGCGCGGGAAAACGAAAACGACCTTCATGTCAGAGGAGATCGCCGTAAAGGCAGACGATTTTAAATAAGGAGAACCTTTCTTGAAATACGATATAAAAGAGCTGAATATAGAAGAAATATATAAAGAGCGCTTCAGGCCCGCCAAGATAACGCTTTATAAAATATCGTGGGACGGCGTGACGTATGATTTTCTTATAAATTATGTGCCGGGCTCGGAGGTCATGGCGGCGTTCGGCACGGGCACGATGTCGAACCGCGCCCTGAAGCTGCCGTTTTTTGCCAGGCTCACGTGGTATCCGAGCATACCGGTGACCGCCGTGTGGTACGCCGACCCCACGTATTATGAGGGAAACCTGAAGCTTTACTGGTATTACGGCACGAATAAAAAATGGTATCTTGAAAACATAGCCTTTATTCTGTCCGTAATAGCGAAAAATATGGGCGTAAATATTACGGAGTCGCTTTTCTTCGGCTCATCGGGCGGCGGGTATTCGTCGCTTGTGCTTGCAACTATGCTTCACGGAAAGGCGTATGTTATAAATCCGCAGATATTTCTGTTTAATTATAATGAGATACATTATAAACGTTTTGTAGAGGATCGATGTCCCGAAGGCGAAGTGCCTGCAGAGGAAAGAACGAACCTTATAAAGCTATGTGAGCGTGAGAGATATATCCCAAGGATATACTGTTTACAGAACATCTGCGATATACGCGATATTGATAAGCAGATAACGCCGTTTTTGTCCGCGATAGCTCATAACGGCTACGACTGCGGTGAAGCGGTCACGATGGACTTTTATTACAACGAGAGAGGTCATAACGGCATGCCCGACAAGGCGGAGACGCTTGCCTATATAAATAAGGGCCTTGCGGACAAAAGAAGAGGAAAGAATCTTTTGCTCGAGGTGAAAAGCGACGCGCCTCTTGCGTTCTTTGAGCGCATGAACGGGCTTAACTTGGGAGACGCAGGGGCTCATACCGCCTTTGCGAACAAAACGAAGCCGCTTGAAGTCATAAAGGGCGTGCGTATTGAGTGGCAGGACGACGGCAGTCTTTTGTGTACGGCCGAAACGTATACGCAGTCAGAGGAGCATTTGTTTGCCTTTTATCTTATAAATTCCAAAAACCGCATATACGAAAAAATGGCGTACTCGCCGGAAAAGTCATGCAGGTTTGAGGGTATGCCGGAGGATACGTTCACGGTAAACTGCTTTGTAAGGACAGGTACCGTAACTGAAGTCATAAAATGTGCTGTTCCAAAAAAAGAAACGGAGGTATAAAAAATGAAAATTGAAGCTATCACCTGTCTTCCCACGAAGACCGACGGCACTCTGCTCATTAAAACGGAGATGGACCATGCCGAGGAGGGCCTGCGCTATTGTTTTTACGTTTACAAGGGCTCCGAGAGGATACATAAGACGAATTATTCGCAGAAAAGCTTTACCACGTACCGCGTTCCGGCGTACGGCAAGTATCAGATAAAGGCCTTCGTTAAGAACGAGGACGGCTCGGAGAAGGTGGACGAGACCGTAAGCTTCGTTGTGAACAAGTCGAACGCGAAGGATCTCATCGCGGCGCAGCAGAAGGAAAAGACCGGCATAGAGATAAAGGATGCGCTCAAGGGCGAGGGCATAATTGTAGCCGAGATATCCGGCGAGACGGCCGAGGGCTTTACCTACGCGTGGTATCTCTATCGCGCGGGAGAGAAGGACCCCGTTATGAAGACGCCGTATGCAGATAATAAGCTGTTCGCATGCAAAGTTGACGGCGAGGGCGAATATTTCGTAAAGCTTTTCGCAAAGAAGGGCACCGACAAATTCACCGTAAAATCGGACGCGGTAAAGTTTTAAAACGCGAAGGCGCTGCGCCGGTATTATTAAATTGGGGCGGTAAAAATGAAAATAGAGGAAGTAAACTGTTTTGCGCTGCGCGGGGACGGAACTCTGCTCATTAAGACGGAGCCCGACGAGCTTGGCGACAAGTATCAATACTGCTTTTATATAACCGACACCGACGGAGGTGTTTTCAAGTCGCCTTACGTAAAAGAGAGCTTTATCATGTATAAGGCGGAAAAGCTGGGCGTTTATACGATAAAGGCGTTCATGAAGAATACGGAAACGGACGAAAAGGTAAACGAGGTTTCGGAATATAAGCTCACGGCGAAAAAGGCATGGCTTTTGGCGCCCGCAAAGGAGCAGCCTCAGAAGAACGCTTCCGTATCGCTTGAATTCCTCGAGGGGATGGAAAATCCCGCGATAATCGCGACCGTCAAGGGAGATATCACGGACGATATGGAATACGCGTGGTATATATACAAAGAGGGCGAGCCCGATACGGAGTACAGAAGCCCGTATCTTCCCGACAGGACGTTTCTTTATTATCCGAAGAAAAAGGGCACATATTCCGTCAAGGTGTTTATAAACGGCAGCAAAGGCAAGTTTTCCGTTAAGAGCAATACGGTGGAGGTATCGTAACAAAGGGCGGTATCTTTCCCGATGAGAAGAGTCATGAGCGATTTTACGTCTTTCGGCGCTTTAAGGGATAAAAGTAAATATACGAAAAGCGAGCTCGAGGTGCTTTTGGGCATAAACGACGACGCGTACAGATCGAGCGACGAGACCGTGATAACAGAGCAGCTGAAAGCGGGAAGAATAGGCCCCATAGACTGCTCTATTCCCTTTTCGTGGGATTTTGGCGGATATGAGGCGAGAGACATTCCTTTCGGTATGCACAGCTTCAGCTATCAGGGCAGTCTGCTTTCGCGGTATTGGCGCACGGGAGAAGAGGAGTGCCGCGATCTGTTCGTCGCCTATGTAAACGACTGGGTGAGGGCGTATCCGGACATACAAAAGGACGACCCGTGGGCGTGGCACGACGACGCGACAGCGAGGCGTGTGTATTACTTCTGCACTGCGCTTTATCTTTTCGGAGACCTCATGACTGACGGGCAGGTGTGCGCGCTTATGCACAGCCTTAAAATGCAGGTGCGCCTTCTTTGCCGCGAGAGCTTTTACAAGGCGCGTCATAATCACGGCATGTATCAGGACAGGGCCGTGGCGATGTACGGCCTTTTATTTTCCTCCGAGCCCGAGTATCACATGCTCATAGCGAAGGAGCGTTCACGTGTTTATTTTCGAGGCGTTTTCACATCAGACGGTGTTCATAAGGAGCATTCACCGAATTATCACATAGATATGGCGGCAAGCCTTGACTGGTTCGCGTTCGTTTATCGTGAGGCTGACCCCGAATATGCGAATGAGCTTACGGAGCTTTGCGAGCGCATGGCGGAGTACATCGTGTGGATAACGATGCCCAACAGAAAGCTGCCGTCGATAGGCGATTCAAGAAGGACATTCCGCGCCATAACGCTGTGGCAGAGAGATCCCGCGTATCAGTGGGCGATAAGCGGCGGCGCGGCGGGAAAGCCCCCGAAGGAGACGATGCGCGTCTTTGAACAGGCGGGCTACGCCGTAATACGAAAGGACTGGAACATGGAGGACCGCGGGACGTGGATCATGCTGCTTGCGGCGACGCACGGGCCCGCGCATAAGCATAACGACGATTTAAGCTTTCTTATATATCACGACGGAGAGCTTATAACCGAGGCGGGCAACCGCAATTACAACTACGCGGACCCGATGACGGAATATATATATTCCGCGGAGGCGCACAATATGTTCTTTGCGGGCGAGGACTGCTATCCCATGAAGGCAAACCATCTGCCCCTTTTGGAGCAGAGCGCGTATCTTACAAGGATATGCTCGTACGGCGGCGAGCCGGGGATAAAGAGTGTGTCGGGAGAGCAGCACAGAGTGCCGGGCGCGCGTCAGATAAGGACGATAAAATACTTTGAGACGCTCGACATTGCAGAGGTCTGCGACGAGATAACGCTTGAGGAGCCCGCCCCCATGCGCTTTATCTATCATATCGCGCCGGGAATACATGTGACGAGGACGCCCGGCTCATTTAAGCTATGGCGAAAGGACCGCCTTGCTGCGGAGGCGTATATAACGCTTGTATCTCCCGAGGGCGACGTAAATACCGTAGTAAGGACGCCGGGAAGCGGCGATATGCGCTGCAGCGTATTCTACGGCGGAGAAGAGCCCCGCCGCGGCTCGCTTTTGGAGGTGCGCGCCAAGGGACAAAAGGGCAAAAATATATTTAAGCTCACGGTGGAGCTTTATAACGCGGCCGAAAATCCGGACGCCGACGAGACGAAATCAAAGGATGAGAACGAAAAAGACGACACTGAAGCCGTAAAGGAGCCGACCGTTATGACTGAAAAGGAAAAGTATCTTTCGAGCGTAAAATACGAGCAGTATATCGAGGACGGAAAGCTGTATTTCATTATAACCGAGGCGCACGAGGATATAACGGCGTTCGTTTATTATCTTAATCTTAACGGCGAGACAGTTCTGCGGTCAAATCAAACAGATAACAGAGCGGTGGCTTTCCGCCTGGCCGATGCGGGCGAATACAGGGTGAAGTATTACGTGAAGGCGGGAGAGTCGAAATATTCCGCGCAGTCCGAGCCGCTTGTTTCAAAGGACGCGTGCGACGGCCCGTTTGAAATAATTACCGGTGAAGACGGCGGCGGCGACGACGAAAACGGCGTATCCGAAAAGAAGGACATATACGCCGAGATAAGAAATACGGATATTTTCCGCTTTTCTTCGCGCTCCTCGTTCGGTGAATTCTCCACACAGGAGCTCTGGGCGCTGTTCGGCATATACGACGGCGCGTATTTCAAGAACTGGAGCTACGGCGAGGAGCTCGAACAGCTCCTGTCGGGCACGCTTGAGGGACAGGATTTCAATCCGCCGTGCTCATGGGACTTTTCGGGCTTTGCGGACAGGCGCATACCGTACAGGATGCAGTCGTTTTTAAGGGAAGCCTGCCTTATTACGGAATATTTTAAAACGGGAAAAGAAGAGTATATAGACCTTTTCATAAAATACGTGCTTGACTGGATAGACAAGCATCCGGCCCCCGATCTTGACGATTTCTGGGCGTGGCACGACGACGCTACGGCAAGGCGCGTATACTTTTTCGTCGTGCTTTTGCTGTTGTTCGATAAGAAGCTGGGGGAAAACGAGATAAGAGTTATCAAAGAGAGCCTGAAAATTCAGGTGCGCCTTCTCTGCCGCGAGGATTTCTATAAATTCCATCACAATCACGGCATGTATCAGGACAGGGCCGTGGCGCTTTACGGACTGACGTTTTCCGAGGAGCCCGCGTATCATCTTACGCTGGCAAAGGAGCGGACGCGCGAGTATTTCGGCTACGCATTCACGGCGGACGGCGTACACAAGGAGCATTCGCCCAACTATCATATGGATATGGCGGGCAGCATATACTGGTTCGCGCTGGCATACAGGAACGAGGACGCCGATTTTTCGCGCGATATGACGTCGCTTATGGACCGTATGGCAGAATACGTCATGTGGATAACGATGCCGAACGGCGAGCTGCCCTCGATAGGCGACTCGAAGCAGCGCGTGCGCACGCAGCCGCTGTGGAACGCCAATCCCAATTATCTTTACGTCATAACGGGAGGGCGCGACGGCGAAAAGCCGGACGGGCTTTTCAAGCTCTACCGCGAAGCGGGTTACGGCATAATAAGAAAGGATTGGAGCATGGACGGGAGCGGCACATGGATGATGCTGCTTGCGGCCACGCATTCCATAGCGCACAAGCACAACGACGATTTAAGCTTTCTTGTATATCATAAGGGGGAGCTCATCACCGAGGCAGGCAACCGCGATTATAACTACACGGATCCGATGACGGAATATATATATACGTCATACGGCCATAACGTGCTCTTCGTAGACGGCAAGGGCTGGGGCATGAAGCCCAATCATCTGCCGCTTATTGACAGCGCTGCTTACAAGACGAAAATAACCGGCGGCGAGGATAACGGTGCAGTACAGTACGTAACGGGCCGCGAGGTGCGTTTTAAGGGCGTGGAGCACGAGCGCACGATCCGTTATTTAAGAGACGAGAATGTAATTGAGATAGAAGATAAGATAAAATCAGACAAGCCGCACTCATTCAGGCTCATATACCACATAGCCGACGGCGTTGAAGTGACGCCGACAGAAGGCGGCTGGGAGTGCGAACGAGGCGGCGAGCCCGTGGCGAGAATAACGCCCATCGGCAGTGTTCCGACAGTGCTTTCGACGTATACGGGCGAGGGCGAGGACCCGTGGCGCACCTGGCTTTTCGGCGGGGTGCCCGAGGCGAGATGCGGCACGCTTCTGGCCGTTGATTTTGCGGGGGAAAAGGGTATAAAGACGCTTACGTTAAGAATAGAGCTGAAATAGGCCCAAAACGCGGGGATATACGCGGGGGAGGTTAATATGGACTGGCCGAAAAAAACGATATTATACAGCGAAATCGACGGCGAAAGCTTTTCGCCTGAGGCAATATACGGCACATTTTTGGCCGTTGATTTTGAGCATGAAAAGGCACATATTTAATAAAAACGTCTGCCAACTAAATATGACATCTAATTCTTAAACAAGGAGGCATTGGTATGGAGACATTGGCCATTGAAAGATTTACGATAAATACTGATTGTGAAAACGGTATATTAAAAGCATGGGTATCATTTGACGAACCGGTAAGTGACGCGACATATTTTTTCTATCTTTATCAAGAAAGCAATCTTGTTTATAAGGACGAAAAATATAACAGTGATAATACAAGAACGTGGGACTTAAAAGAATTCTATAGCCAACAAATAGTGGAAACTTTTTATGTGCGGGTTTTTGTAAGAAATAAAACAGGCAAATTTGCGAAAAAGAGCGGAGCAATCTATATTACTGTTGACAAGGACAACCAGCTGGCAGAAAAACTGGAGCTGATTAAAGAGAATAGGGATACGTCTGCTTTGCCGCCGAAACTCAGCTTCTATAAACGTAAATATCCCTTTGCAGACTTTTGCCTTTGTTATAATATGGATCCCACATCGCTGTACAACTTGGGACACAAAGAAAACATGCGTTTTCATGTATTTCCGAATTTTAACGATGGTTTATTAAAGGATATTTGCATGATAAGTACTGTGCCTGTTACGAAGAATAAAAAAGTAGATTTTGTTTTCGGAGGTACAGGCAGAACGGATACTGAGTTTGTTTTTGGGCAAAACGATGCATACAAGTTAGACGATCCACGGCTATTAACAGATTCTGTGGGCTGCTTTTTCCTGATATATCAAGACGAAGAGCAGATTTATATAGGAACCGACTACTTTGGTATGACGAAGCTCTATTATTATAAAGACGATGCAAATGATAGTTTTATTGTATCGAACAGATATCATCTTCTGTTGCTTGCCATGTCCGAGTACAAAATAGAGATGAAGGTAAACACCAAAAAAATGATGGCATACCTTTATAGAAACGATATGCCGTATCAGCAGAATTTTGCGCGCGATATGGAGATTGTAAATACATATATACAACCAATAGACGAATGCTTTTCAATAACAAAAAGCGGAGTAAAGATTTTAAATAAGGAGATATATGACGATTTAAGAGTTAAAGAGCCGTTTGAAGAGGAAAAGTATGAAGAGTTAGTCTTAAAGGCAAAGAAAGAAGTAGTCGATAATGTAAGGATTATTTATAAAAACGACCATTTTAAAAGAATCAGCTTTGATGCTACAGGCGGTCTTGATACCAGAGAAGTAATAGCGGCATATTCTTGTTTAGACGACGAATTGAAAAAGGAGAAGGAAAGCAGAATTTTTTCGGTTGAAAAAGTGAATCAGCTGGACGATGTATTGATTGGCTATTATGTGGGAAAAAGCGCCGGGTTGGAATATAAGGCATGGCCGATTGAAGAGCAGCCCATCAGACAAAGTGAATCATGGACAAACGCCATGAGCTCACTGTTTGGCGAATGGTATATATTTGAAGGTGCTTCCAATAAGGCCAACACGGATAATATGCTCAGACTTGACGGTACTTGCGGAGACATATGTGGAAGAGCAGTTTATGCCAAGCTTATGATCCATACAGATAAGCGGTTTAATAAAATCGAAGATTTAATTAGATGGACAGATTCTAAGCCGTTATCCACTATAAAAAGCAATGCATTAAAACAAGCGCATGAATACTACATGACGAGAGAAATAGAAAAACTGCCCGGCAGATCTTTAGAAGAAAAATATGATATTCACTATCTGTTCTATAGAAATGGTACGCATATGGGGAAGTTTTTAGCTCCCGAATTAGATAATCCAAATTGGGGGCCGTGTCAAAGTAAAGACATGTTCAGACTTAAGATTATAACGTTTAGGAGTCTTCCCGACTTGAAAATACGCTTTGATTTAATGTATGCATTGAATCCAAGCATAGCGAGTCTTCCCTATGAATATGAAGGCAACAATGAAGCGATGGATGATTTGGTACAAGCGGGGCAAATCAATAAAGTACCAAGCATGACAATAGACGAAATAAGAAGCGAAAAAGAAGCGATATTTCAAGAAAGAAAAGAATATAGTCTGCAAAACAGACAATTAAAAAAGTGTTCATTAAGCGAACAGGAGATTGAAGCAATCAAAGACGAAAACTCGTATTATAACGAACGGTTAATGCAGTGGTTCCGCTATGGGTTGGCTGATTTATTGAATGCTTATGACGGGGAGATTGAAAAGCTTTGCGGAAAAGAGCTTATTTTATGGGCGCAAGAAAATATACTGGAAAAAAAGACGCTTTCAAGAATGGGCAGGATTTTCGTTAATAAAGTTATGTATTTTTATTATCTCAGACAGTTTGCAGAATGAAATGATGACAAAGGTACGCATAATAATTCATCCGAAAGAAGAGATACTCTTTCTCCGCGTCGAATGTGTATGCTTTAATATGAAATGACTGTTGATGGAAACACTTATATTGTTTTCCGAATTATTATGCGCAGAGGACACAATGCTAAAGAAACGACAAAGGAGATAGGCAAAATGCAGATAAATGAATGTTTTTCACAGGGGAAGTATAAAATGGGTTATATCCTCGACGAATATCTTGACGCAGGGGAGGATGCCTGGCTTATCTGCACGTTTTCCGCAATACCGGCAGCGAACAGTCCGATAAAACATCAGTATAGCTTTATGAGAGTGCTGAAGGACGTGCCGTGCCATAAGCTTTTTTTACAGGACTCTCTCGGCGAAATGGGGACGTATTATCTTTGCGAAAACATGGATTTCGGCGCGGCTGATACAGTGATTGAAATAATAGAAAGCATACGCGAAAGACTTGGAATAAAAAAAGAACGCGTTATAACTGTAGGTTCATCGAAAGGAGGCACGGCAAGCCTTTATTTCGGACTGCGCGGAGGGTACGGTCATGTGCTTTGCATGGGGCCGCAGACTAAGATAGCCACTTTTTTAAACAGAAACGGAGACACGACAAGTAACCATCAGCGCACGCTTGATATTATGATAGGAAGTCACGACAAAAAAGCAGCATATGAAGCGCTTGACGGTGTTATGTTTGATATTCTTTCCCGGCGCAAAGAAGAGACGCATATTCATCTGCTTACAAGTCATAACGATAATCAGTTTCCCGTGCATATCGAGCCATTTTTGAAGTTGCTCGACCTTGACGATGAGCGAAATGATATCACGATTAATGATAACATCAAGTCGCACTCGGGTCTTGCGGAGTTCAATCCCGATTTCGTGCGCAGCAAGCTGTTTGGGATAATGTACGGCGTGAGCGCCGAATGGACGGACGACGGCGTGCTTCTTCACGCAGACAAGCGTACGCGGAGGGGGCACATTTCGGCATACTTTGCGCAGAGCCCTCAAAAGAGGGCCTCTGTGGACGAAGATACGCGGCTTTTATTCGAAGGGCGCGGCACGTATACGCTCGTACTCGAGGGCGAGGGCGCATTTACGTATACGTCGATGCCCAAGCTCGTGGGCGCGGGAGATTTTTCGTTTGAGTCTCTTTGTTATGAGATAGAGGATTGGGATGTGAACATAATTGCCGATATGCATCTGTCAAGCAACGATTATACTATGACTTATGAGCTCTATCATAAGGGCGACATGATTAAAAGTGTAAAGGATACGCATGAAACGCGCGTAAAGCTGCCGCTTTATGAAGAAGGCGAATATCGCGTAAAATGGACGCTTACTGATAACAGGGATGGCTGGCAAGCGGACAGAGAAATTACATTCATTGCAAAAGCTAAGCGCAAAAAGAAGATATTTAAGGTACCAACGAAGGAAGAGGTCGTTGAGATATTCAAACAATATCCCGTCGAGATAATTGTGAAAGAAAAATGCATACAAGTACACGTTAAGAATGTGGGGACATCGGGGGAGGATATGCTTTTTGCATATCAGCTCCAGGTAGATAAAAAAAGAATACGACATTTTGATTATTCATCGAATGTTTCATGTACATTTGATAATCTTGAGAGTGGAACGTATTCTGTTAAGCTATTTATTATGTGGGATGAATACAGAGCATCAAAGAGTTTTCATAAAATAATAGTAGAATAACATTCTAAGGTTTGGTATGTCATAAGCGCCATTGCGATTCGTGCGTTTTGTTGTAAAAATAATGTGTTAAAAGACTGTTTACTCTGCGATGTGATATGAAATGTCCAGGACGGTAAAGCATTACGTGAAACCGAGAGAATCCGCAGAAGCGTGGATCATCCGGCGGTATCACGATATAATTATAAAATAAGCCTGCTGTGGCACGAGTGCGCAGACAGTCAACGGAGGTAATTTCGGTGCCATGTGAAGAGCTTCTCGAGGAAATTTTATATTATGGGACTAAAATAAATATTGACGGCTGGCGGCTTGATTACAGCGTGGATATCCGAAATTTAAACGACGGCTTTACTCTTACGTACGAGCTTTATTATAACGGCCTGCTTTTGGTGAAGACCGAGCCTGGATATGATACGTCATGCTCCTTTGAGCTTTGCGACGGCGGAGATTACGTTATTGCGTTCGTGATTACTGATGTGCGCGACGGCCGATGGTACAGGAAAGAAGAGCCTTTTTCGGTCAGTGAAAAGAGAACGCGCTTAAGCCGAGGCTTTAAAAACAATGAGAAAACTGCAAAAAAGCCGCCGATGAAGGTAATTATTACTGTTGATACAGAGCATAACCGCGACGGTACGCCGTTAAGGATAAGCGGCGATCTTACCGAATGGGGCATAGAAGAGAACTTCGGTGTAAACGCCATAATGGATATTCTTGAAGAGCATGGCATGAAAGGCGTGTTCTTCGTAAACGTGTATGAAGCGTATTCGTTTGGCCCCGGGTATGAGAATTACATGAGCCGGGTGATGGCCGATATGCATGTGCGCGGTCATGAAGTAGGGCTTCACTGTCACGAAAAGGAATGTGACGCCGCTTTTGCTCACAGCGAATTCGGGCTTGATCAGCTGACGTTTGAGCAACAGAAGGAGCGGCTTGAACAGGGATGCAGGTTCATAGAAAGAATCATAAACGAAAGACCTATATCGTTTAGATCCGGGGCATACAGAATAAATGAGTATACCCTGAAAGCATTGAAGGAGATCGGCATAAAGGTTGATTCAAGCCTGTTTTATTTGCAGAAAAACAATGCAATTACCGCATGGCCGACGATATCTCAGGTATGCAGCATAGATGGGATAACGGAGTTTCCCATTGTGCCTGTGGCAGACTCGAGCGGTATAATAAGAAAGCTGGATTTGGACAGCCTGTCTCTTGAAGATATAATATGTGCTTTGTCCGAACTTAAAAGCAGAGACGATTTTCCCTATTGCCAGCTTATGTTTCACAGCTTTTCGTTTTTGGATACAAACCGCATATCCGGAAAAGAACCGATAGTGTCCTATGAGTATAACAGATTTATGTGTTTCGGAGGCGACACGGAAAAGAAGAAAAAGTTCGGAGAGCTTCTTGAGTTTCTGAGGAGCAGCCCCGATTTTGAAGTAACTACGTTTAGAGAGCTTTGCGAAAACAGTATAAGGATACCCCTTGCGGACAGCGACGGCGTAGGGGTCGGCTCGTCGGAAAAGGCACGTTTGGCAGCAGAGGAGTTTTCGCGAAACAATTATCACGTCGAAGACTATAAAAATGTGATACATATACCCAGGCCGAAGGATATAATACGTAAGGACGTGGGCCTTGTACAAAGAGTATTGGTTTATCGTGTAAGGGATTATGATGATATGCTGCGGCAGGAGGAAAATTCCGTAAAGACTCTGCTGCAGGAAGGAAAGCTCATATTCAATGTCGAGATAAACAACGATTCCGAAAAAGAATATATATACAGATTTCAGATAGGTCAGCGAGGTAAAGCACCGATAAAGACGACCGGATGGAAAAACAGTCCGTCACATGAGTTTGTCGGTGTCCCTGCGGATACGTATTTTGTAAAATGCTTGATAAAGCACAACGATACGGTCGTGAGCTTTCACGAACACAACATAGTAATACCGTGGGATCTTCCCGCTGCGCCGAGAGTTGTCGGCAACGGGCTGAGCATAAACGGCAAACCGTCCGCGCTTGATGCGGTTGTCGATTCGGCCGTGGAAACCGTTTCGAAGAACAGAATAAATTTCAAGGTGGATTTAAAAGAAACAAAAGGTGTTCAAATGGCCTTTCAACTCGAAAAAAACGGGCGGCTTATGGCTCAATTGCCTTACAGCGACGAGCCCGGGTGCGTCTTTGAAAACCTTGAGCCCGGGAAATACCGAATTAAGTTTTATTTAAAGAGAAAAGACGAAAAAAAGTCGTATTGGGCGAATAATATAATAGTCCCCGAAGCGTGACGGCGGGGGCGCAAAAAGTTTTTTGACCGGTAATTTTTTTAAGCTATTGCGTTTGGGATTATCTATGGTATATAATAAATATAATAATTATTTGTCATATTATATGCCAAATGGTGTGACCTCATAAAAGAAAGGGCTATCAAGATGAAAAAAGTAATGCTTGTCTTCGGCACGCGCCCCGAGGCGATAAAGATGTGTCCTCTTGTAAACGAACTGAAAACGAGACCCTCCATACAGACGATAGTCTGCGTTACGGGTCAGCACAGGCAGATGCTCGATCAGGTGCTCGGCGCATTCAACGTCGTGCCGGATTACGACCTCTCCGTAATGAAGGAGCGTCAGACGCTCTTCGACGTCACCTCGAATATCCTTCTTAAGATAAAAGAGGTGCTTGAGGAGGTAAAGCCCGACGTTGTGCTCGTGCACGGCGATACGTCCACGACGTTCGTTACGGCATTGGCGTGCTTTTATCTGCAGATCCCCGTGGGACACGTTGAGGCGGGCCTTCGCACGCACAACATTTATTCGCCGTTCCCCGAGGAGTTCAACCGCCAGGCTGTGGGCATCATAAGCAAGTATAACTTTGCTCCGACCAAGGCGTCGAGGGACAACCTTTTAAGAGAGGGCAAGCCCGAGGATTCCATCTTCGTTACGGGCAATACGGCGATAGACGCGCTAAAGACCACCGTTCGCGCGGATTATACGCATCCGCAGCTTGAATGGGCGAAGGGGAGCAGACTCATCTTAATTACAGCTCATCGCCGTGAAAATCTGGGACAGCCCATGCGCAATATGTTTCGGGCCATCCGCAGAGTTTGCGACGAGCACTCCGATATAAAGGCGATATATCCGATACATATGAACCCCGTGGTGCGCGAAACGGCCAACGAAGAGCTCGGCGGCGACGAGCGCATCCGTATAATAGAGCCTCTTGACGTGCTTGATTTCCATAACTTTATGGCTCAAAGCTATCTTATCCTCACCGACTCCGGCGGCATACAGGAGGAGGCGCCCTCGCTCGGCAAGCCCGTGCTCGTTATGCGCGACACGACCGAGCGTCCCGAGGGCATCCGCGCCGGTACGCTTCAGCTTGTCGGTACGGAGGAGGAGAACATCTACCGCACGTTCAAGTCGCTTTTGGAAGAAGATGAACTATACCGCGCCATGAGTACGGCAAGCAACCCGTACGGCGACGGACAGACGAGCCGAAGGATTGCCGATATCCTCGAAGGAAAACGCGAGAATATCACCTTTGAAGGCTGATAAATAAAGGAGAAAACAGTATGTGTGGAATCGTAGGCTTTATAGGAAGGCATGACGCCGCGCCGATACTTTTGGACGGACTTTCCAAGCTCGAATACCGCGGCTACGACTCGTCGGGCATCGCCGTGCGCGACGAAAACGGCAACTTCGAAGTTGTAAAAGCCAAGGGCAAGCTTAAGGAGCTGTTCGAGAAAACGGACTCGGGCAAGGCAATCCACGGCACGACGGGCATAGGCCATACGCGCTGGGCGACTCACGGCGAGCCGAGCGAAACGAACGCTCATCCCCATATTTCGGGCACGGACGTTGACGATTCGGGCGTTGTGGGCGTACATAACGGCATAATCGAGAATTACGTGGAGATGAAGGACAAGCTCCTTCGCAAGGGCTATAAGTTCTATTCGGAGACCGATACCGAGGTAATGGTAAAGCTTGTCGACTATTATTACAAGAAGTACAAGTGCCCGCCCGGCGAGGCCATCGCGAAGGCAATGGTGCGCGTGAGAGGTTCGTACGCTCTTGTGCTCATGTTCAAGGATCATCCCGACGAGATATGGGCGGCGAGAAAGGATTCGCCGATGATCATAGGCATATGCGACGGCGAGACGTACGTTGCGTCCGACGTGCCGGCGATACTCAAGTATACAAAGCACGTGTACTACATAGGCAATATGGAGATTGCCTGCCTTAAAGAGGGCACGGCGGAGTTTTACAACATCGACAGCGAGCCGCTTGAAAAGGAGCTCGTTGAGATAACGTGGGACGCCGAAGCGGCCGAAAAGGGCGGCTACGAGCACTTCATGATGAAGGAGATACACGAGCAGCCGCGCGCGATAACCGACACGCTCAACAGCATAATTAAGGGCGAAGGCAAGGACAGAAGGATAGACTTCAGCTGCGTCGGCATCTCCGACGAGGACATAAAGAAGATATCGCAGATATATATCGCGGCCTGCGGCTCGGCGTGGCACGTGGGCATGGCGGCGCAGTACGTTATAGAGGATCTGGCGCGCATACCCGTAAGAGTGGAGCTCGCGTCGGAGTTTAGGTACCGCAACCCCATCCTCGACAAGAACGGCCTCGTTATCGTTATAAGCCAGTCGGGCGAGACGGCCGACAGCCTTGCCGCTTTAAGAGAGGCGAAGGACAAGGGCTTAAAGACGCTGGCCATTGTAAACGTTGTGGGCTCGTCCATCGCGCGCGAGGCGGACTACGTTGTGTATACCGTATCCGGTCCCGAGATTGCCGTGGCTACGACGAAGGCGTATTCAACGCAGCTCATCGTGACGTATCTCATCGCGATACACTTCGCGGCGGTGCGCGGACATCTTGACGCCGACAAGTACGCCTATTATATTTCCGAGCTTTACACGCTGCCCGAAAAGATAGAGAAGATATTCGAAACGAAGGATAAGCTCCAGTGGTTCGCGGCGAAGTTCGTGAACGTGCACGATGTATTCTTCATCGGCAGAAGCATCGACTATGCCGTATCGCTCGAGGGCAGCCTCAAGATGAAGGAGATATCGTACGTCCATTCGGAGGCTTATGCCGCAGGCGAGCTGAAGCACGGCACGATAAGCATGATCGAGGACGGCACTCTCGTTATCGGCGTGCTCACGCAGCCGTCCCTTTACGAGAAGACGATGTCCAATATGGTCGAATGCAAGGCGCGCGGCGCGTATCTCGCCGCCGTTACGAGCTATGGCCACTACAACATCGAGGATACGTCGAACTTTGTGACGTATATCCCGAACGTGGACGCGCACTTTATGGGAAGCCTGAGCGTCATACCGCTGCAGCTTCTGGGCTATTATCTGAGCTTAAGCCGCGGCCTCGACGTGGATAAGCCGAGGAATCTTGCGAAATCAGTTACGGTAGAATAATGAACGATGTTGAAAAGACCGCCTCACGCGAGGCGGTCTTTTTGTATGCGAGGGGAGCATTGCCCCCTATATTGCCTTCCCCCCGGGGGAAGGCTTTTTGTGCGCTGAAAGTATCTCCACCGGCCAAGCCGTGTCGGGCGCATCGTGCGCCCGTCTGATTTTGAAGGCGTCATCTACTGTTGATGAATGACTTCGAGGGCGTAAACCGGGGTCCCCGAAAAATACGCTCGCTCCCTCCGGGGTCCTCAAAAAATGTATGCATTTTTTGGGGTGGTTGTGGGGGTGGCAGAACGGGGGACGGGGGGAAATCGGCGCTAAGCGCTGCAGGAAGATTGCAATTCTCTCAAGCCCTGCGAGCCTCAGCCGATTTCCCCCGGAAATTTTGCTACTTTTGTTTCCAAAAGTAGGCCCCTCCGGCAGGAGACCAAAGTCTTTAGAACGGAGTTCTAAAAAAGAATAATGTTGAAGCAGGATGTGAAGGCGTCGGTTAGGCGGAAGATGGGTTAAAGACTTATAAAAAGGCTTCTCAATAAGTTTGAAGCAAATAATAGGGCAAAGTGGTTACAATCCCTCAGTCGGCTGTGCTGACAGCTCCCTCCGGGGTCCTCAAAAAATGCAAACATTTTTTGGGGTGGATTGAACAAGGGAGCTAAGACGGGGGACGCACGCGCCGTTGGCGCTACCCCTCATCCGTCTGCCCGCAGACACCTTCCCCCCGAGGGGAAGGCTTTGGCGGGCGCACGGTGCGCCCGACACGGCGCAGCCGATGGGGAAGGCAATACGGGGGGCGCACGGTGCGCCCGACACGGCTTGGGAGACGATAAAAAAGCAGGAAACGCGGCAAGGCGTTTCCTGCTCAATAATTCATTATTTATTTTTCAGCGCAAGGCGAATATCCTCGCCGTAGAGCTCCAGCACGGTGAAGTTTCCGGCTATGCGCGAATAGATGCGCTCGTCGTAGAGCTCGCTTATGGCCTCGATGGGCAGATTTGTGCTGATTATCATGCTTTTATTGTTCATAAGGCGGCCGTTTATTATCGAAAAGAGCGCCGAGCGGACGAATTGGGTCGTAAATTCGCTGCCCAAATCGTCTATAATGAGAAGGTCGCATTCGTTAAGGCGCTCCGTGCGGTATTCCGCCTCCTCCGTCGCGCGGCCGAAGCGCATATCCTCCATAAGTGAGAAGATTACGCCCGCCGTCTCATATACGACGTCGTACCCCTCGTCGATGAGCGAATGAGCTATCGCGCTCGACAGATGTGTCTTGCCGAGCCCGTTCTTGCCGGTGAAGATAAGATTCCAGCCCGACTTCCCGAAGTTGTGCACAAATTTTCTGCAGGCGTTTAAAACAAGCTCTGATCTTTCGCGTGGATTTGGCATATTCGGCGGTGTTTCGCCAGTATAAAGCGACGTGTCGAAGGTCTCGAACGTGGCGTTCGGCATATGCACGGAAAGATTGAACGTCTTGTGCGCCTCCTCATTCAGCGCGCGTCTGTAGCAGGAGCACATCTCGGAGCCCGTAAAGCCCGCGTCCTTGCACTTTTCGCACGTATACTTTAAATCGAGATAATCCTCGGGATAGCCGTACTCTAAAAGCAGCGCGCGGCGCTCCTTTTGCAGGGCGAGGCTCTTTTCGCGTGCGGCCTCGGCCGCCGCCTTTGCGTTATCGCCCGACGCGACAGCCCCGATAAGCCCGGACGCGGTCTGCGAGAGCTCGCGTTCAATGGCGGCGAACCTCGCGTTCTTCTGCGCGGCCTCGGCCCTGTGCGCGCTCCGGCGCGAAACGGCCTCGGCGCGCCGCTGCTCGAAGGCGTCGTTCACGTTTTTGAATATCTGTTTTGAATATCTTATGCTCATATGTCCTCATCCTTAAGACGTTTTAAATATTCAAGATTCCATTGGCGTATTTTTTCATGGTCGTAGCGCTTTTTGACCTCGCCGCGGGAGGGTGCAGGCTTCTCCTTTTCTGCGTCGCTTACAGCGGCCGTATTTTTCGTGTCCGTGTTCTTTTGAAGGATCTTGTTCATATACGCGATAGGGCTGTTGCCCTTCGTATACGGCAGACTGCGCCTGTACGCGTCGAGCACATCCTCGTCGCTTACAGAAAGCCCGGGCCACGAGGCGATCACTCGCTTTTCGGACGCGCTCAGCGCGGCGTAGGAGAGCCCGAGCGTTTTCGCGATATGCTCCGCGTATTCGTCGGCGCGGCCGAGCGCGCTTATATGCGCCTCCGCCGCCTTCGCGTCGGTGATGCCGCGCTTCGACCAGTCGAGCGCGGCGCGCTCGAACTGCCTGAGTCCCGTCGCGCCCGTTTCCTTTAAACGGCGCAAAAGAAGCACTATCGACTCTATCGAAAGCCCGAGCTCATTGTGCGCGCGGTGAAGCGCGTCAAGCTCCGGCCGCGACAGCGTGCCCCAAAGCCCCTCCGCCTCCTTTGTCGCGAAGGAAAATCCGGCGCTGTAAAGGCTGTCCGCAAGCTCGTGTGCCGTGGGCGAGGAGCGCCCCGACGAGTGCGCGCGCGGGATATCCGCGTCGGACAGTACGTTTTCGGCGCGCCAGAAGCCGAGCGCCGAAGTAAGGCGCTGCGCGTCGAAGCCGAGCTCCTTTGAAAGCCGCTCAAAGGAGACGCCGGGCGACTGCTCGAGCGCGATAAGCGCGCGAAGCGCGTCCTCGGATGCGCGCATAAGTATCTCGTATGAAATTTTCGGCATTATAAAAAAGTTGTTCGTGTTCATTGTCTCCGCCGCTTTGTGAAATTCAGCCCTTTTGTTTGAAAAACGTATGTAAAAAGGCGATATATCGATATTATATCAAAAACAGTCGGATAGAGCAAATGAAAAAGAAAATTGCGAGGTTGCTTTTTTATTGGGATATGGGTAATATTAAAGTATAGATAAACTGCGAGGTGAATTTTTATGGTATACGTTGCCGGAGATCTTAACGGATGCTTAAACGATTGGAAGAAGCTTATATGCGAGATAGATTTAAAGAGTACGGATATGGTGTTTCTGACGGGCGACGTTATCGGCGGGGACGAGGACCCGATCGCGCTTCTTTTTGACCTGATGACGCGCACTAACGTCTTCCCGCTGATGGGCTATAAGGAGTTTCGCTTCAGCGAATGCATATCGAAGATAGCGCCCGACGCCGATAAGACGAATTTTTACAAGGGCCTCGACGAGAATACGATGGACGCGCTCGCGGAGTTTTTAAAGTCGGGCGGACGCACGGTATTTGAGCAGTATATGGAGCTTTCGCCCGAGGAGCAAGAGAGCGTGCGCGAGTATCTCGAGGAGTTCACGCTTTACGAGGAGCTCACCGTGAAGGACCGAAACTTCGTTTTGACGCACAGCGGCCTTTCCGACTTCGATAAGAATAAGGAGCCCGGCGATTACCGCCTTTTTGACTATCTGCTTTCAAGCCATGAGCCGGGAGAGAAGCTATACGACGACAGGATACTCGTTTTCGGCCACACGCCGACGTTCGAGTTCGGAAAGAAGTACACGGGCCGCATAATTAAGACCGACAGCTTTATAAACGTCGACTGCGGCGCGATGTACAGAGACAAGGGCGGCCGCCTCGGCTGCGTGCGCCTCGACGACCTGGAGGAATTTTATGTATGAAAAATTATGAAAAAGCGGGCGAAAGCCCGCTTTTTTGCTGCCAACGGCGCGTGCGTTCCCCGTATTGGCTCCCTCCCCGAGGGAGATGTCGGCGAAGCAGACTGAGGGATTGTCACTGCATTGCTCTATTTATACTTTAAGCTCAAAATAAGCTTTATTGCCAAGATTTCAACCTATCTTTCGCCTTACTATCACCTTCCCGTTCTGCTTTAACATAATTCTTTTTCAGAACTTCGTTCTGAAGACTTTTGTCGCCTCCCGCGGGGGTACTTTTGGAAACAAAAGTACCAAAATTTCCGAGAGACTGCCGCCTCTCCGTCTCTCCGCTCCCTCGCTCCCGGCCTCGCAAGCGGGCCTCTCCGCTCGGCGTTACTTAGAGTTGACTTTTGCCTTCTCCCACGGCAAAAAGGCGCAATTTTCGCTTTTACTCATAGTTGCCTCGGTATGAAACATCATTCGAGATATCTTTGCGTTCAATTTAATTCCGCGGCCGAGCCGCTCCAAGTCTTCGGTTCCCGATAGAAGTGACTCCATCGGCTTCGCCGATGGAGATGGCCTCCGGCACAAAATGCTATGCCCGGCTAAAGAGTAACTCAAGATTATTCGGCGCTTCCCCGCATATAAAAAAGCGGGCGAAAGCCCGCTTTTTTAATATCCGAATTTTTCGTTCAGCGAATCGTCGTTTTCGATCCAGTCACAGACGCGTATCTTTTCAAAGTCGTTTTCGCTGCGGCGAAAGACGACTTCGCTTATGCCCGCGTTTATGATCATGCGCTTGCACATCTGGCAGGAGTTCGAGTCGCTCACAAGCTCGCCCGTCTGCGCGTAGAGGCCCACGACGTACATCGTCGCGCCTATCATAAGATCGCGCGCGGCGGCGATTATCGCGTTCGCCTCGGCGTGGACGCTTCGGCACATCTCGTAGCGTTCACCGCGCGGTATGTTCATCTTCTCTCGAAGGCAGAAGCCGAGATCGCAGCAGTTCTCGCGTCCGCGCGGCGCGCCCGTATAGCCCGTGGAGATTATCTGGTCGTGACTTACGATAATAGCGCCGTAATTGCGCCTGAGGCACGTGCCGCGCGAGGCGACGGTCTGCGCTATATCGAGATAATAATTCGTCTTGTCGCGTCTTTTCATAACGGCGGCGCCTCCTTTTAACGATTTCGAAAAGCTTTTAAGCCATCAGCTTGACCATAACGGCCTTCTGCGCGTGCAGCCTGTTCTCGGCCTCGTCGAATATTTCGCCGGCGTGCGCCTCGATTACCTCGTCGGTTATCTCCTGGCCGCGCTTTGCGGGCAGGCAGTGCTGAACTATTGCGTCGGGCTTTGCGTATTTCATGACCTCGGCGTTTATCTGGAAAGACTTAAAAGCGCGGTTTCGCTCCTCGACCTCGGCCTCCATGCCCATGCTTGCCCAAACGTCGGTATAGAGTACGTCGGCGTCCTTCGCGGCCTTCGCGATATCGCTCGTAACGAGGAGCTTGTCGCCGTATGCCTTTGCGAAATCGAGTACGCTCTTATCGGGCTGATACGCGTCGGGCGTTGCTATCGCCACGCTCATGCCGGCCTTGAGGCCGCCGACGATGAGCGAGTTCGCCATATTGTTCGCGCCGTCGCCGATGAACGTAAGCTTTCTGCCGTCGAAGCCGCCCTTGTATTCGCGTATCGTCTGAAGGTCGGCCAATACCTGACACGGATGAGCGAAGTCGGTAAGTCCGTTTATTATCGGGATGGAGCCGTATTTCGCAAGATTCTCGACCTCGTCCTGACCGTAGGTGCGTATCATAATGCCGTCAAGGAATCTCGAAAGCGTGCGCGCCGTGTCCTGCACGGGCTCGCCGCGTCCTATCTGAAGGTCGTTTTTCGATAAGAAGAGCGCCTGACCGCCGAGCTGGTACATGCCCACCTCGAACGACACTCTCGTGCGGGTGGAGGATTTCTGGAATATCATGCCGAGGCTCTTGCCCTTTAAGTAGTGATGCTCTATGCCGGCCTTCTGCTTCTTTTTAAGCTCGTCGGCAAGCTCGAGTATCTCGAATATCTCGTCCTTTGAAAGGTCTAAAAGCTTTAATAAATGTTTCATGCGTTCCCGCCTCCTTCTATTTTATCTGACCGAGTACCTTTTTTATTATTTCAAGACCCGCGTCGATATCCTCATACGATATCGTAAGCGGCGGCAGAAGTCTTAACGTATCGCCGCCCGCGGTCAGCGCGAGCAGACCCGCGTCGATGAGCTTTGCGCAGAGCTCCTTATGCGACATGCCCTCTACCTTTATGCCTATCATAAGGCCGAGACCGCGCGTCGCGGTAAGATGCGGATTGTTCATCGCCGCGATCTTCTCTCTTATGTAGTCGCCCTTTTTAAGCACCTCGTTTAAAAATCCGGGCTTCGATACGCGCGAGAGCACGACGAGCGCGCCCGCGCTTACTATCGGGTTGCCGCCGAAGGTGGTGGCGTGCGTGCCGGGGCCCAAAACGTCCTTTAAGTGCTCGCCGCAGAGCATTGCGCCTATCGGAAGGCCGCCGCCCAGTCCCTTCGCAAGCGTTACGACGTCGGGCTTTTCGGGCAGATATTCGCTCGCAAGCAGCTTGCCCGTGCGCGCGATGCCCGTCTGGACCTCGTCGGCTATGACGAGAATGTCGTTTTCGCGCGCGATTTTGAATACCTCGGCCGTAAATTCGGGACTCAGCGGATTTACGCCGCCCTCGCCCTGCACTACCTCTATCATTATGGCGCAGACCGTCTTGTCAACGGCGGCGCGGAGAGCATCTATGTCGTTTGCGGGCGTATATTTAAAGCCCTCGGTGAAGGGGAAGAAGAAGTTGTGGAAAACGTCCTGTCCCGTTGCGGAAAGCGTGGTCACGGTGCGGCCGTGGAACGAATTGCGAAGCGTTATGATCGTATGTCTGCCGGCGCCGTACTTGTCGAAGCTGTATTTTCTCGCAAGCTTTATCGCGCCTTCATTAGTTTCGCCGCCGCCGTTTGCGAAGAATACGCGCGAAAAGCCGGTAAGGCGCGTAAGCTTATCGGCAAGCTCCACGTTTACGTCGCTGTAATAGAGGTTCGACACGTGATTTAACCTATGTGCCTGCGCCGATACCGCGTCGGCCCATTCGTCGTCGCAAAATCCCAGCGAATTTACGCCGATGCCGCTTGCGAAGTCGATGTATTCGCGCCCGTCGGTGTCGATAAGGCGCGCGCCCTTTCCTGAGGCCGCGCATAAGGGGAAGCGGCCGTACGTATTCATAAGGGAGTTGTCGGCTATTTTCTTTATATCGTTAAAGCTCATTTTTTTCACATCCTATTCGTTTATGAACATGGTTCCTATGCCCTCGTCGGAGAGAAGCTCCACTAAAATTGAGTGGCGCTCGCGTCCGTCTATGATATGCGTGCGCTTTACGCCGCCCTTCATGGCGTTCACGCAGCAGTCTATTTTCGGTATCATGCCGCCGGAGATTATGCCCTCGGCCTTTAATGCGTCGACCTCGTGCGCGCGCACTACGGGGATGAGCGTGCTTTCGTCGTCCTTGTCGCGAAGGAGTCCCTTTATATCGGTAAGAAGTATAAGCTTCTCCGCGCCGAGCGCGATGGCGATCTCCGCCGCCGCGGTGTCCGCGTTTATGTTGTAGGCGTTCCCGTCGTCTACGCCCGCCGCGATCGTTGCGATTATCGGCACGTAGCCGCCGTCGCGCGCCGTTTTAATAACGTCGGGGTCAACTTCGGTTATGTCGCCGACGAAGCCGTAGTCAACGCCGTCCTTTTCGAGCTTCTTTGCTCTTAACATATTGCCGTCGAGTCCCGAAAGGCCCATCGCCTTGCCGCCGCGCTGCTCGATGAGCGAAACGAGCTCCTTGTTTACCTTGCCGCAGAGCACCATTTTAACGATGTCCATCGTCTCGGCGTCGGTATAGCGAAGGCCGTTTATGAATTTGCTCTCCTTGCCTACGCGCTTCAGCATCTGGTTTATCTCGGGGCCGCCGCCGTGCACGAGCACGATATGAATGCCCACGAGCGACAGAAGCACGATATCGCTTATAACGTCGTACTTTAACTGCTCGCTTACCATCGCGTTGCCGCCGTATTTAACGACTACGGTCTTGCCGCGGAACTGCTGTATATAAGGTATCGCCTGAACGAGCGTGTGGGAACGCTCAAAGGATACGTCTGACATTTTTATACCTCCAATCACGTTCTGTAATCGCCGTTTATTCTTACGTACTCGTAGCTTAAATCGCAGCCGAACGCCTCGCCCGAGGCGTCGCCGTCAGAGAGGTCTATGAGCACCTTTATCTCGTTTTCCAAAAGTATTTCCTTCGCCTTTTCCTCGGAGAAGTCGACGCCCTGTCCGTTCTCGCACACGAGTATCGTGCCCTTGGGGGACGAAAGCTCTATTTTTACGCGGTCGACCTTTAAGGGTGCGTCGGCGTAGCCTAAAGCGCAAAGTATTCTTCCCCAGTTCGCGTCCGCGCCGAAGAACGCGGTCTTAACGAGCGAGGAGTTTATAACGGACTTCGCAAGCACGCGCGCAACTTGTTCACTCGGAGCATGGGTGATAAGGCATTCGAGAAGCTTCGTCGCGCCCTCGCCGTCCTTTGCCATGTCCTTGCAAAGCGAGGTGCAGACGGATAAAAGAGCCGCTTTAAACGCGTCGAAGGCCGCTGTGGGGGCGGTGATCTCCGTATTGCCCGCAAGGCCGTTTGCCATTACGGCAACGGTGTCGTTAGTGCTCGTGTCGCCGTCGACGCTCACGCAGTTGAACGTGCGGTCGGTTATGTCGCGAAGCGCCGTTTCAAGCATTTGAGAAGAAATTGCCGCGTCGGTAGTTATAAAGCAGAGCATCGTGGCCATTTTGGGGCTTATCATGCCGGAGCCCTTTGCCATGCCGCCGATCCTCGCCGTATGTCCGTCAAGCTCAAATTCAACGGCGGCCTCTTTTTTGAAGGTGTCCGTCGTCATTATCGCCTTCGCCGCGTCGTTCGCGCCGCTTTCGTCAGCCGAAAGCTTCCCTGCGCACTCCTTCATGCCCGATTCGATAAATTCAACGTGAAGCGGCTGGCCGATAACGCCGGTCGAAGCCACGATAACGTCCGAGGCCGAAATGCCTAAGGCCTTTGCCGCGGCCGCGCACATACGCTCCGCCGCGTCCTCGCCGCCCGTAACACATGCGTTCGCGTTGCCCGAATTTGCGACGACGGCCATCGCGCGCCCGTCGGAAAGATTCTTCTTCGTTACGTATATCGGCGCGCTCTTTACCTTATTCGTCGTATAGAGCGCCGCCGCCGTGCAGACTTTGTCGGCCGCGATGAGCGCGAGGTCAAAGCGCGATTTGTCTTTTCTTATGCCGCAATGCATACCCGCGGCGCGAAAGCCTTTTGCGGCGCAGACGCCGCCCGTTACTTTTTTCATATATGAGCCCCCCTAAGGCCGTATGCCAAAAAGATTTTCTGCCGTGATAATTTTTAAAACGCCGGCGGTATCATGCCAAGTCCCGCCGCCTCGTCGAAGCCGCAGATTATGTTCATGTTCTGGATAGCCTGACCCGCGGCGCCCTTTACCATGTTGTCTATCGCGGACACGATGATGAGCTTGCCCGCTTCCTTATCGTAAAAGAGCGAGATGTCGCAGTAGTTGGACATGCGCACTTCCTTTAAGTTCGTTATCTTGCCGAGCGGCAGTACGCGAACGAAGCGCTCGTCCTTATAGAAGTCAACGTATGCCTTGTAGATCTCCTCGAACGTGCCGCTCTTTATATCGGCGTAAACGGTCGATACGATGCCGCGGTTTATCGGCAGAAGGTGCGGTACGAAGGTGATCTTTACGGGCTCGCCCGCGATCTTCGAGAGCGTCTGCTCTATCTCGGGCGTGTGGCGGTGATTTGCCACCTTGTAGGGAGCGAAGCTCTCGTTGCAGTCGGCGTAGTGGAGATTCTGCGAAAGGCCGCGTCCCGCGCCGGTCGTGCCCGACTTCGAGTCGACGATAATGCCCTTAGTCTCTATGAAGCCGCCCTTTAACGCGGGTGCGAGCGCGAGCGCCGCGCTAGTCGGATAGCAGCCGGGGTTGCCCACGAGACGGTGCTTTTTTATATCGTCGCGGAATATCTCGCACAGGCCGTATACGGCTTCCTTGTGTATGTCGGGAATGTTGTATTCCTTGCCGTACCACTTCGTATAAACGTCAGCGGCGTCAAGTCTGAAGTCTGCGCCGAGGTCGATGAATACCTTGCCGGCGTCGAAGCACTTTCTGCCCATCTCCTCGGAAAGTCCGTGCGGAAGCGAGGCGAAAACGACGTCGCACTTCTTTATTACGTCCTCCTGATTGCCGAGCGTCATGTCGTCTATCTGATAGAGCGAAGGGTAAATCTCCGATATGGGCTTTCCCTCAAAGCTTACGGAGCTTATCGCCGCCACTTCAACGTCGGGATGGGATAAAAGGAGCCGAAGGAGCTCCACGCCTGCGTAACCCGTTGCGCCTATGATACCTGCTTTTATCATTTTAAGTCACCTCTCGTTTGATTTTCTATAAATACCGAAATTATATCTATCTGCCTACGTACCGACTCGGGAGCGGGGCCGCCCATGACCCTTCGTCCGCCCACGCAGGCGTCGAGGGAGATGGCGTCGTAAACGTCGTCGGAGAACAGCGGGCAGTATTCTTTAAGCTCGGGGACGGTAAGGTCCGAAAGTCCTATGCCGCGTTCGATGCAGACGTGGACGAGCTGCCCCGTGACCTTATACGCGTCGCGGAAGGGAAGACCCTTCTTCGCGAGATAGTCGGCGCAGTCGGTGGCGTTTGTAAAGCCGCCCGAGGCCGCGCGCCGCATATTGTCGGCTTTTACGCGCATCGTTTCAAGCATCGGAGTGAATACCTTAAGGCACATCTTCACGGTGTCGGCCGCGTCGAAGAACGCCTCCTTGTCCTCCTGCATATCCTTGTTGTACGCAAGCGGCAGTCCCTTCATCATTGTAAGCAGCGTTATAAGCGAGCCGTAGACGCGCCCCGTCTTGCCGCGCACGAGCTCCGCAATGTCGGGATTCTTCTTCTGCGGCATTATCGACGAGCCCGTCGAATACGCGTCGTCAAGCTCGATGAACGAAAACTCCGACGAGCACCAGAGTATTATCTCCTCGGAGAAGCGCGACAGATGCATCATGATTATCGAAATCGCGGACGTAAGCTCCAAAAGATAATCGCGGTCGGAAACACCGTCGAGCGAGTTTTTCGTTATATCGGAAAATCCGAGCTTCTCCGCTACGCTTTCGCGGTTAATGGGGAACGTGGACGTCGCGAGCGCGCCGCTTCCCAAGGGCATTTCGTCCATGCGGGCGTACGCGTCGTTAAGTCTCGTCACGTCGCGCGAGAACATCTGCGCGTAGGCCATAAGATGATGCGCGAACGTTATAGGCTGCGCGCGCTGGAGGTGCGTATAGCCCGGCATGACGGTCGCCGTGTGCATTGAGGCGAGCTTTGCGAGCGCCGAAAGAAGCGAAAGAAGCTGCGCGCGAATACTACCGCACTCCTCGCGCGCGTACATTCGCACGTCGAGGGCGACCTGATCGTTTCGGCTTCTCGCCGTGTGGAGCTTTTTGCCCGCGGGGCCGATTTTTTTGGTCAGAAGCGCCTCCACGTTCATGTGGATGTCCTCCGCGTCGGCGGAGAGAATAGAGTCGTCGGCCTCTATTTCGGCCATTATCTCAAGAAGGCCCGCTGTTATCGCCGCGGCCTCCTCCTTTGTTATGATGCCCTGCTCCGCAAGCATGGCCGCGTGCGCCATGGAGCCGGTTATGTCCTGTTTATACAGACGCTTGTCGAAGGATATCGAGGAGTTGAAGTCGTTTACGTCGCTGTCTATCTCCTTTTGAAAGCGTCCCGCCCACATTTTCATATGCTTTCTCCTATATTTTTAAGTTTTCTTCTATATAGGATAAGAGGCGAACGCGCCGCCTCTTATGATATTTTCGATTTTTGTTCTGCAAAATTTTAGTTGCCGCGCTTTTCGTCGAGCATTGCCTTGATCTTTATCGGCAGGCCGAAAAGATTGATAAAGCCCGCGCTGTCGGCCTGGTTGTAGATGTTGTCCGCGCCGAAGGTAGCCACTTCCTCATCGTAGAGCGAGGTGGGGGAGGTCACGCCCGCGGGGATCACGTTGCCCTTGTAGAGCTTCATCTTTACGGTGCCGTTCACGTTCTTCTGCGTCTCCGTTACGAACGCGCTCAAAGCCTCGCGAAGCGGGGTGAACCACTTGCCGTCGTATACGAGCTCTGCGAACTTCTGCGCAAGCATCTGCTTCGTGTGCATCGTGTCCTTGTCTATGCAGATCATTTCAAGCTGCTCGTGCGCGCGGTAGAGGATGGTGCCGCCGGGAGTCTCGTATACGCCGCGCGACTTCATGCCTACGAGGCGGTTCTCGACGATGTCTATGATGCCGATGCCGTTCGCGCCGCCGAGCTTGTTTAACTTTCTGATTATCTCGGACGCCTTCATCTTCTCGCCGTCAACGGCAACGGGCACGCCCTTTTCAAAGTCGATGGAAACGTAGGTCGGTACATCGGGAGCCTTTTCGGGGGTTACCGAAAGCTCGAGTATCTTATCGTAGTTCGGCTCGTTTGCGGGGTCCTCAAGGTCGAGTCCCTCGTGGGAGAGATGCCAGAGGTTCATATCCTTTGAGTAGTTCGTCTCGCGCGTTAAGGTTATCGGCACGTTCTTTGCGATGGCGTAGTCTATCTCCTCGTCGCGGCTCTTGATGTCCCATATGCGCCAGGGAGCGATTATCGGCATTTCGGGAGCGAAAGCCTTTATCGTAAGCTCGAAGCGTACCTGGTCGTTGCCCTTGCCGGTGCAGCCGTGGCAGATGGCGTCGGCGCCCTCTTTTTTCGCTATCTCAACTATGCGCTTCGCGATGGGCGGACGTGCGAACGAGGTGCCGAGAAGGTAGGTGTTCTCGTAAATCGCGCCTGCCTGCATCGTGGGGATTATGTATTCGTCGACAAATTCGTCGGTTATATCTTCGATGTATATCTTCGACGCGCCCGTCTTTATAGCGCGCTCCTTGAGGCCCGAAAGCTCCTTGTCCTGGCCCACGTTGCCGGCTACGGCGATTACTTCGCAGCCGTAGTTTTCTTTAAGCCACGGAATGATTATGGAAGTGTCGAGACCGCCCGAATAAGCAAGTACTACTTTTTTGAATTTCTGTTCGCTCATTTTGTCCTCCGTGACCGCCCGCCGCGCGGTCTTATATCTGACCCCTTCCGAGGCGGAAAATTTTCGGTCGGGGATAAGCTTTTGGCTGATATGTTACATTATAGACTCCGGTGCATAAATATTCAAGTGTTTTTATAAAAATATTTCAACTTGTTGCATTGTGAGCAAAAGAGCGCATTTCTTTAGGCGGCGTTTGTGCGAAATGCTCCGCCGATATGCATATATTGAATATTTATGCATATATACGCGCAAATCATGCATAAAAACGCGCCGAAGGGCTATTTTTTTACTCTTTTTTTATAAACGCGGGGAACGTAAGATCGCGTATCGTGCCGATGAACTCCTCGGGCGGCTCCTTCATGCCGTTTTTGGCCCATTTCGAGATAACGCCGACTATCGCGAAGGTATAATAGTCGCTTATTACGTCGTGCTGCTTTTTTGTTATGTCGCCGCGTTCGAGAAGGCCCGAAAAGAGCACCGCCACGAGCTCGTGAAGATACTGCGTGAGGTATTCGGGGAACGAATTCTGGCCGGGCGTGTTTAAGGCGTTCATGTAAAAGCGCCTGTTGTCCTGCATATAGCGGCAGAGGCGTATAAGGCCCTCCGCCCACGCTTCCTTGTCCGTGAGTATGCCGATGTACTGTATCGTTTCCGTATAGTAGATCCAGTTTACAAGGTCATATTTGTCCTTAAAATGATAGTAGAAGGTCTGGCGGTTCACGCCGCACTGCTGCGCAATGTCGCCTACCGATATTTTTGAAAGAGGCTTGTGCTCCATGAGCTTTTTTATTGCTTCCGCAAGCACGCGCTTCGTTATCTGAGAGTCCGCCACAGCCTTCACCTCCCCGCCTGGTATATTTTTATTTTATAATAGGAACGCGATTTTTTCAAGTGGGTATTATGCGGCGGCGCGCGCCGTGAAAACAACACGAAGGACGAGGGGACGCACGCGCCGATGGCGCTGCCCCTCATCCGACGGCTTCGCCGCCACCTTCCCCCCGAGGGGAAGGCATTATGTAAACTGCCACACCCTGTGAAGGGAGACGAGGAGACAACTCCCTCCGTCAGCGCCGCCGGCGCTGCCACCTCCCTCGGAGATGGAGGTTATAACATTGCATCCGTCGGCTGC
>JAFWDJ010000029.1 GCA_017513095.1 Clostridia bacterium | reverse complement strand
AGCTGAGCTGTCTGTTCATACTTTTCACCTCAACTCTATTTTACCACATTCGACATATAGATTAAATCAGTGTTTACTCGGGGGGAAGGTGGCCGCCGTGCGGCCGGATGAGGGGCAGCGCCAACGGCGCGTGCGTCCCCCGTCTTAGCTCCCTTGTTCAATCCACCCCAAAAAATCCGCAGACGTATTTTTTGAGGACCCCGGCGGGAGCTGTCGGCGCAGCCGACTGAGGGATTGTCACTGCTACGCCTTATTATTTGCTTTAAGCTCAAAATAAGCTTCAGCGCCAAGTATTTAACCTATCTTTCCCCTTCCTTACGCCTTCACATCCTGCTTCAACATCAATTCTTTTCAGAACTCCGTTCTAAAGACTTTTGTCGCCTCCCGCGGGGGTTCTTTTGGAAACAAAAGAACCAAAATTTCCGGGGGAAATCGGCTGAGGCTCGCGGGGCTTCTTCTAAATGCAAGCTCACATCAGCGCTTAGCGCCGATTTCCCCCCGTCCCCCTTTGATTTTATGGCCTCGACGTCGTTCATCAACAGAAGATGACGCAATCTCGATCAGACGGGCGCACGATGCGCCCGACACGGCGCAACCGACGGAGTCACTTCTTTCGGGAGCCAAAGACTTGGAGCGTCTCGGACGCGGAATTTGATGACGCGCGAAGTTATCTCGAATGATGCCTCATATCGAGGCAACTATAAGTATAAGCGTAAATTGCGCCTTTTTGCCGTGGGAGAAGCGTAGAAAAAACGCGGAGTAACGCCGAGCGGAGAGGCCCGCGCGAGCGTGGCCGGGAGCAAGGGAGCGGAGAGACGGAGAGGCTGCGGCCTCTCGGAAATTTTGCTACTTTTGTTTCCAAAAGTAGGCCCCTCCGGCAGGAGACAAAAGTCTTTAGAACGGAGTTCTAAAAAGAATGATGTTAAAGCAGGACACCGTCCTGTAAGTAAAGAGGAAGGTAGGTTAAAAGCTTAAACGCAGAGTTTATTTTGAGCTTAAAAGGACGCCCCTCATCCGTCACGGCTGGCGCCGTGCCACCTTCCCCGGCGAGGGGAAGGCTTTGTATGCGATAATGCAGCTTCTTCCCCGCCGGGAGACGGCGGTAAAAAGCGAGAGAAACACCTTTCGGTGTTTCTCTCCTCTTCTATACTTCCATGATTATCGGCAGAATCATGGGCTTTCTCTTCGTTCGCTCGTATATGACCTCCGCGACGGCGCTTCTTACCTTGTTCTTCTTCTGCGCCCAGTCGCCGTTCTTCTTATCCTTGCCCGCGGCGGTCTTCTTATCGGGATTCTCAAAGGCCCACTGCGCCACCTCGCGTATCTCCTCGATTAGCGCCTCCGACTCGCGCACGTATACGAAGCCGCGCGACACGACGTCGGGCCCCGCGACGATGCGTCCCTCCTCGTCGAGCGTTACCACGAGCACGATAAGGCCGTCCTGCGCAAGATGCATCCTGTCGCGCAGTACGATATTCCCGACGTCGCCCACGCCGAGGCCGTCGACGAATACCTTGCCCGACGGCACCGTACCGTTGAACTTCGCGCTCTTTTCGTCGAGCTCCAGAACCTTTCCTATCTCCATCATCATGATGTCCTCCGACTTATACCCGAGCGACTGCGCAAGGCTGCGGCTTGCATTCAGGTGCCTCGGCTCGCCGTGTACGGGTATGAAGAACTTCGGCTTCACGAGATTTATAAGTATCTTTATCTCCTCCTGGCAGGCGTGTCCCGAAACGTGTATGTCGTCGGCGCTCTCGCTTATCACCTGCGCGCCCAGATGGACAAGCTCGTTTATAACGCGGTTGACGAGCTTTTCGTTGCCCGGTATCGGCAGCGCCGAGATTATCACCGTATCGCCCGGCATTATCTCGACCTTTTTGTGATCCGAGAAGGCTATGCGGTAAAGCGCGCTCATAGGCTCGCCCTGAGAGCCGGTCGTTATCACGACCACCTTCTCGGGCGGATAGCGCTTTAGCATATCAAGCGGTATTATCTCGCCCTCGGGGATATCGAGATATCCGAGCTCCCGTGCGACCTCAATAACGTTCTCCATCGAACGGCCCGAAACGGCCACCTTGCGCCCGTTCTTTACCGCGACGTTTATAATCTGCTGTACGCGGTGCACGTTCGACGCGAACGTAGCGACTATTATCCTCTGCTGCGACGCGGCGAAAATGCGCTCGAAAGCAAGGCCCACCTTCCGTTCGCTCATGGCGAAGCCCGGCCGCTCCACATTCGTACTGTCGCAGCAGAGCGCGAGCACGCCCTCGTTGCCAAGCTCGCCGAAGCGCGCAAGGTCAGTCATCTTGCCCATGATCGGCGTGGTATCTATCTTAAAGTCGCCCGTAAATACCACGGTCCCGACCGGTGTTTTAATCGCGTAGGCCACCGCGTCCGCGATGGAGTGATTTACGTTTATCGCCTCGATCTCGAACACGCCCGCCTTAATGCGGTCGCCCGCCTTTATCGTCGACAGGCGCGGGCGCTTTATGTTCGGATGCTCCTCAAGCTTCTTTCGTACAAGGCCCAGCGTAAGCTTCGTCGCATATATCGGGACGCCGCTTACGTCCCGTAAAAGAAACGGCAGACCGCCTATATGGTCCTCGTGACCGTGAGTGAGCACCAGCGCCCGAAGCTTCTCCTTATTCTTCACAACGTAAGTAAGGTCGGGCAGTACAAGGTCCACGCCCAGCATCTCGTCTTCGGGAAAGGCCATCCCGCAGTCAACGAGCATCATATCCCCTCCGTATTCGAGCGCGGTGATATTTTTGCCGATCTCACCGATGCCGCCCAGGGGAATGATCTTCAGTTTTTCTTTTTTTGCCACAAAAAATCCTCCGTATTTATTAAAAAATTATTCCGTATATGTAACCCGCATCAAGGACTCCCCGCCGCCGCGGCGCGGGGACGTATCTCTTCGTTCGATACGGGCTTATATTCATTTTTAAACGCGGTCCCTTCCGGACCCATTGTCTATTCTTGTAATTATAACATATCCCTGTTCAAATATCAACCTGTAATGACGCCGCGCCTGTCTTCTCCGATATATCCGCGTATCAGGCCGTCGAAAAAGTCGCATAATTCGTCGGCCGCTTCGCTCGTTTCGCCCTGCGCGTATATCGAAAGGCTTGACGCGCCCTCCTCGGGCGTTATTATGACAAAGCCGCCGGGACGTGAAAATCTTACGCCCTCGCCCAGGTCCGCGCCGCCGCCCGCAAGCTTTACCACCCTTCGCATAAGCCCCGCGCGCGAATTTTCGGGGCACATAACGCTTCGCGACGATACGAACGTCTCGGGAAGCTCGCGCAACAGCTCATCTACGCCGATATTTCCTGCGAGTGCATGGCACGCGATCATGCACGTAAGCGCCGCCGCGTCCAGCATTTGCGCGGCAGTCTCGCGAAGGGAAGCATCCACGCTGTCGTCGCGCATGGACGAGCGCGCCACGCTTCCGCCGAAGCGTTCGGCTATCGTTTCAAGCTCCTTCACCGCGCGCCACGGCGCGGGAAACGGCTCGCGCGCGCCCTCTTTAAAATATATAAGCTCCGAGAGCATCATAAGCCGTTCGCCCGATACGACCTCGTTTTTTTCTGTGATTATCTCAAGATGGCCGTCCGAAAGGACGTACACGTCCGCGCCCGGCTCACGGTTCGTGACTATGCCGAGCCGCTCGAAAACGCGGCCGACCGTTTCAAAGTCGGCGCCCGAGCCCGTAAGGCACACGCCGCGCCCGAAGCACGCGGGATAACGGCGAGAAAGCTCGTCGATATAGAGCGCCGCCGCGTCCGAAAGGGCGCAGGGACGCCTCATTTTAAGGCTGCCGAAATCGGGCAGACGCCGCCTTTTGAATACGCGCGCCGTCTGCTGCGCCGTCTTAAAAGAAACGGGCAGCCCGTGCTCACCTATGACCGACGCCCGCACGCGGCCGCCCGTGCATTCGGTGAACACGCCGAACGAAAGGCCCATGCGCCGCGTTATATGGGCGCACGCGCCGTAATTTACGCCGCTCATCTCAAATACGCCGACGCCGCCCATTAAAAGGCCCGCCGCGATGAGCGACCCTATAAAGGCCGCCTCCGCGCAGCCGCAGCTGCCGACGGCGGCGCTGCCGCCGCCGTTTGCGAGCGACAGTGCATAGCCGAACGTCACTGCGTCGGACGGCAGAAAATCGTCGTCCAGCGCAATCTGCGCGCCGTCGGCGGTGACTGAAAGTCCGCCGCCGCCGTTTTTATCCTCTATCCTGCTTTCGCAGCGCATGAGCGCGCCGCGCTGAGTACGAGCGCCTTTGCCCACGCACGAGCGCGCGCCCAGGACGGTGCCTTCCGAAATTTCGGCCTTCTCGCCTATCTGCGAGGCCTCGTCTGCTACCGCGCCGCAAACTTGCGCGTCGCGGCCGACGAAAACGCCGCCGCCTATAACGCTCTCCTTTATCCGCGCGCCGCGCTCTATTTCGCAGCCGCTGCCTATGACGGCGAAGGGGCCTATCGAGGCGCCCGGGGCAATATTTGCGCCCTTTATTATATATACGGGCGGGATGAGATTTGCTTCGGAGTATTCGCCGTACCGGGAAACGTCCCACGCGAGGCGGAAGTCCTCGCGAAGGATGGCGTCTCCGATGCCCGAAACGTTGTCGAAAATATCGGCATGGCAGCGAAGATACGACTCCGGGCCGCCTATGTCGCACCAATATCCGTCCGCGGGAAAGCCTAAAAGATTAGCGCCCCGCTCGAGCATGAGCGGGAACAGGTCGCGCGAAAAGTCGAACGGCGCACCGGGCGGGATGAGCTTTAAAACGTCGCTTTTTAAGACGTAGATGCCCGTATTCACGGCGTCCGAATAAACGTGCGCCCATGTGGGCTTCTCAACGAAGCGCATAATGCGCATATCATTGTCGGTCAGCGCAACGCCGTACTGCGAAGGGTCGCCCGCGCGGTAAAGCAGTATCGTCGCGTCGGCGCGCCGCTCGTGATGGAGCCTTACCGCCGCGTCTATATCGAGATTGAATATCGCGTCGCCGCTTACGACTAAAAAATCCTCGTCGCCGATAAAGCGCTCTGCCGCCTTTACGGAGCCTGCCGTGCCGAGCGGCCGTTCCTCGACGAAGCAGGAAAGAGAAACGCCGAGCGCGCTGCCGTCGCCGAGTCTTTGTGTGATTTCCTTGGCCATAACGCCGAGTGTTGCGCCTATCTCGGTAATGCCCATGCGTTTAAGCGCGCGGATCGTATGCTCTATTACGGGAACGCCCATAACGGGCACGAGGGGCTTCGGGCGTTCGCACGTCAGCGGCCAGAGGCGCGCGCCGCGCCCTCCGGCCAGGATAATGGCTTTCATGTGAATACACACCTCCGCATGATATCATGCCCTGCCTTGCCCCTTTTGATACACACCTTAAAGGTTTTTACCGCCGCCTACCGGCGGGGTTTCTACCGCCGCCTACCGGCGGGGTGCCCTATTGTACACTTGCATAAAACAAGCGCCTCATGCGCAGAATGTCTCCCTCTCCGCCGCCTCCCGGCAGGGTTTCTACCGCCGCCGCCCGGCGGGGCGTTCTATTGCATACTCGCATTAAACAGGCGCCTCATGCGCCGGATGTGTCCCTCTCCGCCGCCTCCCGGCAGGGTTTTTACCGCCGCCTCCCGGCGGGGTGCCCTGTTGCACACGCCCATAAAACAAGTATCTCATACGCAGAATGTGTTCTCCGCTGCCCGAAGCAAGCGCCCCATGCGCAAATAATATGCGTATTACTCCTCGCTCATCATTCTTACAACGCCCGCGATATCGTCAACGGGCAGCGATATGGCCATGCCGCGCCCCTCGCGATTGAGGCCCGCGCCCGCGCTGACCGCGCGCATAATGTCGCGCCGCTTCTGACGCGGCACGAGTATCATAACTATCTCCTTTTCCGGCTGTATCGTTATGCCGAAGAATTTCTGCGTTTCCTTTACGCCGGTGCCGCGCGCCAAAAAGACGGTGCCGCCGTGCGCGCCTGCGCCCTTCGCCGCTTCCATTACGGCGTCGGCAAAGCCGCGATTGACTATAACGAGTATAAGCTCGTATTTTTCGTTCTTATAAAGCTCGGAACTCATTTGTTTTCGCTCCTCTCGATAAGCTTTTCTCCGAGTATCATGCCGAAGACGGAAAGCCCGCCTATACTCTGTACGGGCACCGTAAAGCCCACGCCTCCGCCGGGCCTTGAAAAGCCCATGCGCTCGGAAAGGCCCATGAGTATATCGTGCGCCTCGTCGGCATATACGGCGCAGACGAAAATATCCTTCTCGCTGCCGCCTATACCCAAAAGGTCGAGTATCTCGCCCGACGCGGTACCGCGTCCCAATGCGACAAGCCCGCCGTGCGCGCCCAGTTTATGCGCTTCCTTCGACACCTTCGGCCCCTGCCCGCGCGATACTATCGCTATAAGCAGCTTTATCGGCCTCACGGCTTTCGGCAATTCTTTCTGCATACGACCAACCTCCGCACTCATTCTTCGTTTTCAAATTCAACAATATCGTCCTCATCGGGCTGCGGCTGTGATGATGCCGCGCGTCCCAGCTTGAATTTATAGATAAGGCCCATTATCTGTATCGTTATAAGCGGCGTCATCGCCACCATCGCCACTATCCCGAACGCGTCCGTCATCATATCGCCGCCCGCGCCGGCCGCCGTACCCATTGACAGCGGCAGAAGGAACGTGGCCGTCATCGGCCCCGAGGCGACGCCGCCCGAGTCAAAGGCTATGGCGGTGAACACGTCGGGCGTAACGAACGAAAGTATTATCGCAAGCGCGTATCCGGGCACGATGAACCACCAGAGCGACAGGCCGTGAAGGCTCTTTATCATCGAAAGCGCAAGCGAGCCCGCCACGCCTATCGCCATGCATACAAGCATCGAATTTCTCGAAATCGAGCCGCCCGAAACGCTTTCTACCTGCTCGGTGAGCACGTGCACGGCGGGCTCCGCCATAACGACGAAAAAGCCCAACAGCGCGCCAAGCGGTATCAGTATCCAGTTATACGAAAGGCCCGCCGCCGCCTCGCCTATATAATAGCCCACGGGCATAAAGCCCACGTTCACGGCGGCAAGGAAAATCACAAGCCCAATATATGTATAGCCCGCGCCTATAAGTATCTTTATAAGGCTTCTTTTCGGAAGCTTTAAGAATATCGCCTGAAAAATAAAGAAGAACGCGAGTATCGGCACGAGCGCTAAAGCTACGTGCGAAAAATACTGGGGAAGACTTTCGAATATCGCGCGTATAAGGTCGGGCGCGGAGCCGACGTCGATAAGCTTTGGCGCGCTCTGCGCGCCCTCGGGCGAGCCGAAAATAAGGCCCATCGCCATGACCGCGATTATCGGTCCTACGGAGCACAGCGCGATATATCCGAACGAGTCGTCGCGCGAGCTTGCTCCGCCGCGCACGGCCGAAATACCGATGCCCAGCGCCATGATGAACGGCACGGTCATGGGGCCCGTAGTCACGCCGCCCGAATCGAACGCCACGCCCAAAAAGCCCTCGGACACGAAAAGCGCCATTATAAATACGGCCGCGTATAGTATGAGAAGCGTAATTTTAAGCTTCCAGCGCAGTATGACGCGAAGCGCGGCAAGCACCAGGAACGCACCCACGCCGAGCGCCACCGTTATTATTATCGTATTGTCGGGTATCGCGGGCACCTGGCGCGCCAGAACGGAAAGGTCGGGCTCGGCCACCGTTACGGCGAAGCCCAAAGCGAAGCAGACTACGATAAAAAGCCACAGCTTGCGCGATTTTGAAAGCTCTGCGCCGATAAGATCTCCCATAAGCATCATCGAAACGTCCGCGCCCAGCGTAAAAAGACCCATGCCCAAAATGAGAAGCACGGAGCAGACAAGAAACAGCGCCACCGTCCCCCACGGCATCGGCGCCACCGTGAAATTCAGAATTATCACGATAACGGTTATCGGAAGTATGGAAACTACCGCTTTTTTAAGCTTTTTTATTAAACTGTTGTTCAAGCTTCCACCTCCCAAGCATATTTTCGCCCCCAAAGCCTTCCCCCTGAAATCACCCCGCCGGCTGCGCCGTGTCGGGCGCACCGTGCCCCCAAAGCCTTCCCCTCGGGGGGAAGGTGGCCGCCGCGCGGCCGGATGAGGGGCAGCGCCGCCACGGCGCGTGCGTCCCCCGTGTATCATTCCAGGGAGCGTAAGCGGCGAAGAATCTTAAAGTTTCTCATTCGCAGGGCTTGGCGTTTGGCGCCCAAAGCCTTCCCCTCGGGGGGAAGGTGGCCGCCGCGCGGCCGGATGAGGGGCAGCGCCGCCAAGGCGCGTGCGTCCCCTCGTATTAGCTCCCTTGTTCAATCCACCCCAACAACCACCCCGAAAAATGCAAGCATTTTTTGGGGACCCCGGAATCCGCGAGCGTATTTTTCGGGGACCCCGGCGGGAGCTGTCGGCGCAGCGTTCTTCGGGATTGTCGTCCCCTCGTCCTTCGTAGGGAGGCGTCCCCTGACGCCTCCGCGTGTCTCAGCCGTGTTTTCACGGAGGCATGAAGGCATGCCTCCCTACGGGCGCACGAT
>JAFWDJ010000028.1 GCA_017513095.1 Clostridia bacterium | reverse complement strand
TCTATCGGAAGCCGAAGTCTTGGAGCGGCTCGGCCGCGGAATTTGATGACGCACGAAGATATCTCGAATGATGCCTCATATCGAGGCAACTATAAGTAATAGAATAAATTGCGCCTTTGTTCGAAGGAGACGCAATAGAATAAGACGAAGTAACGCCGAGCGGAGAGGCCCGCGTGAGCGTGGCCGGGAGCGAGGGGCGGAGAGACGGAGAGGCTGCGGCCTCTCGGAAATTTTGGTTCTTTTGTTTCCAAAAGAACCCCCGCGGGAGGCGACAAAAGTCTTTAGAACGAAGTTCTGAAAAAAAATTGATGTTGAAGCAGAAAATTATGGCGGAAATAAGGAAAAAGATAGGTTAAAAACTTGCCGAAAAAGCCTATTCTAAGCTTAAAGTATAAATAGAACAATCCAGTGACAATCCCTCAGTCGGCTGCGCCGACAGCTCCCTTTGCACAAGGGAGCTATATAGACGCACGCGCCGAGCGGCGCTGCCCCTCATCCGTCACGGCTGGCGCCGTGCCACCGTCCCCTCGAAGGGGAAGGCAATACGGGGGACAAACTCCCTCAGTCGGCTGCGCCGCCGCCTCCCTCGGGGAGGGAGCCAAAACGCAAAAAAGCCTGTCCTTTCGGACAGGCTTTTTTAATTCACTCAAATCTTACTGAGCCTTCAGCTTTCTGATTTCAGCTGCAAGCGCGGGGCATACCTCGAAGAGGTCGCCAACGATACCGTAGTCAGCGATGTCGAACATCGGAGCCTCGGGATCCTTGTTGATGGCGATGATGCACTCGGAGGAGGACATACCTGCGCGGTGCTGGATAGCGCCGGAGATACCGCAAGCGATGTAGATCTTCGGGCCAACGGTCTTACCGGTCTGACCAACCTGATGTGCGTGCGGGATCCAGCCGGAGTCAACGGCTGCGCGCGATGCGCCAACTACGCCGCCGATAGCGTCTGCAAGGTCTCTGATAACGGAGAAGCCCTCGGGACCCTTAACGCCGCGGCCGCCGGATACGATGATATCAGCTTCTTCAAGGTTAACGGTCTCAGCGCCCTCTTCCTTGATGAACTCGATAAGCTTCGTGCGAACGTCAGCGGGAGCGATCTTAACCTTATCGGTGATGTTCGTAACGTTGCCGGTCTTGCCTTCAACGGGCTCGTTCTTCTTGAACACGCCGGGACGAACGGTACCGATCTGGGGACGATGGTTCGGGCAAAGGATGGTAGCCATCAGGTTACCGCCGAATGCCGGACGGGTCCATGCTACGTTTCCGCTCTCTTCGTCTATACCGAGCTGCGTGCAGTCAGCGGTAAGACCGGTCTGGAGACGGCAGGAGATACGCGGGCCCATGTCACGGCCGTTGTTCGTAGCGCCTATAAGCAGTGCGGACGGCTTGTAGAGGTTAACGGTATCAACGATAGCCTTTACATAAGCGTCGGTCGAATATTCGTCGAAAACTTCGTCGTCTACTACGTAAACTTCGTCTGCGCCGTAAGCGAAAGCCTTCTTAACGGCAGCCTCGGTCTTGTAGCCGATTACGAGAGCGATAACGTTCTCCTTGTGGAAATCAGCAAGACCTCTTGCAGGATTGAGAAGCTCAAGACCGACGTTCTTAGCGTCACCCTTATTGGTCTCAATGTAAACCCATACATTCTTGTATTCTTCGAAACTCATTTACTTCTTCCTCCCATTATATTATCTTAGCGTCAGCGAGTAAGCCGACAAGCTTCTTTGCAGCGTCAGCTGCAGCTTCGCCTTCGATCTTAAGACCGCCCTGCTTCTTCTGCGGTACGAAAGTCTTTCTAACCTTGGTCGGCGAGCCCTTGAGGCCGCAGCGGTTGGTGTCGATAAGGCCTTCCATATCGGCAGCGGTGATTTCAGCGATAACCTTCTTGTTGGCAGCCATCTTGCTCTTAATGGTAGCAAGTCTGGGCTCCCACTTCGGCTTCGTAACGGTGATGATGCAGGGCATGGGAAGCTCGATTACACGGAAACCGTCTTCGCATTCCTTCTTAACGCGAACAGCGCCTGCGGTCGGGCACTCTTCCATATCTACCGCGTAGGTAACCTGCGGAAGATCCATGTACTCAGCGGTCTGCGGGCCAACCTGTGCGGTATCGCCGTCGATTGCCTGCTTGCCGCAGAAGATAAGATCAAAATGATCGATGCCCTTAAGCTGGCAGATCTTCTTGAGCGTGGTAGAAATGATATAGCCGGTAGCGAGCGTATCGGAACCGCCGAATGCACGGTCAGTTACAAGATATGCGTCCTGAGCGCCAACGGAAAGGCATTCCTTAAGAGCTGCCTTTGCCTGCGGGGGACCCATGCTTACAACGGTGATCGTAGCGTCGTTTGCATACTTTTCCTTGTACTGTACAGCCAGCTCAAGTGCATATGCGTCGAACGGATTAACGATAGCGGGAACGCCTGCTCTGTTAAGAGTATTGGTAACCGGATCGATGGTGATTTCGGTAGTATCCGGTACTTGTTTGATACATACAACTATTTCCACGATATTCTCTCCTATTTCATTGTATTTTATCAGACAGATGAAGGGCTTTCGCCCTTCATCGTCTGAAATTTATGATTTTCGCTTATTGTTTAAGAATTAATAACCCTTTAACAGGCTGCCTGCGATAACGATTCTCTGGATTTCGTTCGTGCCTTCGAAGATCTGATAGATCTTAGCGTCACGGAGAAGCTTCTCGATCGGATATTCCTTCGAGTAGCCGTAACCGCCGAAGATCTGGATAGCTTCGGTTGCAACTCTTACAGCGTTGTCGCCTGCAAAGCACTTAGCGATGGAGGAGAGCTTCGAATAGGGCTTAATACCGCTGTCCTGAACCTGTGCTGCATAGTGGCAGTACTGTCTTGCTACCTGAGTGGTCATTTCCATATCAGCAAGCTTGAATGCGATCGCCTGGTTAGCGGAAAGCGGCTTGCCGAACGTCTTTCTGGTGTTAGCGTACTCTACGCACTCGTCAATTGCACGCTGTGCAATACCGCAAGCCATGGAGCCAACGGTCGGACGGGACGAGTCAAGAACCATCATAGCGAGCTTGAAGCCCTTGCCGCGCATAGCCTCGCCGCCTACGAGATGGTCAGCGGGAACTCTAACGTCCTCGAAGATAACTTCGGTCGTGGAGGACAGGCGGATACCCATCTTGTCTTCCTTCTTACCTACGGATACGCCGGGGAGGTCTCTCTCAACGATGAATGCGGACATCGACTTGTAGGGGTTGCCGCCTTCTTCGGTGATTGCGAATACTACATAGATGCTTGCAACGCCGCCGTTGGTGATGAAGCACTTGGTACCGTTGATAACCCACTCGTTCTTCTCTGCATCGAAAACAGCCTTCGTTCTGCCGCCTGCAACGTCGGAACCGGCGTCAGCCTCGGTGAGGCAGAATGCTGCGAACTTCTTCTGGGAGAGAACGCTTGCGAAATACTTCTGCTGCTCTTTGGTGCCGCCGATCATGATGGGCTCGCATGCGAGACCGTTAGCGGAGCAGCCTACTGCGAAGCCTGCGTCTACCTTTGCAAGCTCTTCCATGATGAGGCAGTTGGTGAGGTGGTCAAGACCCATGCCGCCAACTTCTTCGGGAAGAACCGTCATGTGAAGGCCCATTTCCATTGCTTCTTCATAAACTTCCATGGGGAGAGTGTCGTCTCTGTCGCACTGCTCTACAACGGGCTTAACTTTCTTTTCTGCAAAATCCTTGATTAATGCAACGAGTTCCTTCTGCTCCTCAGAGATGAGCAGATCCTGACTAAAAGGGCTGGACATATTTTTTTCCTCCGTTTTAAAAAAATTTTTATTTTCGGTGAAAATCGGACGGAACACTTCATTCCGGAAGTCAGAAAAGGGACACCGTACGTCTGCCCTTTTTCGGACAGAAAATGAGAGTATCCTGCCAACACACCGATTTTATCTTATCACACACCGCTAAAAATTGCAATATTGTTATTATTCAAAAATCGTCTTGCCGTTTAAGTTTATCGTGCGCTTTTCTTTGTTTTTTTGTATATTTTGCCGATTATTCATCCTTATCCGGCAGTTTCGGGCGTTTCGCCGTCCTTATCCTCGTCCTTGTCCTCTTCCTTTTCGGCGGCCGCCATGTTAACTACCTTTATGCCGTCCGACAGGCGCATGAGCTTTACGCCGCTCGTCGCCCTGCCCACTCTCGAAACGGTGTCGGACGAGAATCTTATGATGACGCCGTCGGACGAGATGAGCAGTATATCGGGCGACTCGCCGCCGCGGATCGCCGCAACGCTTACGATGCTGCCCGTCTTTTCGGTCAGGCGGTAATTTATGACGCCGCTGCCGCCGCGCGTCTGAAGGCGGTATTCCGATACATTAGTGCGCTTTCCGAAGCCGTTCTCGGTAACGGTGAGAAGGTCGTCGTCCTCCGTTACGGCCGCGGCGCCTATTACCTCGTCGCCCCGCGACAGGCGGATTGCGCGCACGCCGCGCGCGGCGCGTCCCATCGGGCGCACGTCGCTTTCCTTAAAGCGGATGGCCTTGCCGAGGCGGGTGGCCGCGAGAAGCTCGGCGCCTCCGTCGGTGTGCTCTGCGCAGATGAGCTCGTCGCCCTCGTCGAGCGACAGCGCTATAAGGCCGCCGCGGCGGTTCTTGTTGAATTCGCGAAGAGCCGTCTTCTTTATCGTGCCGGTGCGCGTTATCATCGTCATGAAGCCCTCGTCAAGGTTCTCGAGGATTATCATGGCGGTAATCTTTTCGTCGGAATCTATTTCGAGAAGGTTCACAACGTTCATGCCCTTCGCGGTGCGGCCCGCCTCGGGTATCTCGTAGCCCTTCTTTTTGAACATTCTGCCCTTATTCGTAAAGAAAAGTATATATTCGTGCGAGCTGCCCGTAACGATGCGCTCAACGAAGTCCTCCTCGCGCATCGTCATGCCGGTTATGCCGCGGCCGCCGCGCCGCTGCGCCCTGTATGCCGAAACGGGCATGCGCTTTATGTAGCCGTAATGCGTTAAGAGGTACGCGCAGTCCTCCTCGGGGATGAGGTCGGCTATGTCTATCTCGTTTTCTACGGCGGAGATCTCGGTGCGGCGCTCGTCGCCGAATTTCTGCTTAACTTCGGTAAGCTCGTCGCGGATTATCTCCAAAACGAGGCTTTCGTTTGCGAGTATCTGCTCGCAGCGCTCGATGAGGGCGAGCATGTCCATAAGCTCCGCCTCTATCTTTTCGCGTTCGAGGCCGGCGAGACGGCCGAGACGCATATCGACGATGGCCTGGGCCTGTACGTCGGAGAGATCAAAGCGCTCGATAAGGCCCGCCTTCGCGCCCGCTACGTCGGGACTGCTTCTGATGATATTGATTACTTCATCTATAAAGTCGATGGCGATCTTTAAGCCCTCTAAGATATGGGCGCGGTCGCGCGCCTTCTTTAATTCGAAGCGCGTGCGGTTTCTTACGACGTCCTCCCTAAAGCTTACGAAATGGTCGAGTATCTGGCGGATGCCGAGCGTTTTCGGCTGGTTGTCGACGAGCGCGAGCATATTGACGGAGAAGGTGTCCTGAAGCTGCGAGTGCTTAAAGAGCTGATTTAAGACTACCTGCGCGTTCGCGTCGCGCTTTATCTCGATTATTATCTTCATGCCCTTGCGGTCGGACTCATCTCTGAGGTCGGATATGCCCTCGATGCGCTTTTGCTTTACGAGGTCGGCCATGCTCTCGATGAGGCGCGATTTATTGACGCCGTAGGGGATCTCCGTTACGACGATGCGAAAACGTCCGTCCTTGAATTCCTCTATTTCGGTGCGGGCGCGCACGGTTATGCGGCCGCGGCCCGTGTAGTAGGCCTGGCGGATGCCGGAGCGGCCTAAAATTATGCCGCCGGTCGGGAAGTCGGGGCCCTTAAGATGCGCCATTATGTCGTCGAGCGTCGCCTCGGGGTTATCTATGACGCATAGAAGCGCGTCGGCCACCTCACAGAGGTTGTGAGGTGGGATATTGGTCGCCATGCCGACGGCTATGCCCATTGAGCCGTTGAGCAATAGTGCGGGAAGGCGCGTCGGCAGTACGACGGGCTCCTGGCGCTGGTCGTCGAAGCTCGGCGTGAAGTTGACCGTCTCCTTTTCTATGTCCATGAGCATCCAGTCGGAGATGCGCGCCATGCGGGCTTCGGTGTAACGGTATGCGGCCGGCGGGTCGCCGTCCACGGAGCCGAAGTTGCCGCGGCCGTCAACGAGCGGATAGCGAAGCGAGAAGTCCTGCGCGAGGCGCACGAGCGCGTCGTATACGGAAGCGTCGCCGTGCGGGTGGTATTTCTTTAATACGTCGCCGACCGTCGCAACGGATTTTGAGTAGGCCTTGTCGTAGGTAAGGCCCGCCTCGTACATAGTATAGAGTATGCGGCGGTGGACGGGCTTAAGGCCGTCGCGGACGTCGGGCAGCGCGCGCCCGACGATGACGCTCATTGCATAATCTATGTACGATTTCTGCATCTCGTCTCTTATTTCAACCGGTATGATCTTCTGTTCCTCGTAGTTCATGATGTATACCTCTTTACCGCGCCTTGCGGCGGGGTGTTTTTTCTCCCGCCGCCTCCCGGCGGGGTGTTCTTTTGTTTGCTTTTATTTAAAAAGTAACTTTAATTCTCTAAGTATTATTCTTGCGCCGTGCCCCCCCATGGGCTAAGCCGTGTCGGGCGCATCGTGCGCCCGTCTGATTGAGAAGGCGTCATCTTATGATGATGCGATGTTGCCGACGGCGGCCGACAAGGGGGACGGGGGGAAATCGGCGCTAAGCGCTGATGGAAGGTGTCATTTAGCACAAGCCCCGCTTGCCTCAGCCGATTTCCTCCGGAAATTTTGGTTCTTTTGTTTCCAAAAGAACCCCCGCGGGAGGCGGCAAAAGTCTTTAGAACGAAGTTCTGAAAAGACAATTTGCTAAAGCAGGACACTTTGCTTTAAGTAAAGCATAAGTAATTTTAAATGCTTTCGTCTATGCTTCATAAAGCACAAAGCATTTTGCCGCACGCGCCGATGGCGCTACCCCTCATCCGTCTGCCCGCAGACACCTTCCCCCCGAGGGGAAGGCTTTTACCGCCGCCTCGTTTCCGTATAGCCTTCCCCGAAAGGGGAGGCGTAAAAAACGTGTCAAATGTCCAGATTCTGCACGTACTTCGCGTGCTCCTCGATGAATGCCTTTCGGGGCTCTACCTTATCGCCCATGAGCACGGTGAATATCTCGTCCGCGGCTACCGCGTCCTCGAGGTCTACGCGAAGGATCGTGCGGTTCTCGGGGTTCATCGTCGTATCCCAGAGCTCCTGCGGGTTCATTTCGCCTAAGCCCTTGTTGCGCTGCACCTCGATTTTCGCGTTAGGGTTCTTCTCGCGCATTTCGGCGAGTATCCTGTCGCGCTCGACGTCGCTGTATGCGTAACGGGGTTCGTCGCGGCCGCGCATTATCTTAAACAGCGGGGGCTGCGCTATAAATATGTGCCCCTGTTCAATGAGCGGCCGCATGAACCTGAAAAAGAAGGTTAGAAGCAGCGTTCTTATATGAGAGCCGTCGACGTCGGCGTCGGCCATGAGTATGACCTTGCCGTATCTCAGTTTCGTTATATCGAATTCGTCGCCTATGCCGACGCCCAGCGCCGTTATGACGGGCATGAGCTTATCGTTGCCGTAGACCTTGTCGAGACGCGATTTCTCGACGTTGAGCATTTTGCCCCAAAGCGGCAGGATTGCCTGGAATTTCGAGTCGCGGCCCTGCTTTGCGCTGCCGGCCGCGCTGTCGCCCTCCACGATGTATATTTCGGTCACGCTCGGGTCGCGTTCGTTGCAGTCGGCGAGCTTGCCGGGCAGGGACGACGATTCGAGCACGCTCTTTCTTCGCGTAAGCTCGCGCGCCTTTCTCGCGGCCTCGCGGGCGCGCGCCGCCATGAGCGACTTTTCAAGGATGGTCTTCGCAAGCTGCGGACGCTCCTCGAATATGGCGGTGAGCTTTTCCGTGACCATTGTATCGACTAAATTGCGTATGTCGGAGTTGCCGAGCTTCGTCTTCGTCTGGCCCTCGAACTGAGCCTCGGAAAGCTTTACGCTGATTACGCAGACGATGCCCTCGCGCACGTCCTCGCCGGAAAGGTTCTTGTCGGCGTCCTTTAGGAGGTTATATTTGCGCGCGTATTCGTTGAATACCTTTGTGAGAGCCGATTTGAAGCCCGTTTCGTGCATGCCGCCCTCGGTCGTCGCGATATTGTTCGCAAACGACAGGATTATCTCGTTATACGAGTCGTTGTATTGGAGCGCCACCTCCGCGATGCGGTCGTCCTTCTGCGTTTTCATGTAGATGGGCTCGTGGAGCGTCGACGCCGCGCGTGATTTGTTTATGTGCTCTACGAACGATACGATGCCGCCCTCGTACTGAAGCTCCTTAATTGTCGGCGCCTCGCCGCGAAGGTCGCGTAAGGTGATCTTTACGCCAGCCGTTAAGAAGGCCTGTTCGCGCAGACGGTGAAGAAGGGTGCCGAAGTCGTATACCGTCTCCTCGAAAATTTCGGGGTCGGGCTTGAAGCGGACGCGGGTGCCCGTTTTCGTGCATTCGCCCACTGCTTTGAGCTCGCCCGTCGGGGTGCCGCGCTCGTAGCGCTGGCGGTGGAGCGTTTTGCCGTCGTCGCAGACCTCTACCTCGAGCCATTCGGAGAGCGCGTTCACGACGGACGCGCCGACGCCGTGGAGGCCGCCCGAGACCTTGTAGCCGCCGCCGCCGAATTTGCCGCCCGCGTGGAGTATGGTGAATACGACCTCGACGGCGGGCTTGCCCGTCTGGTGCTGGATGCCCGTGGGGATGCCGCGGCCGTCGTCGGTGACGCAGATTACGTCGCCCGGCTCGATGTCGACGGTTATCTCCTTGCAGTAGCCGGCCATGGCCTCGTCTATCGCGTTGTCAACAATCTCGTAGACGAGGTGGTGAAGGCCCTTTGAGCTCGTCGAGCCTATGTACATGCCGGGGCGTTTTCTTACCGCCTCAAGGCCTTCAAGGACCTGTATTTGATTTTCGTCGTAGCTTTCGTCTCTGTTCTTTATATCCGCCATGTTCTCCTCCGAATTTTATACCGCCGCCTCCCGGCGGGGCGTTCTTTCGTTTGCTTCTATCTGAAAAGTAACTATTATTCTCTATGTTTATTATTTACCGCCGCCTCCCGGCGGGGCGTTCTTTCGTTTGCTTTTTCTAAAGCCTTCCCCTCGGGGGGAAGGTGGCCGCTGCGCGGCCGGATGAGGGGCAGCGCCATCGGCGCGTGCGTCCCCCGTATTGCCTTCCCCCTCGGGGGAAGGTGCCCGAGCCCGCGAGGGCGGATGAGGGGTCTTACAAACTCCTCAAAATATCCTCGCACACGCCTTCAAAATTATTGTTTATGTCATAGTTTGAATATCTTAAAACACGTATTCCCAATTCGGAAAAATATGCGTTTCTGTCTTTATCGTATTCGGCTGTTTCTTCCTCAAAATGATGTGAACCGTCTATCTCTATCACGAGCTTTGACGCCGCACAGTAAAAATCTGCGATATAACGGCCTATCACCTTTTGTCGGTTTACCGTTGTCGGCAGCGGTTTCAGAAAGTCGTACCAAAGGCGCCGTTCCTCTTTTGTCATTTCACGGCGCAGCTTTTGTGCGAAAGGCCTTAGCTTTTTGTTTTTCGTTTCATTCACAACTACACCTCAATTTGCGCAAAAACTTTGTGAAAGACAAGGGAACCCCTCATTCGTCACGGCTTGCGCCGTGCCACCTTCCCCCGAGGGGGAAGGCTTTTACCGCCGCCTCGTTTCCGTATAGCCTTCCCCTCGCCGGGGGAGGTGTCTGCCGTGCAGACAGATGAGGTGCCGCACCATCGGCGCGTGCGTCCTTATTGGCTCCCTTATTAGTCTATCCCAAAAAAACCGCGCCATGTCAGAACGCCATACGACGCGTGCGAGTGCGGTTATAAAGCGTCTGCGACGAGATCTGCGTCGTATATACCTTATCTCCGCGCCTGTCGCTGCACACGACGAACGACGTCGGAATTTCGTATCCGATGTTCTCGACAATGCCGCGCTTCTGCGCGCGCTTCAAATAATCGCGCGTTATCTTCGATATCGTGGCCGTCTCAAGATTGAATATGCCGATTATGCTCTTCTGATTTACGGCCATATCGCCGCCCAAATGTAAATACATATATTATCCTTCTTTTATGCCCGCGGCCGCGCCGCTTTCTATATAGAAACGGCGGCCGTTCTCAATTTTTTCAATGCTCTCCTCGTCGCAGCAGGTAAGAAATATCTGTCTGTCGCGGATCGCCTCGACTATATAGCTCTGGCGCGACTTGTCGAGCTCGCTTAAAATATCGTCTAAGAGCAGCACGGGATATTCGCCGCGCTTTTTATAGAACATATCGCATTCCGAAAGCTTTAAGGAGAGCACCGCGCTTCGCTGCTGGCCCTGCGAGGCGAACGTCTTGGCCTCGCGCCCGTTTATAAGTATCTCCATATCGTCGCGGTGCGGGCCCGAAAGGCTGACTCCGGCGCGGTTCTCCGCCGCCGCCTTATCGCTCATCGCCGCGTAAACGGCCCCGGGCGTGTCCGCTTCGATACTCGGCACGTATACCGCCGAAAGCTTTTCCGAGCCGCCCGAAATGTCGAGCTGACGCGAATTTGCAAACTCCGAAAGCTCCTCTATGAACTTCGCGCGCCGCCCTATTATGACCGACGCGGGCGCAGAAAGCTGCTCGTTCCATACGGCGAGCATGTCGGGATCGGCGCGCCCGTCGGATGCGCGGAGGAACGAATTTTTCTGTTCGAGCACCTTTTTATACTTCTCGAGCGCCGCGAAATATTCGCCGTCCGTCTGACAGAGCGAAAAATCTATGACCGAGCGCCGCACGGACGGTCCGTCCTTTATAAGGCCCAGGTGCTCCGGCGCGAATATAACGGCGTTGAAGACTCCTATCATGTCGCCGGCGCGCCGCTTTTTTACGCCGTTTAGGAAATTTTCGCGCGACGCCGTCTTCTTAATGCGCGTTACGGCGTGGAAGTCGCGGCCGCCGCTTATAAAATCGAGAGTTATTTCAAGATAATCGCGGTCCCACTTTATAAGCTCGCGGTTCTTTGCCCCTCTGAAGCTTTTCTGACAGGCGAAGTAATAGAGCGCCTCAAGAATATTCGTCTTTCCCTGCCCGTTCTTTCCTATGAAGATGTTTACGTTCTTCTCGAAGTCGAGCGGCATTTCGCCTATATTGCGGTAATTTTTAAGATAAAGTCTTAAAGCTTCCATCGAAGTTTTCTCTATAATCTTTCTATAACGAAATATTCGGGCTCGTCGCCGTATTTTACGGTGAGCCTGTCGCCGGGATAAAGCTTTTTGCCGCGTTCGCGGCATTCCGTGCCGTTTACCGAGACTGCGCCGCTTTTAATGAGCATTTTCGCCTCGCCGCCCGTTGCGGTCGTGCCGGAAAGCTTTATCGCCTGTTCAAGCTTTATCATATCCGTCGAGATCTCTATCTTATCCATTTATTCCTCCATGAGCCTTATCGGGAGGATAAGATGCATGAACTCGTCTCCCTCGAGCGGACGGATAACGCAGGGCATGAGCGGGCTTGTAAGCTCGAGCTTTACCTTCTCGGTCTCGCATGCTCTTAATGCGTCGGAGAAGAGCTTGCCGTTAAAGCCTATGCGAAGCTTCTGCCCCGAATTCTGTATCGGGATATTCGACTCGAAGCGGCCCGTCTGAGTGGCCGTCTTTAAGTTAAGCGTATCGTACTCAAAGTTCATGATTATGGGGCTCTTTCTCTTGTCGGAGATGAGCACGCCGGCGCCGTCGACTCTGAAAAGAAGCTGCGCCGTATCCACTATGACGGTAAGCTCGGGCGACTTCGGAACGGCGTTCTCGTAATTCAAGAATTCGCCCTCGATGAGGCGCGATACGACCGTCGTGTCGCCGTCGCGGATAAGAAGATGCTTTCTTCCGAGCATTATCTCTATCTCGTCCTCGCTGTCGTCAACGAGGCGCGTAAGCTCTCCGAGAGCCTTTGCGGGCACAACGAAGGATAGCGGCTGCTGCGCGCGTATCTTCGCGCGGCATACGGCGATGCGGAAGCGGTCGAGCGCCGCCGCGGTGAGCGTTTCGCCGTTCATTTCAAGCTTTACGCCGCAAAGTATCCTTTCGCGCTCCGTCGTGGCCGTCTGAGCGGCGGCGAAGCTCGTGCGCCTTATTAAATCCTTTAAGGTCTTCTTCGGAACGCAGAGCTTTTTATCGCTGTCAACGTCGGGAAGCTCGGGAAACTCCTCCGCGTCGTAGGCCGCGATCGACGAATATTCCGACATGGCGCACACTATCGTCGCGTGGCTCTCCTCGACGGTTATTTTTACCGTATCGTCGGGAAGGCTTCTCACTATGTCCGAAATTTCGCGCGCGGGGATTATGGCCGAGCCCTCTATGCGGATTTCGGCTTCCGTTTTGCACGTTACGCCTATTTCGAGATCGTAGCCCGTAAGTGAGAGAGTGCCGTCGTAGGCTTCGAGTAAAAGTCCCGTCAGCGCCGGGACGCTTGAGCGCTGCATGACTGCGCGCTGGGTCTTTGATATCGCGCGTTCCAGCGCGTTCTTATCGCAGTATATTTCCATAAAACTACCTCTGTATTTTTACCGCCGCCTCCCGGCGGGGTGTTTTTTTGTTTCAAAGCCTTCCCCCGAGGGGGAAGGTGGCACGGCGCAAGCCGTGACGGATGAGGGGTAACGCCAACGGCGCGTGCGTCCCTATTTTTTAAGCTGACAAGCAGCTTATACGTTATCTTTTCCCGCCTTGCCTTCCCCATCGGCCGCGCCGTGTCGGGCGCATCGTGCGCCCGTCTGATTTTGATTGCGTCATCTTATGGTGATGAATGATTTCGAGGCCGCCACATCAAAGGGGACGGGGGGAAGGCGGCCTAAGCGCTGATGTGAGCTTGCATTTAGAAGAAGCCCCGCGAGCCTCAGCCGATTTCCCCCGGAAATTTTGCTACTTTTGTTTCCAAAAGTAGGCCCCTCCGGCAGGAGACAAAAGTCTTTAGAACGAAGTTCTGAAAAGACAATATGTCAAAGCAGGACACCTTGCTTTAATTAAGTGCGAAGCAAATTTAAATGCTTACCAAAAAGCTTTCTTATCAGCCTTTTGTATACACCGATACATCGTGCAGACAATCCCTCGGTCGGCTCTGCCACCTTTCCCCCCGAGTAAACGCTGAAGAAGTCACGACTTCTTCAGCAAAAACGCCTAAAAAGTGATTTTTTAAAAGCGAATCCGGAGAAATGCGTGTATTTTTACATCTTTTCATCGGTGATTTGCTCTTTTAGGGCGCACGATG
>JAFWDJ010000027.1 GCA_017513095.1 Clostridia bacterium | reverse complement strand
TTTCTGGCGTTCAGAATGGTTTCTGCTGTCTGCTGTGGTGTTTGGTTGGAATTGTCCAGCCAAAAGCCGATCCGTGGTGTTGTCTGCATAAATGTATCGTATAAGGTTTCAACCGTAAAGCCGGAATAGCCTGTTTTCTCCCTGTATCGTTCCCTTCCTTTTATTGTTTCCACATCTGGACAAAGAACGACAACCTCAACAGGGTATTTATGCGGCACAAAAAATATGTACATGTAACTAATTCAACACATTTATAATTTGAATAGGGACATTATAGCATTTACTAAATACAAATTCAATGTATACGGAAATAAAGATATAAGGAGTGGGAAGGATTCCGCCGTAGTCGGCATTGTAGGAAAATCCAAAAGTTTAGATTTTCCCACAATGCTTATCTTTTGGTCTTTGGTTCGGAATAGTGTAGTGCTGGCGGTCTATCTCTTGTTTTCGGTTGCTTGCTTCCTTACCGTACATGAGCATTTGCACAAGGGAGCTAATATGAGGGGACGCACGCGCCGCGGCGGCGCTGCACCTCATCCGGCCGCACGGCGGCCACCTTCCTCCCGTGAGGCGGTTTTCTTATAAAAAAAGAAGCCTTTTGGCTTCTTTTTTGCGTATTTTTCCGGCGTATTCCTATCGGGTCTGGCCGTCGCCGTAGATGATGAACTTCGTGCTCGTCATGGCGCAAAGTCCCATGGGGCCGCGCGCGTGGAGCTTCTGCGTCGATATGCCCATCTCCGCGCCGAGTCCGAACTCGCCGCCGTCGGTGAAGCGCGTCGAGGCGTTGACGTAGACGGCCGCGGCGTCGATGAGCTCCAGAAACTTCTGGCTGTTCTTATACGATTCCGTGATGATGGCCTCGCTGTGGCCCGAGCCGTATTTGTTTATATGCTCGATGGCCTCGTCGACGCCCGATACGACCTTGACAGCGAGGATATAGTCGAGAAATTCGGTGTAATAATCCTCGTCCGTCGCGGGCTTTGCGTCCTTTATGACGGCGCGCGTCTTTTCGCAGCCGCGAATCTCGACCGAGTGCTCCTTTAAGCGCTCGTAAACGGGCGGAAGCGCCTTTTCGGCGATGCTTTCGTGAACTAAAAGGTTCTCTATCGCGTTGCAGACGGACGGGCGCTGCGTTTTTGCGTTGTCGACGATTTTTACCGCCATATCTATGTCGGCGCTCTCGTCGATAAATACGTGGCAGTTGCCCACGCCCGTTTCGATAACGGGCACGTTCGCGTTGTCTACGACGGCGCGGATAAGGCCGGCGCCGCCGCGCGGGATGAGCACGTCTACGTATTTGTTGAGGCGCATGAGCTTCGTCGCCGTCTCGCGGTTCGTGTCGTGGATGAGCTGCACGGCGTCGCGCGGCAGTCCCGACTTTTCAAGCGCGTCGCGCATAGCTTCGGAAAGCGCGATGTTCGAGTTTATGGCCTCCTTGCCGCCGCGAAGTATTACGGCGTTCGAGGTCTTAAGGCAGATAGTGGCCGCGTCGACCGATACGTTGGGGCGCGACTCGAAAATTATCGCAACGACGCCGAGGGGCACGCGCTTCTGGCCGATGAGAAGCCCGTTCGGGCGCTTCGTCATCGATATTACTTCGCCCACGGGGTCGTCGAGCGCGATAAGCTCGCCTATCGCGGAGCACATCGACTCGATGCGCTTGTCGTTTAACATGAGGCGGTCTATCATTACGTCGGATATGCCGTTATCCTTTGCCTTCTTTATATCCTCGGCGTTCGCGGCGAGGATCTTGTCGCGCTGGAGCATAAGCTCCTTTGCAATGTTGTTTAAAGCTTCGTTCTTCTCTTTTGTTGAAAGGCGGCCGAGTACGCGTGAGGCGGATTTTGCGTTCTTTCCCATTTGTTCAAGCATGGCGTTTTCTCCTTTACTCCGTTTTTTCTTCGGGCTCGCGGGCCACGAAAAGCGTGCCCACGCTTTTGCCGTCGATTATGTCGTAGAGTATCGACGGGTCGCGTCCCGACGCGATGTACATGTCTATGCCGTGCGAGGTGGCTATTTCGGCGGCGTTAAGCTTCGTTATCATGCCGCCCGTGCCGACGTCGCTTTCCGTATCGCCCGCAAGGGCGAGGATGTCGTCGTTTATTTTGAGTACGACGGGGATGCGGCGCGCGCGCGCGTTCTTCTGAGGATTCTTGTCGTAAAGACCGTCGACGTCAGTAAGCAGCACGAGCGTGTCCGCGTCGACGAGCGTTGCGACGATGGCCGACAGCGTGTCGTTGTCGCCGAATTCAAGCTCCTCGGTGGAGACGGTGTCGTTCTCGTTGATTATCGGTATCACGCGCGCTTCCATAAGGCGGCGCATCGTGTTTATTATATTCTGACGCCGTTCGGGGTTCTCGGTCGCGTCCTTAGTAAGGAGCACCTGAGCCACCGTGTTGTTATATTCCGAGAAGAACTTGTCGTATATGAACATAAGCTCGCACTGGCCGACGGCGGCCGCCGCCTGCTTTCCGGGGGTGTCCTTCGGCTTTTTGTCAAGCCCGAGCTTCGATACGCCCACGGCCACGGCGCCGGAGGACACGAGCACGACTCTCTTGCCCATGTTCTGAAAGTCCGACAGCGTGCGGACAAGCTTTTCTATATGAAGAAGATCGAGCCCGCCGCCCGCGTGCGTTATGGTGGAGGAGCCGACCTTTACTACTATTGTGTTTATTTCACTCATCTGAATACACTCCCGAGAATTCGTCTTTATTAGATTTTAAGGCGTATCGACTTTAAAGTCAACAATATCATTTCGCATATTTTACAAAAGCCGAAAAGACGTGTATAATAAATATAATACACTCCATGAAAGAAGGGAGAGATGAAATATGACGAAGAATACAGCGGTGGTAAAAATACTCGGGCAGACGTATACGATATGCTCCGACGAATCGGCCGCCGATATGGTGAGGCTTGCCGCGAAGGTCTCGGAGGACATTGGCGAGAGCATAAGAAAAAGCAGCAGCGCGGGCGCGCTTACGGCAGCAGCCCTCGTTGCGATGGATTATTTATGCGAGGCGGAGAAGGCGAAGAAGGAGCTTTCGCGCGCCGCGTCGGAGTCGGGCGTCCGTTCGGACGAGATCGAGCGTCAGAGTGACGAGCTTGAGAGCTTAAAGGAAGAGCTTTCGCGCTTAAAGGAAGAGCTTTCGCGCGCACGTGCGGAGGCGACGGAGTATCAGGCGCGCGTTGTCGTGCTTGAGGACAAGCTGGAGCGCGCAAGGAAAAAGGGCGCGAAGAAAAGTGAACGCGAACAGGCCTGACGAAAAAAAGCCGGAGCTTCTGTCGCCCGCGGGCTCGCCCGAGGCGCTTCGCGCCGCCGTGGCCGCCGGAGCCGACGCCGTGTACCTGGGCGCGCCGGGCTTTAACGCGCGCGCGGGCGCGCGCGGGTTTTCGGCAGAGGAGCTTTTTTCGGCTGTGGAGTATGCGCATAAATACGGCGTTTCTGTGCACGCTGCGATAAATACGCTCGTCTCGGATATCGAGATGAGGGATTTCCTTTCGGCGGTGCGCATGGCCTGCGAGGCGGGAGCCGACGCGCTTATAGTGCAGGATTTGGGCGCCCTCTCTTTAATACGGCGCGCCGCGCCCGATATGCCGCTTCACGCGAGTACGCAGATGTCCGTCCATTCTCTGGACGGCGCGCTTGAGGCGGCGCGCCTAGGCGCGTCGCGCGTGATACTCGCGCGCGAGCTTTCGCGCGGCGATATAGAGTATATCACGAAGCGTTCTCCTGTCGAGACGGAGGTGTTCGTTCACGGCGCAATGTGCATGTCGCATTCGGGGCAGTGCCTTTTTTCCGCAATGATTGCCGGACGAAGCGGCAACCGCGGACGGTGCGGTCAGCCGTGCCGCCTTATGTATGAGCGCGGGGACGGCAGGCGCCAAAGCCTTTTGAGCCTTAAGGATATGTGCCTTGCCGCGCATATAGGCGAGCTTCGGGACATGGGCGTCGCGTCTTTTAAGATAGAAGGCAGACTAAAGCGACCGGAGTACGTCGCGCTCGTGACAAGTGTTTACCGGCGGCTCATCGACGAGGGCGGCGGCCCCACCGAGGGCGAGATGCGCGACCTTGAAACGATATTCTCGCGCGAAGGCTTTACGGACGGGTATTATATGGGGAAAAAGGGCGCGCATATGTTCGGTATGCACCGCGACAATTCAGACACGCCCGAGTATCGGGCGCTGCTTTCGCGCGCGAAGGCGCTTTGCGAAAGGCCGCGCGAGGAGAAGAAAACGACGGTAGATATGAGCTTTTACGCCCGCGCGGATGAGAGGGCGCGCCTTTTTGCGCGCGCCGCGGACGGCCGAAAGGCCATTATATCGGGGGACGTGCCCGAACGGGCGAAAACGCGCGCTCTTGATACCGAGACGGTACGCGCGCGCCTCGTTAAAACGGGCGGAACGCCCTTTTCGGCGGGGGAGATAACGATAGATATAGAGGACGGCCTTTCGATGAGGCTGTCGCAGATAAACGATATGCGCCGCGAGGCGCTGATTGCGCTTGCGGATGCGGCAGGGAAAAAGAGCACGCCGTTTACGATGCCAAAGCTTTCCCCGACGGGGGGAAGGGGGCCGAAAACCTTCGGCGTGAGCGTGTGCATAGACGATATAGCGAGGCTGCCCGAAAGTGTGGCGTCGGAGGCGCGCATAATATATACGCCGATTGAGGCGGCGGAAAGAAACGCCGCGATTATCGCCGCGCTTACGGCCGCGGGGCGGACGGTATTCGTAAAGCTGCCGCGCGTATACTTCGACCGCGAGAAGGGCGAAATTGAAAAGATGCTCGCGCGCGCAAAATCGCTCGGCGTAAGCGGGGCGCTCTGCATGAACATAGGCCAGATCGCGCCCGTGCGCGCGATGGGGCTTTTGGCCCGGTGCGGCTTTTCTTTGAACGCGTACAATTCGTATACGCTTGAGGTATTAAAGGATATGGGCGCGGCGGGCGTGACGCTCTCATATGAGCTTACGCTGCCGAAGATACGCGATATGGCAAAGCCCGTTGAAACGGAGCTTCTTATATACGGCCGCCAGGAGCTTATGATAACCGAGAACTGCCTAAACGGCGGCAGGGGCGGCGAGGGCTGCAGCTTATGCAAAAGAATGCGCACGCTTACCGACAGGCGCGGCGAGAAATTTCTCGTGCGCGGCGAATTCGGCTGCCGCACGACGCTTTTAAACGGCCATGTGCTCTATATGCTTGATAAGCTCTCGGACATTGAGGGGCTCGGCGTGTCGCTCGTTCGCTTCGATTTTACGGACGAGAGCCCGGAGGAGATCGAAAGGATACTCACGGACTTTAAAGCGGGCGGCGGCGCTAAGCCTTCGGGCTTTACGCGCGGGCTTTATTATAAGGGCGCAATGTAACGGCGCGGGAGAAAACGATATGAATGAGACGGAAGTAAAATTCGTAAAACTGAACGCGCGGGCACGCGTTCCCGAATATGCCACGGCGGGCGCGGCGGGCGCCGATCTGCGCGCCTGTCTTGACGCGCCCGTGGAAATTCTGCCGCGCGGGCGTGCGCTTATCCCGACGGGGCTTGCGATAGCCGTGCCCGAGGGGTGCGCGGGGCTTATATACGCGCGAAGCGGTCTTGCGTATAAATCGGGCGTAGCGATGGCGAACGGCGTGGGCGTTGTGGACAGCGATTATACGGGAGAAATAAAGGTCGCCCTTATAAATACGTCGGACGAGACGTTCGTCGTGCGAGACGGCGACAGGGTGGCGCAGCTTGTGTTTTCGCCCGTTCTTCGCGCCGCGTTTTCGGAGACAGAAAAACTTGCGGACACTGCGCGCGCGGGCGGCGGCTTCGGCTCGACCGGAGTGAAATAAAGTAAGTCACGCCGTTTTTTGCGGCGGCATAGAATACGTACGGGAGCGCATGGGCGCTCCCGTCAATTTATGTCGAAAGGGAAATGCTTTATGGAGCAATTCCGAAAATACGCGGGCGGGGAGGATGTCGCCGCGCTCGAGGCGGCCGTGAGGGAAGATCCGCACGACGGCGGGCGCGTATATCGGCTGGGGCGCGAGTATCTTCGTCTCGGAAGGTGGGATATGTGCATAAAAACGCTTATCCGCCATCTTTCGACGCCCGGGGCAGTATGGGCCGACGAGCGAAGCGATTCCATGTGCTGTATCGCGCGCGCGTATAAGGCGAAGGGCGACTTTGCGAACGCGAAAAAGTGGTATCTGCGCGCCGCCGCGGAGGCAGGGCATTTAAGAGAGCCCTTCGCGGAGCTATCGCAGCTTCTTTATGAGCTGCACGAATACGAGGGCGCGGCTTATTTTGAAAAATGCGCGCTTATGATAGATGAGAGGAAAAAGAACGCGTAAACAAGCTCCCGCCCTCGGGCGGGAGCTTGTTTTCATATTTAAAACTTGCCTCTTAGTTCGACTACGCGGCCTATTATCGTTACGGGAAGCTGTTCGATTTCCTTTTTTGAATAGAACATGGGCTCGTAGCTTGAGTTGAACGGGATTAAAAGTATGCCCTCGGGGCTGTATTTTATCTTCTTTATCGTGGCGTCGGCGCCGCCTATCAGCGCGATGACTATGTCGCCCGATTCGGCGTGGCTCTGCTGGCGGACGATGACGACGTCGCCCTCGCAGATGCGCGGCTCCATGGAATCGCCGCGTATGCGAAGCCCGAAGTAGTCGCCCTTTTCGGCGAAGCGGGAGTCAAGCTCCTCCCAGTCGAGCACCTCTTCTACGGCGTCCGCGGGTATGCCCGCCTGAACGCGCCCCAAAACGGGCACGAGCCTGCCCGACGGCGGCAACGGGGCGTCGGTGCGCTCAAGAAGATAATCCGTTGACACGCCGAAATAATCGGCAAGCGCGGTGAGCGTTTCGTAGTCGGGCTTTCGCTTGCCCGTCTCATAAAGTGAAACGGCCCCCTCGGAAACGCCGATGACGCGCCCTAATTCTTTCATGCTGATTTTTCTTGTTTTTCGCAGTTCTCTTAATCTTTTCATATGCATCCCCTCGTTAACTATAATATCATTACGTTTTGTAAAGTCAAGTGACATCTTGCAAATTGTAAAGTTTTCTTCAAAATAGCCTTGACAAATTGTAAAACGGGGTGTAATATGAGCTTGAAATTTACAAAGTGTCAAGTATTTATTTATTTTTCAAAGGAGGAAGGCAGAATTGGACGAAAGAACGATCAGCGAAGAGGAAGCACGAATGAGAGAGGAGTTAAGACGCATGTACGGCGGTCATATGACGCTTACCGACGTGGCGCGCGAGCTGGGCATGAAATATACTTACGGGGCGAGGGGCTTTGTAAAGAATCTTCCCGCAACGAGGGTGAACAACCGCTTAAGATGGCCCACGGGCGCGGTGGCGCGCAGACTTATCGAGTGCAGGGAAAAGCCGTGCGAAGCGGGCCGGCAGTAGTTTAAAAAGGAGATGAAAACATGGTAAGCGAAAGAAAGAGGCTTTTAATCGAGGCGGAGGAAGGCGTGGGGAATATCTGCGACATGCTCAGGCGTGCGCATGAGGCCGAAAAGGAAGAGGCGAAAAATATGGGCTGCGCGTCGTTCGGTACGGATATAAGCATCGAAGTCGCGATAGAGCGCCTTTCGGAGGCGGCGGATTTTATAGGAGAGGCTTTGTGGCGCTGAATGAGGCGCACGGGGCTGATGAAGCTTGGGGGATTTTTGTGTGCCCGCAGACGGGCCGAAAAGGAGGATCGTTATGACTTTTCAGGAGAAGAAGGACCTTTTGGGACGGTATATCATTTTGGGCAGGCATCTGGAGGATTTGAAAAAAGAGAGAAGCGACTGGCGCGGACGCGGCGAGAGCGTTACGGCAAATTTAAACGGTATGCCGAAAAGCGGCAGGCTTTCCGATAAGGTGGGCGACGCGGCGTCGGAAATAGTAAAGCTCGACCGCACGATAGAGCGGCAGATGAGTCTTTTGGCGGGCCTTCGCACGGGGATTGAAAAGCAGATATCGTCCGTGGAGGACGAGACGTTAAGAAGAATACTCTATCTTAAGTATATAGACGGCGATACGCTGGAGGTAATAGCCGAGAAGATGAATTACGGCTATCGTCATATGATACGCCTTCATAAAAAGGCGCTCGACGAGGTCGAGATTTAGGATGAAAATTTTTTAAAAGATGTCATTGAATGTCACATATGAGCGGTGATAATATGGCAGCGTGAAGAATTGAAGATTGAGCTTGCGGGAGCCGAAAAAGGCTCCCGCTTTTCGTTGAAGGTTTAAAAAGGGGGGAAGGCGCGATAGGTATTTCACCGGAGAAGAAAGAGAAGATAATAAGCGATTACCGCGCGCATGAAAGCGTTGCCGCGGCGGCGAAGGATAACGGGGTATCCGAAAGCACGGTGCGAAGGTACGTAAGAGCCGATAAGGAGCGCGGCGGTGAAAGCGCAAAAAAGCGGGCGGGTGAAAGCCCCGCGGACATAACGGCGTTTATGGAGAAAAAGAGCGCCCTGGTGTTCGGCATAATCGATAAGGGACTTAAGATCATGAACGACGAGAAAAAGCTGTCGGAGGCGACGCTTTCGCAGCTTACGTCGACGCTCAATTCGCTTATCGACAAGTGGACGGAGCTGGGGGAGCACGGGGGCGAGAGGGAAAACAATCTGTTCGCCGCCATAAACGGCTGTACGCAGGAGGGGTTTAATGATCTACCGGAGCTTTTCAAAGCGCCAGAAAATGACGATGCTGTGGTGGAGGACGAAGGATTACGGTAAGCGCGACGGGATAATCTGCGACGGCGCGATACGCTCGGGCAAGACCGTTTCGATGGCGGTGGGCTTTGTGCTGTGGAGCATGGCAAGCTTTCAAAACGAGTATTTCGCCATATGCGGAAAGACCATTGAGGCATTGAGGCGCAACGTGACGACACATCTGCCCGTTTGGCTTGAGGGGATCGTAAGGATCACGGAGAAGCGAAGCGAAAACAAGCTCGTGATAAGCGCGGGAGGGAGAAAGAACACGTATTATCTCTTCGGCGGGCGCGACGAGTCGAGCTACGCGTTCATTCAGGGCATAACGCTTGCGGGAGTTCTCTTCGACGAGGCGGCGCTCATGCCGCGCTCGTTCGTGGAGCAGGCCGTGGCGCGCTGCTCGCGCGAGGGGTCGAAGTTCTGGTTCAATTTAAACCCCGAGGGACCGGAGCATTGGTTCTATAAGGAATGGATAGAGAAGCGGCGCGAAAAGAATATGATGTACCTTCACTTTACAATGGAGGACAATCCCGCGCTCGCGCCCGGGATAAAGAAACGCTACGAGGCCATGTATTCCGGCATTTTCTACGACAGATACGTGCTCGGACGGTGGGCGGCGGCCGAGGGGCTGATCTATACGATGTTTGATAAAAGCCGCCACGTTGTGCCCGACGTGCCGCGCGATTATACGGAATACTTAATATCCTGCGATTACGGCACGCTCAATCCGACGTCGGCGGGGCTTTGGGGGCTGTGCGGCGGCAGGTGGTACCGCATACGCGAGTATTACTACGACGGGCGAAAAAGGATGCGGCAACGCACGGACGAGGAGCATTACGCGGCGCTTGAGGAGCTTGCGGGAGATTTGCCGGTAAGGCGGGTCATAGTGGACCCGTCGGCCGCCTCGTTCATCGAGGTGATACGAAGGCATGGGCGCTTTATGCCGGAGCGCGCCTCGAACAGGGTGCTTGACGGGATAAGGGACGTGGCCGTGCATCTTTCGGCGGGCGACATACTCATATGCGAGTCGTGCCGCGACTGCATACGCGAATTTGCGCTTTACAGATGGGACGATAATAGCGAGGGTGACGCGCCTGTAAAGGCGGACGACCATGCGATGGACGATCTTAGGTATTTCGTTCGTGCGGCGTTTTCACCGCAGAGATTCAGTTTTTAAGGAGATGAGGATATTTGCCGTTATTTAAAAGACCGAGGGAGGATGAGGCGGCGGTGCGCACGATAGAGCGCGCCGCTCCGCTCGGAGAGTACGAGGCGATAGCGCGGGAGCTTTCGGCGTGGGAGTTTTCGGGACAGAGGCGTGAAATGCTCGACGGGGAGCGCTATTACGCCGGAGATCACGATATTTTGAGGCGGAGACGCACCGTAATAGGCGAGGGCGGGAAGACCTTCGCGGCCGAAAGTCTCCCGAATACGCGCATCGTTGACAATCAGTATGCGCGCCATGCCGATATAAAGACGAATTACCTTTTGGGAAAGCCCGTGACGTTTGCCTGCCCCGACGCAAAATGCGCCGAGGCGCTGGGGAAAACGCTCGGGGCGGATTTTATGCGCACGCTGAGACGCGCGGCGCTCACGGCGCTAAACTGCGGCGTCGCGTGGCTTTATCCGTTTATAAACGGCGGGGGAGAGCTTCAGTTCAAGATGTTTTCGGGGGCGCAGATAATGCCGCTCTGGAAGGACGCGGAGCACAAATCCTTCGATACGGCGGTGCGGCTTTACTTCGTTGAGGAGTACGCCGCGGGGGAAAGAAGGCTTGTAAAGAAGGCCGATATTTTTACGCCGAAGGGAGTTCTTACGTGCGTTTTTTCAAACGGCGCATTCATTCCCGAGGGCGGGCGCAGGTGTTATGTAAACGCGGGCGAACGCGGGTATAACTGGGAGCGGCTGCCGCTCATACCGATAAGGTGCAATGCGCACGAAATACCGCTTATCCGTCGCGCACGCTCGCTTCAGGACGCGATAAACATTCTGGAGTCGGACCTTATGAACCGTATGCAGGAGGACGTTCACAATACGGTGCTTATTTTAAAGAATTACGACGGGCAGGACTTAGGCGAGTTCAGGCGCAATCTGATGACCTACGGCGCGGTGAAGGTCAGAACCGTGGAGGGACACGACGGCGGCGTTGAGAGCCTTCGGGTAGAGGTAAACGCTTCGGGAGCGGAGACGGCGCTTAAGATGTTGAAGCGCGCGCTTACGGAGAACGTGAAAAGCTGTGACGCGAAGGACGACCGCATGGGGCAGACGCCCAATCAGATGAACATTCGTTCGATGTATTCCGATATGGACCTCGACGCGAACGCGATGGAGACGGAGATTCGCGCCGCGTTTTATGAGATACTTCGCTTTGTTTCGGCTTACTTCGCACTTACGGGGCGGGGCGGCTTTTCGCCGGAGGAGATAAGCGTTATCTTTAACCGCGATACGCTGATAAACGAAAGCGAGGCGGTGGAGAATTGCGTTAAATCAAAGGGGATAATCTCCGATGAGACTATTATATCCATGCACCCGTGGGTGGAGGATCCCGCAAGGGAGAAAGAAAGGATGAAATAAAGGCGAAGATAAATACGAATAAGAAAGGAAGAATGGACATGACGTATGACAATTTAAATCCGGCGCCCGCGGAGGAGTCCGCGGGCGAGGCGGGCGGCTTTGTGCCGCGCGAGAGCTTCGAGGCGCTTTCCTGCGAGCTTAAATCGGCGCGCGAGGCGCTTTCGGAAAGCGGGGAAAGGATTATGCGCCTTGAGGCGGCCGAAAGTGAGAACGAGGCACTTCGCGGGCGCGTGGAGGAGCTTATAAAAAGCGAAAGGGAGACGGCCGCGGCGCATGAGGACGCGATTTCAAAAATGCGGGCGGATCACGCCGCCGATATGGCGCTTTATTTTGCGAAGGCGAAGAACATAACAGCGGTGCGCGCGCTCATGGCCGACTTTTTAAAGGACGCGAGGGCGGACGAAAGCGGCGCGGTACCGGGGCTTTCGGAGGAGATAGAAAGGCTTAAAAGCGATCCCGGCACCTCGTTTTTATTCGGCAAAGAGGAGGGTGCGGGCAGAATTTCGGGCTTTGTTCCCGCCGAGGGCGAGGACGTAAGGAGCGCCGTGACGCTCGAGGCGTTAAGACGCATGACGCCCGATGAAAGACACAGGTTTTCGGTGGAAAATCCGAGACTATATAAAGAATTATACGGAGGGGATATTTAATGGCAAACACACCTTATGACAACTTTTATCTTTCAAACGAGATCGAGGACCAGTTCAAGTCGCACCTTGACCTTTTGAGGTTCGTGACGGTCGACAACAATCTTTCGGGCAGCGCCGGAATGAAGCGCGTGATACATACTTACAGCGCGACGGACGGTACCGAAAAGCTTGCGATGGGCGAGGGCAATACGAAGGACATTACGGCGGAGTTCTCCGAGAAGGAGTACGAGATACTGCTCGCGCAGAACCGCTTCAAGTTCTACGACGAGGAGGCGATGAACGATCCGATGCTTGTAAACGCGGGCATTCGTCACGCCGCCGCGGATATGTTCAATACGATGAACGACGACATTTTCGCGGAGTTTGAAAACGCGACGCTTTCGCTTGAGACGGAGACGTTCGATTTCGGCGCGTTCGTGCAGGCGGCGGCGCTTCTCAATATGGAGAACCTCGAGGGCGAGGATATATTCGCCTTCGTGAGCGCCGCCGACATGGGCATGATAAGACGTGAGCTTTCGGAGCAGCTAAGGTATTCGGAGGATTTCGCGCGCGCGGGATATGTGGGCACGGTCGCGGGCATAAACCTTTATACGAAGAAGGACGCGACGCCGGGCGAGATAATAATAGCGACGAAGGACGCGGTGACGCTGTTTAACAAGACGGGCACCGAGGTAGAGCAGGAGAGAGACGGCAATACGCGCCTTAATACGGTATACAGCAGAAAGTATTATATCGCCGCGCTGACAGACGCGACGAAGGCCGTAAAGATGATTTTGACGGACGGCGAAGACGAAGGCGAGGACGAGGGCGAAAATGAGGGCGAGGGTCAGCAGTGACCGGGGTAAGGAGACGGCGCAATGGAGATACTTGACGGCGTAAAAACGAAGCTCGGCGCGCTGGGGTACGTCCCGGGCGGGGACGAAGCGGCGCTTATCGCGTTTTTTATCGGGGAGGCCGAAAGCCGCCTCCTCTCGCGGCTTAACCGCGAAAGCGTGCCCGAAGGGCTTTATCACGTTTGGGCGGATATGGCTGCGGGGCTTTTTTTAAAGCATAAGATGCTCTCGGACGAGCTTTTATCGGCGGAAGGCGCTTCGGGGGAGATAAAGAGCATAACGGAGGGCGACGTGACCGTCGCCTTCTATGCGTCGAAGGACGGCTCGCCGCGCGACAGGCTTATGCGCCTTGCGGACGAGCTTATCCGTCCAGATGAAAGCGTTATCGGGGCGTACGGGAGGCTTTCATGGTGAGGGAATACGACAACGCATTAAGAAGCCTTTGGCACGGCGTATGCACCGTATACGTGACAAGGCACGTTTTAAATCCCGCAAACGGGCGAAACGAGGCGCGCGACGTTATGACGGCGGAAAACGAGCCGTGCCGCCTGTCGCGGCGCATGTCGGCGCGCACGGTTTCGGGCACGAAAAAGGACAACGAAACGGCGGCGGTATATCAGACTGTGAAGCTGTTTATAGATAAGGACGTCGAGGTGCCGCCGGGCGCAAGGCTCGTCGTGACGCAGAACGGGTACACGGCCGAGTATGAGCGCGCGGGCGCGCCCGTCGTATACGAGCGTCATCAGGAGATTGTGCTCGAGCGAAAGAAGGCAAGGGCGTAAAAAAGGGGGGGCTTTTTTGGGCGAGATAAGTACGAACAGGATACTTGACGGGATAAGCCTTGCGATAAGGGCGGCTTATCCCGACGCGCATATCGCGTCGGAGGAGATAAAGCAGGGGATCATGCTCCCCGCCTTCGTGATAACGCTTTCGTCGTCGGAGCAAAAGTGCGCGCCGTGCGGGAGAATTAAAATGCGCGCCGATTTTGAGGTGCGCTATTTCCCCGAAGGCGGGGACAGGCAGTCGTGCCATGACGCGGCGGACGTGCTTTACGGAGCTTTAAGGCGCATACGGCTTGCCTCGGGCGACGGGCTTTGGGGCACGCGCATGAGCTTTAACGTTTGCGACGGGGTGCTTCATTTTTTCGTGTCATACAGCTGCGTCGGGATGCGCGCCGGAGACGAAAAGGAGCTTATGGGCGAGCTTTTCGACAGCGTGGAGCTTTCGTTTAACGGGGAGTTTTAAAAATTTTTTATAAAAGGAGAAGGTGAAAATATATGGCATTGGGCGGAGGAGTTTTTCTTGCGCAGAATAAGACGCTGCCGGGCGCGTATATAAATTTCGTCTCGGTTCTGAACGCGGGCGCGGATATTTCGGAGCGCGGGCGCGCGACGCTTCCCCTTTCGCTTGACTGGGGCGAGGAGGAAAAGATGTTTACCGTGGAGGCGGCCGATTTTATAAAAGACAGCCTTAAAATATTCGGATATGAATATACGCACGAGAAATTAAAAGCCGTGCGAGAGATATTTAAGAATGCGGGCACTGTGCATTTTTTCAGGCTCAATTCGGGCGGCGAAAAGGCCGAAAACACGTTCGCAAGAGCGAAGCATACGGGCGTTTTGGGCAATTCTCTTTCGATAGTGATAAAGGAGAACGCCGAAAGCGCGGCAGGAGCTGAGCTCTACGACGTTAGCACGTATCTCGGTACGCTCTGCGTCGACGTTCAGAAGGGCGTGGGCTCGGCCGCGGCGCTTGCAAGCAACGATTTCGTTGAATGGAAGGCGGGCGCGGCGCTTTCGCTTACCGCGGGGACGCCGCTTTCGGGCGGCGTAAACGGCGCGGTCACGGGCGCGGCGTATCAGAGCTATCTCGACGCGGCGGAAAGCGTAAGCTTCAACGCAATGGGCTGCACGTCCGACGTTGCAGAAATCAAGGATATGTTCTGCGCTTATACGCGGCGCATGAGAGACGAGGCGGGAAAGAAGTTCCAGTGCGTTTTATACGACGAGGCCGCGGATTTTGAGGGCGTAATAAGCGTTAGGAATACCGCGAACGACTCGGACGAGGCGGGCGCGCTCGTGCCGTGGGTAACCGGCCTTGCGGCGGGCTGCGCCGTGAACAGATCGGCCGACAATATGCGCTACGACGGCGAGTACGACGTAGATACGGCGTATACCCAGGCGGAGCTTTCGGCGGGTATCGAGGCGGGCGCGTTTATGTTCCATCTTTCGGACGGCGAGGCGCGCGTGCTTCGCGACATAAACACCTTCGTATCGGCAACGGATGAGAAGAGCCGCGATTTTTCGGACAATCAGGTGATGCGCGTGCTCGATCAGACGGCAAACGATATTGCCGCGGTATTCGCAAAAAAGTATCTCGGCCGCGTTGCGAACGACGAGAGCGGCAGGATTTCGTTTTGGAACGACATAGTAAAGCATCACGCGGAGCTTGAGAAGATAAGAGCCATCGAGGGATTTGACAGCGGCGACGTGCGCGTGGAGCAGGGCGAAACGAAGAGAGCCGTTTCGGTCTTCGATAAGATAAAGCCCGTATGCGCCATGTCGCAGCTTTATATGACCGTATATGTGATGTAGGGAGGGAAGTTTTATGAACGGTAATGTTATGAACGCCCGCGACTGCGTTGCGGCGCCGCTTGCGGAATGCTTTGTGACGATAGAGGGCGAACGATACAACTTCATGCAGGCTATTGACCTTGAGGCGAGATTTAAAAAGAACAAGACGAAGGTGCCCGTTTTAGGCAAGACGGGACGCGGCAACAAGGCCTGCGGCTGGGAAGGCTCGGGCAGCGCGTCGTTTTATTACAATACCTCGATATTCCGAAGGCTTATGAAGCGATTTAAGGACACGGGCGAGGACGTGTATTTTGATATCCAGGTGACGAATGAGGATCCGACCTCGTCCGTAGGCCGCCAGACGGTGATACTGCGCGACTGCAATATGGACGGCGGAGTGCTTGCGAAGTTCGACGCGGATTCGGAGTATCTTGAGGAGAAGATGGATTTTACGTTTGAGGATTTTGAGATACCCGAGACGTTCGCGGCGCTTTCGGGTATGCAGTAAGGCCGGGTGATGAATATGGCACAGAGTCTCAGCGCGTTTTTTTCGCAGAACGCGAAAAGGACAAAGAACGTGAAATTCGCGGCGTCGTGCCGTTTTATCGACGAGGAGACAAAGGAAGCGGCGCTGTGGGAGATAAAGACCATTACGGCTTCACGGAATGCAGAGCTCAGGCGTGAGAGCGTGCGCGCGTCGCGCGCGGGGCAGGCGGAATTTGACGCGGAGCTGTATTTGTCAAAGCTTTGCGCCGAGTGCACCGTTTATCCCAATTTAAACGACGCGGCGCTTCAGCAAAGCTACGGCGTTATGGGCGCGGCATCGCTTATCGGCGCGATGCTTACGCCCGCGGAGTTTGAGGAGTACGCCTCGCGCGTGCTCGAGCAGAACGGCTTTAAAACGGACGCACAGATGGTGGACGAAGCAAAAAACTGATTTGCGGAGGCGATTGGGAGGCGACTTACGCCTTCATTTGCCTCCATAGGTTTCACTGGCCGCCACAGCGTTTTCTGTCGCTTTCGCCGTATGAGCGCGCCTTCGTAATAGCCGCGATAGACGTGCGGGCGGAGGCGGAAAGAAAAGCGTATGAAAATTAACGGCGGCCGTTTCGGGGGGTGATAATTATTACAAAAGCGGCGATAAATCTTATGCGGCGAGTGAGGCGCGCGGCGAAGAGCGGCTTTGACAGAGCAGAGCGTTTAAAAGGAGCGGGGGCGGCGCTTAATTTTCCCGCGCGTGCGTCCGACGCGGCGCGAAGGAGCGTATTTTTCGCGGGCGCGCCGTTTTCGGCGGCTTCGGCGGCGCGAAAGGATAAAAGCCGCCCGCAGGGCATCGTGACGGCCGGAGAGCGAAGCGGCATTCGTGCGGCGGTATCGAGTTTACATAATATATGCGAAAACGAGCGAAAGAAGGCGAGAACGCCGGCGGATCGTGTATCCGCGGTGCGAAAGGCGGCGCCGGGACGCGTTTTTGAAAGCGTGACGAAGGGCGCGAAGAGTAAGAGTGCCGTCGTTTCGGGCGAAAGCCGCGTACGCGGCGAAAAAGGGGTTAGCGCGGGGCAAAGTTTGGGCGCGCCCCGCGCGAAGGCATCCCTTCTTCGGGACGCTTCCGTGCGCCGGAGCATTTCGGAGCGCGCGCACGCGCCGGTTCTTACGCAGAATGCGGCGGCGCGCGTTTACGGCGCGGGCGGCGTTTCCTTTGATTTGGCGCGGCAGGGGGAGAAGGCCGCGCAGACCGGCGGCACGGGCGCGTTAAAGACGCGTGCGGAGCTTGAGGCCTTGCGGGAAAGCGAGGTAATAAGGCCGTCTCAGAGCTTTTCGCAGACGCATATAAGCGTGGAGCAGCACAATGAGAACCATATCGGCGCGGATACCGATATTGATGCCGTTATGGACGCGTGGGCCGAAGATTTTGCAAGGCGGCTTTATATGTCGGCGGAGGGGGTGCACAGATAATGGCTTATAAAATGTATCTTGCGGGCGAGCTTATGCCCGTGACGCCCGAGCGCGTCACGATAAAGATAAAAAACAGAAACGAGAGCATGACGCTTATTTCGGGCGAGGAGATAAATCTCATAAAAAGCCGCGGCCTCTGCGAGGTCTCGTTTACGCTTCTTTTGCCGCAGTCTGCCTATCCCTTTTCGCTTGAGAAGAAGCCGCCGAAGTATTATATTTCGCTGTTCGCGCGCTTAAAGGAGAATAAGTCGCCGTTTCAGTGGATACTCAACAGAACAAAAACGGACGGGCGGACGCTTTTTTATACGAATATGACGGTCTCGCTTGAGGATTATACGCTAACGGACGACGCGGCGGACGGGTTTGACGTAAGGGCGGCGCTTAAGCTTCGGCAGTATAAGATATTCGGCACGAAAAAGGTATCGGTAAGCGGCGGGAAAGCTTATTACGACGATGCGGCGGCGAGGGAGAGCGCCAATGCGCCCGCCGCCGCGTCGTATACAGTAAAGCGCGGCGACAGCCTTTGGAACATAGCCAAAAAGGAGCTGGGCGACGGGTCGCGATATAAGGAGATATATGAGCTTAACCGCGACAAAATATCAAATCCCTCGCTTATATATCCGGGGCAGGTGCTTATACTGCCGAGGGGGGCGTAATGGCGGAGACAAGGATATTGATACAAAACGGCGGCGAAATATACAGCCCCGTGACGGTCGGAAAAACGAAGCTTGAGCTTTCAAGAAAGGGAAGCCCCGGCAGGCTTGAGTTTAACGTATTAAAGGACGGCGTTATAGATTTTACGGAGGGCAATTGCGTTACGCTTTCGGTAGGTGAGGCGGTCGTTTTTTCGGGGTACGTCTTTTCAAAGAGGCGCACAAAGGACGGCGTGATAGGCGTTACGGCGTACGATCAGCTTCGCTATCTCAAAAACCGCGACACATTCGTGGGCGAGGGGATTACGGCCTCGGAGCTTATACGGAGGCTTTCGGAGGATTACAGACTTAGGCTGGGCGAAATAGAGGATACGGGCTACGTTATAGATATTATCGACGAGCAGGACCGCACGCTTTTCGATATAATGCAGGGCGCGCTTGACGAGACGTTTGAAAATACGGGAAGGCGTTTCGTTCTCTACGACGACGCGGGGAGGCTTACGCTGAAGAATATAAATTCGCTGAGGCTCGATACCGTGATAGATAAAGAGAGCGCGCGTGACATTAGATACGAGTCGGGCATAGATGAAGGGACGTATAACGTGATTAGCCTCGTTCATTCCGATAAGCGCTCGGGGATAAACGAGAGGTTTACCGCAAAGGACGAGGAAGGCATTAAAAAGTGGGGCGTGCTGGGCTTTTACGCGCGAATAGGCGACGATACGGGGGCGACGGAGCGCGCCCGCACGCTTCTTTCCGTTTACAAATCGAAAAAGAGGCGGCTTTCGGTGCGCGGCGCGTTCGGCGACGCGCGCGTCAGAGGCGGAAGCGTGATGCCCGTTTCGCTCGATTTGGGCGATATCGTGCAAAACGGCTATATGACCGCGGAGCGCGTTACGCATATATTTGAGGGCGGCGGTCATTTTATGGACTTGACGCTCGGCGGAGGTGATTTTGTTGTATGACGCGGTGGAGCTTATAAAAACGGCGGCGCTTGAGGCTTACGAGGCGGCAAAGCCCGTCTGCGTCGTATTCGGGCGCGTGATATCGGAGGAGCCGTTTAAAATACAGACGGAGCAGAAGGCCGTATATACGGAGCGGATGATCATTTTTACCGAGAGGCTTAAAAAAGAGGCGTTAGCTTCGGGCGATACGGCGGTGCTGATCAGGCTTCAGGGCGGAAAGCGGCTTTTATTACTCGATATTCTTTCGCGAAATGAAAATCAAAGGAGGGGAGCTTTTGATACCTGATATTTCGGATGCTCTCGGGGCGGATATTAAGACGGGGACGCGTCCGTCGGGCACTTTTTTGTTAAATCATGATAATAATACGGTGGGAGGCGCCGCAGACGGCATCCGGGCGCTCGAGCAGGCGGTCTTTATGATGCTTTCGACGAAGCGCTACGAGTGGCTTATACATTCGTGGAATTACGGCTCGGAGATACTAAGCCTCATAGGGCGCGATATGCATTACTGCATACCCGAGGCGGAGAGGATGATACGCGAGGCGCTTCTTACGGACGACCGCATAACAGAAGTGAAGGATTTCGCCTTTGACGCGCAAAAGAACCGTCTTCGCGTGACGTTTACCGTTGTGAGCGTATACGGGGAGCTGCCCGCCGAAACGGAGGTGACGCTTTGATGTATGAAAACGAGACATACGAGGCGATACTCGAACGTATGCTTGAGCGCGCCTTGGGCGCGCGTCCCGGCACGGACAGAAGGGAGGGATCGCTTTTATGGCTTGCCCACGCGCCCGCGGCGGCGGAGCTTGTGAACGTATATATCGCGCTCGACGCGATATTAAAGGAGACGTTCGCCGATACGGCGTCGCGCCGTTATCTTATACTTCGCGCGGCCGAGCGCGGGATAGAGCCGAGGGCGGCGACATGTGCGAAGCTTGAGCTTTTGGTATCGCCCGATACGCTTTCGCTGCCCGAGGGGACGCGCTTTTCTCTGGGGAGTAAGAATTACGCCGTGTCGGGCGATCTTGGCGGCGGCCGTTTTGAGATGACGTGCGAAACGGCGGGCGAGGCCGGAAACGTCGTCTCGGGCGACGTGATACCGATTGAGTATATACAGGGGCTTGAGTCTTGCGCCGTTTCGGGCGTGCTTATCCCGGGCGAGGACGAGGAGGATACGGAAAGTCTTCGGAGGCGCTATATCGACAGCCTTAAAAGGAGAGCCTTCGGCGGGAACCGCGCCGATTATATAGAAAAGATAGGCTCTATGGCGGGCGTGGGCGGCGTGAAGGTATACAGGGCATGGAACGCGGGGCTGGACGTTTCATCCCTTCGCCCGCCCGCGGACGCCGCCGGATGGATAGAGGAGCAAAGCGCGCCTGCGGACGTGGCGTCGTGGCTTTCGGCCGTTTATGAGGCGGCCGAAGGCGGCCTTCTTACCGTGGGAGGCACGGTAAGGGCTGTTATCATCGACTCGGGCTTTGAAAAGCCGTCGGACGCGCTCGTGCTGGCGGTGCAACAGGCCGTCGATCCGCGCGAGTATCCCGGCGAGGGTCTGGGCCTTGCGCCGATGGGACACGTCGTGACCGTAGAGGGCGTCGGTGAGGCGGCGCTTTCGGTAGGAGTGAGCGTGCAGCTTTCGGACGGGTATCTCTGGGACGACGTAAGCGGGTATGCCGCGGACGCGGTGCGCGCGTATTTTTCGGAGCTCGCCTCGGGCTGGGCGGACGCGGGCGCGCCGATAACGGTGCGGCTTTCGCAGATTGAAACGCGGCTTTTGTCAATAGGCGGCATCGTGGACGTAACGGGCGCATTCATAAACGGCGCGACCGAAAATCTTACGCTCGGCGCGGACGTGATACCCGTGCTTTTGGAGCTTTCCCGAATATAAAGGAGGCGCGGCATGGAGAGAAGGATCATAGATTATCTGCCGTATTTCATCCGCAGGTTCGACGTTTACGAGGCGCTCTGCTCGGGAGAGCAGGCGGAATTTGAGAGCCTTTGGGACGAGACCGACCGCGCGCTTTCAAATCAGTTCATATATACCGCCGACGAATACGGCATTTCGCGCGCCGAGGCTATGATGGGCATCGTGCCGAAGGGCACCGACAGTCTGGAGCGCCGGCGCTCGCGCGTGTCGGCGATGTGGTTTAACGATATGCCGCTTACGATGAGGTGGCTCGGGCTTTGGCTCGATAAGATGTGCGGCACAGGCGCGCACAGCGAGAGCGCGGACGGCTATACTCTTGAGGTGATGCTTGACGGGAACGCGCTCGCGAATGCGGAGCGGCTTAAAACGGAGATCGCGCCCGCATTGGAGGAGGCGTGTCCCGCGGCGCTTTTGTATAAGATAGGCACGAGGGTAAAAACGTCGTCGCGCACGGGTGCGGGCGCGTATATTGAGTACAAAATACGGGCGGAGGTCTGGCCCGGTTAATTTGCGGGGAGTGAGATATGTCGAATATATATAAAACAGTTGTAACGAATGAGGGCGCGGCCCTGATCGCGCAGAGCGTGATTTCGGGCGAGAGGCTTTTGATAACCGAGGCGGCGGTGGGAGACGGAGGCGGCGCGTATTATCTGCCGCAGGCATCGCAGACGGCGCTTGTGCGCGAATGCCGCCGCATAGCGATTGCGGGCGCGTATCTAAATGCGGACGCGCCGAACGTGATGGATATAGAAATAAGCATACCGCCGACGGGCGCGGCCTTCACGGCGCGCGAGGTGGGCGTTTTTACGGGGGACGGCACGCTTGTGGCCGTGGGCAATCTGCCCGATACGGCGCATCCGGGCGCGGGCGCGTTCGGCCGTCTTTCGGTAGTCATGCATATCGCCGTGGAGGACGCCTCGGCGCTCGACGTGCTTGTCATGCCGCAGTCCGGCGCGGTAAGCGGCTTCGATTTTGAGGCGCCCGTGTCATCGTGGCAGACGCGAAGCGGCGTTTCGCAGGGGTACGCATACGTTTGCGAGGTCACGCGCGCGAGCGTCGGCGCGGATATGCTGCCGCACGTTGTAATAAAAGAGGAAAGTGTAAGCGCCGCGGAAGCTGCGGGCATTTGTCCCGCCGCCGAGACGTTCGACGGGGGGATAAGGCTTTATTCGCAGAGCGTACCCGCGTCTGTGATAAAGGCGCGGTGCTATCTCATATGCGGCGGGCTTTCGGCGGGCGCGTCGTAATGCGCGCGATCATGGGGAAAGGAGCGTTTGGCACATGATAGGCTCGGTAAACGTATCGGGGACGGATACGGCGTTAAGAAACAGGGTTACGGGTATAGAGAACAGGCTGCAGACGGGGCAGACGGCGGGTCTGCCCGTTTTTACGGGCTCGGGCGGCGCTATTGCGGCGTCGAGCATCGCGAATGCGAAGGACGCGCTCGGCATTAGCGCGCTTTCGGCCGCCGTTGCGGCGGCGCCGCGCGTTTCGGCAGGCAGCTACGCGGGCACGGGCGGGGACGTTACGCTCTCGTTCGATTTCACGCCGCGCGTTATTTTCATCGCAAGCGAGACGGGCTTGCACGTTGAGGCCGCGGTGATGTACGGTCAGACGAAGGCGGTCGCGTCGTACAACGCAAATTCGGGTGAGACGATAGACGCGCAGTGGCAGAATAACGCGGTGACGTTTTACTGGATACACGAAAATTCGGGTACTCACCTTGAACATGCGCTCGGCAGGTCGGGCGTGAATTATTCGTATTTCGCCATCGGCGCGTAAAGGAGGAATGAGATTGCTTGAAACGGAAGTTATTGCCGCCGTTATAGGAAGCGGCGCGCTTTCCGCCGCCGTGAGCGCCGTCGCGGGCGCGATTTTGCAGAGGGCGAAGAAAAGGGGCGGCGCGGAGGCGGGCACGCGCGCTCTTTTATACGACCGCATAAAGTTTTTGGGAAAGAGATACATAGCGAACGGAGAGATTGACCTTGAAAGCCTTGAGGACTTAATTGAGATGCACAGGATATATCACGATGAGCTTTCGGGCAATGGGTATCTCGATACGCTGATAGCGAAGGTGCGAAGCCTTAAAATAAAGCCGTGAAAGGGGGATCGGCATGAATATAAAATGGTGGAAGGCGGCGGGCGTGCGCGCCGCGAAGACGTTCTGTCAGTGCGCGGCGGCTATGATAGGCACCGCGGCCGTTTTAAACGAGGTCGACTGGAGGTCAGCGCTTTCGGCGGCTGCGCTCGCGGCGGTATTGTCGCTGTGTACGTCGGTCGCGGGTCTTCCGGAGGTCTCGGATGGAGATAATTAAGCGGCACATACAAAAGAGGATAAACAATCCGTGTGAGGCGATGTCGCCCGTGGGGATAATACTTCACTACGTGGGCAATCCCGGCACGTCGGCGGCCGCGAACGCGAATTATTTTCATAACGTGAATCAGCGCGTGAGCGTAAATTACGTTGTCGACGACAGAGAGATAATCGAGATAATTCCGCCGGACATGAAGTCGTACGGCACGTCGGACGGGTATTATAACGGGCGGTATATACAGATAGAGATGTGCCATCCGGACGCGTCCGGCAGGATAACGGACGCGACGCTTGAGCGCGTCGTGTGGCTTTGCCGCAGTCTTTCGGCGCGCTTCGGCTGCGCCGACGTTCTCAGGCATTACGACGTGACGGGCAAGCGCTGTCCGCTCTGGTACGTTTCGCACGAGGACGAGTGGCAGGTGCTGAAGGCGAGGATTTTATCAAAGGCGGCGGACGATCCCGCCGACGCGAAAAAGGACGCGCCGCCGTCGGATTGGGCGCGCGAGGCCGTTTCGTGGGCCGTGGAGCACGGGATACTAAGGGGAGACGAGAACGGTGCGCTGCGGCTTCGGGAGGCCGTTACGAGAGAAGAAGCCGTCACGATGATGTGGCGGATGAGGAATATGGGGTGAAGAAAGGCCGAACGGGAACGTTCGGCCTTTTTTGTGTGTAAAATGTATTTAAAGGGATTGTTATTGATAATCTATTCTGATAATATATATTGTGAAAAGTTATATTTTTTGAAACAGGAGTACTATTTATGTTCCAATTTAGGGATCCAGTACACGGTTTTATAGAAGTATCTGAGGATGAACTAAAAATTATTAATTCCCTACCGTTCCAACGGTTAAGAAATATTCACCAACTGGGAACTACATATTTGGTATATCATGGAGCAGAGCATACGCGTTTTGGGCATTCACTTGGAGTTATGCATTTAACATCTCGTGTTTTCGATGCGGTTACAAGTAAAACTACTAAGTTATTCTCTGATGATGATAATGAGAATATGTGCAAAACGGCATGGTATCGTCAGATATTACGCATAATAGGCCTTACACATGATTTGGGACATGCTCCGTTTTCACATGCATCGGAGGAACTGCTTGAAAACGGAGTCAAACATGAAGATTATACTAGAAGTATTATTTTTAATACGGAAATAGGGGATTACATAAGGGATATTGGCAAACAATTCAAATTAAAATATGGAGATATTTACGACATAACCCCTGAATTAATTTGGATGATTTACGAGGGAACAGAAATCACAAATGAAAAGTTTATTATTCCGGACTTCTTCTTTTTGCGGAGTTTTATGGATGGAGAATTGGATTGCGATAAGATGGATTATCTTTTAAGAGATTCTCTTTATTGTGGAGTTACTTATGGAAAATATGATTTGAACCGCTTTGTTTCCACTTTGGTGCCTTATAAAAAAGAACATACACTACAACTTGCAATAGAAAGGGGAGGTATTCAAGCTTTAGAAGAGTTTATCTTAGCGCGTTATTTTATGTTTATTCAAGTGTATTTCCATAAGACTAGAAGATACTTAGATAAGGCGTTAGTAAGTTGCTTAAAAACTATTTTACCGAGTGGCAAATATCCAAAAGATGAAAATGAATTTGTAAAATGGGATGACGTGCGTGTACTTAATCTTATTTCGCAATCTAATGAGCCTCAAGTCATTGATTTTAAAAACCGAAAGGTCATGACTTGTATTAAAGAGTCAAAGGCTCATGGAGAAAAGTTTGAAAAACGTAATATTAAGTTAATATATAACCATCTTGAAAAGATTTATAACGATAAGGTAATGTACGACAGTGTCGATAAAGCCGCACATAAACTAACTCCGTTTGTTGGTAATCGCGACGATGATAGCGGAAAAGGTATAATGATAGTTGAAGAAAAAACCGGGGAGGTCGGGAATTTGATGGAGGAATCAGTAATACTTGCATCGCTCGTAAACCCGATAGGTATCAGCAGAATATATGCTAGTCGTGAGATATCCAAAGAGGCAATAGATAATATTAATGATTTTTTAGCAACGTCAGAAGATTGAAGTTACGATGTTTAGGAGGGATTATTATGGCAAATAACGGCGCGATTGCGAGTATAGTAAAACAGATAACAGACTATAATGGTGCACCTTGTAAGAAAACTTTGCAAAAAATTGTTTATTTGATAGAGGCAAAGGATATCAGCCTTGGATATGATTATGGCATTCATCTATATGGACCGTATAGTTCGGATCTGGATTTTGCGGTGCGAGAACTTTGTGATGAAGGCGTTTTGGCAATAGACTATACGCGAACAGGGCATAAAATAAGAGTGATTAACGACAAGGATGTCACAGGCTCTGGCGATGAGAAAATTGATAGAATAATAAAAGAAATAATTAGCGCATTTGGCAAAGAAACGCCTAGTGAGCTTGAACTGATAACAACTGCATTGTATGTATCTAATTATCATAATAACGAAAAAGAAATAATAGACGGAGTAAAAAAAATTAAAGGAGAAAAATACGAAGTCGATAGTATTTGCACTGCAATAAAAAAATTGAGACAGTACGGATACCTAAAAAATTCCATTGCATAATTTTTGCACAATCACATTTTAGAAAGGCCGAACGGGAACGTTCGGCCTTTTTTGTGTATGGGGTGGGCTTTGGTGTGGGGGTTCAAATCCCCCGGATTCCGTCGCTGAGGCTTTGCCTCAGCGTGTGCCGTGCGGGCCGCGTCCGGCGACGACCGCACGATAGGCTTCTCCAACTGCCTTTGCCTCAGCGTGTGCCGTGCGGGCCGCGTCCGCGTAACGGCTCGCCGCCGCGTATGTCCCCCGTCTTTGCCTCAGCGTGTGCCGTGCGGGCCGCGTCGATTAAGTGGGCTTGCAATTATATCAACAAAGGGCTTTGCCTCAGCGTGTGCCGTGCGGGCCGCGTCGTAATGAAGTTATTGCCCTCGGCAACGTAGCGCTGCTTTGCCTCAGCGTGTGCCGTGCGGGCCGCGTCGGCAAAAACAACCTAAAACAGTACACGCATTTTATGCACATCGCTGTGAGCAGGTAGATAGCTTTTCGGACATCAGTCCGCGCTGACTATTTTCCCTTGCTCTTCTGCTGTCAAAGCGCCCTATGGCGCCATTGGCGACAGCCTCGGTCGGGCAATCGACCGGATAAGAGGTGCGAACCTCATTGATGTTTTCTGTCAGCTTCTCTTTCGCGCTATGCCCATGCTGGCGGGCGTTTTCGGTGCGGAACGAAGCTTTTGTATTGCGTTGTCGTGAAGAAAAACGAAATTTTCATAATCGCGGTTAAGCGATTCAAGGTTGAAACCGTTTAATTCTGTGTTCGTATGCTGTAATAAGAATGCCGAATACATATCTCTTTGGAGCTTTCTGCCGTCCGGCATTACATTCCAGCGTTCGCTTAATTCTTTTTTCTGATAGTCGTTTGTAATATGATTATACTGGCTCGCGCGAAGTGTGGTGGGGACTTTTATAACTCCCGCCATGCCGCGGGAAAGCAGCTTTTGATTTAATATTCCGATAAGCATGGCGGGAGCCTTGTTTCCGACAGACTTGCCGAAGCGTTTCTTTTTCTTATATCTGCCCGTCTTTTCCGATATTTCTGTTTTTTTGGCCCTGCGTGTCAGAGAAGGCCATGCCATATCTTCAACGTAAAATACGTCTCCGAGAGCCATCATTTTATTTGCAAGCTCGATATGCTGCCGTTTTCTCGTCTCCGCCTGCATGTGCTGGAGAAAGGCAAGCTGCCGACGGTATTTCAGATAATGCTTTGATTCGTTCCATTTAAGCTTAACGCCGCGCTTTATCATTCCGTCTTGTGTGAAATTATCGGGATTGGTGCTGCGCCGGCTTCTGTCCATTTTGCGCTGGAGTATTCGTTTTTCGCGTTCGATATTTTTGACCTTGTCGGCAAGCTCCGTGAGTACGAGCTCTTTATCCGCAGCGTATGCGATGGTCTGAGGGCCGATGTCGATGCCGACTGCGCCTTTGCCGACGGGGTGAAGGATTTCACCCGTAAGCTTGTTTCGCTTGACTGTCGGTTTTCCCTCAAGGGAAAGCTGGACGTACCATCGGCTCTTTCGTTTGCCGGGGCGCTTGACTATACGGCAGTATTTTATGCGGTTTTTAAGCATTTCGGTTTCGTATTCATTGTCACGGTCGGTTTTTACGGGTATATAAAGCTTCTTCCATTCTATATATGCTCCCGTTTCCGTTTTGCGAAACATTATCTCAACGCCGCCGCTCTTTCTGGAATTGGAATAGCCTCTTACGGAACGGATATCCCCGCGCCGTTTAAAATGCACCGCCTTGCCGTTGCCGTAAAACATTTTTTCAAAAGCGGCCCAAACCTGAGGAGCAATGCCGTGAATGGCAACGTTGGAGCCGATGTTGTCATTAAAATGCTTATAGAAGCGCTGTATATCGGATTTAAAACAATACTCGGAAAATTTAGCTTTTTCCCGTAAGTCGTCTCTTTTCTTGTATGCCTGTTTCAGCAGTTTGCGGTTCTTTTCCGGTTCGTTAAGCAGACGAGTTATCTCGGCTTCCGTTTTTTTATAATCTTCGCTTTGTTCCAATCGGCGGAGCTTTTTCAGTTCATAATTCAAAAGCGCATTATAAATCTGTCTGGCGATCTCAAATCTTTTCTCAAGGCGGTCGGACTGCCACTTTTCAACGATAAGCGGAAGCGTAAGACAGCAGGTGTCGGTCGTTGATTTTTTTGCCATAAAACCCCTCCTTTTTGTAGTATGCTTAAATTATATCATGGAAAAATATGATATGCAAGAAATGTTATACTGCAATCTCCGTCGCATATGCATGAAACGAGCCGACCGAAGGCCCGCATCCGCCCCAAAACGCTGGGCGCGGCGTTCGCCGTTTGACAATCCCCGAAAAAAATCCCGCGGGAATTCATAAAAAACTTTCAATTCCATCAATAATACGCTAAAATAAAAGAAAAAGGCATTTAAGCGACAAGAGGAGGAGAGTTATGGATTTTAAGAACGTTCGCGAACTGATGAAGCGGCTGACGGAAACGGGGCCGGCCGGGAACGCGATAACGGTGACGGTCGAGGGGAAGAAGGTCTTTGAGCATTACGAGGGCATGGCCGACGTTGAAGCGGGGCGGCCCACAGGCCCGGATACGGTTTTCAGGATGTTTTCCGATTCCAAGGTGATGACCGCAGTGGCGGCGCTCATATTATATGAGCGGGGCGTTTATCTTCTGGACGATCCGGTGGCGGCGTATCTGCCGGAGTTCTCCGAGCTTAAGGTGGCGGCGTATGAGGACAACGGCATTATAGAGACGCTGCGCCCGGCGAAGAACGTTTTAAAGGTGCGCGACTGCTTCTGCCATACCACCGGACTTACGTACGCGGGAAAGCTCAATATGACCCAGCAGAAGCTTTTGGAGGTGCAGGGCGGCCTTATGGCCGGCGGGCCCTATACGCTCGAGCAGCTCATGAAGGCCATCGCAAAGGAAGTGCCGCTTTTATACGAGCCCGGAACGCGCTTCCATTACGGACTGAGCGTAGACCTTTTGGGCAGGCTCGTCGAGGTGTGGTCGGGAAAGACGCTGGGGCAGTTCATAAAAGACGAAATAACGGGTCCTCTCGGCATGGAGGAGACGTCGTTCTCCTTCAAAGGCGATCAGAAGGACAGGCTCTGCGCGATCTACAACAGGGAGAACGGGGAGCTCAAAAGATATCAGAGCCGCGCCGACGCCTTCTACGATCCGCGCTTCATATGCGATATGGGCGGTCAGGGCCTTATCTCAACGGCGGGCGATTACGCGAAGCTCATGAGCATGCTCGCAAACGGCGGCACTTTAGACGGCGTGAGGATACTCGGAAAGAATACCATAGACCTGATGAGGCAGAATCATCTTACGTGGGAGCAGACGCAAGGCCTTCACAATACGCTGTATCGCTGGCCGCAGCTTAAGGGACACGGATTCGGGCTCGGCGTGAGCATGATAATAGATCCCGCGGCGGCGGGCGTATACGCGCCTTGCGCTTTTGGCTGGTCCGGCATGGCGGGAACGAAGACTCTCGCGGACCCCGCAAATAAGCTTGCGATAGTTTATGCGCATCAGTGCCTGCCTAACGATAAAAATCTCGATTGGTATACCCATCCGCGCATTGTTAACGCGGTATACGCGGCGCTTTAAGCCGAATAACGATAAAGCCACCCGGTTTCGGGTGGCTTTTTGTTTTATTTGGGCCGCGGCGCGGGGATATAAACGGGGAAGACGCGTCCTCACTCATACGCATACTCGATGCCGTTTTCCTTCAATACGTCGAAAAGATACGCTTCGAACTCGGCGGGGACGGGGACGGCGAGCATTTTTTCGTTTTCGCCGTGACCGAAGTCGTAGTAGAACAAAAAGTACAGACGATCGCCCGAGGCGAGTATTTCGTATCCCTGATACGACTCGAAGCGGCCGTCCGTGGAGACGCAAAAAAAGACGAGCTCGGGCGTTTTATCGAAGTCGGGCATGGGAAGCTCGACCGTTTCGATTTTTTCGTTGTGCTTTTTGTCGAGCGGGTCGTATTCGTTCTCTGCGCAGAAGGCCGAAAGCGCGTCGAACGTTTCGGCGTCGAAGCCGCGAAGCTTTACGTCGGTCCATTTGTCGGGATTCTTTATGCGGCAGTAATAGACGAAGTTTTCGGGGTTGTTATAAAAGCGCTCGGCGTCGTCGTATTGGTCGCTTCGGCAGTATATTACGCCGCACGACCTTTTGCCCGCGAAGCTGTGTATAAGGTCGTATTCGTCGCTCTTGACCCGGTGGTATTCTATGCCTCTGACCTTTACGGCGTCTCCCGTTTCCTCGAAGCCTTCGGGCCAGAGGTCTCCGTAGAAGCCCGTTTTGTAGGTTACGCCGTCGAGCTTTACCTCCGCGGGCACGCGGCCGCGGGATGTAAGCGAGCAGGAGCAGAGCGCGGACAGGATGAGGCATAGGCATATGAGGCCGCAGATGCGGGGAAGTATGTGTTTCATGGGCATGCTCCTTTGGCGGTATTTGGCGAAATATCTCGCTTTCGCTCGATGCGATATAATTTGCCAAGGCAAATTGCGATATATTCGGCTTTGCCGAATGCGATATGATATAAATCCACCCGTGCCCGCAGGCATATCGCTCGCCGAAGGCGAATATCGCGCGCGCAAACGCATATCGCAAATCCGCGCAGTGGATTTATATCGTTGAAAAAGAAGGATTCGCCCATCGGATTCTTTGGCGAGATATCTCGCTTTCGCTCGATGCGATATAATTTGACGGGGCAAATTGCGATATATTCGGCTGTCGCCGAATGCGATATGATATAAATCCACCCGTGCCCGCAGGCATATCGCTCGCCGAAGGCGAATATCGCGCGCGCAAGCGCATATCGCAAATCCACGCAGTGGATTTATATCGTTGAAAAAAGCACGCCGAAGCGTGCTTTTTTCTGGCGGAGAAGGGGGGATTTGAACCCCCGCGCCGGTTTCCCGACCTACACCCTTAGCAGGGGCGCCTCTTCGGCCTACTTGAGTACTTCTCCGAATATATGGGTGTATATATTTAATTATCGGCTCCCGCGCGGAAAAATCAGCGCAGGCCGAGGAAATAGTCGCTGAAGAAAATGAATATCGCGGCGCATACGCCAACGATGCCCGTTATCCTGATCGCCCAGATTATGCGGTTGCGGTTGGGCTGCTTGTAAAGGTGCTTTTCAAACTGGCCGTTCTTTATAACGCTAATGGGCTTCGCTATGTACCATATGCCCCACGCGAGGATAAGCACTGCAAATATATATTTAGCTACATCCATGCCCGAACTGCCTTCCTTTTCATAAAGTCGCCGCGGCTTTTTTCTGAGGTGTGGCGGAGAGGGCGAGATTCGAACTCGCGGCGCTTGCGCGTCACCGGTTTTCAAGACCGGCTCCTTAAACCGCTCGGACACCTCTCCGCATAACGGCTATACTATTCTATCACAAGCCTTTTGTATTGTCAAATTATTTTTGTAAAAATTTTTCGCCTCCCGTCCAATGGCACGACAGCGCCTTGCACGCCGCAAAAATGTCCTTGCAAGCGGCGGCGTTCAAGTATAAAATAAATATAGGTCATAAAAGATACAGAAAAGTAAATTTAAGGCGGGATACATATGGACTTTACGACAATCAAAAGAAATCTTGAGGATCTGGGATACGAAGTCGCCTGCTTCGACAAAAAGGAGGATGCGGCCGCCTATCTCTGCGGCGGGATACATAATAAAAGCGTGGGCTTCGGCGGCTCGATGACGCTTGAGGAGATGGGCCTTTACGAAAAGCTTTCGGAAAATAACGAGGCGATATGGCACTGGCGCGTGCCCGAGGGCGAAAGCGTTAAAAATATGCGCCTTCGCGCGAACGCCGCAGATATTTACATATCATCCGTGAACGCGATAGCCGAAACGGGCGAGATCGTGAACATCGACGGCACGTGCAACCGCGTTTCCGCCATGCTCTACGGCCACGAGAGAGTGTATTTCGTGCTGGGCGCGAACAAAATAGAAAAAAGCCTCGACGACGCGATACAACGCGCGCGAAACGTGGCCGCGCCGAAGAACGCGGCGCGCATGAACCTAAAAACGCCGTGCGCGGCGCGCGCCGACCGCTGCTACGACTGCAAAAGTCCCGACCGCATTTGCAAGGCCCTCTGCGTAATGTGGCAGAAGCCGATAAACGGCGATTTTTGCGTGGTCTTAATAAACGAGACGCTCGGATATTAACGAAATCTTAAATTATCGCTGCGCTGCCGTTTGATATTGAAAAGCTTTCGCGCTTTTGATATAATATTATGAAAACATAATTTTTTTAAATTCTGCGGGTGGCAAAGTTGAAAGAAAAGAAAGAAAAAATAAAGTATACAAGCATAGGCGGGCAGGCGCTTATCGAGGGCATAATGATGCGCGGGCCCGACCGTATGGCGTACGTCATAAGAAAGCCCGACAATACGTTCGCGCAGAAGGTGGAATCGCTTGCGGGCGGCTTAAAGGAGCGGATGCCCGTATTCAAGCTGCCGCTTATCAGAGGCGTGTACGCTTTTATAGATTCCATAGTGAACGGCATAAGCGCGATAAATTATTCGGCTTCGTTCTTCGAGGAGCTTGACGACCCCGATTACAAGCCGTCGAAGTTCGAGACGTTCCTCGAGGAGAAGGTCGGCGACAAGCTGGGCGGGGTCATTATGGCCGTGTCGATGATACTCGGCGTCGCGATCGCGCTGGGACTTTTCGTGGTATTGCCCACGTTCCTTGTGGGAACGGTGGGCGCAAATCTCCCCTTCATGGGGAAGAATCTGCTTGAGGGCCTTGTACGTCTCGTGCTTTTCATACTCTACATCTGGGCCGTGTCGAAAACGCCCGATATAAAGCGCGTTTTCATGTATCACGGCGCGGAGCATAAGACGATATTCTGCTATGAGCATAAAGAGAAGCCGACGGTCGAGAACGTAAAAAAGTACAGGCGTTTTCACCCGAGATGCGGCACGAGCTTTCTGCTTATCGTAATGATAATAAGCATAATCGTATTCTCGTTCTTAAAGTGGGACAACCTTTTACAAAGGAGCGCATGCCGCATACTGCTCATGCCCGTCGTTATGGCATTAAGCTACGAGGTGATACGCCTTGCGGGCAAGTACGACAACCTTGCGACGCGCATTATATCGGCGCCGGGACTGTGGCTTCAGCGTCTTACGACGAGCGAGCCCGACCCCGATATGATCGAGGTCGCGATTCGCGCACTCAATCTCGTGCGCGACGACCTTACCGACGAGGAGAAAGAGGAGCTTACGATAATGCCCGAGCCGAAGCCGAAGGAGGGCAAAGATAAGCCGCCCGAGGGTGACGCGGCCTTAGAAGCCGCTCCGGACGGGGAAATCGAGGGTGAAGCGGCGGACGCAGCTCCCGCGGCGGACGAAGCCGAAACCGCGGCGGGCGAAGCCGCAGAAGCCGCGCCCGAATCCGAAACGGACGCCTCCGCGCCCGAGGGTGACGCGCGGTGACGGTAAGAGAGGCGCTGACGATTTCGGCGCGCACCATAGAGGTGCCCGACGCGCGCGTGCTTATGATGCACGTTTTAAATACCGACGCGGCGGGGCTTGTGATGAAATACCCGGACGCGCTTTCAAAGGAGCAGAAGGACGCCTTCTTTTCGGCCGTGAAACGGAAAGAGGCGGGCGAGCCCACGGCCTATATAACGGGGACGCGCGGCTTTTTCGGCCTTGACTTTATCGTGACGCCCGACGTTTTAATACCGCGGGCCGAGACGGAGGAGCTCGTTGAGCGCGCGCTTTCGTTCATACCGAAGGACGCGCCGTGCCGCGTGCTCGACCTTTGCACGGGAAGCGGCTGCGTGGGCCTTGCGATAGCGCATGAGAGGCCCGCGGCGCGCGTGACGCTCTGCGACGTGTCACAGGGCGCGATAGAGACGGCGAAGAATAACGCCCGCGCACTCGGCCTTTCGGCGGAGTTTATTTTGGGCGACGTTCGGACTCTTTCGCTTTCGCAGAGGCGCTTCGACGTTATCGTGTCGAATCCGCCGTATATAAAGGACGGATACCGCGACAGGCTTGACCGCGAGGTCAAGGACTTCGAGCCGCATCTTGCGCTCTTCGGCGGCGAGGACGGGCTTACGTTTTACAGGATAATCATACGGCGCTTTAAGGACGCGCTTTCGCCGGGAGGCGTTATGCTCTTTGAGAGCGGGGACGAAAACGGCGGGGCGGAGATTTGCGAAAGCATTGTAAAAATATTTTCGGACAACGGATATAAGGACGCGCGCGCAAACCGGGACCTTTCGGGCAATATGCGCGTGATATGCGCGAGGCGCGCATGACAAAAATAATACGAAACGGGGTAAAGAGCATGGATCCTAATAAGCAGAAGGTACTTGATACGGTGATAAGCCAGCTTGACAAGACGTACGGCAAGGGCACGGTAATAAAGATGAGCGAGGACCGCGTGGAGGACGTTGAGGTAATTCCGACCGGCTCGCTTACGATAGACCTGGCGCTCGGGCGCGGCGGCATACCGCGCGGACGCATAACCGAGATATACGGCCCCGAATCGTCGGGCAAAACGACGGTGGCGCTTCACATACTCGCCTCGGCGCAGAAGCAGGGCGGCATCGTTGCTTTCATCGACGCGGAGCACGCGCTCGACCCCGAATACGCGGCGGCGATAGGCATAGACATGGATTCGCTGCTCATAGCCCAGCCCGACAGCGGCGAACAGGCGTTCGAGATAGTTGAGGCGCTCGTGCGCTCGAACGCGATAGACGCGATAGTCATAGACTCCGTGGCCGCGCTCGTATCGAGCGCGGAGCTTGACGGCGATATGGGCGATACGCACGTGGGACGCCACGCGCGCATGATGTCTCAGGCATTAAAGAAGCTTGCGGGATATATAAGCAAGGCCAATGTGGCCGTGATTTTCATAAATCAGCTTCGTCAGAAGATAGGCGTTATGTACGGCAATCCCGAGGTGACGACGGGCGGTATGGCTCTTAAATTCTATTCGTCGGTGCGCCTTGAGGTGCGCCGCGGAGAGCAGATAAAGAGCGGCAGCGAGGTAATAGGCAACCGCACGAGGGTAAAGGTGGTAAAGAGCAAGATATCGGCGCCCTACCGCGAGGCGGAGTTCGATATGATATACGGCAAGGGCATATCGCGCGAGGGCGAGCTTTTAGATATCGCGGAGAAGCTGGGCATAATAGCAAAGGGCGGCTCGTGGTACTCCTACGGGGAGCTGCGGCTCGGTCAGGGCCGCGACAACGCGAAGGAGTATATAAAGAGCAATCCCGAGCTTTACGCCGAAATTGAACAGAAGGTAATGTCCGACCCCGAGGCATTAAAGAATATCTCGTCGCAAAAGAAGGGCGCGAAGAAGGCGGCAGCCCCGAAGGGCGCGCCCGCGTCAATCGACGTTTCGGCGGACGACGACGAATAAGGCGCCCGGGCCATGATAATAACGGCAGTAGAGCCCCAGAAGGGCGATCCGAACAGAAGGAACATATTTGCCGACGGAAAATTCGTGCTGGGCGTAAGCCGCGAGGTATGGGACGAGGCGGGACTGTCCCTCGGAGGGGAGCTGGGCGATGAGATGATTTCGCGCCTTTTGCGCGCAGAGAACTTGCGCGCGGCGAAAAGGAAGGCGCTTTCCCTTCTCGATTACGCCGACAAGTCGAAGCAGGCGATGACCGAGAGGCTCATGCACGCGGGATTTGATGAGGAGACCGCCCGCGCGGCGGTCGGAGAGCTGTCGGAAGAGGGCGTGATAAGCGACGAGGCATACGCCGAAAAGTACGCTTATTATCTCTATACAAAAAAGCTCTGCGGCAGGCGGCGCGTGGTGATGGAGCTTATAAAAAAGGGCGTGGACCGCGACACGGCACAGGCTGCGGCGGACAGGGCCGCGCCGGAGGATATGGCGGCGCTCGCACTTGCGCTTTCAAAAAAGAAGCTTAAAACGGTGCGAAGCGAAAAGGATATGGATTATGATAAGTTCTTCGCGTATTTACTCCGAAGCGGTCATGAATACGGGGATATACGCGAGGCGCTGGCGGAAATATTTAATAATAATTAAAATAACAGGGAGGCAGTCATGGAAAGAATAAAAGTTGGGCTCGTATCGCTCGGATGCCCGAAGAACCTGTGCGACTCCGAGAGTATGCTTGCGCTTATCAAAGAAGCCGATTTCGATATCGTAAACGACGCCGCAGATGCGGACGTAATAGTAATAAACACCTGCGCCTTCATTGAGGCGGCTCAGAAGGAATCGATAGACACGATTCTTGAAATGGCCGAATATAAAAAAAGCGGCAGCGCGCGCGGTCTCGTCGTTGCGGGCTGCCTTTCGGAGCTCTTTGAGACGGAGATCCGCGAGCAGTTCCCCGAGGTTGACGCGTTCATCGGCGTGGGAAGCGGCGACATGGTAGTAAACGCGGTGCGCGCGGCATACGCGGGCGAACAGTATGAAAGCTTCGAGGACAAGAACGACAAGATTGCCGTGTCCCGGGGACGTGTGCTTACGAATCCGGGTCATTACGCATACATAAAGATAGCCGACGGCTGCGACAACATCTGCTCGTACTGCCTTATCCCCGAGATACGCGGCATTTACAGAAGCCGCCCCGTCGAGGAGATCGTAGAGGAGGCGAAGATGCTCGCGGCACGCGGCGTAAAGGAGATAATCCTTGTCGCGCAGGACGTGACGAAATACGGCATAGACCTTTACAACGAATATAAGATACGCGACCTTCTGCCGATGCTCAACGAGATCGAGGGCATAAAGTGGATACGCCTTCAGTACATGTACCCCGAAAGAGTGCACGGCGACTTACTCAAGATAATCCGCGACTGCGAGAAGGTAGTTCACTACTTCGATATACCGATACAGCATTCCGAGATGCGCATACTTAAAAAGATGAGCCGTATCGGCAATTCGTACAGAATGGAGATACTTTTCAACAATATAAGAAGAATAATCCCCGACGCCGTTATCCGCACGACGGTAATCGCGGGCTTCCCGAGCGAGACCGAGGAGGAGTTCGCGGCGCTTTTGGCCTATATTAAGAAGATACGCTTCGACCGCCTCGGCGCGTTCGCGTTCTCGCCGATGGAGGGCACCGACGCGTACCATATGCGCGCGCAGATCCCCGACGAAGTAAAGGAGGCGCGCGCCGCGGCCGTTATGGAAGCTCAGGCGGAGATCTCAAAGGAGAAGCTCGCTGCCCGCGTCGGCACGAAGACTGAGGTAATCGTGGACGGCTTCGATACGGAGATGAACCTCTACGTGGGACGCTCCTACGCGGAGTCGCCCGACGTTGACGGACGCGTGTATTTCGGCTCCATGTCTGAGCTTAAGCCGGGCGATTTCGTGACCGTTAGCATTCTCGATTCGGACGAGCACGATCTATACGGCCGCGACGCGAAGGACGAGGACGCGAAATAAGCTTTATTCTGGCCGCAGTATATGAGAAACCGGAGGGATCATCATTACAACCGCAAATAAACTCACCTTTTTCAGGATAATTTTGATTCCTGTTTTCATGATATTTTTCTTTATCGGCAGGGAGTGGTCGTATTATGCGGCCTGCGCCGTGTTTATACTTGCCTCAGTTACCGACTTTCTCGACGGATATATCGCGAGAAAGTACAATCAGGTGACCGACTTCGGCAAATTCGCGGACCCGCTTGCCGATAAGCTGCTTGTCGCGGCGGCGTTCATCGGCTTTGTCGAAGCCTCGCTTTCGCCGGGCTGGATGGTCATAGTCATCATCGCGCGGGAGCTCATAGTTACGGCGCTTCGCACGGTGGCGGCGGCCTCGGGCCGCGTTATCGCGGCAAGCTACTTCGGCAAGGTCAAGACGACCGTGCAGATGACAGCGATAATATATCTTCTCATATTCGGCTGGCGCGATTTTCATATCGGCGCGGTGAGCGTAAATCTCGTGATAAACGCGATAGCGCTCGTTATAACGGCGGCCTCGGGCATTGATTATTTATACAAAAACCGTGAGCTGTTAAAAAACGTAAAGTGACGCTTGCATTTTTTAAATTAAGCGTATATACTATAATATATTCATAGAATAAAGGCGATGAACGAAAGAGTAGAAGACAGCGCCGCCTTCAAAGAGAGCGCGCCCCCGCGGTGAAAGGCGCGAAAGGTTTCGGCAGTCTTCGAAGTGCATTCGGGAGCCGGACGGGCGAAACGAGAGTAGTCCGCCACGTTTGACCGCGTTACAGGTCTTAGCCTAAGTTTAAGTTATAAATCAGGGTGGAACCGCGGTATATTCATGCCCGCCTCTGTCTTTTGGAGGCGGGCGTTTTTTATAAAATAACAGGGAGGTATGTATACAATGAAAGTATTCAACACGCTTACGAACCAAAAAGAAGAATTTGTGCCGATGGACAAAAACGAGGTAAAAATATACGCCTGCGGCCCTACGGTATACAACTTTTTTCACATAGGAAACGCCCGCCCGTTCATCATATTCGACACGCTGCGCAGATATCTTGAATATCGCGGCTACGGCGTAAAATTCGTGCAGAATTTCACCGACGTGGACGATAAGATAATAAAGAAGGCAAACGAAGAGGGCATATCCTCAGACGAGGTGGCAAAGAAGTACATCGACGAGTATTACGTCGACGCGAAGGGGCTCGGCATCCGTCCCGCGACGGTGCATCCGAAGGCGACGGAGAACATTGACGCGATAATCGAGCTTGTGAAGACCTTAATCGAGCGCGGCTATGCCTACGAGAGCGGCGGCGACGTATATTACAGCACGAGAAAGTTCAGAGAATACGGCAAGCTTTCTCATCAGCCGCTCGACGACCTCGACATGGGCGCGAGGATAGAAGTGACCGACGTAAAGCGCGACCCCGCCGATTTCGCTCTGTGGAAGGCGGCAAAGCCGGGAGAGCCCTACTGGGACAGCCCGTGGGGCAAGGGACGCCCCGGCTGGCACATCGAATGCTCCGCCATGGCTAACAGATATCTCGGAAAGACGATAGACATACACTGCGGCGGCAAGGACCTCGTTTTCCCGCATCACGAGAACGAGATCGCGCAGTCGGAGGCGGCGAACGGCGTGGAATTCGCGCATTACTGGATGCACAACGGCTATATTAACGTTGACAATACGAAGATGTCGAAGTCTCTCGGGAACTTCTTTACCGTGCGCGACGTGGCCGAAAAATACGGCTACGAGCCGATACGCTTCTTTATGCTCTCGGCTCATTACAAGAGCCCGATAAATTATACCGCCGACACCATTGAGATGGCGAAGGCGTCGCTCGAACGCCTCTACAACTGCCGCGAGAACATGGAATACGTATTAAAGTCGCCCGTCGATTCGGAGCCCGACGCGCGCGACCGCGAGTTCATAGACGGCCTTGAAAGGTTCAGACAGCGCTTCATCGAGGCGATGGACGACGATTTGAATACCGCGGACGCGATAAGCGTTATATTCGACCTCGTGCGCGAGATAAACTCGTATATGAATCTCGACACGAAGAACAAGACGGCCGTTGAAGCGGCGAAGAGCATGTACGACGAGCTCTGCGGCGTTCTGGGACTCGGCGTTACGGAAAAGACGGCGTCGATAGACGACGAGATACAGGCGCTCATCGACGAGCGTCAGGCGGCGAGGAAGGCGAAGAATTTCGCCCGCGCCGACGCGATAAGAGACGAGCTGAAATCGCGCGGCATAATCCTTCTCGACACGAAGGAGGGCGTTAAGTGGAAATACGAGAACGCGTAAACGGCATATCGCTCTACGAGCCGAAATCCGACGCCGAGGCGCGCATGTACGCGCCCGTGACGCTTGCGTATATCGGCGACGCGGTCTATGAAACGATGGTGCGCGAGCATCTCATACATGAAAAGAGCCTGCCGTCGCATATTTTGAGCAGGCGGGCGAAGCGATTCGTTTCGGCGGCGGCGCAGAGTGAGATTTACGACAGGCTCGCGCCGTCGCTTACCGAGGACGAGGCCGATATATTCCGCCGCGGGCGCAATTCGAAGCCCGCGACCGTGCCGAAAAATACGGACGTCATCGTATATAAGAAGGCTACGGGCTTCGAGGCCGTATTCGGGTACCTCTACATCACGGGAAGATTCGAGCGCATCCGCGAGCTGTTTTTAAAAATTTTAGAAATGGAGCTTTAGTAAAAAAGGGACGCAGCGCGCGCCCCTTTTTTGATTCCCCGCGCCGTAGGGAGGCATACCTTCATGCCTCCGTGAAAACATGGCTAAGGCACGCGGAGGCGTCTGGGGACGCCTCCCTACGAAGGACGAGGGGACGGACTCCCTCAGTCGGCTGCGCCGACAGCTCCCTCGGAGAGGGAGCTATTAGAACGCACGCGCCGAGCGGCGCTACCCCTCATCCGTCGGCTCCGCCGCCACCTTCCCCCCGAGTAAACGCTGAAGAAGTCACGACTTCTTCAGCAAAAACGCCTAAAAAGTGATTTTTTAAAAGCGAATCCGGAGAAATGCGTGTATTTTTACATCTTTTCATCGGTGATTTGCTCTTTTAGGGCGCACGATG
>JAFWDJ010000026.1 GCA_017513095.1 Clostridia bacterium | reverse complement strand
TTCGCGAACGCGACGGCCAGCTCGTCGCAGCGTTCGTTGTATTCGTTGTCGGCGTGTCCCTTGACCCAGATGAAGCTGACCCTGTGGCGCTCCAGAAGGGGAAGAAGCGTCTCCCAAAGGTCGCGGTTTTGCGCGGGCGACTTGTCCGCCTTCTTCCAGCCGTTCTTTTGCCACGAGTATACCCAGCCGCGCGTCACCGAGTCGATGACGTACCTCGAGTCGGAATAAAGCTCCACCTCGCACGGCTCCCGAAGAAGCGAGAGCGCCTCTATAACGGCGCGCATCTCCATGCGGTTGTTCGTCGTGTGCGCCTCGCCGCCCGATATCTCCTTTTTATGCTCTTTGTAAAACAGTATCGCGCCGTATCCGCCGGGGCCGGGATTGCCGAGGCTCGATCCGTCGGTATATACCGTGACTTTTTTCATGGTTTCGCCTGCCCGAAAATGTTATTATTAAATTATCATAACATATGACGAACGTTTTTACAAATAGTTTCTCGAATTTTGGATTTTTCCCGCCGGACGAGCCGTGTCGGGCGCATCGTGCGCCCGTATTAGCTCCCTTGTTCAACCCACCCCAACAACCACCCCGAAAAATGCAAGCATTTTTTGGGGACCCCGGAATCCGCGGGCGTATTTTTCGGGGACCCCGGCGGGAGCTGTCTGCGCAGCAGACTGAGGGATTGTCACTGCATTGCTCTACTTATACTTTAAGCTCAACATAAGCTTTACCGCCAAGTATTTAACCTATCTTTTGCCTTGCTTACAGCATGGCATTCTGCTTTAACACCCATTCTTTTTAGAGCTTTGCTCTAAAGACTTTGGTCTCCTGCCGGAGGGGCCTACTTTTGGAAACAAAAGTAGCAAAATTTCCGGGGGACCGCGGCACAGGCTCGCGGGGCTTGTGCTAAATGCAGACTTTCTGCAACGCTTAGGCCGCCTTCCCCCCGTCCCCTTTGATTTTATGGCCTCGATATCATTCATCGCCATAAGATGACGCCTTCAAAATCAGACGGGCGCACGATGCGCCCGACACGGCTCGTCCGATGGGGAGGCTTTAGAACACAAAAAAGCCTTCCCCTCGGGGGGAAGGTGTCTGCGGGCAGACGGATGAGGGGTAGCGCCGATACGGCGCGTGCGTTTTATACTTAAAGCACAAAATAAGCTTCACTTTCAAGTTTTTAAACTATCTTCTCTCATGCTTAAAGCAGAATGCGAAGTCGTAAGTCAAGCAAAAGTAAATTTAAAAACTTATAAAAAGCCTTCTCATAAGTTCAAAGTATACAAAAGAACGCCATGCCCTGCAAAGAAGAAGCTTTAAGCTTCTTCGTCGCGCCGCGCCTCAGAATGACACGGGGGAACGCACGCATACAAAAAGCAGGAAGGCCAAAGCCTTCCTGCTTTATTCTACTTCTCCTCGGGTGCCTCGGATGCCGCATCCCCGGGCTTCGCCTCGGGTGCCGCGGGCGCATCCGCCTTCGCCTCCGGCTTCGGCTCATCGCCGATCTCGGGCTCATCGAAGCTCGTCACGTCCTCGTACTGCTCCCCCTCTTCCTGCGCGGCGCGCACCTTCTTCGTACCGGGCGCCGGCGGATAACGCGCCGGACGGCGCGACGGCGGCGGTACCGGTATCACGCGCGGAGGCTCCTTCTTTTTGGGCTCCGGCTTCTTAATGAGCGACATCGGGTCGTCGCTCGTAAGCAAAAGCTCAAAGCGCTCTCCGTCGAGCTTCTCCTCGGCCATGAGCGCGGCCGCGATAATATGAAGCTCGTTCATATGCGTATTGAGTATCTCTGTGCACTTTTCATACGCGTCGCTTATAATGCGGCGTATCTCCTCATCTATCTCGCTCGTTACCTTTTCGCTTATATGCTTTCCGGTCGAGAAATCACGTCCCAAAAATACCTCGCCGCCCGTATCGCCGTAATTTATCGGACCGATGCGGTCGCTCATGCCGTAGGTCGTGACCATACTGCGCGCCGACGAAGTCGCGCGCTCGATATCGTTCGACGCGCCCGTCGAAATATCGTCAAGCACGAGCTGTTCGGCTACACGGCCGCCCAAAAGCACGACGATGCTCTCGAATATCTCCTTCTTCGACATATACGACTTATCCTCCTTGGGAAGCGAAAGCGTATAGCCGCCCGCGCGCCCTCTGGGGATTATCGAAATCTGATGTACGGGGTCGGTAGTCGTAAGGTGGCGCGTAACGATGGCGTGTCCCGCCTCGTGATACGCCGTAAGCCTTTTTGCCTTCTCGGTCATCACGCGCGAATGCTTTTCGGGGCCCGCGATTACCTTGATCATGGCCTCCTCAAGCTCCTCCATGCCAATGGAACGCTTGTTCTTTCTCGCCGAAAGCAGCGCCGCCTCATTTAAAAGGTTGGCAAGGTCCGCGCCTGTAAATCCGGCCGTAGTCTTTGCCACCACCTCGAAGTTCACGTCCTTGTCGAACGGCTTTCCGCGCGCGTGAACGTGCAGTATCGCCTCGCGTCCCTTAACGTCGGGATAGCCCACGTAAATCTGACGGTCGAATCGTCCGGGACGAAGGAGCGCCGGGTCGAGTATATCCGCGCGGTTCGTCGCCGCGATAACTATAACGCCCTCGTTCGCGCCGAAGCCGTCCATCTCAACGAGCAGCTGATTTAAGGTCTGCTCGCGCTCGTCGTGGCCGCCGCCCAGTCCCGCGCCGCGGTGACGTCCCACCGCGTCTATCTCGTCTATGAATATAATGCACGGCGAATTTTTCTTCGCCTGCTCGAAAAGGTCGCGCACTCTTGACGCGCCGACGCCGACGAACATCTCAACGAAGTCCGAGCCCGATATCGAGAAGAACGGCACGCCCGCTTCGCCCGATACGGCCTTCGCGATAAGCGTCTTACCCGTTCCGGGAGGGCCCACGAGAAGCACGCCCTTCGGTATGCGCGCGCCGAGCTCCGTGAACTTATGCGAATCTTTAAGGAAGTCCACGACCTCCTTTAGCTCCTCCTTCTCCTCGTCCGCTCCGGCAACGTCGTTGAAGGTCACCTTCTTCTTATTGTCGACGGCCAGCTTCGCCTTCGACTTGCCGAACGACATGACCTTGCCGCCGCCGCCCTGCGACTGATTCATCATAAAGAACCAGAACACTATGATTATCACCATGAACACCGCGTACGGTATCATGCTCATCCACCACGAGGGCTGGAACTCCTGCGGGAAATCAAAGCTCTTTATTATCCCCTCGTCGTACTGACGGTTGTACGTCTCCTGGAAGTCCTCGACGAACATATCGGCACTTCTGAGCCTGAAAATAAGCTCCCGGCCGTCCTGCGTCGTCACTGTAAGCGTAAGCCCGTCAACGACGAACTCAGACACCTGCTCGTCGTTGAAAAGCTCTCTAAGCTCGCTGTACGGCTGCGAGACGTTCTCAATATTCGAGGGCTGGCGCATCGTCGATATGGCAATGACGAGAAGTATCATGAGTATTATATAAAAGCCGTATGCACGGAAATTTTTCTTCAAAAATTATCACTCCTTTTATACCCCGGGGGTATCCTTACTGTAAATTTCGGGCTTCAATACGCCGATATAAGGAAGATTGCGGTAACGGCGGTCGTAATCGAGGCCGTAGCCCACTATGAACTCGTCGGGCACCGTAAATCCCGTATATTCCGCTTTAAGCTCCGTGCGCCTTCGCGCCGGCTTATCAAATATCGCGGCTATTTTTACGCTCCGCGGATTTCTTTCCCAAAGCATTTCCTTTATGTACGAAAGCGTGACGCCCGTGTCTATGATGTCCTCGACTATAAGCACGTCGTAGCCCGCTATGTCGAAATTAAGGTCGCGCGTTATCTTAACGCTGCCCGAGGACACCGAGCCCGAGCCGTAGCTCGACGCCGCCATGAACTCCATGCGAAGCGGCAGCTTTATTTTTCGTATAAGGTCGCTCATAAATACGGCGGAGCCGTTGAGTATGCCCACGCATAAAAGATTTTTATCCTTATAGTCGCGCGTAATTTCCTCTCCCAGCTCTTTTACGCGTCCGGCAATCTCTTCTTCGCCGACCAGTATGCATTTAAGATCCTTGTGCATTAAAAAAGGCTCCTTTGTCCGATGTGTTGTTTTCGTCCGTTTTCGACACCCGAAAGCAAATCACGCGCTTTGTGTCCTTCGTGACCGCCGCCTTTCTCGCGGGGCGCATAACGGGACATACCCAAAGTATATCGCCGCCGCAGCGAAGCACGGGCAGCCGTCCTCTGAGGAACGAGGGAATACGATTATCCTGCATGAAGCGCTTCACGCTTCTTTTGCCCGCGCCGCCGAAGGGCTCGAAAACGTCGCCCTCTTTTCGCTCCGTAAAAAAAGCCTCGGAAGTCATTATATCATAGTCCATATATAAAATACCATTAAATTTTTTAAAATTTATTGAGTAATTTTCAACTTTATAGGAAATTTTCAGTCCCGCGGCGGGAAAATACAGCGTATCCTCGTCCTTGTCCACCGAAACGGCAAAGCTTTCGGGCTTTATTTCCCTTATAAAATACGCGCCGCCGTAGGCGCATTCAAGCGCCGCGCCGCCGATAAGCGTCTCCGCATAGTTGCCGCTTTTTTCGTATATCGCACTCATCGCGCGCTCCGTCGCCGTAAAATCGGGCTCCGCGCCGCAAACGCGCACGCACGAAAGGCGCACGACGCGCGAGAGCACCGCCTCGGGCAGCGTCCTCAGATATTCAAGCGGGAACTTTATATATGAAGTAAAATCCTCGCCGCGCGAAAGCGCCCGCTTCGCCTCCGCCGCAAGATACGCCTCGTCGCGCGAAAAAAGAGCGGCGCTTCTTGCGGCCGCGTCGGCAAACGAAGGGTTCATCCTCTCGATAAGCGGCATAAGCTCGCCGCGCACAAAGTTGCGCGTATACGACGTATCGGCGTTCGTCTCGTCCGTCACGAATGCGAGTCCGTGACTCTTCGCATACGAAAGCACGTCCGCCTTTTTTATATCGAGTATCGGCCGAATGAGCGCGCCGCGCACGAACGGTATGCCGCTCATGCCGCGCGCGGACGCGCCGCGCACGAAGTTTAAAATCATCGTCTCGGCGTTGTCGTCGCGGTTGTGCGCCGTGGCGCAAAGCCGAAGAGAGCGCGCGGCCATGATCTCTTCGAACGCCTCGTATCTTACGCGCCTTCCGCACTCCTCAAGACCTATCTTTTTCTCCCGCGAAAGCGCGGGCACGTCTATGCGCCTTATGTGAAGCGGCACGCCCCACCTTTCGCAAAGCTCCCGGCAGAAGCGCTCGTCGCGCCCCGCCGTGGGGCGTATCATGTGATTTATATGCGCCGCCTCGAGCGTAAGAGAGTATTCGTCCCTTATCCTCGTGAGCATATGAAGCATCACGACGGAATCGGAGCCGCCCGAGAGCGCCGCGAGCACACGCGCGCCCGGCTTTATGAGAGCGCGCGTCTTTATCGTATCGAGAAACGTCCCGTAAGCCTTATCGTTCATCTTCGCGCTTCCATTCTATCGTATCGAAACGTGTATATCGCGCGTCCCACGAAAGCTCCACAGAGCCCGTCTCGCCGTGGCGGTTCTTCGCGATTATGACCTCGCAGACGTTCTGCTTCTCCGTTTCCTTGTTGTAATAATCCTCGCGGTAAAGCATAAGCACCATGTCGGCGTCCTGCTCTATCGAGCCCGACTCACGAAGCTCCGAAAGCTGCGGCCGCTTGTCCGTCCGCGACTCGGGTCCGCGCGAGAGCTGCGACAGGCATATAACGGGCACCGAAAGCTCCTTCGCCATGATCTTTAATGAACGCGATATCTCCGAGACCTCCTGTACGCGGTTCTCGTTTCGCTTCCCGCCCGTCTGCATGAGCTGCATATGGTCTATGATGACGAGCCCCAGATTTTTAAATCGCTTGCACATGCTTTTCATCTCAAGCACCGTCACGTTCGGCGAATCGTTTATATATATGCGGCTCTCCGAAAGCACGGAGGCAGCCTCCGTTACCTTTCGCCAGTCGTCGCTTTGAAGCTCTCCCGTCTTGATGCGCGAAGCCTCAACGCGCGCTTCGCTCGCGATCATACGCTCTACGAGCTGTATGGAGCTCATCTCAAGGGAGAACACGGCCACTTCTTTTTTCGTCTTCTTCGCCACGTTCTGCGCTATATTTATCGCAAAGCTCGTCTTGCCCATCGCGGGACGCGCCGCAATGATCACGAGATCCGACGGATTTATGCCCGTAAGCTTCTCATCGAGCGCAGAAAAGCCCAGATTGAGCCCCAAAAACGCCTCCGGGTCGCTCTGCATCTCGCGAAGTCTCTTTAAAGACTCCATCATAACGTCGCGTATGCTCACAAAGCCGCGCGTCTTGTCGTCGGTCTGAAGCTCGTATATGCGCTGCTGGGCAAGGTCAAGAAGCTTCTTTGCCTCCTCGTCCGAAATCTCCGCGTGAGAGCGTATCTCGTCCGACACAGAAATAAGGCGGCGCAGCGTGCCCTTGTCGCGCACTATGGCGGCGTAAACGGCGGCGTTCTTCGTCGTGGGCACCGCCTCCATAAGCGAAAGCACGTACCTGCGCGTGAACTCCTCGTCGTAATACCCCGCAAGCTTCAGCTGCTCCAAAAGCGTGACGTAATCAATGGAAAGTCCCGCGTCCTGCATAATAAGGAGCGTTTCAAAGATCTCTTTATTCTCTTTTTCGTAAAAGTCGTCCGCCGAAACCTTCGAGACGACCTCATCAAGCACGTCTGCGTCGAGCAGTATCGCGCCGAGAAGCGACATTTCCGCCTCTTTTGAGTAGGGCGCTCTCTGCGAGTCAAAGGATTGCATTTTGAGCCTCCGCCATTATTCTTTCTTTATACCTTGTCGGGTATCTTTACGACTTCGACCGTTATCTTTGCCGCGATGCCGGGAAAGAGCTTCGCGTCGAGCGTATACGTACCGAAATTCTTTATCGGCTCGTCAAGCACTATCTTGCGCTTGTCCACCTCAATGCCGAACTGCTTCTTTAACTCCTCGGCTATCTCCTTGGGCGTGACCGAGCCGAAAATGCGTTCGCTCGTGCCGCCGCGCTGGGGCACCTTCACCGTTACGGACGAAAGCTTTTCGGCCGCTGCGCGCGCCGCCGCCTCCTCCATATCGCGTTTATGCTGCTTCGAGGCCTTCTGACCCTCGAGTACGTTCATATTTGCGGCATTAGCTTCGACGGCAAGCTTCCTCGGGAGCAAAAAATTCTTCGCGTAGCCGTCGGACACGTTGACAACGTCGCCCTTTTTTCCCTTGCCGCGCACGTCTTCAAGTAAAATGACCTTCATTATATATAATCTCCTTTCGCGTAATTTCCTCTATCTTTCAAAATATGCGTCTATGGCGTCCTTTAAAAGCCCCACGGTCTCGTGGGCGCTCTTTTTAAGCTGCGCGCCCGCCATCGTCTGATGGCCGCCGCCCCCGAGACGCTCGAGTATCATCTGCACATTGACCTCGCCCATCGAGCGGGCGGAAATATGCGACGTACCGCCGAATTCGCCTATTACGAACGACGCCTGCACCTGGGATATCGAAACAAGCTCGTCGGCCGCCATTGAAAGCGCCTCCTTGAACTGCGCAAGCGTCGTCTTGCCCTCAACGGCGTTGTATTCGGCAATGGCGGTGCAGTCGTGATATATATGCGCGCTTGCGACTATGTCGCTCTTTAAGCGGTAATTGTTGAACTCCGTCGAGAAGAAGCGCTTCACGGCTATCGTATCCGCGCCGCAGCGCTTCAGGTGCGCCGCCGCCTCGAACGTGCGCACGCCCGTCTTGAACGTAAAGTTCTTCGTATCGAGCATAATGCCCGAGAGCAGCGCCTCCGCCTCGTCGCGGTCGATGCGTCCCGATTCGCCGAGATACTGAAGCATCTCCGTCACCATCTCGCACGTCGACGAAACGAACGGCTCATGGTATAAAAGCGTCGCGTTGTCGATGAACTGCTCGCTCTTTCTGTGGTGGTCGATAACGGCGACGTGCTTTGAAAGCCCGATAAGAGAGGGCGCCTCGCAGTAGTCGTAGCGGTGCGAATCGACTATGCACAGAAGCGTCTTGGACGATACGTAGTCCTCGGCCGTCTCCGGCGTTATGAACGCGCCGGCGTAAAGCTCCTTTTTACTGAATCGTTCAAGCATTCTCGACACCATGTTGCTCTGCGGATTTATAACTATCTTCGCGTTCGTATTTAAGTTGCGGCTTGCGCGGTAAAGGCCCACGGCCGCGCCGAGCGCGTCGTAATCGGCGTATTTATGGCCCATTATAACAACGTTGTCGGCCATGACGATAAGCTCCCTGAGCGCCGTCGCAACGACGCGCGAACGCACCTTCGTGCGCTTCGCGGTGCCCTCCGTCTTGCCGCCGTAATATTCAAAGCCGCCGCGCGTCTTAATAACGGCCTGGTCGCCGCCGCGTCCGAGCGCCATATCTATGGCGCTTTTCGCCGCCTCGAATTTCTCATTGAAAGTCTGAAGGTCGCGCCCCACGCCTATGCTCAGAGTCACGGGCAGGCGGTTCGGGCCGATCTTATACTCCTTCGCGGCGGAAAGTATCGAGAACTTATCCTCAAGCGCCTTTTTCATAAAGGCCTCCTCCGCTACGAACAGGTATCTGTCGCGCTCGTACTTCTGTATAGCGCCCCCGTTCTTCGTCACCCACGCGGTGATGAATTCGTCAAGCTGCGAAAGCGCAAGCGAGAGCGCCGATTCCTTCTGTCCCGATATAAGCTCCTCGTAGTTGTCGATGAGTATGACGCCCACCGAGGACTTCTTCATCGCCGCCTCCTGCTTTAGGGAAACGTAGTCGGTATTGTCGTAAAAATACATCGTGATAAGCGTGTCCGTCTGCGATTTCGTCACAGAAGGCGCGCTCATGAACACGTTGAAGTGGCGGTTGCCGAGCACCACCTTCGCCGGCTGCTCGATCCGGCCGGAAAGTATCTTTTGTGCATCGAGCCCGGGGAATATCTCCGAAATGCTGCGGTTGAAAAGCGGCGCGGACTCGCTGTCCGCTATCTGCGCGAACATCTCGTTGTGCCAGGCAAGCTCACCCGCCCCGTCTATTACCGCGATGGGCAGCGGGAAGCTTAAAAGCGAGCTTTTCGCCGCGCTTCCGGCCTTATAAGTTATGCTCTCCACGTATTTTATAAGGTCGCGCTGCTTTGTGCGCGCGGTGTATATATAGAACGCCAAAAGCAGAATCGTTACGACAAGCTCTATCCAGAACACTGCGGGACTGAAAAACAGGCTTATCACGGTGAAAGCGGCAAGCACTATAAAGATTATCTTCGATCCTGCGGTAAACGCCTTGAAGATCGATTTATCCATTGTCATGTGCGCATCTCCTGTCTCAATTTAAAAGCGTATATTCGTCACTCTTTCGCGGGCGGGCCGCTTTTCGGCATCGTAAACGGGATTATCGCGTTGAGCGCCCCTATGTACGAGATTATCGGGGATATGTTTAAAACGGGCAGCACGGTTAGCACGCAGACCACGGCCGCAACGGCGCGCTTCGTCTTATTCTTCACGCCGCGTCCCGACATGAATCTGTATATGGTCGCGACACCGCCGAGCGCCAGCGGATACCGGAGTATCGCGTAAAGGTTCGCCGCGTAGACGTTAGGCGTCTCGCCCGCCGTCCATAAGTTTACTATGGCGCATATAAGATAAAGTATGCCGCCTATGCGCGATATGTTAAAAAGCTTTAAGCTCTCGAAAAAGCCGGGGCGCAAAAGCCCGAGCCGCGCGTTTAATCCGCCCGCGATCGCGTACGCGAAGAAAAGCTCGAGAAGCATTGCCGAAACGAAGCTTCCGATAGCCGAGGCGCGCACGATAGCGTAAGCGGCGCTCGTATCGGCATTGCCCGAGGCGTCCGCAAGCGAGGCATACTGCGAGACCATATCGAACGCGGGCGCCATAAGGTAATCTATCGCCGAATCGGTCGTAATCTGAAGCCCCAAAACTGTAAGCTCGTGATATATCGACAGTATGTTCACTAAAATCAAAACGGCCGCCGCAAAAAGCATATATTCCGTAAACGCCCGTTTCTTCGCCATCCCCACGCCCATGCACAGCCCCGGAAGGGCAAAGCTTAAGGTAAACAGCGCCGCGTCCGCAAGGTCGGCGCAGACGAAAAGTCCCGCCGCCGTCATGAACACTATGAGCACGGCCGAAAAAAACACGCGTATCCGCGGCGAGTTGTGTATTGAGAAAACGATAAGCGAAGCCATGGACAGGACCTGCGCCGCCGTGACGAAGATTTTCCCCTGGCCCGAGACTGCGTATATCAGCACGCAGACCGCCGTCATTATTATAAAAACGGCTATTCTCTTTGCATCCGGTGAATTCTTTTCCATTTCTCCTCCGTGTACGAACAGAGATTGATTTTGCGCCGCAGCCGGCGCCATATAATATGCCTTTGGCAGATTTTTGCGCATAATGTGCATATTATAAAGTGTATTATAACGCAAGCGAAAATGCTTGCTCGCAAGGGCATTTTTGCGCCGCGTTTCAATAAAGCGTCCATATGAAATATGGGCGGCGCGAACAGCGCCGCAAATCTGCCTTTGGCAGATTTACGCGCATATTATAACACGATATTAACTCCTGCGCAATTATTTTATTTTTCGCCCCCCGTATTGCCTTCCCCTTCGAAGGGAAGGTGGCACGGCGTAAGCCGTGACGGATGAGGTGTCCCACGTCCCCCCTATGTCATTCTGAAGAGCGTAAGCGACGAGGAATCTTAAAGCTGTCCCTTCGCAGAGCTTAACATTCTGCGCACCAAAGCCTTCCCCCTCGGGGGAAGGTGGCGGCGGAGCCGTCGGATGAGGTGTCCCACGTCCCCCCCATGTCATTTTGAGGAGCGTAAGCGACGAAGAATCTTAAAGCTGTCCCTTCGCAGAGCTTAACATTCTGCGCACCAAAGCCTTCCCCTCGGGGGAAGGTGGCACGGCGTAAGCCGTGACGGATGAGGTGCAGCGCCGCCACGGCGCGTGCGTTTTTATTGGCTCCCTTGTGCAAAGGGAGCTGTCTGCGAAGCAGACTGAGGG
>JAFWDJ010000025.1 GCA_017513095.1 Clostridia bacterium | reverse complement strand
TTTTTTATTAGATGCGGTCACGACCAAGGTTAACAGCCGCGCGGCTGTTAACTGCGGCGGATGCGAGCGCCGCCACGGGGCGGGAGGAGCGAGCAGGAGCCGCCGCAGCGGTCAAAATCGGCAGCGACGTTCAGGAGCGTCAGACGATTTTGGGCACCGCAAGGCGTGCGGGTCGTTGGTGAGATAGTGACGCCCCAAGAAGACGAGCCGTATGGCGAAGTCTGATTGACAAGTCGAACTATACCCGAAGCCGTAGGCGTAGGGTAGTTGGGCAGTTATCTGCGTCAGACGATTTTGGGCACCGCAAGGCGTGCGGGTCGTTGGTGAGATAGTGACGCCCCGAGAGCGCGAGCCGCAAGGCGAAGTCTGATTGGCAAGTCGAACTATACCCGGAGCCGTAGGCGCAGGGTAGTCCAACAGTTAACTGCGGCAGACGATTTTGGGCACCGCAAGGCGTGCGGGTCGTTGGTGAGATAGTGAGACTCCAAGAAGACGAGCCGTATGGCGAAGCGCGATTGGTCGGCGGAACTATGCCCGGAGCCAAAAAAAGCACACCGAAACGGTGTGCTTTTTTAATGATATCCGTTCCCGCGGGGAACGGGTGATATACCTACGGTATGATATCGCCTCCGGCGATGATATATGCCTGCCGGCATATGAGGTACGGATATTTTTCACGTGCGGCGGCAGCCGCATATATAATGCCGCGTAAGCGGGATATCATGTCGCGCAGCGATATATCATTGGGCGTGCGGGTATATTTTATCGTCTGTTACTTTTGTATGTATTAATTACCTATATAAAGAAGCATCCAAAGGCCCTGACAGTTGTATTGGCCGATACGGCCAAGGGACGGCGCTGTCCACAACGGATGCTTTGATAATATTTTACGATAAATTAAAAAAAGCGCGGTATAAAACTCTGCCGCTCCCTTTGCCTCATTCCTTCCCGCTTCTCCTGTACGGCTTCGCCTCATCCGTGAGGCCCGCTAAATAATCCATGCTCGTGTCGAGCGCGAGCGCGATGCGGCGGCACTGCTCAAACGTCATGTTCCGTTTGCCGGTCTCAATTTTGGAGTAGTCGCTCTGGTCTATGCCCGTGAGCATCTGCATTTTTACCTGTGAATAGCCGCGTTGTTTGCGGAGCTCTTTTAAGCGTGTCATTTTGTCACCCCGAAACAATTATGGCAAAATGACCTATTGAAATTAGGGTGAAATTGACCTATAATCAAAGACGAATACAACGGGAGGGGATATTATGTTCGATTACAGGCCGCTTTATCATATACTGCTTGACGCTTCGGAGGAGGCTATAAAGGAAATTGACGCACAGAACTTCGGACTTGCGAGGGAGATTCTTATAAAAGCGCAGCGGGACGCGGAGGATATCTATATTGAAGCCGGGGAAGGAAAAGGAAAAGCGGCAAGGCCTAACGCCTTGCCGCTTTTCCTTTTCCTTCCCTCAATACCGCTCCATAAATGTCGCGTATGCCTTGTACGCCATATAGACGTCGGCTTTGGCGGATACTTCGAACGGGGAGTGCATCGAGAGAATCGGCACGCCCGCGTCGAGCACCTCCATATCGAGGTTTGCCACAAACTGCGCCACGGTGCCGCCGCCGCCCTGGTCCACCTTGCCCAGCTCGCCCATCTGATAGCACACGCCGTTCGAATCGAAAATGCCGCAGATTTTTGCGATGAGCTCGGCGCTCGCCTCGCTCGTGCCGCTCTTGCCGCGCGCGCCCGTGTACTTCGAGAGCGCCACGCCGCCGTTTATGAACGCGGTGTTCATCTTCTCGGTCACCTCGGGATAATTGGGGTCGTATGCGAGATTTACGTCGGCACTCAGGCACGCGCTGTTTTGGATTATCTTCCTTACGGGAACGCCTCCAAGCATATCGCCGAGATCGGCCAAAAGATACTCAATAAAGCGGCTCTGCGCGCCCGTATTGCCCATGGAGCCTATCTCCTCGCGGTCGACGAGCACGCAAAGCGCCGTCTTATTCGGAGCCTCCAGCGAAAGCGCCGCCATGAGCGCGCTGTACGCGCATACGCGGTCGTCCTGACCGTACGCGCCGACTAAGCTCTGATCGAAGCCCACGCTTTTTGCGGGGAAGGCGGGCACGGCCTCAAGGTCGGCGCGCATGAAATCCTCCTCTGTTATGCCGTACTTCTTATTGAGAATATCCATGACCGAGAGCTTTATCTTTTGGCTCTCGTCGTCGTCCTTGAACGGGCGGCTTCCGACCAATATGTTGAGGCTTTCGCCCGCGACAACCTCGGTCGCCTTCTTCGTCATCTGATCGGCTGCGAGGTGCGGCAGAAGGTCGGTTATCGTGAACACCGGGTCGCCCTCGCCTTCGCCGATGGAGATCTCGACGCTTTCGCCGTCCTTCTTAATCACGACGCCGTGGAGCGAGAGCGGTATCGCCGTCCACTGATACTTCTTTATGCCGCCGTAGTAGTGAGTTTTAAAGAGCGCGACGTTCGAGTCCTCGTAAAGCGGATTCTGCTTTAAGTCGACGCGCGGCGCGTCGATGTGCGCCATAACGATATTCACGCCGTTCTTTATATCGCTCTTACCGATAACGCCCAAAACGACGGCTTTGTTTCTTTGTATTTTATAGAACTTGTCGCCCGGCTTTAAATTCAAGGCGTCGTCGTATTTTACGAAGCCGTTGTTTACGGCCACGTCAACGGCGTAGCGCACGCATTCGCGCTCCGTCTTGGCCGTCGAGAGAAAGTCTATATATCCGTCGCAGAATTCGCTTACGCGGGCGCATTCGCGCTCGTCCATCATGTCGTAGGCGTTCTTTTTCCTGAAAAACAGCTCATCGGAATATTTTTTCTTGTCGTCCATGAGGTTACCTCCAAAATATATATTATTTTTTTATTCTTCCGAAAAATAATGCTCTTTATAAAAATCGTAGGCGCTGCGCACCTTTTTTACGTAATTTTTCGTCTCCTCGTAGGGGATTTCGTAAAGTGTTTTGCCGTCCGCCGAGTAGCGCGAATCGCCAAGCCATTTTTTCACGCTGCCGCGTCCCGCGTTGTACGCCGCGATGGCCGTATCGACGTCGCCGAAATCATCGATTAGCCATTTTATGAAGTACGAGCCCGTGTCAATGTTTACCTCGGGGTCGAAAAGCCGCTCGACGGCGAGATCGCCGCGCCCGTCCTTTTCGTTTACGAAAAAGTACGTATCTTTCGTTATCTGCATGAGCCCCATCGCGTTCGCGGACGATACGGCGTTGGGGTCGAATTTGCTCTCCGTATGTATTATCGCAAAGATCAGGGCGGGGTCGAGGCTGTATTTTTCAGCCGCCTTCATGACGTACTCCTGATAATCGAGCGGGTACGACTGCTCCTCTATCTTCGTTATTATGTTCTGCTCCCTGAAGGCGAATAAGAGCACGCCGATAACTATAACTACGGTGAGTATCGCGGCTATCTTGGCGCGATTCTGGCCGCTGTGCTTACGCCTCTTTTTTCGTGATTTGCCTTTACTCAACTTGCACCGCCTTTTTTCAGTATCGTGTCGATGACCTTGTGCGTATGAGCGCGCGCGTCGTCGGGGTCGCTGTCGTTGTGAACGACGTAGTCGGAATGCGAGATGTAGAACTCGTCGCTCTGCTGAACGCCGATGCGCCGCTCGGCCTCCTCGCGCGTGAGATTGTCGCGCTTCATAATGCGCCCGATGCGCGTCTCTTTATCGGCAAGCACGCATACGACCGCGTCGCAAAGCTTGTCAAAGCCGCCCTCGATGAGTACGGGCGCGTCGAAAAGTATGAACTTTTTGCCCTCGGCGCGGTATCGCTCGATGTTCTCGCGCATGAGCACGCCGATGTAATAATGCGTGATGCGGTTTAAGTTCTTTAAGTGCTCCTCGTCGGAAAACGCAAGCTTCGCAAGCTCGCGCCGCCTGAGCGCGCCGCTCTCGTCAAGGATTTCGCTTCCGAAATAGTCTGAAAGCTCCGAAAGGCACGGCATTCCCGGCTTTACTATCTCGCGCGCCAGCTTATCCGCGTCTATCACGGGTATGCCGCGCTCCTCAAAAACGCCCGCGATTAGCGTTTTGCCGCTGCCCGAGCCGCCCGTAAGTCCTATAAGATATACGTCGCCGCTGTATTTCACGGTCTTTCCTCCTTTCGCCCGAACGCGGGCGTGGATCATACGTTTACAATGTCAAATCCGGCCGCCTTTGACAGCCTGTTGTTTATCGCCATGCCGAGCCCGTGCGTGTCGCCCGTGGCGTAGACGAAGATTTTTTCGACCGGCTCCGCGTCGAACGCGCGAAGCGCCGAGAATATGTGAGAGCTCTGCGAGAGCATATCGCCTCTCTGTCCGTAGGTCTGTATGTACGGCGTGAGCGCGCGAAAATCGTCGGCGCACTCGTCGAAGCACATTATGCCGAGATGCGCGCCGCTTGAGTGCTCTTCGATATATCGAAGCACATGGGGAAGCTCGCCCGTTATGAGCGTGACGGGCGCCTTAGGCGCGTAGTGGCGGTATTTCATGCCGGGGGAGAGGACGCGCTCGCCCTGTGAGGGCACACGGTTAAAGTCGGCCGCTTTTGCGTCGGGCGCGATTTTCCTTATCATCTCGAGCGTGACGCCGCCGGGACGAAGGATGACGGGCACGCTGCCCGTGAGATTCAGGACCGTCGATTCCACGCCTATTTCGCATTCGCCGCCATTAAGAACGGCGTCGATGCGGCCGTCCATGTCCATAAGGACGTGTTCGGCGGACGTGGGACTCGGCCGTCCCGACGCATTGGCCGACGGCGCGGCCAGCGGAAGGCCGGAAGCGCGTATGAGCGCCTGCGCCGTCTTATGCGACGGGAAGCGCACGCCTACGCTGTCAAGGCCGCACGTCACTATATCGGGTACGACGGGGCGTTTTTTAAGTATTACCGTAAGCGGCCCCGGCCAGAACGCGCGCACGATTATTCGAGCCGTGTCGGAAATGTCCGTGCACAGCTCATCGAGCGCCGAAAAGTCGGCTATATGCACGATGAGCGGATTGTCCTGCGGACGGCCCTTGGCCTCGAATATCTTTTTTACGGCCGCCTCGTCGCAGGCGTTCGCGGCAAGGCCGTACACCGTTTCGGTGGGCATAGCAACAAGCCCGCCGCGCTTTATTATTTCGGCCGCCTTTGATACGGCGGCGCAGTCGGTTTTTGGGTCAAGCCTTAGAGTTTCCATGATGCTTCCTTTACGGTTATCAGCCCTGCGTGCTTTGATTTAATTTCTCGGCCTGGTCGTTCGTTATGAGCGCGTCTATCATCTCGTCGAGCGCGCCGTTTAAAAAGGCCTCGAGCTTATAGAGCGTAAGCCCTATGCGGTGGTCGCTTATGCGTCCCTGCGGATAGTTGTACGTGCGGATGCGCTCGCTGCGGTCGCCCGTGCCGACCTGGCTCTTTCGCTCCTTCGCTATCGCGTCGGTCTGCTCTGCGAGGCTTGCCTCGTAGAGCTTGGAGCGAAGCACCTTCATCGCCTTGTCGCGGTTCTTGTGCTGGCTTCGCTCGTCCTGACATTCAACTACTATGCCCGTGGGCAGATGCGTTATGCGTATCGCGGATTCCGTTTTGTTGACGTGCTGGCCGCCCGCGCCCGACGCGCGGAACGTGTCTATCTGAAGGTCGGACGGATTTATCTCGACCTCGACGTCCTCCACCTCGGGCAGCACCGCCACCGTAACCGTGGAGGTGTGTATGCGGCCGCTCGACTCCGTTTCGGGCACGCGCTGTACGCGGTGTACGCCGCTTTCGAATTTGAGGCGCGAATACGCGCCCGCGCCGTCGATCATAAAGGAGACCTCCTTTATGCCGCCGAGCTCCGTTTCGTTTATGTTGATTATCTCGGTCTTCCAATGCTTCGCCTCGGCGTACATCGTATACATGCGGTAGAGATTGTACGCGAACAGTGCGGCCTCTTCGCCGCCGGCGCCGCCGCGTATCTCGATGATAACGCCCTTGTCGTCGTTCGGGTCCTTGGGAAGAAGCAGTATTTTAAGCTCCTCCTCGATGGCGGGGACGCGCTCGGAAAGCTCGGAGAGCTCCTCCTGCACCATCTCCTTAAAGTCGGGGTCGAGCTTTCCCGAAAGCAGCTCGCGCGCCTCGCTTATGCCGTCGAGCACGCTCTTGTACTCGTTTATCTTTTCGACAAGCGGCGTAAGGCTCTTTTGCTCCTTCATGAGCGCCTTTAATTTATTCTGATCTGATACAATTTCAATGTCGTTGAGTTTTTCGGATATCTCGTTGTAATGTTCGAGTATGGGATATAATTTGTCAAGCATGTTTTTTTACCTCTTTATCCTTTATTTCAAAGTCACGCGTCGGATGCGTCCGGCCGCGTTACAGAGCGTATGTTCTTTTCAAGCTTTGCGCGGGGGACAAGCACCGTGTGAGCACAGCCCGTACATTTCAGGCGGAGTTCAATGCCCGTGCGCAGCACGAGCCAGCGTTTTTCGCCGCACGGATGCGGCTTTTTAAGCTCTAATATATCTCCCGGGCGTATGTCCACGCTAAATCCCTCCCCTGCCGCGGCGAAAAAATTACTATCATATTATTATACGCCCAAAACGCACGTTTTTCAAGGAATACGCGGCAAATTGTTGTTATATTGCGGGAAAGCTTCGTCATATATTGATATGCACAGGCAAATATCAGATAAAGGACGGGTGTACAGATGAAAACAGATTATTATCCCGAGGGGATATTATTCGAGACCGAGGAAAACCGGGCTTATATATCGCAGCTTTCGGGGCTTATGGAGGCCTGCCGCACGAAGACCGTTATAGAACAGAAGCCCGTGATGTCAACGAGCGCGCACGAGCTTGTCTTTTCCTTCGGAAGCATTACCGCGGTGATGGAGAAGTCTGAGTGCGAATACGCGCCGCCGGGACAGCGCGTGAAGGATATCGCCGTTATATCGAGAGTGAACAAGCCGACGTGCTTTATTGTGACGGATATAGCCCTGGGCGGCGGGGAGCCGAAGATACGCATATCGCGGCGCGAGGCGCAGCGGACGTTTTTGGAGTACGCCCGAAAGACCTTTCGCGCGGGCGACGTGCTGCCCGCGCGGGTCACGCATCTTGAGCCGTTCGGCGCGTTCGTGGACGTGGGCTGCGGCGTCGTGTCGATGATACCGACACAGAGCATATCCGTGTCGCGCATCCCGCATCCGGGCGACCGTTTTGAGCGCGGCCAGAGCATTCTCGTCGCGCTGAAGTCGCTCGATACAAAGAGCGGCCGTTTTTTCATAACGCATAAGGAGCTCTTGGGCACGTGGGAGCAGAATGCGGCAGGGTTTTCGGCCGGTCAGACGGTCATGGGCATTATACGAAGCGTTGAGGGCTACGGCGTTTTCGTGGAGCTTCGGCCCAACCTCGTCGGCCTATGCGAGTACCACGGCGACGCCTCGGTAAATCAGCTTGCCGCCGTGTATATAAAGAGCATAATCCCCGAAAAGATGAAAATAAAGCTGTCGATAGTGGAGCTTTTCGAGAAGAAGGCCGCGCCCGCAGGGCTCGATTATTACGTATTCGACCATATCGATTATTGGCGGTATACGCCGGAGGGGTATACGAAGAAGATTATAGAGCAGAGATTTTAAAGACGCTAAAAAAGCGGCGGGATTTTTCCCGCCGCTTCGGCTTATATTACTTCAGTACCACAAAGGCGCGGTGCGCGATGATTACGGCCTGCTCCGCCGTAAGAGCGCCGTCGGGATCGAACCTGCCGCCGCCGACGCCGTTAATGACGCCCGCGCTTTCGGGCCAGCCGAGCTCCGCGTCCGACCAGTGCCCCGAAACGTCTGAAAAGCCGTGCGTGTATCCGCCCGTCTCGACGCCCATGACGCGCGCCGCGCGGTTTATAACGGCGGCCGCCTGCGCGCGCGTAAGAGCGCCGTCGGGGTCAAATCTGCCGCTGCCCGTGCCGTATATTATGCCGAGGGCGTTCGCGGCCAGCACGCAAGCTTCGGAGGTATCGGAAAACGCGCTCCCGTCGGGGGAAACGCCGCGTTCGGCCATAAAGACGTCAATGGATTTGCCGCTTACGCGTTCGATGAGGCCGACAAAGAGCCGCGCCGCGTCGGCGCGGGATATGCCTGACGTCAGGTCGTCGTTTAAGCTGTCGGGCACAAGGCCCGCGTCGAGAGCCGCCGAGACCTCGGCCTTCGCCCAATCGGACGTTTTTACGTCGCGCTTCGGCTCGGGCGCGGGCGCGGATTCGGATTGAGCGCCGGACGAGGATTTCGTCTCCTTCGCGCATGCGAAGGCGTATTCAAGCAGCGCCTTGCAGTCGGACGCGCGCGTCTGTGAGCTTTGCGAGTTCAAAACAACGGCGATCATGCGCTTGCCGCTTTGCTTTGCCGTGGCCGCAAAGCAGCAGCCCGCGGCGCTCGTCGTGCCCGTTTTAAGGCCGTCTATGCCGTCAAGCGAGCCGTTGACCAGAAGAAGATTCGTGGATGCAAACGTGCGTCCGCCGAACGTGAAGCTTTTAAGCGAGGAGTAGTTTAAGACCCTTGGGTAATCCTTGATAATCTGCTGTGAAAGCAGCGCCATGTCGCGCGCCGAGACGGAATTTCCGTCGTCCTTTATGCCGCAGCAGTCGGCGTAGCGGGCTTTAAGTCCAATCGAGGAGGCCGTTTTGTTCATGCGCGAAACGAACGCCTCCTCGCTGCCCGAGATATGCTCCGCGAGCGCGATCATCGAGGCGTTGCCCGAAGCGGTGAAAACGAGCTTTAAAAGCGTGTCGGCCTTTATTTTGTCGCCCTCGCTGAAAAGCTCGTAGCCCGAGTACGTCGTATCCTTTGAGACCTCGGCGGCGCGCTTGCTTATCGTTATGAGCGTATCGGGCGAAAGCCTGCCCGCGGCCATCTCTTCAAAGACGATATAGGCGCTCATCACCTTCGTCATGCTCGCCGTGGGACGCGCCGTGTCCGCGTTCTTTTCGTAGTACGAGCCGCCCGTATCGAAGTCGATGACGATGGCGCACGACGCGTTGATCTGCGGCTCGGCGGGCGCGGCCAGCGCCGACGGAAGAGCGGAGGATACGGCAATTATAAGTATGATAAGGACTGAAAGCGTCCTTTTAAACCTTACGGAAGCCGTTTTCATGAAATCACCCTTTTTTTGTGCGAAGCTTTCGCAATTACGGGGATTAGTATATCACATAAACGGCTTCGGCGCAATAAGCGGCGCGCCTGTTTTCCCGCTATTCGCCCTTTAAAACGTCGGCTGTCGCCTGCGCGAAGAGACGCGCCGAGGCAAGCGCCTCTTCCAAGCTGTTTCCGTCGCTTCCCACCTCGATTATGAGGCTGCCGGGCGTCGCGTGCTGGTTGTAGCGCTCCTTTTTGAGCGCGACGGGGCGCATAAGGTCGGGCACGGCGCCGCAGAGCTTTTTCTGGAGCTTTACGGCAAACGAAAGATTCGTCTGCCAGTCCTTATGCTCGAGTCCGCCCTCGCTTGAGCCCATGCAAAGGAGCATCTGCGCAAACCTCACGCCGCCGTATTCGGTCACGGGGCGGTATTTCGTGTTGTCGGAGTCGATTATCGCGTCGCGGTGGACGTCGAGCACAATTTTTATCGAAGGATACTCCGCAAGACGCGCGTTTATCGTTTCGAGCGCGCGCGTATACGAGCCGTTGTAGGAGGGGTAGTCGTGAACGGTCATGTCGTGGTATACGTTTATGCCGCGGCTCTCAAGCACGCGGCGCATCTCCTCGCCGACGCGCACCACGTTTTTGTCGCAGTCGAGCGTGCGCGTGGAGTCGTTCTCGCCGTAATATGCGGCGCCGTCGGGCGAGTAGCTTTCCGTCGCGTGGGTGTGGATTATGAGCACCTGCATTTCGTTCGGATTATATGAAAAGGGAAGCGGCGCCGAAAGAAGCGACTCGGGGTCAATCCGGAATTTCGTGCTGTTGATTATATATACGCCGTCGTACGCGGTATAGCCCTCGGCGCTTTTCGGACAGAGCGTCACGTCTTCGATTTTGTATGAATTTTCGGGCGGCGCGGCATCCTCGGTCTGAACGGCCTCGCTGAGCGAGTCCGAAAGCACTCCGGCTTCGGCGGACAGCGCGATGATTTCGCCCTCGAGTGAGCCGCCTTCCGGGGGCGCGTCGTTTTTTTGTTCGGCCGAAAGGGAAGAGCGCGGCACGCTTGACAAAAGCACGTCCGAAAGAGCGGTTGCGGCCGTTTGGCCGCCCACTTGTCCCGAGGCGGTGAGCACGCTTTCGCGTGCGCGGAAAACGGGAGTGACCCGAAGCGTGCAGTCGATGGCGGATTTTACGAATACAGCGCGTTTTGTGCCGCCGTCACCGATCACGTATTCCTGATGCTGCTGCACGCTCATCCAGAAAAAAACGGCCGCCGCCGCGCATATGATAAGCAGGGCCTTCGCCGCGCCCGTTTTGCGCCGCCGCGCCCGCGGCATCGCGTATCGTTTTCTCATTTTTTGTGTCCTCCCTTTAACGGTATATATAAATCATATTCGCAGAGAGGGGAGAAAATGAGAAAAATACGCCCGACGAAATGTGTTCGTCGGGCGTCAGACTGTCAAAAAAGGGCCAGACCGCCGAAAAAACATAATAAAAACAGCAAAAAGCCGCGCTCATATATTTTTCTGTGCAAGTTTTTCTGCCCACCGAATCAAATAGGCTTTTGCGCCGTAACCTCTGCGGTTACGGCGTTTTCGGCTATGTGCCGATTGCCTTCTCTGCCGTATAACATACGCCCGATACACCCCAAAAAATACAAGTATTTTTTGGGGACCCCGGGCTCGGCAATCGACAATTCTGACCTCTTTTTTGCCACCCTGAAAAGCGTGTTGAGATAAGCTTTTTCGATACGATGAAATACGCCCGACGAAATGTGTTCGTCGGGCGTATATGTTTACTGTATGTACTTTTTAACTGTCGTGCGCGATATTATATCGATGCCGGAGTTCATGAAATTCTCTACGGCTACCTTTCCGAATTCAAGCGGGGCCTCAAGCTCGAGTTTCTTCATGGCCTTCTCGAATTCATCTACCATGGGGCCCGGAACGGGCTTTGACGTCCTGACGGTGGCTGTCGACACTATGCCGTTCTTAACGTAGACCACGGCGTCGATGAGCGAATCGGGCGGAGCCACCGTTTCGTAAATAAAGCCTTCACCCTTGGGGCAGGCCGCGCCTTTTATTGTGATTATTCTGCCGGCCTCCTCAAGATACGTGATCATGCAGCCGTTAGAGCAGCGGGGACACGTTTTAAACCTCTGAACTACCATTTGATACCCTCCTTATTAGATTTGTGAAAGAAGATCGGTTATTACGCTGTTTGATATCAAAAAGCCCTTCGGCGTCAGCGCGGTGTGCGCCGCGTCCGAGAGCATATGCCCGGATGACGTGTATTTTTTTATTTCGCCTTTGAACCTTTCCGAAAAGTCAAAGCCGAACTCGCCCGAAAATTCGTCGTGACGTATGCCGCGTACCGTGCGCAGCCTCAGCATTATATGCTCGAAAAGCATGTCGTCCCGCGAAAGCGTGACGCTTTCTGTGACGGCAGTGCCGCGGGCGTTTACGGCGGATATATAGCCCTCAATGTCGGGCGCGTTTGAAAAACGCCTGCCGTCCATATACGAATGGGCCGCCGCGCCGACTCCTAAGTATTCGCCGCCAAGCCAATAGCGCATATTGTGGCGCGAATGAAAGCCGCGCTTTGCGTAATTCGATATTTCGTACTGCCCGTAGCCGTATTCCGACAGGCGTTCGGTGAGCGCAAGGTACATATCGGCCTCGGTGTCCTCATCGGGAAGCGAAAGCTCCCGGCGCATCTTATAAAATCGCGTGCCCTCTTCTATTTTAAGGCCGTAGGCCGAGATGTGCTCGGGATTTAACCCCGCGGCAAAGTCGACGGAGCGAAAAAGCGACGCTGCAGACTGCCCCGGAAGGCCCGTCATAAGGTCAAGGCTTATATTTTTAAAGCCGCAATCCCGCGCGGCCGCGAAGCTCTTTTCAAACTGCGCCGCCGTGTGGATGCGCCCGAGCGTGCGAAGCTCATCGTCGTCGGCGCTCTGAAGGCCCATCGACAGACGGTTCGCGCCGATCGCGAGCGCCGCGAGGAATATTTCGCTTGTGCCCGTGTCGGGGTTTGCCTCTATGGTAAACTCCGCGTCCGGCGTGAGCGTCACGTTTTTTCGGATATGTTCGCCAAGCCTGATTATCTGCGCAGGCATTAGTGCGGACGGCGTGCCGCCGCCTATATATACCGTATCGGCCGAACGCCCCTCGAGCGCGCCGCGGTACGACGAAAGCTCGCGCCCGAGCGCGTCTATATACGCGCCGCGGTACTCCATCATATTTTCATACGAGCGAAAGTCGCAGTAGGCGCATTTTTTAACGCAGAACGGTATGTGTATATAAAGCCCGAAAGTCTTCATCACGAATCAAGCTTCAGAACTGACATGAACGCCTCCTGCGGCACCTCTACGGTGCCGAGACGCCTCATGCGCTTTTTGCCTTCCTTCTGCTTTTCCAAAAGCTTTTTCTTTCTCGTGATATCGCCGCCGTAGCACTTCGCGAGCACGTCCTTTCTAAGCGCCTTCACCGTTTCGCGCGCGATAATTTTCGTGCCTATCGCCGCCTGAACGGGTATCTCGAACATCTGGCGCGGTATGCTGTCCTTTAATTTTTCCGCTATCCTTCGAGCGCGCGCGTACGCCTTGTCCGTATGCACGATGAACGACAGCGCGTCCACGACGTCGCCGTTTAAGAGTATGTCGAGCTTTACGAGATCCGACTGAACGTAGCCCAAAAACTCATAGTCGAGCGAGGCGTAGCCGCGCGTGCGCGACTTTAGGTTGTCGAAAAAGTCGTAGATTATCTCGTTTAAGGGCAGCTCGTATTTTAAGGACACGCGGTTCGTGTCGATGTATTCCATCGTTTTGAACGTGCCGCGCCGCTCCTGGCAAAGCTCCATTATATTGCCCACGAACTCGGACGGCGAGATTATGTCGGCCTTTACGACGGGCTCGTAAACCTTGTCTATCTCGGTCGGCGGCGGGTAATTCGTGGGGTTGTCTATAAATACCGTTTCGCCGTTCGTCTTTTCCACCTTGTATATAACGCTGGGAGCGGTCGTGATAAGGTCGAGGTTATATTCGCGCTCGAGGCGCTCCTGTATTATCTCCATGTGAAGAAGCCCCAAAAATCCGCAGCGGAAGCCGAAGCCGAGCGCGACGGAGCTTTCCGCCTCGAACGTAAGCGAGGCGTCGTTTAGCTGCAGCTTTTCAAGCGCGTCGCGAAGGTCGGGATATTTCGTCGTGTCGGCGGGATATATGCCCGAGAATACCATGGGATTTACGGCCTTGTAGCCGGGAAGCGGCTCCGCGGCGCCGCCGGGCTCGCACGTTACGGTGTCGCCCACGCGCGTGTCGGACACGTTCTTCATGCTGGCCGCGATGTATCCTACCTCGCCTGCCGAAAGCTCGGGCGCACTCTCGAAGCCGTCGGGCTTGAAGTAGCCCGTCTCGACGACGTCGAATACCGCGCCGGTGGACATTATCTTTATCTTCGTGCCGGGGCGCACTGAGCCGTCCATAAGGCGCACGTAGATGATTATGCCCTTATATAAGTCGTAATACGAGTCGAAAATAAGCGCCTTTAGGGGCTTTTGTTCGTCGCCCGTCGGGGGCGGCACGTCTTTAACTATCTTTTCAAGCACGCTTTCTATGTTTATGCCCATTTTGGCCGATATCTGCGGCGCGTCGTGCGCGTCGAGGCCGATAACGTCCTCGATCTCGTGGATGACGCGCTCGGGGTCGGCGCTCGGCAGGTCTATTTTATTTATAACGGGCACTATTTCAAGGTTGTTTTCAAGCGCGAGATACGTATTGGCAAGCGTCTGCGCCTCTATGCCCTGCGCCGCGTCGACAACGAGCACCGCGCCCTCGCACGCCGCGAGCGAACGCGAGACCTCATAGTTAAAGTCGACGTGTCCGGGAGTGTCGATGAGATTTAGGATATATTCGCGCCCGTCGTGCGCCGTGTAGCGAAGCTTTACGGCGCGCGCCTTTATCGTTATGCCGCGCTCGCGCTCGATGTCCATATTGTCCAAAAGCTGCTCCTCCATATCGCGCTCGGATACGGTGTTGGTGTTCTCTAAAAGCCGGTCGGCCAGCGTCGATTTGCCGTGGTCGATGTGCGCGATTATGGAAAAGTTGCGGATAAGCTCTTTGTTAGCCATTGTTTTTTTGCTCCTGTTGGATGGGATTTGCTTTATATTACTAAATTATATCAAATATATGGGGCAGTATACAAGTGCAAAAGTCCGATTTTTAATATGAAATGGCGATACTTTAATTGACATATCGCCCTTGCCGTGGTATACTGATTTGCGAAATAATCGCAAATTGCGATTTGGCTTGTTTTAATCATCACAGGGCGCCAAAAAAGAGGTCAGAATTGTCGATTGGCGAGTCCGGGGCCCCCGAAAAATACGTTTGCGGATTTTTTGGGGTGGCTTGGGCGTATCGGTATACGGTAGCGAGTCAATCGGCACATAGCCGAAAACGCCGTAACCGCAACGGTTACGGCGAAAAAGCCTATTTGGGACGGTGGGCAGAAAAACTCGCACGGGAAAATATATGAACGCGGCTTTTTGCTGTTTTTATTATGTTTTTTCGGCGGTCTGACCCTTTTTTGACGGCCTATTTCATATGGAGATTACGTATGGCACAATTGATTTGCGAAAATCTCTCGCTTGGCTACGACGGCAGGGAGATAGTGAGCGATCTGAGTTTTCAAATAGACGAGGGCGACTACCTCTGCATCGTGGGTGAGAACGGCTCGGGAAAGAGCACGCTCATGAAGACGATACTGGGGCTTCATGAGCCCGTTCGCGGCAGGATAATAATGGACGGGGGCACGAAGCAGACCGACATCGGATATCTGCCGCAGCAGACGCTTCTGCAGCGCGATTTTCCCGCCTCGGTATGGGAAATCGTGCTTTCGGGCTGCCAGAACAGCTCGGGCTTAAATCCGTTCTATTCGAGGGAGCAGAAGGCGCGGGCGCGAAAGAACATAGAAAAAATGGGACTTAACGAGCTTTCAAAGCGCTGCTACCGCGAGCTTTCGGGCGGTCAGCAGCAGCGCGTTCTGCTCGCGCGCGCACTTTGCGCGGCAGGGAAGATACTCCTTTTGGACGAGCCCGTATCGGGGCTCGACCCAAAGGTCACTGAGGAGATGTACCGCATAATTTCCGACCTCAACAAAGAGGACGGCATGACGATAATAATGATATCGCACGACGTGTCCGCCGCGGTGAAATACGCCGACAAGATACTTCATATCGGCAAGAGGATATTCTTCGGCAAAACGGCCGATTATCTCGGCGACGAGATAAGCCGCGGCTTTACCGCCCCGAGGGGAAGTGAGGGCGCATGATGGAGCTTATTTCACGATTGTCGCTCTATTTTGAATATCCGTTCGTAAGATACGCGCTCATAGTGGGCATACTTATTGCGCTCTGTTCGTCGCTGCTCGGCGTCACGCTCGTGCTCAAGCGCTTTTCGTTCATCGGCGACGGCCTGTCGCACGTGGCGTTCGGCGCACTCGCCATAGCAACGGCCTTGAAGCTTGCGAACAATATGCCGCTTATGCTCATAATCACGGTGCTTTGCGCCGTTTTGCTCCTTCGCACGGGGCAGAATACGAAGATAAAGGGCGACGCGGCGATAGCGATGATCTCCGTGGGCGCGCTCGCCGTCGGCTATCTCATTATGAACCTGTTCTCCGAGTCGACGAATATAACGGGGGATGTGTGCTCCACGCTGTTCGGCTCCACCTCGATACTCACGCTGAACCGTGAGCAGGTCATGATCTGCGCCGTTCTGTCGGTCATCGTCGTTATCATTTTCATACTGTTTTACAATAAGATATTCGCCGTTACGTTCGACGAGGATTTCGCAAAGGCTACGGGAATCAGGGCCGAGCTTTACAATCTGATAATCGCCATAGTTATAGCGGTCATTATAGTCGTTGCGATGAATTTGGTGGGCTCGCTGCTCATCTCCGCGCTCGTTATTTTCCCCGCGCTTTCGGCGATGCGCATATTCAAGAGCTTTAAGTCGGTCACGGTATGCTCCGCCGTTCTGTCGGTCGTGTGCGCGCTTGTCGGCATAATCGTATCCATCGTCGCGAGCACGCCCGTCGGCGCGACCATAGTGGCTGTGGATATTCTCGCATTCTGCGTGTTCTTTGCCGCAGGCAAGCTGCGGCGCGCATAATAATGAATAATTGAATAATTGCGAAAGAAACGCCGCAGGCGTTTCTTTCGCTTTACAGCCGCCCCTTTCACCGGAGTTGGATTTATGTAAACCACCTTCTCAGTCGGTCAAGCCGTGTCGGGCGGCGCGTGCGCCCGTCTGATTTTGATTGCGTCATCTTCTGTTGATGATCGACGTCGAGGCCGTAAAATCAAAGGGGACGGGGGGAAGGCGGCCTAAGCGCTGCAGGAAGCTTGCATATAGCACAAGCCCCGCGAGCCTGTGCCGCGGTCCCCCTCAATACCACCCCAAAAAATCCGCGAGCGTATTTTTCGGGGGCCCCGGATTTTGGTTCTTTTGTTTCCAAAAGAACCCCCGCGGGAGGCGAGAAAAGTCTTTAGAACGGAGTTCTGAAAAGAATATATGTTGAAGTAGAAAATGGAGTATTGAACAAGGGGAAAGCTAATTTTAAATCTTGAAGAAATGCTCGTTTTAAGCTTGAGGACGGACACCTCATCCGACGGCTTCGCCG
>JAFWDJ010000024.1 GCA_017513095.1 Clostridia bacterium | reverse complement strand
TTTTTTATTAGATGCGGTCACGACCAAGGTTAACAGCCGCGCGGCTGTTAACTGCGGCGGATGCGAGCGCCGCCACGGGGCGGGAGGAGCGAGCAGGAGCCGCCGCAGCGGTCAAAATCGGCAGCGACGTTCAGGAGCGTCTGACGATTTTGGGCACCGCAAGGCGTGCGGGTCGTTGGTGAGATAGTGACGCCCCAAGAGCGCGAGCCGCAAGGCGAAGTCTGATTGGCAAGTCGAACTATACCCGGAGCCGTAGGCGTAGGGTAGTTGGGCAGTTAACTACGTCAGACGATTTTGGGCACCGCAAGGCGTGCGGGTCGTTGGTTCGATAAGTGAGACTCCAAGAAGACGAGCCGCAAGGCGAAGCGCATGAGCTCGTTGCCGATTATGTACAGAACATATACCTCGACGAGCGCGGCATTAAGGAGCTTATCCGTGCTTCGAGAGGCGCGGCGAACGGCTTGTACGAATCCGTTAAGAAGATAGGCGATAAGATACTCGGCATGGAGCCGATGCCCGAATCGGAGATGGACGAGTATCAGAAGCTTGAGAAGCAGGCGCTCGACCTTTGGAAGAAATGCTTCGCGGAAGCGAGGGTGAACAGGGGCAAAACGGAGGCCGAGGAGTTATCTGACGCTGATACGCAGTATTCGCTGGAGCAACGTGCAATCATTAACGCTTATAAAAACAGCACAGACATCGAGCTGAAACAAACTTTTGAAGAATACTTTGACGGCTCCGACAAAGAATTTACAAGGTATACTATCTCGCCGGTAAGCCAACGTCAAGCAGACGACGCCGAACGTATATTGGGGAAAAAGTATGTGGGGTATAAAAACTCGATAAACGGAAACGGCATTCAACACATAATTATCCGACACGGGCCAAACGGAAAAAGCGACCATTCCCTCGCAGATTTTAATGATGCGGCAAGAATGGCATATGTGCTTGATCATTATGATAATGTAGAACTCCTGAAAGATGAAAACGGGGAAGCAGATGTTAGTAAGGAATTTATGACGGCAGATAATACCCCTGCCCCGAAGTTGAAGTATGCAAAGTGAATAGACGGGACTTATTATGTTATAGAGGCGATACCCGATTCAAGGTATAAGAAGTTTTGGGTAGTTTCCGCATATATAAAAAAAGCAGAGAATGGTACGCAAGCTCTCAATGCTTCAAGCCCTGAGAAAACGTCCAAAACGCCTCTTGCTTCTTCATACTCTGCTTCTGCGGATAACGTATCACAGCCCGACGAAAAAGTCAATGGGCAGATGTCGCGGAAGCTCCCCACGGCGCAGGAGACGGCGTTTGAGGAATATATTGACCCTGAGCGCGTTCAGACGGTCAACGGAGTCACCGACCGCAAAAAATATGACGCTTTGGTTTCGTCGTTCACGAGAAACGGGTGGGACGGGCGGCCTTTGGTCGTAGTTGAAAACGGGAACGAGGGATACATAGCTCTCACAGGCTCCCACCGCATAGCGGCGGCAAGAGAGGCTCGTATAAACGTCCCTGCAATCGTTTTGGATAATACCGAGGAAACAGCGCGATTGATAGATGCGTACCGCGACGACGAGCGGGAAGAAATAGCGAAAGAACTTGCGGAAGAAGGCGTTATCCCGAAGCGCGCTTATTACCTTCTCGCGCAGGAGAACGAGTTGAACTATGCGGACGAGCCGCAGTATTCGCGGACGACGAGGCGGCACGGGCTTACGGATGAGCAAATTGCAGCTATTCAGAGCATAGGACAAAACGGCACAAAAGACTATACTTCTGTGAACGACTTTACAAGCGAAGATATTAAGAAATTGGAGCCGTTGGCAAGGCAGTACCGCAAAGATATGGGGGCAAATTATATAAAATCCCCGTTCTTCCGCGCATGGTTCGGCGACTGGCGCGTAAACGATAAAACGCCGGTAGTCGTCGCAGATAAAAAGGGCGATGTGAGAGGTGCGAACAAGAACGATGACACAGGCTGGGATATAAACGTATCAAGACAAGTATTTAATGAAACAAATACGCACAATAACACTATCAGCAAAAAGGCGAGACCTTACCTCTCATATATAAATGATATTGTTAAAAAAGCAATACTTTTAGATACATATACTATCCCGAAGGAAGAAAGAAAATCGCCAAACAGTTTGTTAATGCATAGTTTTTATGCTGTGGCCGATATCGGAAACGGCAGCGAAATAGTAAAATTGTATGTTGAAGAAATGAATGATGTAAATCAAGATATTACGGCAAAACGGGCATACAAATTACTGAATATAGAAATCAGCAGTTCAAAAGTAGAGGGTTCACAAAAAAATGTTAGCCCTATCAATCGAACTGCTGACATAAAAACAGTAGCAGATTTATTTAACGCTGTCAAGAGCAGAGATAAAAGCTTTAAGCCCAATCCCGCAAGCAAGGTGGTCAACGAGGACGGAACGCCGAAGGTGGTGTATCACGGGACGAACGAAAACTTTACCGTTTTCGACGCTAGCAAAGGTCGTGCGAACATGGACATTCAGGGAATGTTCTTCAGCCCGTGGGAGATTGAGGCGGGCGGATACGGCGAGAACGTAAGAGCGTTTTATCTGAACATCAAAAAGCCCGCGAGCGAGGCGCAGGCTTATAAGGCGCTTAACGCCCACAAGGGCGAGAACAACGCAGGTAAAAAGGCAAGAGACGACCTTATTGCGATGGGGTATGACGGCGTTAATGTTTCGGATGAGGAGTATATCGCGTTCTTCCCCGAACAAATCAAGTCCGCGACTGACAATATCGGCACGTTCGACCCAAGCAATCCCGATATACGGTATTCCCGGAAGGGGCAGGATTCCCTCATGCGCGATTATAAGCGTCTCGCCCGCGAAAACGCACGGCTCAAAGAGGAGTTTCGGCGCACGAAGGGTATACGCCTTGACGAGCGCGATATCCGCAAGCCGGCGCGCGGGATAATCAAGGATTACGACATTATCGACATGGACGCAATCCCCCCGATTCAAAAACTTCCCTCAAAAATAATTGACGGACTGCCCCGCGTATAATATAATCATTATATACATTTATTTCAAACAACAAGGAGGGGCACTAATGAAGGATTTTAAAGGAAAAGTAGCATTGATAACCGGCTCCGGCAACGGAATAGGCGCGCAGCTTGCGAAGGATGCGGCGGCACGCGGAATGAAGGTAGTCGTTGTCGACATCCATGATGACGACGCGAAGAAGGTCTGCGGCGAGCTGAAAGCTATGGGCGCCGAGGCGATTGCCGTACAGGCCGACGTAACGCTTCCCGAGGACTGCGAAAAGGCGTTCAAGGCGGCGATAGACGCTTTCGGCTGCGTTGACCTGCTCGTAAACGACGCGGGCGTTACCGTATCGGGCGACGCGTGGCAGCTTCCCGTGCGCGACGTCAAGTGGATCATGGAGACGAACGTAGAGGCGCACATCTATATGCTCAGAGCAGTCGTTCCTCATATGCTCGAAAAGAAGACCGAGAGCTATATCGTGAACGTGGCTTCGATAGCGGGTCTTCTTTCCACGGCGTCCGGCGCGCTTTATCACACGACGAAATACGCGGCCGTAGGCCTTGCGGAGTATCTTTACAAGCGCATGAAGGCTTTGAACGCGAACGTAGGCGTTTCGGTATTCTGCCCCGGATTTATTGCCACGGAAATGTACAATACGAACAGACACCGCCCCGAGCGCTTCGCGATGGGCGACGACCCGTATTACAAGCAGGACTGGTATCTTGAGGAGCTCAAAATCAATAAGTCGTTCCTTGACGCCGGCATGCCCGTAGCGGAGGCCACCAAGCGCGTTTGGAACGCCATTGAAAAGGAAGAATTCTACGTGCTTCTCGACGAGCGCTACGACGCGCTTCTTGCAAATAAGGGCACGGCGATAGTTGACAGAAAGCAGCCCGCGGATCTTACGCGCGGTCAGGTAGCAAAGCAGAAAACGGAATAATTCAAGTCTCTAAAATCGCGCCTTCGGCCCGAAACGGCCGGAGGCGTTTTTTATATGTTTTTAATTAAGTATTAACTTAAATAAATGCGCAATATATCATAGGATTGAACCATAATTCAGGAGGACGGGCGAGTAATGAACCTTGTTAAAATCTTAAAAGCGCTGGGAGATCCGTCGCGGTGTTCTATATACTTGCTTCTGCTCGAACGTAAGCATTGTGTGAGATCGCTGTCAAAGAAGCTCGGTATTACAGAGTCCGCCGTATCACAGCATTTAAAGGTAATGCGCGAGGCGGGACTTGTTTACGGGGAGCGGTGCGGATATCACATACACTATTTCCCCAATCAAAATGCCATTGACTTTCTGGCTCTTTCGTTTGAGGAAATGCGGAATCGGTCAATGACTCTCGATCGCGATCCCGATACGTGCAGCTGCGAATTCAGGAGGAATAACAATGAACATTTTTGTTGATCTTTTTTTGACCTTTTCAAAGGTGGGATGCTTTACATTCGGCGGGGGATATGCAATGATTTCGCTGATAGAGGATATATGCGTGCGAAAGAAGCAGTGGATATCCCATGACGAGATGATGAACGTTACTGTTATCGCGGAATCAACTCCCGGACCCATTGCAATAAACTGTGCGACCTTTGTAGGCTTTAAACAGGCAGGACTGCCGGGAGCCGTTTTCGCCACTCTGGGAATTGTGCTGCCGTCAATAATAATAATCCTTCTTATTTCGAAGCTTATCGATAATTTCATGGATATAGCCTGGGTCTCGCACGCGTTTAAAGGCATCAAGCTGGCCGTAGCGATACTTATAATTGACGCCGGCGTTACAATGATTACAAAGATGAAAGGCGCGCTCCTGCCGCGCGTTATCGTCTGCGCCTCGCTTGGAGTGATGCTTTTAAGCAATCTGTTTTCATGGAATATTTCGTCTGTCGTTTTAATGATTGTTTGTGCCGCAGTAAGCCTTGCCGTTTTTAAAATAAAGGGGGCAGGCGCAAAGGGAGGCAGGGAAAAGCAATGATTTATGCTGAGCTTTTATGGGGATTTCTTCGCGTGGGTCTCTTTTCCTTCGGCGGAGCTTACGGTGCGATACCGCTGATACGTGACGTCGTTCTTTCATACGGCTGGCTTACGGACGAGGAGCTTACTTACATGATCGCCGTAAGCGAAAGTACACCGGGGCCTATTATGGTAAATCTTGCGACTTACGTTGGCAGCAGTCAGGCGGGGATTATGGGCGCAATTTTAGCGACGTGCGCCGTCGTTATCCCGTCGTTCGTAATATTACTTATTATAATATCGGTCCTTAAAAACGCACTGAAAAACAAGAACGTACAGGCCGTTCTCAAAGGCATGAAGCCCTGCATCGCGGGGATTGTTACGGCCACGGGCATTTATATGCTTTTAAAAAACGCTTTAGGTGCGGAAATGCTGACTTTGGATGTTAAAAACATCTGTATAACTGCGATCCTTGCGGCACTGCTCTACGGCGTAAGATACATATTTAAAAAAAGGCTGTCTCCTATAACACTGATACTTGTTTCCGCTTGTATCGGTATAGCCGTTTTTTAATACAGCGCACATATGCCGCGATGTCTGCATCAAAAGCGTCCGTATGGACAAAAAACCCGCGGAGTGGTATCATATAAGCATAAAACCCACGGGGGAGCGCGCGAGACCATGAGAAAATACCTGCCTTCGATAATCATACCATGCGTATTTGAAGCCGTTGCCGTAACGCTTTGGCTTCTTCGGGACAACATCTTCTACCTATTCAACTTCACGTACATCGGCGTATGCATCGCGGCGGGGCTTTTTTTGTTCGCGAAAAAGAAGCCGTACGCGCGGCGCTTCATTCAGTTTGCCGTGGGGCTTTATATGCTCGTTTATCTCGGCTTTATCTGCCGCGAGAATATGCAGATCGAGGGATTCTGGTATTATCTCTTTTTAGGCGTTTTCGAGGCGGCTACGATCCACTACGCCGTGGCGAAAATTTTCGGCCCGTTCATCTTCGGGCGCGGCTGGTGCGGCTACGCCTGCTGGACGGCGATGATCCTCGACCTGCTCCCGTATAAAAGGCCCGCGCAGCCGCGAAAAAAGCTCGGATTTATAAAATATATCGTCTTCGTGCTCTCACTTTTGCTCGTGGGCGGCCTGATATTCTCGCACGCGGCTGATATCGAGGACGTTATGTTCTATCTTTTCATCGCGGGCAACGCCGCGTATTACGCCGTGGGCATAATCCTCGCGTTCGCCTTCAAGGATAACCGCGCGTTCTGCAAATACTTTTGTCCCGTCGCCGTATTTTTAAAGCCGACAAGCTATTTTTCGATGATTCGCGTGCACTGCGACGAGGACAAATGCGTAAAATGCGGCAAGTGCCTCAAGGTGTGCCCGATGGACGTTGAAGTGAACAAAGATTCGCGGAAACGAAAGAACGCGTCCGACTGCATACTCTGCCAGGAGTGCGTAAAATCCTGCCCCACACGGGCGCTGAGGCTGTGACGCGGCGTATTGCAATTTTCCCGGTTTTCCGTTATAATCCGGATTAAGAAAACACCGAAAGGAAAGAACGACAAATGAAAAAAGCGGTAATAATCCTTGCGTGCGTCGTGGCGGTATTGGCCGCCGCGCTTATATATACGCAGATCGACGCGTCGCATTACAAGAGATACAAGAACATAATCTCGCAGGATGAGGTCGAACAGATACTGTTCGGTCAGCCCGTCTCCGCCGAACGGGAGGGCGAGTACAGGATAGGCATAAAATGCTCCGACAACGGTGATTTTCACGCTGAGCTTACGATCTACGAGGCGAAGAACGGCAAGTATGAGCCCGTTTTCTCGTGTCCGGCCGTAATCGGTAAGAACGGCCCCGGCAAACAGGCCGAGGGCGACGTTAAAACGCCGCTCGGAACGTGGGTGATAGGCGAGGCATACGGCCTTAAGGACGACCCCGGCAGTCTCGTGCCGTATACGAAGGTGACGGACGACATGTACTGGTGTTCAAGCGGACTCAACGGCAAAAGGTACAACACGCTCGTATATAAGAGCGAAAATCCCGACGCCGACTATTCGGAGGACGAGCATCTTATAGACTACCCCGTGGTCTATGAATACCTGCTCGATTTGGGCTATAACGCGGCGGGCGCGCCTTTCGCCGGAAACGCTATCTTCCTTCACTGCTGGCGCGGCGAGGACAGCCCCACGGGCGGCTGCGTCGCTATTTCCGAGGAAAGTATGGTCACGGTCTTAAGAACGGTAACGCCCGGCACGTCGGTCACGATATATTAAAAACCGGCTGGAGAGCGAATTTATTCGCTCTCCAGATATTTTTTTACCTCATCTATGTACACGCGCGCTATTTCGCTCGGCGCGGTGTGCTTTTTCGTAATGTATCCTATTTCCATCACGGGATTTTCGTTCTCGTCGTCCGGCTCGAACGGTACGACGGTGTAGTCGCTGCCGTTTAATTCACTGCATATTATGCCCGAGCAGAGCGTATATCCGTTTAGGCCCACCATGAGATTTAACATCGTGGCGCGGTCGCAGGCGCGTATCACGCGCGGGTATTCGTTGTAGCTTAATATCTCCTCGGCGAAGTAAAACGAGCTCTGCTCGCCCTGCTCGAACGAGAGGCAGGGGAAGCCCTCGAGCATCGAAAGGCTTATCGACTTTTCGCCCGCCAGCGGATGCCCCTTCCACAGATAGACGTACGCGCTGCATTCAATGAGCTTGTGAAATTCAAGCTCGTTTTCCTTCAGCATCTTTTCTATCACTTTTCTGTTGAAGTCGCTCATATATAATATGCCGATCTCGCTTCGAAGATTCGCGACATCAGATATGACCTCGTGCGTCTTCACCTCGCGTATCGCAAATTCATAGTTGAGCGTGTCGTATTTTTTCACCGTTTCAACGAAGGCCTTCACAGCGAACGAATAATGCTGAGTCGAGACCCCGAATTTACGCTTTACGTTCCCGTCGCCGCCGTATTTTTCGCGAAGCAGCTCGTACTGCTGATAGAGCTGGCGCGCGTACGTCAAAAACTCCTCGCCGTCCTTCGTGGGCACGACGCCGCGCTTTGTGCGCGAAAAAATCGTTACGCCCGCGTCCTTTTCAAGCTCCTTTATCGCGCTCGTAAGCGTGGGCTGCGTAATAAAAAGCTCGCCCGCCGCCTTATTCATCGAGCCCGTGCGCGCGACCGTGAGCGCGTAGAATATCTGCTGAAGCGTCATTTTAAGACACCGCCTTTCATAATGAAATTATATTATTTCATGCGCGGTATATCAATATCAATTATAAATAAAATTTATTAAACGCTATAAAATTTAAGGATTTGACAATAGGAGAAGGGGGTGCTAAAATCAAAGCATATAAAACATATAAAAAAGATATGCATTATAGAAAAAGAGGCGAGGACATGAAAGCAAAGATTCAATTCGGGCGAAAAATATTTCGCCGCGCAGTTACGGGCACCGACCGAATGTGACTCGGGCGCGGATTTCATATAGGACAGAACAGTATCAAAACTAATCACTAAAAAGAATAATCGGAGGAAAATAAAATGGCTGATAAAAAATACAGATTCGAGACATTACAGCTTCATGTGGGCCAGGAAAAGGCAGACGCGGTGACCGACGCGCGCGCCGTACCGATATACGCAAGCTCATCATACGTATTCCATAATTCGCAGCACGCGGCCGACCGTTTCGGCTTAAGAGACCCCGGCAACATCTACTCGCGTCTTACTAACCCGACGCAGGGCATATTCGAGGAACGAATAGCCGCCCTCGAGGGCGGAGTTGCGGCGCTGGCAACGGCGTCGGGCGCGGCCGCCGTATCGTACGCGCTTCAGGCGCTGGCACGTTCGGGTGAGAACATCGTAGCCTCGAAGACGATATACGGCGGAACGTATAACCTGCTTGCTCACACGCTGCCGCTCACGAGCAATATAACGACGACCTTCGTCGATCCCGACGTAAAAGGCTCTTTTGAAGCGGCGATAAACGAGAACACGAAGGCCATCTTCATTGAATCGCTCGGCAACCCCAATTCAAACGTTATAGACATAGAGGAGCTTGCAAAAGTCGCTCACGCTCACAAAATACCGCTCGTCATCGACAGCACGTTCGCGACCCCGTATCTTCTTCGCCCCATCGAGTACGGCGCTGACGTAGTCGTTCACAGCGCAACGAAGTTCATCGGCGGCCACGGCACGGCGATAGGCGGCGTTATCGTTGACGGCGGCAAATTCGATTGGAAGGCGTCCGGCAAATTCCCGTGGATATCCAAGGCGAATCCGTCGTATCACGGACTGAGCTTTGCGGACGCGGTAGGCCCCGCGGCGTATGTCACGTACATCCGCGCGATACTGCTTAGAGACACCGGCGCAACGCAGTCGCCGTTTCATTCGTTCATCTTCCTTCAGGGCCTTGAAACGCTCTCGCTGAGGATCGAGCGCCACGTTGAGAACGCCTTAAGGATCGTCGACTACTTAAATAAGCATCCGAAGGTGGCGGCGGTGCATCATCCGTCGCTCGAAAGCGAGCCGAGCCACGAGGTATATAAAAAATACTTCCCGAACGGCGCGGGCTCCATCTTCACCTTTGAGATAAAGGGCGGCGAGAAGGAAGCTCAGAAGTTCATCGACAACCTCGCGATATTCTCGCTCCTTGCGAACGTGGCGGACGTAAAGTCGCTCGTTATTCATCCGGCGTCAACGACGCATTCGCAGCTTACGCCCGAGGAGCTTTTAGACCAGGGCATAAAGCCGAATACGATTCGCCTCTCGATAGGTACCGAGCACGTGCTCGACCTCATAGACGCTCTCGAGGACGCATTTGCGGCAGTAAATTGACATACCTCCAATCTAAAGTGTTTCGTTATGCGGGAAGCGGCCGCCCCCGAGGGGCAGGCCGCTTCCCGCATTATTCTTTTATCGTTTTATTCATGCTTCCCGTTTTATATCCGCCCAAATCGAGCGTGACGTATAAAAATCCGAGCGATTTAAGCTCACGGTCTATCGCTTCGGCTCCCGACAAGACCTTTGAAAACTCCGACGGATCGGTCTCAATGCGCGCCGTGTCGCCGTGCATGCGAACGCGGACCTGCGTAAACCCTAACGCGAACAAAAACCGCTCGGCGCGCTCTATTCTTAAAAGCTTCTCCCGCGTTATCGTCTCGCCGTACACAAAGCGCGACGCAAGGCAGGCAAATGACGGCTTCTGCCACGTTTTAAGCCCGAGCTCCTTTGAAAGCGCGCGTATCTCACTTTTTGAAAGGTTCGCATCAAGAAGCGGGCTTTTTATCCCAAGCTCCCGAACGGCGCGCATTCCCGGGCGGTAGTCGCCCGTGTCGTCGGCGTTCGAGCCCTCCAAAACGAAGGGAATCCCGAGCCTTTCGGCCTCTTCCTTCATCCGCGAAAAAAGCACTCGCTTACAAATGTAGCACCTATCGGGCGGATTTTCGGCAAAGCCGGGGATAGAGAACGGGTCAATGTCGATGACGATATGCTTTATGCCCTCGCGCGCGCAGAACGCATCGGCCTCGTCGGACTCGCGCTCGGGAAACAGCGGCGAACGAACGGTCAGCGCCGTGACTCTATCGCCCAGCGCGATATGCGCGGCCGCAAGCAGAAACGTTGAATCAACGCCGCCGGAAAACGCCACGGCCGCCCGTACGAGCGACGAAAGCGCGTTTTTCAGTTGTTCGTATTTTTCGTAAGTCTCGTTCATAACAGCTCATCTATAAGCGCGCGCGCGGCGGAAATGCTTAAGCTTTTCTCCTTTGCGATGCGCGCGATATCCTCATACTCAATTTTTCGTCTTGTGACGCCGTAGCCTTCGGACGTCTTTACGCGCACCTCGCCGTAGGGCGTGTCGAGCGTTTCGGTGCGGCGGTCAAGCACGTACCGCGCAAAAACGTTTTCCCTTACGCCGATGGTCGACGTGTGCGCAAATATTAGCCCGAGCATCTTATCTCTGTCGCACTCGCGGCAGAGGACCGCGAGTACCGTCGCTGGGCGCGACTTTTTCATAACGGCGGGCACGGCCCAAACGTCGAGCGCACCGCCCTCAAAGAGACGCTCGAACGCAAAGCCAAGCTCCTCGGGCGTCATGTCGTCAAGGTTGCACGAAAGCTCGATTACGCCGTCGCGTCTGTCCTCGCTCTCGCCTAAGAACGCCCTTACGCAGTTCGCGGCCTCAAAATCCATCGTGCCCATGCCGTAACCGATATGCTCGGTCCTCATTTGGGGCATATCACCGAAGCGCGAGGCGAAATGTTTTAAGAGCGCGGCTCCCGTGGGCGTGCAAAGCTCGCCCTTTATACGGCCGCCGTAGATCGGAACGTCCCTTAAAATATGCGCCGTCGCCGGGGCGGGGACGGGGAGTATGCCGTGCGCGCATCTTACGAAACCGCTCCCCACGTGAACGGGGGATACGACGGTCTCATCGGGCGAAAGCTCGTTCATAAGAAGGCACACAGCCGAAACGTCGGCTATGGCGTCCATCGTACCGACCTCGTGGAAGTGTATCTCGGATACGTGCGCGCCGTGCGCATGGCCTTCAGCCTCGGCAATAATAGAATACACGGCAATCGCGTCGCTTTTGACTTTATCGGGGACATGAAGGCCTTCGATAATACGCTTTATATCATCAAGCGCGCTGTGCGAATGCGTATGCGTGTGTGTATGTGTATGTGTATGGCCGTGATCGTGCGTATGCTCTTGCCTGCGCGCGCGAACGCGAACGTGCGCGTGAGCGTGATCATGGTCGTGAACAACTTGTGACGGAATTTCCGTTTCACCGTTTACCGTGACCGTTATATGCGTGCCGCGTATGCCGCATTTTTCGCTTGATTCCTTTATAAAGCGCACGCCGGGGATGCCCATTTTGTTAAGTCTCTCAATAAAAGCGTCGGGGTCGGGAAGAAGCTCTATTAAAGCCGCCGTGAGCATATCGCCGGCCGCGCCCATTGAGCATTCAATATAGAGCGTTTTCATAATTTCGCCTCCACGTGATTTATCATGCTTGCGATATATCCCGCGCCGAAGCCGTTGTCGATGTTTACGACCGACACGCCGCTCGCGCAGGAGTTGAGCATCGAAAGGAGCGCCGAAAGGCCGCCGAACGACGCGCCGTAGCCCACGCTCGTGGGTACGGCTATGACGGGGCAGTCCGAAAGGCCGCCGATAACGCTCGCCAGAGCGCCCTCCATGCCCGCCACGGCCACGATCACCGTTGCCTGCATTATATCCCTGTTGTGCGATAAAAGCCTGTGAAGGCCCGATACGCCCACGTCGTAAAGGCGCGTCACCCGATTTCCGAGCGCCTCGGCCGTTATCGCGGCCTCCTCCGCGACGGGGATGTCGCTTGTGCCGCCCGTGGCGACAACTACCGTGCCGACGCCGTCTGGCTCGGGAAGTCCTCCCAAAATCGCGACGCGCGCGTTCTCGCGGTAGTCAAGCTCGTGCGACTTTTTTATAATCTCGGCCGCGTCTTTTGAAAGGCGCGTGATGATAATGCGCGACTGGCCGTTTTTCTTCATCGCGCCGATTATGCCGATTATCTGTTCGGGCGTTTTGCCCGCGCCGTATATGACCTCGCTCGCGCCCTGACGCACCTTTCTGTGAAGGTCGACCTTTGCAAAGCCGATGTCCTCATAGGGCTCGGTCTTAAGGCGTAAAAGCGCGTCATCAACGGTCATGCTGCCGTTTTTTACGGCCTCCAATATATTTTTCGTGTCGCTTTTCATGTTTCCTCCGATTGAGTATTGCTTAAAAGCGGCTCCGCTGACCGCGGAACCGCTTTACCGATTACTTTTTGCTTTTTAAAACAGCGGCCTTTAAAACGCCTCTCGGATCCTTTATAAGGAGTACGATAAGCCAGATAACGAGACCGAGCGCGGCAACACAGAGACCGAGATAAAAATCATTGAGCATATCCGCGGGCGCGGGAGTAAAATACTGTGCGCGAAGCTCGGCATATTCAAACAGGGCGTCAACAAGCCACATTATCGACGCGCCCCAGTAAATAAAGCAGAGGATGTTTACCTTTAATTTGTCCTCGGGCGCGTTTTTATACCAAACGACCGTCGCGATTATTGCGGCGAATACGGTTACGAGAAGTGTCATATGTCCTCACTCAGCCTTTCAGTTCGCCCGCGTTTTCGGCGCGCTTTTCTATTGCCGAAGACACGGCCACCATACCGAGCCATACGACGGTCACGAATACCGCCATAAGAACGCCCGCGGTCGCCATCTCGTGAAGCATGTCCGCCGTATCCGCGGGATCGCCCACCGCGGTGAGGAAGGGGAACCACGGTACGACCTCGCCGTGCCATATGTGTTCAAACGCCAAAAGCGCGCTGCCGCCCCAGAGCATTTTGGTAAGCCAGCCGAGCTTTCTTGAAAACGGCACCTTCGAAGCTTTGGATGCGCTGTCGGGCGCGCTCTGTTCTGTTTTTATCTCCTTATTTTTGACCGCGTGCGACACAATGGTCATAATTACAGCCTCCGCTGCCGGTACGATAAAGCAAGCCATATTTTCTCCTCCTGTCATATTTAAAAACGTATTTGTATGCATGAAGACCCATATATAAAAATTATATCGGATATGGCATAATGTGTCAAGCGGCGCGCGCGGACGAATTTGTTTCGCGGGCGCGGTTTTCATTTGACAAAGTATTAAAATTCAAATTATAATAAATAAAAGACAAATAATTTGTATTTCGGAGAAAAATATGAAGACAAAGCAGAAGTATTTAAAGACCGGAGGACTTATTTTCCTCGTAACGCTTCTTGCCATGACAGGCCCGCTCTCGACGGACATGTATATGCCGTCGCTTCCCAATATGGCGCACCAGTTCGGCACAACGGCTATAATTGTCAACATCACGCTCGTCGTATTCTTTTTTTTCATGTCGATAGGCATGCTGTTTTTCGGCCCGTTAAGCGACAGGCACGGCCGTAAAAAGATACTTCTCGTCGCGCTTTCGATATACCTTGTAAGCAGCGTTCTCTGCGCCTGCGCGACAAATATATTCTTTCTAATCGTCGTGCGCTCGCTTGAGGGGTTCGGCGGCGGCGGTATGGCGTCAATGGCCGTTGCCATAATAAAGGACTCGTTCGAGGCCCAGCGCCGCGCGAAGGCGCTTGCGACGGTGCAGAGCATGACTGTCATCGCGCCGATAATCGCGCCCGTAATAGGCGCGCTTATCTTAAAATTCGCCATGTGGCGCTTCGTTTTTGTCATTCTCGCATGCATTTCCGCCGTCGGCATAATAACGACACTGCTGTTTCAGGAGTCTATCCACGACGACGAGCGAAACGAGGGCGGCATTTTACAGTCGCTCGGACGCATATTCGTCGTAGGCAGGAATATAAACTTCACGCCTTTCCTTCTTTCGGTATCGCTCTACTTCGCGCCGTTCATGGCGTATCTCGCCGTGGCGTCGTATACGTATATCGACTACTTCGGACTGAGCGAAACGATCTTCAGTATATTCTTCGCCGTAAACGCGGGCATAAGCGTTCTCGGCCCCGTTTTGTTCATACGGCTTAACAATAAAGTGTCTCACAGACTGCTTATCCGAATTCTTATGAGCGTCGGTATCGTAATGTCGGTACTTCTTTTGCTCTTCGGAAAGATTTCGCCGTTCGTATTCTTGATCTGCATGATACCGTTCTCAATGTCGAACAGCTTTCTTCGTCCGCTTGCGACGAATATACTGCTCGACCAGCAGAAGGGCGACACGGGCTCTGCCTCGGCGCTAATAAACTTTTCAAACGTCCTCTTCGGAAGCATCGGTATGATGATAGGCTCGCTTCCGTGGAGCAACTTCATAAGCGGCCTCGGCATCACGATGATGTGCTTCTCGATAGCCTCCTCCGTAGTCTGGACCGTGGTGTCCCGCTCGAAGAAGATAGATATGAAGATAACGTAGGGGGAAACACCTTTAATAACTCCCTCCGTCAGCGCCAATGGCGCTGACACCTCCCTCAAAGATGGAGGCAATATAAGCTCCCTCACCGAGGGAGCTATCGGCGTATCCGACTGAGGGAGTGAGTGAAACAGCAAGTATTTTTAACACAATAAGCAGCAATACTTCAATTGACTCCTCCCCTTTAAAGACGAAGGCAGCACGGGCTCCCTCACTGAGGGAGCTGTCGGCGCAGCCGACTGAAGGAGTGAGTGAAACAGCAAGTGTTTTTAACACAAAAAGCAGCAATATCTCAATTTTCTCTCTCCCGTAAAGACAGAGGCAATATAAGCTCCCTCACCGAGGGAGCTGTCGGCGCAGCCGACTGAGGGAGTGAAAGGAGAAAAAATGTCTTTACCCTATAACGGGAATATTATTTCGCGGGCAAAAAAACTGCGAAAGACAGCTACCTTGCAAGAAAACAGGCTTTGGTACGGTTTTTTGCGTTCATACAATGTTCGATTTCAACGCCAAAAGGTAATAGATTCATACATTGTGGATTTCTATTGCCATTCTGCAAAACTAATAATCGAAATTGATGGCTCACAGCATTATACCGAACAGGGAGCATTAGATGATAGTAAACGCACGGCGGTTTTTGAAAAATACAATTTGCTTGTGCTCCGTTTTTCAAATCGCGAAATAAATACAAGCTTTCAAGCGGTATGTGAACAGATTGACAACACGGTTAAAGCAAGATTATACGGTAAATAGAAAGCTACACAGCTTTTTCAACTGCTTTATTCAGAGACCCCTCAGCTAACTCCCTCCGTCAGCGCCTATGGCGCTGCCACCTCCCTCAAAGATGGAGGCAGCACGGGCTCCCTCGCCGAGGGAGCTGTCGGCAAAGCCGACTGAGGGAGTGGAAACACATACATACAAAAAACGGCGCGAACGCTCGCGCCGTTTTCGCATTCTTATATCACCCAGTCCCAGAATTCGCCGGGGGCAAGCTTTTCCTTTATGCCTCCGCTGTATTGAAGCTCGGGATTCTTTATGCTCACCGTCATGCCCGCCGAAACGGAGTCTAAAATAAACGAGTTGCCTCCGATGGTCGCGCCGCTTCCGATAACGGTGTCGCCGCCCAAAATCGTGGTGCCGGAGTAAATCGTAACGTTGTCTCCGATGGTCGGATGACGCTTTACGCCGCGAAGAAGCTGGCCCTTCCTCGTCGACTTTGCGCCAAGCGTCACGCCCTGGTATATCTTTACGTTGTCGCCTATGCTCGTCGTTTCGCCTACGACTATGCCCGTACCGTGGTCGATAAAGAAGTAGCGGCCGATAGTCGCGCCGGGGTGGATGTCTATGCCCGTTTCGCTGTGCGCGTACTCCGTCATTATACGCGGTATCATCGGCACCTTCAAAAGATAGAGCTCGTGCGCGATGCGGTATACTGTTATCGCAAATAAGCCGGGGTAGGAGAAGATTATCTCGTCCGTGCTCGTTGCCGCAGGGTCGCCGTCGAAGGCAGCCTGCACGTCGGTACTGAGATACTCGCGTATCTTCGGTATCTTCGATAAAAACGTGTTCACGATACCGCCCGACGCCTCAAAAAGCTCGGCGTACGTCTTTCCCTCATATTCCTCAAGGCTTCCCAGCGCGCGCGCCGTCTGACGCCTTAAGTTGTATTCTATGAACTCGATCTGCTCGCCCACGGCGTATTCGATATACTCCGAGCGCGTCTTGCTCACCTCGAAATAGCCGGGGAAGAGAAGCTTTCTTACCTTTTCAAGCACCTCGATTATTATCTGCTTATTAAGGATGTTCTCCGCGTCAAGGCGGCATATAGACTTATATTTTCCGTAGCTCTCCAAAATGTCGTCTACAAGCTTTCTCGTTGTGTAGTTTTCCATGATATATCGCACCTCGTCGGATGTATTTTCGTCTTTTTATGATATTGTATCATTTTGAGCATTTATGTGCAATTTGTTTTTTTGCGATTTTATCTTTATTGCCCCGTATAAGGACAAATCGGCGCGTTTATGGTATACTTAAATTTGACAAACGCTTTGAAGGGAGGTTTTTTATGAGACGGACGGTCATCGGTATGCTTGCCCACGTCGACGCGGGCAAGACCACGCTGTCGGAGGCCATGCTGTATCTTACGGGCGCGATACGAAAAGTGGGACGCGTCGATCACGGCAACGCATTTTTGGACAATTTCGCGCTCGAACGTGCGCGCGGCATAACCATATTCTCAAAGCAGGCCCCGCTTGTCATAAACGACCTTCACGCTACGCTTCTTGACACGCCCGGTCACGTCGACTTTTCGGCGGAGACGGAGCGCACGCTCGACGTGCTCGACTGCGCCGTGCTGCTTATAAGCGCGCCCGAGGGCGTGCAGAGCCATACGCTGACGCTTTGGCGGCTGCTTAGAAAGAGAAGCATACCCACGTTTATTTTCGTAAATAAGACCGATATTTCAGAGCGCACAAGAGACGATATACTGTCCGAGCTTTCAAAATCGATGGACGGCGCGTTCTTCGATTACGAAAATCCCGATTTCGAGAGCATCGCAATGTCGGGCGAGGCCATGCTCGATGAGTATCTCGCGACGGGCGAAATCAAACGCGAAACGATAAAAGAGGCCGTAGCGAAGGCCGCAGTCTTTCCGTGCTGCTTCGGCGCGGCTTTAAAGCTTACGGGCGTCGATACGCTCCTTTCCGCGATAGACGAATACGCGCCCGAGTGCGAAAAGAAAACAGACTTCGGCGCGCGGGTCTATAAAATCTCGCGCGACGAGCGCGGCGCGCGCGTAACTCATATGAAGATAACGGGCGGCACACTCAAAGTGCGCGACGTTATAAAATACGAGGGCCTCGAGGAGAAGGCGACGCAGATCCGCGTATATTCCGGCGCAAAATTCACGACCGCAGACGAGGCCGAGGCGGGCGAGGCGGTTTCCGTGCTGGGGCTTACCGCTACTTTCCCGGGCCTCGGACTCGGAAGCGAAAAGGGAAGCGAAGCGTCCGTTTTGGAGCCGGTGCTGACGTACGCGATAAAACTGCCGCCCGACGTAAACATCCACGAGGCCGCGGGAAGGCTCATGCAGCTTTCCGAGGAGGACCCGAAGCTCGGCCTCGTGTGGGACGAAATGCGCGGCGAGCTTCGCGCGCAGATCATGGGTCAGGTGCAGCTTGAAATACTCAGGGAAGTGATACGCGAGCGCTTCGCCATGGACGTAACGTTTGGCGCGGGACGGATAATCTACCGGGAAACGATAGCCGCGCCCGTCGAGGGCGTGGGCCACTTTGAGCCGCTCAGGCATTACGCGGAGGTGCATCTGATACTTTCGCCGCTGCCTCAGGGAAGCGGCCTCGTGTTCGACAGCTCCTGCCCCGAGGACGCGCTCGATAGAAACTGGCAGCGGCTCATTCTTACGCACCTTTCGGAGAAGCGGCACAGGGGCGTGCTCACGGGGTCTTATATAACCGATATGAAGATAACGCTTGCCGCGGGACGCGCGAGCGTAAAGCACACCGAGGGCGGCGACTTTCGCGAAGCGACGTACAGGGCTGTAAGGCATGGCCTTATGCGCGCCGAAAGCGTACTGCTTGAGCCGTGGTACGATTTCAGGCTGGAGCTTCCGCGCGCGAGTCTCGGGCGCGCGCTCAGTGACCTTGAGCTTATGGGCGCAAAAGTGGCCTCGACCGACGTATCGGACGATTCTGCCGTCGTGACGGGGCAGGCCGCCGTATCGAAGATAGGCGAATACCCGACGGAGCTTGTATCATATACGCACGGCCTCGGGCGCATCTTCCTTACGTTCGGCGCGTATAAGCCGTGCGTGGAGCAGGACAGAGCCGTGTCTGAATCGGGCTACGACCCGGAGGCAGACGTATATAATACCGCGGACAGCGTATTCTGCGAAGGCGGTACGTCGTTTATCGTAAAGTGGAACGAGGTCGAAAAATATATGCACCTCGAAAGCGCACTCGGAGTCAAAAAAGAAGATAAGCCCATAGAGGCGAGGACTTACACGAAGCGCGACTTTTCCGACGATGAGCTTATGGCCGTTTTTGAGAACGTGTACGGCCCCGTAAAGACCGACCGCTATCTTGCCATGAAGCCGCGCGAAAGACCGTCCGCGCAGGACCAAAAATACGTCTCTCCGAAAAAGAAGGCGGGGCCCGAATATCTGCTCGTCGACGGCTACAACATCATTTTCGCGTGGGATGAGCTTCGGCGCATATCCGAAAGGAGCATGGACGCCGCGCGCGAAACGCTCATCCGCATAATGCAGAATTACGCCGCCTATAAGCAGGCGGACGTGATTCTCGTTTTCGACGCCTATAAGGTAAAGGGCGGGCAGGAGCGCGTTATCCGCATGGGACGCGTGAGCGTCGTATATACGAAGGAGGCGCAGACGGCGGACCAGTACATCGAGCGCACGGCGGGCGAGCTTTCAAAGCATCACGACGTGAGAGTCGCGACCTCCGACGGTCTCGAACAGCTTATAATCCTCGGCCGGGGTGCGCTGCGCATACCCGCGTCTCAGTTCGAGGCCGAGGTCTCCGGCGTTCTCTTTAATATGCGCGAGCATTTAAAGGACAGTAAAGGCGAGTGGCTTAAAATTAAAGATTTGTTTGAAAAAGAATAAAAAACGGGGCGCTGTGCGTTTTCTCGCACAGCGCCGTATTTACATATTTGCAAGCTCAAAAAAAATATCCGCGGCGAGGGGAATCAGATTATCGTTAAAATCGTATTCCTCCGTGTGAAGCGGGGGGTAATCCTCGCCGTTTCCGATGTAGAATATCGCGCCGGGGCATTCCTTTAAGTAGTAGCCGAAATCCTCGGACGCAAGCCACATCTTTTCCATCACGGTTACGGGAAGGCCGAGCTTTTTTGCCGCCCGCGCGACGCGGTCCGCACACGACGGGTCGTTTTTCGTTTCGGGGAAATAGTCGGAAACAACGCTTTCGAAAATAAGACCCTCGCGCTCGGCCTCTTCGCGGGCGTATTGTATCAGGGCTTCTTCGCCGGCCTTAAGCTCGTGTTCAAGCTCGGCGCGAAGCGTGATTTTAAGCTCTCCGTATCCCGGCGAGACGCCGAAATCGCCGCGGCCTGCGCTTATACCCACGACGGTGCACATAAAGGCGCCCTCGTGCGCCTCGTTCATAAGCGCCTGCGAATAAAGCGCGACGCGCGAGATCGCCATGGCGGGATTTATGCCGCATTCGGGCGCGCTCGCGTGAGACGGCCTGCCCGTAAGCTTCAGGGTAAGCCCCTCCGACGACGGCTGCGTAAGCCCGCGTCTTAGTAAGATATGCCCCTCGGGATAGCCGCTAAGATTGTGAAACGCGTACACCTCGCCGATGTTTTTTTCACGGATGAGATTTGAGCAGACGGCGCCGCCTTGGCCCGTCTCCTCTGCGTGCTGAAAAATAAGGTAAACGTCCCGCTTTACCGAGGCCGCATCAAGCATGAGCGCGACGGCGCACATCGCGGCGCAGTGGCCGTCGTGGCCGCATTTATGCGCGGCGCCCTCGTTTACGGAGGCGTAGGGAAGGCCGGGAGCCTCACGCATCGGAAGCGCGTCCGTATCGGTGCGAAACGCAGCAGAGGGGGCGGAGGCGTCCGCACCCTGTTTATACGCGTAAAACCAATCGCCGCGGTCGATTATTTCAAGCGACGTATTCCCGCTTATGAAGCGTCTGAGCGTTTCCATCGTATTCTTCTCATGCATCGAAAGCTCGGGATGCTTATGAAGCGCGCGGCGAAGCTCCGTGATTTTTTTAAGGGCGATTTCATTCATCATAGTCTGCGCCTCCTTGTCAGCGCGAATTCTGCCAAAATGCCCGCCGCAGTGTTACTTTCGTCACGGCGGCGGGCACTTCATTTAAAGTTAATTTGCCTTTGCGCTGTTCGCGCGTTCAAGCCAGATGTCGGCAATGTCCATAGCGGAAAAAATACCGGGCTTTTCGATGCGCTTTAATATCTTATCCTTCGGTTTTGCGTTTTCATCCGTCGAAACGAGCTGAACGGAAACCTTCGTCGCAACGTCGAGGTCGCCGACCTTCTTCGAGTCAAGCACCTGCATTACGATAACGTGAGGGTCGCTCATGTTTCCGTAGTAGATCGTATTGTCACATCTTACGAACGGCTTTCCCTTATAATATAAAAAATCGTCTTTAGCCTTCTTTTTCTGAGCCATAATATACCTCCTTCGAAAAGCAAAACAAAAATCAAACAAAAAACGAGAATGCCCCGCGTTTGGTTTGGCGGGGCAGAGCGCTTAAAAGAATTATTCGTCGAGGTAAGACTGTACAAGTACATGAAGCAGCTCGTCTCGGTCTATCTTCCTTATCAGACTACGCGCATTATTGTGATTCGTGATGTAAGTGGGGTCTTCGGAGAGGATATAGCCTACGATCTGATTTATGGGATTGTAGCCTTTTTCCCTCAGCGCGTCATACACCGAAGTAAGGATGCGCTTTAATTCGTCTTCTTTTTCTTCTTTAAGCGAAAATTTAATGGTATCGTTCATCACTGTCATCACCTCTGTCACCTCTTTAAGAAATTATAACATGACAGCGGCTGTCTTACAAGCACAAAAAGCGCGATTTATGTTACAATATTATTACAAATCACAAAAATCAGCTGCGAAGCTCCACGCCGAGGTCGCCGGCAAGCCCCTTTAATATCTTTGCCACCACTTCGTCGGCGTTTTTGTCGGTCAGCGTCTTTTCGCGGTCGCGAAGCACTACCGAATAAGCCATGCTCTTTTTGCCTTCGCCTATCTGCTTGCCCTCGTAAACGTCAAAGAGCGATACTTTTTCGAGAAGCTTGCCCGCATACTTCTTTATAACGGCCTCGATGTCGCCCGAAAGCATATCGCGGTTTACGACGAACGCAAGGTCGCGCGTGATAGCGGGGAAGCGGGGAAGCGGATTATACGATACGCTCTTCTTTGAATACCTGTACGCCGACGCGAAATCGACAACCGCACAGTATACGGGAGCGTCAATGCCGTAATTCTTCGCAATGGCGGGATGTATCTCGCCGAGTACGGCAAAATCTCTCTTGCCGACGCTGTAAACGGCCGCGCGTCCCGGATGGAACATCGGATTGTCGGTCATGGGACGTATCTGTGCGCCGCCCACGCGAAGACCCGCGAGAAGGCTTTCAACTATGCCCTTTAAGTCAAAGAAATCGCCGGAAAGGGTGCCTATCGTGATCTTCTTCTGCTCGTCGGGCAGCTTCGTTTCGTCCTCGTTCTTTATATATACGTTCGATATCTCGAAAAGAGAAGCGTCGGTGTTCTTGTAGTTATAGTTTCGCGCAAGCGCGTCGAGCATCGAGTGCAGCGTCGTCGTGCGCATAACGCTCGTGTCCTCGCCGAGCGGATTCGATATCTTTACCGTATCGCGAAGCTTGTCGTCTGCGGGGATATTGAGCATATCAAATACCTTGGGGCTTATGAACGAATACGTAAATATTTCAAAGCAGCCGTTTGAAAGAAGTATTTCCGCGGCCTTTCTTTCAAACTTCTGAAGAGGGGTGAGTATTGCCTGACTGCCCGAGCCCGCGTAAAGCGAGGAAGGTATCTTGTCATAGCCGTATATGCGCGCCACTTCCTCGGCAAGGTCGGCCCAGTGCTCCACGTCGCCGCGGAACGTGGGAACGATAACGTCGTCGCCCGAAACCTTAAAATTGAGAAGCTCGAGAGACTTTACCATCTCGTCACGCGATATATCGGCGCCGAGGAAGCGGTTAATCTTATCCGCGTCAAGCTTAACAGTAACATTCTTCTCTTCAAAACCGCGCTCGTCTATCGTGCCGGATACGACCCTGCCCGCACCGAACTCGTCTATAAGCGCGCACGCGCGCTCAATGGCGAGCTCGCACATATGGGGATCGAGGCCCTTCTCAAAGCGCGACGACGACTCGCTTCGAAGGCCCAGAGTCTTTGACGTCGTGCGTATCGAGTGACCGTTGAAGTTCGCGGCCTCGAATACTATCGTCGTAGTATCGTCGTTTATGCCGCTGTGCTCGCCGCCCATGATGCCCGCAACGGCCACGGGCTTTTCTGCGTCGCATATAACGAGCATGTCGGGCGTAAGAGTGCGCTCTATGTCGTCGAGGGTAACAAGCTTTTCGCCCGGCTCGGCGTTTCTTACTATGATATGGCTGCCTCCGATGAGCTTGTGGTCGAAGGCGTGCATCGGTATGCCCATTTCAAGCATAACGTAGTTCGTTATATCGACTATATTGTTTATCGGGCGAACGCCTGCCATCGTAAGGCGCTTCTGAATATAAGCGGGGGAGGGCGCTATTTTTACGTCCTTTACTACCTTAAGCATATATCTGGGGCAGAGCTTATGGTTTCTTACCTCGGCGGTCACGTAATTTTCTATTTTATCGTTCTCATCGGGCGTATACGAAAGAGAGGGAAGCGAGAACGGACGCTTGAATGTTGCGGATGCCTCGCGGCCTATACCCGTCATGCAGAGGCAGTCGGGGCGGTTGGGCGTTATCTCGAACTCTACGATGACCTCGTTAAGTCCGAGCGCGGTCTTTGCGTCCTCGCCTACGGTGTAGGAGTCGTTAAGAATAAGAATGCCGTTCTCAATCGCGCCGGGGAAGTCCTCTGCGCTCAGCCCAAGCTCGCCCACGGAGCAGAGCATACCGTACGACTCGACGCCGCGCATCTTGCTCTTTTTTATCGACATGCCGCCGGGCAGCTTCGCGCCGTCGAGCGCGGCGGGCACTATGTCGCCCTCACTAACGTTTGTCGCGCCGGTGATTATCTGAACCGGCTCGCCGCGTCCCACGTCCATGCTGCAAACGACGAGCTTGTCGGCGTTAGGATGCTTTTCTATTTTAAGTATTTTCGCGATAACAACGTTCTTTATCGCGTCGCCCGCGCTTTCAAAGGACTCCACCTTCGAGCCCGACATCGTCATGGCCTCGCAGAACTCGCGCGCGTCTATATCAGTAACCTGTACGTAATCGTTTATCCAGCTTAACGGTGTTTTCATCTTAGTCTACCTCCCAATTAGAACTGATTTAAGAATCTAAGATCGTTTTCATAGAAAAGCCTTAAATCGTTTATGTTATACTTTCGCATAACTATGCGCTCAAGGCCGATGCCGAAGGCAAAGCCCGAATATTCCTCGGGGTCAAGGCCGCAGTTACGAAGCACGTTGGGATGTACCATGCCGCTTCCGAGTATCTCTATCCAGCCTTCATTCTTGCAAAGCGGGCAGCCCTTGCCGCCGCACGCGAAGCAGCGGATGTCCATTTCTGCCGACGGCTCCGTGAACGGGAAGTTGTGCGGTCTGAAGCGCACGGCCGTATCGTCGCCGTAGAGCGACTTTGCGAAAACCTCGAGCGTGCCCTTTAAGTCCGCCATCGTAACGCCCTTATCAACGACGAGGCCCTCTATCTGATGGAATACGGGCGAATGCGTCGCGTCAACGGCGTCCGAGCGGTATACGCGGCCGGGAGCTATGACCTTTATCGGAGGCTTCATATTCTCCATCGTGCGTATCTGAACGGGGGACGTCTGCGTGCGAAGCACTATTTTGTCCGTAATGTAGAAGGTGTCGGCCACGTCGCGCGAGGGGTGGTCGGCGGGGATGTTGAGCGCGTCGAAATTGTAGTAGGTATACTCGACCTCGGGGCCCGTAACTATTGAAAAGCCCATGCCGAGGAAGATGTCGTAAAGCTCGTCGAGCACCTGCGTGAGCGGATTCTTTTTGCCGATCGGGCGCACGCGTCCGGGCATCGTTACGTCGATCGTCTCCGTCTTTAAACGCTGTTCAATCAAGAACGCGGAGAGCTTTTCCTTCTTTTCGTCGATGTCCGCCTCTATCGCCGCGCGGACCTCGTTCGCAATCTTGCCTACGGCGGGGCGTTCCTCTGCGGAAAGCTGGCCCATCTGACGGAGCACGGCGGTAAGTTCGCCCTTTTTGCCGAGATATTTTACGCGGATGCTTTCAAGCTCGGCCGCGGTAGAGACCCCGGCCAGATCGCTTTTTGCCTTCTCATGCATGCTAAGAAGCTTTTCTTTCATATTGATCTCACCTCAAAATAATTGTTTATAAAATTAAAAAATCCCCATGCGCATAAACGCATAGGGGCGCATAAAACTGCACGGTACCACCCTATTTTTTCGCTCGCGGCGAAATCTTTAAAACGTCAGAAAACGACTCCGCCTTAACGCAGCGGATACGGCCCAACCTAATTGCATATGCTTTCAGAAGAGCGACTCGGGCATGAAATTTCACAAAAGCGGCGAAAAAGCGCTTTCAGCCCAGGGCGCTTTATCTCTTTACCGCCGAAAATGCCTTTGCTTATATGTGCCGTCACAGTCGATACATTATCTATAATATAATACTATTGTTTTTTTCGCTTGTCAACAAAAAAGGCGCATAATTTCCCGCTTTTTGCATTGAAATCGCGCCGCGGTCATTCTTTTCGCCCGTTAAATTTGACGAACGAAAAATATTGTGATAGAATATTATGTAATCTATGCGCCGTGCTTGCGCGGCGCGCGTGTGGGGGAAGCGTATGATCATCGGCATAGGCTTTGATCTCGTTGAAATATCAAGAATAGAGCGGCTCATTGAAGATGCGCGCTTTCTTTCAAAGGTCTATACGCAAAGCGAGCGCGAATATATAAAAAAGCAGGGGAAATCGGGCGCGCAGAGCGCGGCGGCCATGTTCGCGGCGAAGGAGGCCTTTTCAAAGGCGCTGGGGACGGGCTTTCGTGGCTTTTCGCCCGGCTCGGTATCCGTGGAGCACGACGAATACGGCGCGCCGTATCTTTCGCTTTCGGACGAGGCCGAGAAAGCGGCCGAAAAGCTTCAAGCCGAATTTCTTCTTACGATAACGCATACGGATACGACGGCGGGGGCCGTTGTAATAGCGCAGACCAAAGAATAAAAAGGGGGGCGTTTTCATGTACGTTGTAACCAGGGCTCAGATGAGAAAAATTGAGGGCGACGTTATGCTTTCCGGCAGGCTCTCGGGATTTGATCTTATGCAGAACGCCGCCGCGGGCGTTTTAAATCAAATTATGGAGCATTTCGACTCCGACGTGCGCACGAAGCAGATCGTCGTATTCTGCGGCAGCGGTAATAACGGCGGCGACGGCTACGTCATCGCGTATATGCTGTGGGAGCGCGGGGCCAAGATAACCGTCGTGAGCGTGTCCGATCCCGCGGGGCTTTCGGGCGACGCAAAGCGCGCGTACGAGCTTTACTGCCTTACGGGCATGGGAACGTATACGGTCTCGGAGATCGATAATAAATTCCCGAAAAACTGCGTATGTATAGTAGACGCCGTTTTCGGTACGGGCTTAAACAAGCCGCTTGCGGGCGACCATTTAAGGGCCGTGGAGATTATAAACTCCTCGCCCGCGTATACCGTGGCAGTTGATTTGCCGAGCGGCATAAACGCCGACTCGGGGCAGATTATGGGCGGATGCGTGCGCGCCGACCTTACGGTTACGTTCGCGTTCAAAAAGCCGTGCCACGTCACTTATCCCTGCATCAATATGATGGGCAGGCTCGTTATATGCGACATAGGCATAAAGCGCTCCGACGTTGACGCGGCCTCTATAAGAATATACGAAACGGACGACAAGCTTGTCGATAAAATCATACCTGCGCGTAAAAAGAACACGAACAAGGGCGATTACGGCCGCCTTATTATGATAGCGGGCTCAAAGGGCATGGCCGGCGCGGCAATGCTTGCCGCGCGCGCCGCCGCAAGAAGCGGCGCAGGCCTCGTTACGGCGGCTATCCCCGAAAGCATTTATCCTATACTTGCGTCAAACGTGCCCGAAGCCGTGACGATGCCGCTTTCCCAGTCAGAGAGCGGCAGCATATCAAAGGCGGCCTCGGATAAGCTTATCGAAAGATTCAAGACGCAAACGGCCGCGCTTATCGGCTGCGGCATGGGAAACAGCGAGGACACGCGCGAGCTTGTGAGGACCGCCGTTCGCAATTCGGGCGTTCCCGTTATAATCGACGCCGACGGCCTCAATGCGCTTTCGGGCGATCTTTCGATACTTCAGAACAAATCGTCCGAAATAATACTTACGCCACATCCGAAGGAGTTCTCTCGTCTTACGGGACTTTCAGTCGAAGAGGTAGAGGCCGACAGAATAAAGAACGCGCTGGAATTTGCGAAGAAATACGGCGTCACCGTCGTTTTAAAGGGCGCGCGCACCGTTGTCGCGTCTTCGGACGGCGTCGTTTACGTTAATTCAACGGGCAACCCCGGCATGGCTACTGCGGGCAGCGGCGATGTGCTGGCGGGAATCATAGCGTCCTTCTGCGCACAGGGGATAAAGCCGCTTGCCGCGGCTGTCGCGGGCGTATTCATCCACGGGCGCGCGGGCGATATCGCGGCGTCGCTTCTCGGGGAATACGCGCTCATCGCCTCCGACATCATCGGGAATCTGCCGAGAGCGCTTATAAAATACGATAAATAGGTTTAGAGGGTAAACATTTTTATGAAGCATAAGAATTCATTTTTAAAACGCGTCTGGGCGGACGTGAGCCTTGACGATATAAAGCATAATTACAGCGTCATAAGAGGGCTCACCTCGCCGAAAACAAAGATAATGGCCATCGTAAAGGCCGACGGATACGGTCACGGCGCGGTGCAGACCTCGCGCGTGCTGTCCGATATGGGCGCCGATCTTTTCGGCGTTTCAAATCTCGACGAGGCGCGCCAGCTTAGGCACGGCGGCATAACGGTGCCGATACTCATTTTGGGATACACGCCCTACGAATGCGCGCCGGAGCTTATCGAGTACGACATCATGCAGACTGTATATACATACGACGCGGCGAAAAAGTTCTCCGACGCCGCCGAATGGCTCGGCAAGAAGCTCACCGTTCACTTAAAGATAGACACCGGCATGAGCAGGCTCGGCATGATGTATCAGGACAAGAAAAGAGACGCCGGCGCGATAGACGAGGCGGTAAAGATTTATTCTCTGCCGGGCCTTGAGTTTAACGGCATTTTTACGCATTTCGCCGTTGCCGACGACGACGCCGCTTTCACGCGCCGTCAGTTCGATCTATTCATGTACTTCTGCAATACGCTCGAGGGCAAGGGGATAGACGTGGGCCTTCGCCACTGCTGCAACAGCGCGGGGCTTATAAATTATCCCGATATGCATCTCGACATCGTGCGTCCCGGCATAATACTATACGGTCTGCCGCCCGACAATAAGCTTGAATCGATAGAGAAATTCGACCTTCGTCCGGCGATGGAGCTAAAAACCGCCATATCGTATATAAAGGAAATCGACGAAAACACGCCCGTAAGCTACGGCCGCATATATACGGCGCCGAAAAAGGTGCGTCTCGCAACGCTGCCCATCGGATACGCCGACGGCTTTTCGCGCATATTCTCAAACGGCGCGGACGTGCTCATTAACGGCTGCACCGCAAGCGTGGTGGGGCGCGTGTGCATGGATCAGTGCATGGTCGACGTGTCGAATATAGAGGGCGTCGACACCTCAAGCATAGTGACCATTTTCGGACACGACGGCGAGCACTTCATCTCGGCCTGCAAAATAGCCGAATACCTCGGCACGATAGGATACGAGGTGATATGCCAGATAGGCAAGCGTGTGCCCCGCGTATATATATTGAACGGTCACGAGGCCGGATATCTTAATTACATAGAAGGCGGAATTAACTGACATTGACGCTCATATCAATATTATGTATACTTGATACGGGCGCACACTTTCGGGTGCTTTTAAGTATTATATATCGGAGGCATACCCTGATGAATAAAAAAGTAAGGATAACCTTAAACGTTGGCGAGGAGGTGCTTTCACGCGCTGACAGCCTCGCGCTTGAGCTTGGGCTTTCAAGGGAGGAAGTTATGGAGCTTTTGATAGAGCGTTCGCTTTTTTATAAAAAATTATCCGATAATGAGAAAAACATGATTAAAGGATATGCTTACATGGGTACAATAAATACGCAGATGGCAAACGAAGCCGTCGCCTTCGATAACGAAGCGTTAGACGCATCGGAGGAGTATTTAGCCGGAGTGTGAACATTGTGATAGTCAGAAGAGGCGAAATATATTACGCAGATTTAAGTCCCGTTGTGGGAAGCGAGCAGGGCGGCGTACGTCCCGTCGTCATCGTACAGAACAACATAGGCAACAAATACAGCCCCACCGTCATCGCGGCGGCGATAACCTCTCAGATAAATAAGGCAAAGCTGCCCACTCATATCGAGATATCAAAGGAGGAATTCGGGCTTCAGAAGGATTCCGTCATTCTGCTCGAACAGATACGAACGATAGATAAGCGCAGACTCAGAGAAAAAATAGGCAAGCTTGATTTTGAGTTCATGCAGAAGATCAACACGGCGATAAGTATAAGCTTCGGCCTGAACGACGAGCCGTGATATAAATTGTTCGGAGGTAAAAAAGAATGAAAAGAAAACGTATTGTCGTACTTGTTGTCATGATCGCGCTGTTTGTGTCCCTCACCGCCGGATACATAGTTCTGGCCGACGCGGGAAGCAGCGACGATCCGCTCGTAAGCTTAAGCTACCTTACGGGCGTATTTAAGCAGGATGTGCTGAACGAAGTCGATAAGCGCATAGACGCGAAGATCGCGTCGTCGTCTTCGCAGAGCTCGGGCGGCTCGGATTCGTATAAGGCGATACAGGTGTCGCGCGGGCAGACCATCCTCGGAAAAGAGGGCTCGCAGATTATACTGCGAAGCGGCACCGCCGTTTCCGTATGCCCCGGTGAGAACGGCCTCGTCGATACGACGGGCGGCATTGACCTGCCGGGCAACATCAGCATATCGCCCAACCACGTTTACATAATTCCGCGTGAGGACGGCCGCGGCATACGCATGACGAACGACGGCTACATCATGGTAAAGGGCGGCTACAAGGTCGTGAACTGAGCCTTCCGCATAATACGAATAAAAGTCTCATATCTATTTATGAGACTTTTATTTTTTTCGGAAGGACAGATAACCTATGTATCAAAAAAAGTATCTCACGCTCGGCGGAGACCGCGCGGGCACGGTAAAGCTTGAAACGAGAGACGAAAAGACGCACGTTCACATAAGGCTTTCATCGCCCGCGGACGAAATACTCAGGGCGTATCTTTCACATCGCGGCGGAGCGCGCGCTTACGGCGGCATAATTTCCGAAAACGGCGAGCTTGTCTTTGATGCGCGCGGCGTTTTCGACGCCGTATACTTGACCGCGAAGGAGAAAGACGAAGAGAAAATCTGCGCCTTCGCATTCTCGGACGGCGAATACGATATCGCGCCCGCGTCAAAAGGAAACGGGGGTGTCGCGGCAGAAGGCGGCGTCAAACAGACGGCCGCCCCTGATGCACAGGAGAAAAATATCGTATTCCATATTGCCTCCGAGGCCGAAAACGACGCGCCCGAGCTAAAAAACAACGATGTGCCCGCAGACGACGCCGCCTGCGACGAGTGGACGAGAGCGCTTGAGGCGCTTGTTCTCATTATTCTGTATCTCGAAAGTCAAACGGAGGCGGATTAAGCGCTCCTCACGCCCGCGATATGGATAAAACGCGCCGCCGCGAACGAATAGAGCGACAGGCGCTTTAAATTTACGTCATTGTCGTGCGCCGAGACACGGATACTGTCGTATGACGGCGCGCCCGATATATGCGTTATCACGAGGCTGTGATAGAAGCGGCCGTTTTCGCCGCCGAGCTGTACTATATCGCCCGGCTCTGCCGACCCTATGGGTACGTCGGCGCCGTAGGGCCCCTCGCCGCCGTTTGAGACGATGAAGCTGTAAAAATATTCAACGCCGCTCCAGGACGCGCTGCGCTCGTCGGGCGATAAGTAATACCAGCCGTATTCGGGCGTAAAATTCATCACGCGGCTTCCCGCGTATACGCACTGCGAAGCGAAATTCGTGCAGTCGCCGCCGAAGCCGTCGAAGGCGAAATATCGCGGATTTCTTAAATACGCCCAATTTTGGGCGTATTCGACCGCCGCCGTGCGGTCATATGAAAGCGTTCTCATAATCGGCACCTCCGCCTTATTATATGAAACGCGCACGGCGCGCGTTAAAAAAGCCGCCCCGGCGGAGGCACTTCGTAAGGAAGTGCCTCCGCCGGCTTTTGAAAGCGGCACGATTGACCGCGCCGAACAGGGGTGGTATAATCAGTTCGATAAATCGATGCTTGTGAGGATCAAATGAGTAAAGAGTTTGATGTCCATTATTCGGGGGCGATACCAAAAATAAGACCTGCAGCGGAGAGACCCGCAAGCAGACCACGACAAAAAGCTATCTGTAAAGGAGTACAAGGAAAACCAAGAAATGAAGCGAGAGAACGAACGGGAGCGCCAGCGCCTGTTAAAGCAAGCGCAGAAATTGAACGAGATTTGGGAATAGATGGAAGAAGAGTTTATTAAAGACTTGGAAGCCCTTGACGCAAAAAACGGGCGAGACGGTACGAGCAGGCCGTGCGGAAATACTGCGACGAGCTCGGACTATCCCGCACGCAGTACGAGAGGGAGCTATACCTTGCCGACCAAGGATTGCGCCCGTACCCGTCGGCGGAGTATATCAATCCAGACCGAGAACTACAATACGAACAGGCAGAACGGGTAAGAGACGAACGCAGCCGAGGACGATGAAAAAGGCGTTGATTTATCAATGAGATTTCTTAACTCCGGCGTTTTGTTTCTGCCATAGTTGAAAATTCAAGTCAAGGGTTTTCTTGAAAAAACTATACTCTGTCATTGTGCAAATTGCGTTCTTGTGGTATCATAAACACGAATATAGATGACATTTGGGCGAGGATAAAACCATGAAATATGAGTATATTGCTTATAATGAATCAGCTTCAGATGATGAACTGCTTTCGGATTTGAAAAGAGTTTGTACACAGTGCAATACTGGCGGTTTGACAATGAAACAATACTCAAACTATGGGAAATATGATTGCAGTACATTTTTACGCCGATTTGAGACATGGAATAAATCGCTTGAAAAGGCAGGCATTCCTCTAACTCAGCAGTATTGGACAGAAGAAAACTTGTTTGAGAATATTGAAAATGCATGGATTAGAAAAGGAAGCCAGCCACGCAGAAGAGATATGGACGATAAAAGGCTTTCACATATTTCAAGTGGCGCATATTTAAGAAAGTTTGGTAGATGGTCAGACGCACTCAAAGCGTTTGTAGCATACATAAACGCTGAGGAGGCAATAATCACAACACATGATGAGGAGCAGTTAATAGGTGCTTCTCACAGGACGGCAAGAGATATCAATTTGCGTCTACGTTTCAGAGTGTTGCAACGAGACAATTTTACATGTAGAGCCTGTGGTGCATCTCCAGCTAAAGACCCCTCTGTTGAGCTTCAAGTTGACCATATTTTCCCATGGTCAAAAGGTGGAGAAACAGAGATAGATAATTTACAAACGCTTTGTTCAAAGTGTAATCAGGGTAAAGGTAATATGCTGTAATTAGTATATTCTCGTATATTTACAAGATAACTAATTAAGAAAATGCAATAAAAAAGCGATACTTTAATGCTTCTATCGTTCCCGACAATGAAATCGGTATCGTTGAAGAAGCTCTTAATTTACTGGATGCTTACACTGATGGACCATTTGTCATACTGAAAAACAGTATCGACAACGTGGCTGAAGAATTCAAAGCAGTTGTTCTGTTTCTGTTGAATGATGATAAGGGATAACTCGGTAATACAACTTCCCGTTTGTAAGGACGCTTCTGACTTCAGGTTTGCACAAGAACTCCCTTGTCCGCATTCATAACGAGCATCGGAGTTTGCTCCCCACAAAATCCAGCGCACAATAGAAGATAATAGTTTCAACCCTGTCATTCCGAGGAGCCGGTGCGCACACCGGTGACGTGGGAATCCGTTCTCCTGGGCTTTCCGAATGGAGAATACGGATTGCCACGTCGCTTCGCTCCTCGCAATGACAGGGCTATTCGTAGCTTGCAGCATATTTTTTGAGGCAAATGATCAGCCAAATAACAGCTCAAACAAGGAAACCCGGGGCACCTTCCTTATGGAGGGTGCCCCGGCGGGCGGCTTTTTGCGGCTGTATTATATTTTATCTGTTTACGTATACGGTGATAGCGGCGTTAACCATGACTATCGTTTCGCCAACGCCGAACTGCGGAGCGTTCGTGCCTCTTACGGTAAGGCCGCCTTCAACTATCTCAAGATCGCAGTATTTGTAGGGCGGAAGCTGTGCAAGCACCTTCGAACGGTCTACCTTGTCGGCAAACGGGGAACAAATCTTTACTTCCACCTTTACGTTCTCCAAAAAGTTTTCTATCTCGAGGGTCTCTCCCAATCCCGTGAGACAGCAATGCGATACAGCGTCCTTAACGGCCTTCTGAGCCGCCTTCGTTACGTCGATGCCGTGTACGTCTACGCCCGTACCGAATTCAATAATAAATCTTTTCCATGCCATGAAAAATACCTCCCTAATATTTAGTAGTATCATAAAAAATATGTATCCGATTGATTTAAGCTTATCACAGTTTGACGAATATATCAACAAGTTTCGCGCGCTTTTTATGTATTATTTTTTCAAACGCCGCACTTTCTATTGAAAAAACATGGATATTTATTTATAATTTTCTCATAGAACCCTAAATAAACGAACGGAGATGACTTGAAAGTGAATACAGAGAAAAAATACGAGAACTATCTTCTTGAGGTCAAAGACAACGTGGCTATCTTTACGATCAACCGCGAAAAGAAGTTGAACGCCGTAAGCGAGTCGTGCTTCAAAGAGCTTTATGAATTCCTGTGCGAAGCCGACGACGATCCCGATATCCGCGTAATAATCTTCACCGGAGCAGGGCGCAAATCGTTCATATCGGGCGCCGACATATCGGGCTTTTCGTCCTCGGGCACTCCCGGCGCACTTAAAACGAGATGGGCCGACCGGGCGGCAAACAAGCTTGAAATGTGCGCAAAGCCCGTCATCGCCGCGATTAACGGCTACGCCTTCGGCGGCGGATTTGAGCTTGCGCTGGCGTGCGACATTCGCATCGTGTCCGAAAACGCGCGCTTCGGTCTTCCCGAGCCGAAGCTCGGCCTCATTCCGGGGCTCGGGGGCACGCAGAGGCTCGCGAGAGTCATAGGCATGGGACGCACGAAGGAGGTTGTTCTCGCCGGACGTGAGATTACGGGCGCGGAGGCCGTTGATATTGGCCTTGCCATGAAGTGCGTGCCCCTCGACGACCTGATGGACGAGGCTATGGCCGTTGCGAAAAAGCTCATGACGAGGGCGCCGCTCGCGCTGGCAGTAGCAAAGAAGCTCATACATCACTCGATGTCGACGAATATCGACGCGGGCCTTTATCTCGAGGCGATGGGCTTTTCGCTGCTCATGGTCACGGAGGACACGAAGGAGGGCACCGCGGCCTTCAGGGAGAAGAGAAAGCCCAATTTTACCGGAAAATAATATAACCGAAGCTTTAACGGCGGCATGTAAGCATCCTTCTTGCATGCCGCTTTTCTTATTATGTTTTGTATAAAACGTATATAGACTCGCGATATTGTTCAACTTTCTTTATTAAATTTATGCACTTTCACTATTGAAATCCCAAAAACCATTCGCTATAATAAGATTGTAGCAAAAATAACAAACTCAAATCCGCTGACAAATTTAATTAAGATAAAACATAGGAGGCACCATTATGCAGACGAAGGAAGTTGTAATTGTAAGCGCATGCCGCACGGCGATAGGCAAATTCTGCGGCGAGTTTTCCGACATTCCCGCAAGGGATCTTGCGATCGCGGTAGGCAAAGAGGCGATAAGCCGCGCGGGCATAAAGCCCGAAGACGTTGACGAGATTGTCATGGGTCAGGTATACACCTCCATGCAGGGCTCGCTTCCGGCACGCCAGGTATCGCAGCGCATCGGCATGACCCCCGAAAGCAACGCGCTGAGCGTAAATCAGAACTGCGCATCGGGTATGCGCGCGCTTGAGATCGCGTGCAACAACATCCAGCTCGGCAAGACCGACATCGGCCTCGTTGTGGGTGTTGAGAACATGACGCGCACGCCGTTCCTTCTTCCGAAGGCGCGTCTCGGCTACCGCATGGGCGGCATTCCCACGGCCGGCGGCGCGGAGCTTTACGACGCAATGCTCCACGACGGACTTTACGACGAGCTCTCCGGCGGTCATATGGGCGTTACCGCTGAGAACGTTGCAAAGATGTACAACATCACCCGTCAGGAGTGCGACGAGCTCGCGGTTTTGAGCCATTCGCGCGCCTGCAAGGCGACCGAGGAGGGCAAATTCGACGAGGAGATGATTCCGATAATCAAGCCGTCGAAGAGAGGCGACAAGATATTAAAGGACGATGAGCACATGATAAAGGACTGCACGATGGAGTCAATATCGAAGCTCAAGCCCGTATTCACGAAGGACGGCGTTACCACCGCGGCGAACGCATCCGGCATAAACGACGCGGCGGCTGCCGTTATCGTTATGTCGCTTGATAAAGCGAGGGAGCTCGGCATTGAGCCCATGGCAAAGATGATATACATCGCGGCAGAGGGCGTTGCGGCTGACGTTATGGGCATAGGCCCCGCCGTTGCAATCCCGAAGTGCCTCGACAAGGCCGGCATAAAGTTCGACGACGTTGATTACTGGGAAATCAACGAGGCTTTCGCGGCTCAGTTCATCGCAGTTGAAAGAAAGCTCGAGGCTGACTTCGGCTATAAGCTCGACCGCGCGAAGGTAAACGCGAACGGCTCCGGCATCTCGCTCGGCCATCCCGTAGGTTGCTCCGCGCTTCGCATAATCGTTACGATGCTCTATGAGATGAAGCGCAAGAATTACAAGATCGGCTGCGCGTCGCTCTGCGTAGGCGGCGGCCCCGCTCTCGCATCGCTCTGGACGCGCGACATTTAAAAAGCCACCCCATACCTTTTTGGTTTTATTTCTCCCTTATAACTTGCTTACCCCACAAGAGACGGCCTCCCGCAGCATTCGGCTGCGGGAGGCCGTCTTTTACGCTTTTTTATATAACTAATTTTGACATTTTTTCGTCCGAAGCGCGTGTCTCTATTGCAAAACAGAAAAGTATGCATTATAATAGTACCGTATAAAAACAAATCTACTTTCGGAGGTATACCAAATGAGCAAAGCATTGAGCAATGTTGTTGTCGTTGCATACGGCCGTTCTCCCGTCGGAAGAGCATACAAGGGCTCTCTTAAGAATCTTCATCCCGTTGATCTCGGCGCACAGGTCTTAAAGGGCGTTTTGGCAAGAGTGCCGAAGCTCGATCCTAAAGATATAGACGATATCGTCGTAGGTTGCGCGCGTCCCCAGGATTTCCAGGGAAATAATATCGCGCGTCTCGTTGCGCTGCGCGCGGGCGTTCCCTATACCGTTTCGGCGCAGACGATAAACCGTTTCTGTTCGTCCGGCCTTCAGGCAATAGCTACCGCCGCAAACGCAATAGCGGCAGGTCAGGCTGACGTTGTCGTTGCGGGCGGCGTTGAGATGATGTCTTATATGCCCTCCATGAAGGCGGGCTCCACGAGCAAGGACGTGTTTAACGAGTGGCTTGCCGAGAATATCCCCGGCGTATATATGCCGATGGGCATAACCGCGGAAAACGTTGCGGCAAAATACAACGTATCGCGCCAGGCTATGGATGAGCTTGCCGTTGCAAGCCACAAAAAAGCTGCGGCTGCACAGGAGACCGGCAAATTTGACGATCAGATAATCCCGATCGAGGCGATAGACGACGAGGGCAAAACGATAACCGTAACGAAGGACGAGGGCATCCGCCCCAATTCCACGGTAGAGAAGCTTGCGGCGCTCACTTCGCCGTTCAAGGCAGACGGCAAGGTAACGGCAGGCACGTCCTCGCAGACGTCCGACGGCGCGGGCTTCGTTGTGCTTATGTCGAAGGAGAAGGCAGACGAGCTCGGCATCGCGCCCATCGCGAAATTCTTAGGCTTCGCAACGGGCGGCGTTGAGCCTCACGTTATGGGTCTCGGTCCCATCGCTGCTGTACCGAAGGTGTTCAAGATCACCGGTCTTTCGATGAAGGACATTGACGTTATCGAATTAAACGAGGCTTTCGCGGCACAGGCGATACCCGTTATGGACGAGCTTTCTATGCCCCGCGAAAAGGTAAATCCGAACGGCGGCGCAATGGCAATGGGCCATCCGCTGGGCGCGACCGGCGCAGTTCTTACGTGCAAGGCGCTCTCCGAGCTTAAGAGAACGAACGGCAAATACGGCCTCGTTACCATGTGCATCGGCGGCGGTATGGGTGCGGCCGGCATATATGAAATGTGCTGATTATTGAAAATTATAAAAAATGACGGCTTTTTTGCCGTCATTTTTTTAAAATCTGTTGAAGTTTTTAACCAATGTGGTACAATAAAAATAACAAAACATAAGGAGGACTAATTATGGGCATCTTATCAAGATTCGGTGACATTCTTTCGGCAAACGTAAACGCGCTTTTGGACAAGGCGGAAGACCCTGCAAAGATGATAGACCAGTACTTAAGAGAAGCTACTGAAAACTTAGAGCAGGTTAAGAACGAAACTGCTGCCGTTATAGCAGAAGAAACTCGCACGAGAAGACTTATCGACGAAAACGACAAGAACATCGCAAAGTATCTTGATCTTGCAGAGAAGGCATTGAAGTCCGGCAACGAAGCAGACGCAAAGGCTTTCATCTCCAAGAAGCAGCAGCTTGAAAGCAACGCAGCTTCGCTTCAGAAGTCGTATGCGGTCGCAAAAGAGAACGCAGACAAAATGCGTCAGCTTTACAATAAGCTCAACTCCGATATTGCAGCTCTTCAGGCTCGCCGCGATACCGTAAAGGCAAACGTTGCTGTTGCAAAGACTCAGGAGACCATCAATAAGATCGGTTCGTCCGCTGAAGGCGTAAAGGGCGCAATGAGCGACTTTGAGCGCATGGAGCGCAAGGCTGAGCAGATGCTCGATACCGCAAACGCAAAGGCTGAGCTTGACGCGGTAAGCGACGTTGACGCACTCGCAGCCAAGTACGCAGATTCCACTGTTGACACCTCCGTTGACGATGAGCTTGCTGCCATGAAGGCTAAACTCGGTTTATAATTCAATCTTCTTTTCACTAAAAAAGGGGCTTAAAAAAGCCCCTTTTTAATTTTTTCCATATGAATTTTGTTCAATTTTGCCATATGCAGTCCGTTTGACAAAGCTTTTTTCGCGATGTATAATAAAAGCATAAACAACAGCTTCCTGCCATATTACTTTTAGGAGAAAGCCATGTATAAAGTCGGTGATAAAATCGTATATCCCATGCACGGCGCAGGTATTGTTGAAACGATCGAGGATCGCGAGGTTTTCGGTAAAACGCAGTCGTACTATATTCTCAGGATGCCCATCGGCGATTTGAAAATAATGATCCCCACATGCGCCGATTGTCTTAACGGGCTAAGATACGTGACCGATGATATCAGCGTCGACGATTTCAAAGAGATTTTTTCAAGCGCGTCCGTGGAGGACGAGCCGAACTGGACGAAGCGTTCGCGCGACAATCTTGATAAAATCCGCTCGGGAGACCTTTACGAGATAATAAGCGTTGTGAAAGGGCTTCTCATGCGCGAGTGCATAAAGCCGCTGTCTACCGGTGAAAAGAAGATACTGAGCCTTGCGAAGCAGATAATGTTTTCTGAGCTTATCGTTTCTCTCGACGTTACTCAGGCCGAGCTTGAGGATATTATTTATACCATCGTAGGCAGAAAGTGAGATTTCGGCTCTTTTTAAAACGCGGCCATCGAGCCGCGTTTATTTTAAATTGAGGAGTTTGTCCCATGAGTTTTAAGGATATGTTTTTTAAGAACGGCTCGGCTTCGAAGAAGCCGAAAAAATGCGCAGCGCTCATACTTGCCGCAGGTGCAAGCACGCGAATGGGGCTTGCAGACGGCGCAAGCAAACAGTTTCTCATGATCGGCGATCGTCCGATGCTTGCCATTACGCTTGAAGCGTTCGAGCGTTCGCCCGACATTTCGGAGATAGTAGTCGTCGCGAGAAGCGAGGATTTTTCCGCGATACAGCAAATGGCGAAGGAATATTCGATAACAAAGCTTACGAACATCGTCGCGGGCGGCGCGACGCGCGCCGATTCGTCGCTTCACGGCGTGCTCGAGCTTACGGGCAGATGCGATTATATAGCCGTTCAGGACGGCGCTCGGCCGTTCGTGACGCAGAGGATGATTCACGAGACCGCAGCGGCGGCGAAGGCCCACGGGGCGGCCGCACCCGGCGTCGTACCGTTCGATACGGTAAAGGAGATAGGCGCTGACGGCGCCGTTTTAAGAACGCTTGACCGTGACAGGCTGAGACTCATCCAGACGCCGCAGATATTTGAATACGACCTTTTGAAGAGGGCGCTCCTTAACGTAAAGCAAAAATCGCTTAAAATAACCGATGACGCCTCGGCGGTCGAGGCGCTCGGTCATAATGTATATATCACCGAGGGCGACCGCGACAATATAAAGGTCACCAAGGCGGGCGACATTGAGGCCGCCGAACTTATACTCAATAAGAAAAGCGAAGAGAGAGTGTGACGATATGATAAGGATTGGTTACGGATACGACGCGCACAGGCTTACCGAAAACAGAAAGCTTATAATCGGCGGGGTTGATATCCCGTATGAGAAGGGGCTTTTGGGGCACTCCGACGCCGACGTGCTGACTCACGCGGTCATCGACGCGATAATCGGCGCGCTCGGAGCGGGCGACATAGGAAAGCATTTCCCCGACAGCGATATGGCGTATAAGGACGCCGACAGCCTCGTGCTTCTTAAAAGAACGGAGGAACTTATGCGCGCTCAGGGCTTTATTATAGGCAACATAGACGCGACCGTAGTAGCTCAGAGGCCGCGCATGGCGCCGCATATCACCGCAATGCGCGAGAATATTTCGCGCGCGCTCGAATGCCCGCCTGAGGCGATAAACGTCAAGGCAAAGACGACGGAGGGCATGGGCTTTGAGGGACGCGGCGAGGGGATAAGCGCTCACGCGGTCGCGCTTATTACGAAGGGTTGATATGGATTATACGTCGGAAGAGCGTTTCGTGCGTTCATTTATCAAAAAGGAACGGCGCGAACGGCTGTTATATGAGTTTACAACGCCCGAAAAGCGATATGACGCCGTAGACAGATTTTGTCACAGCGCAGGGAAGCTTATCGACCCGCGTAAAATCGCCGTCAAGGGCGACGGCATGGACCGTTCGGCGGCTTTTCGTGAATTCGTCGCAAATCACGACGAATTATGCCTTGTATTGTCGCCAGATTTCTATATGGACGAACAGTTCCTGCCGCTTGAAACCGCCGTTCGCATGGCGGCCATGAGCACCGATTCCGTCCTTATCTTAGGCAGCGGCTTTGCCGTGGTTTTCGGCGAGGCAGAAAAGGGAGGACGAGAGAAGTATTTATTATGTGAGTCGCCGGAGTTTTGACGCGGCACGGCTTTTTGATAATAGCTGTGACACAAATCCCGCTTAAAAATCAAGACATCAAAAAAGAGAGGCAGGTCTGCCTCTCTTTTATCATGACTTTTAATTATCCTCCGAGTATCTCTTTAAGAACAGCTTTGTTCGCTCTTCCTTCGGATGATTTATTACCTCCTTCGGGTCGCCCTGCTCAACTATAACGCCCTGATCCATGAAAATAACGCGGTCGGCCACGTCGCGCGCGAAGGCCATCTCATGAGTTACTATTACCATCGTGCGCTTTTCCTGCGCAAGCGCGCGGATTACCTTTAAAATCTCGCCCGTAAGCTCGGGGTCGAGCGCGCTCGTCGGCTCGTCGAAGAAAAGCACCTCGGGATGAAGCGCGAGCGCGCGCGCGATGGATACGCGCTGCTGCTGGCCGCCCGAAAGCTGATACGGATAGGAGTCGTGCTTTTCGGAAAGTCCCATTTTCGCAAGCAGATCCTTTGCTTCCTCAACGGCCTGCTCTTTCGGCATTTTCAAAACGTGGATGGGCGCCTCCGTTACGTTTCGCATAACGGAGAAGTGGGGGAAAAGGTTAAAATTCTGAAACACGAGCCCGATATTCAGGCGCATTTTTCGAAGCACCTGCGGCGGGGAATATATGGGCTTTCCGTCGGGCGACGTGCCCGCAATCATATTGTCGTCAAGAAGCGTTATCTGGCCGCCGTCTATCGTTTCAAGCTGATTTATGCAGCGCAGAATCGTTGATTTGCCGGAGCCGGAAGGGCCGATTATCGCAACGACCTCGCCCGCGTCTACGTCAAAGGAGATATCGGTAAGCACCACGTTGCTGCCGAACGCTTTTTTTATGTTTTTTACACTTAATACAGCCACTTTCCTCACCCCTTACTTGTAATAGTCGAGCTTCTTTTCAAAGTAAGCGAACGCCGCCGTAACTATCCAGTTCAAAACGAAGTAGAATATACCGGCCACGAAAAGCGGGATTACCGACGTTTTAAAGCTTGCCTGCTTCGACGACAGGGCAAAAAGCTCGGCTACGCCTATCGTCTGCGCGAGCGCCGTATCCTTAACGAGCGTTATTACCTCGTTCGCGCTTGCGGGAAGTATGCGCTTAACGACCTGAGGCAGGATTATGCGAAAGAACGTCTGCGCCTTCGTAAAGCCGAGCGCGCCCGCCGCCTCATACTGGCCCACAGGCATAGACTCGATGCCGCCGCGGAATATCTCCGCAAAGTAGGCGGCGTAATTGAGAACGAAGGCTATGATTATCGCCGCAAATCTGTCGTAAGAGAGCCGAAATACATAATAAGGGCCGAAATATACGATGAGTATCTGCAGAAGCAAAGGCGTTCCTCTCATGATGAGTATGTATATGTTTATCGGCACGGAAACGATCTTATATTTTGATTTTTTGGCAAACGAAACGAGAAAGCCGAGCGGCACCGCAATAACAAGCGTTATCGCAAAAATCCTGAGCGAGGTAAGCACGCCCTGAAGGAGAATTACGAGCAGCTTGCTCATATAAGCGGCGTCAATCGTTGCAAAAAGCGATTCCATGAGAGCACCCCCTTTGTTTCTTCAGAAATACCCGTAAAAGGCACGCGCGAAGCGTGCCTTTTACGAAACGTATGTTTACTTTGGATTACTCGATTATCGTAACGTCGGAGCCGAACCACTGAGTGGAGATCTCTGCAACGGTGCCGTCTTCCTTGAGCTCGTGGAGAGCCTGCTGTACCGCGTCGCGGAGAGCCTGGTCGCCCTTTCTGAAGCCTATAACGTAAACTTCGGGGGAGAGACCTTCTTCAAGTACCTGATAATCCTTGCCGTTAGCGGAAATGGTGTAGTTTGCTACAACCTTGTCCATGAATACGGCGTCGCAGCCCTGTGCTTCCATGTCGAGAAGCGCGGTCATGTTGTCCTTGAAGCCAACTACGGTGATGTCTGCCGCAAGGTCGGATGCCTCTAAGATATCCTGAGCGGTCGAACCGTTCTGAACGGCTACGGTCTTGCCCTTGATGTCCTCAAGACTTGCGATGGGGGAACCGTTCGCAACAACGAATACCATGTCGTTGTTAAGATACGGCTCGGAAAGGTTCATAGCTTCGTCGCGCTCTTCGCTGTAGGACATGCCGTTCCAGATCATGTCGATGTTGCCGCTGTTAAGCTCCATTTCCTTTGCGTCCCAGGAGATAGGCTGTACGCAGAGCGTAACGCCGAGCTTGTCGGCTACGGCCTTTGCAAGGTCGATGTCGAAGCCTACGATCTCGTTGTCGTCGTTTCTGAAGCCCATCGGCGGGAAGCTGTCGTCAAGACCTAAGATGATCTCGCCCTTAGCCTGAACGTCTGCAAGCGAAGTATCTTCGCCGGCTGCTGCCTCTTCGCCGCTCTCAGCGTCGCCGGTCTCTTCTGTCTGCTGTGCATCCGAGGTATCTTCCTTCTTGGTGTTCGAGCAGCCCGCAAATACGAATACGGTAGCCAGCATGAGAACAGCTAAAAGGAGTGCAAGTAATTTTTTGCCTTTCATTTTTTCACATACCTTCCTGATTATTTTATTGCATCGGTCTCTTTATATATTTTGATGCGCTGTTATTATATCGCATTATCAAATTAAAGTAAAGTATTTAAAGAAAAATATTGCATTATCGCCGTCGCCCGCGCATAGAGTGACATGTTCGGAGGTGTAAAAATGACTTGTTATTTTAAGATTGACGAGGAACCCGCGCCGACTTTTATAAAAAAGCTGTCGTACCGGCGAAAAAAGGCCGACGTGTCAATTAAAAAGCTTACGAAAGACGAGGATTTCGTTTACGCGCACATCCCCACGTACGACGGCGAGGGCGAGGGCGCGCTCAGACGGCGCATAATCCCGGCGGCAGCCGAAGCCGCGCGTCTCGGCGCGCGAAAGGCTCTCGCGTCGGACGAACGCTTTACTTTGCTTTTAAACGATCTGGGCTTTTACGTAAAGCTCGACGCAGGCGCGTATATGCGAAGGCACGCGGAAAAAATAATACGCTTCGCCGCAAAGCGGGCGAATATTATAGACGGACGCTCCTCGCTCATGCTTCATGACGCGTCGGGCAGGCATCTTGCGTTTGAGCTTGCGAAAACCTTATGCGGGCTCTGCCGCGATGTATACGTCGCAAGCGAAAATACGCAGGCAGCGGAGGCGTTTTGCGCCGGCTTTTACGAAAAAACGGGCATACCGCTCATCGTAGGCGAAGGCGTGCCTTTCAACTGCCTTCTTTTCGTGACTTTCGGGGGACTTACGGACGAAATGCGCGAAAAAATACCGCGCCGCGCGCTCGCTCTCGATTTGTCGGGCGAAAGGCCGCCGCGCGGCCTTAACCGCACCGCGTACGCCTTCGTGCCCGAATGCGAATGCGAGGGCGTCGGCATAAAAGGGGAGGACTTAATGCGGCTGTTCGCCATGGAGGACGTGGGGGAAGTCGAGGTAAAGCGTCTTTTGTATGTGTAAAGTGGGGCTGCCGCGCAGCTCTGTCGGTAATCGAATTTATAATTCTATTTTGAAGCTCCGAAATTACAGATTAAGATTGACGAAAAAAACAAATACATTATTAACGGGAGATATCTTTATCGGATATCTCTTTTCTCCGCCTTTTTCCGGCTTCTTTACAAAGCAGCCAAAACGCCGCATTGCCCCTCGCGCGCGGCCAAAATATATTTCCCGCGGCGACTTTTTTCTATTGACAACGCGCGCGCGAGCATTTATAATACTTCATATGTTCAAATGGAGAAATAGTATTTTTGATACCGAACGCGCATACGTTCGGTATCAGATTTTTAGAATTAAGGAGAATTACGAATGAGTAATTATAAGAAGATCGTACTAACCTCGGAGGGACTTGCAAAGCTTGAAGACGAGCTTAACGAAAGAGTATCCGTAAAGCGCGCCGAGATAGCCGAAAAGCTGAAAGTTGCGCTTTCCTTCGGCGACCTTTCCGAGAATTCCGAATACGACGAGGCGAAAAACGAGCAGGCAATGAACGAAAACCGCATCGTTGAGCTTATGGCCATGCTCAAGAACGCCGAAGTTCTCGACGAAGACGAGGTCGACTCCAACAAGGTTAACATTGGCTGCACCGTAAAGGTCATCGACAAGGAATTTGACGAGGAGATAGAGTATTCCATCGTAGGCTCTACCGAAGCCGACCCGCTGGAGAATAAAATATCCGACGAGTCGCCGCTCGGTCACGCTCTTATGGGCCGTCATGTTGGCGACGTATGCGAGGTGCACGCGCCCGTCGGCATACTTTATTACGAGATAACCGACATCAGAAAAACGAAGTAAGCCTGCCGCGAAGGCGGGATAATCGGGCGCGCGGGCGGGCGCGTCCCTTCTTTTTATAGAATCGCAGAATATTGAGAGGAGTATATAAATCATGGCTGACGCAAGACAAAACGCAAATGAGCCGGCAGCTGACGGCGAGCAGCAGTACAGCGACCTTGTCAGGGTGCGCAGGGAAAAATTAAAGGAGCTCGTTTCAAAGGGCAAGGACCCGTTTGAAGAGGTAAAGTTTGAAAGAACGAGCTATACGGACGCAATACTTAAGAATTTCGATACGATGGAGGGCAGCACGGTTAGGATAGCCGGACGCATAATGTCAAAGCGCGACATGGGCAAGGCGTCTTTTGCCGACCTTTCCGACCGTTTCGGTAAAATTCAGCTCTACGTTCGCGTAAACGAGCTGGGCGAGGACGTATACGCAGAGTTTAAAAAGCTCGATATAGGCGACATCATAGGCGTCGAGGGCGAGGTCTTCCGCACGCGCCGCGGCGAGATATCCGTAAAGCTTTCGTCGTTTACGCTGCTTACGAAGTCGCTTCTGCCGCTTCCCGAGAAGTTCCACGGCTTAAGAGACACAGACCTAAGATACCGTCAGCGTTACGTTGATCTTATAGTAAATCCCGAGGTGAAGGACGCATTTGAAAAGCGCAGCCGCATAATCACCGCGATACGCGCCTTTTTGGAGGAGCGCGGCTACATAGAAGTTGAAACGCCCGTGCTTTCGCCGATTGCAGGCGGCGCGGCGGCGCGTCCGTTCATCACGTACCATAATACTCTCGGTATAACGATGTATCTGCGCATCGCGACCGAGCTTCACTTAAAGCGCCTTATCGTCGGCGGTCTTGAGAAGGTATACGAGATCGGCCGCATCTTCAGAAACGAGGGCATGGACATAAAGCACAATCCCGAATTTACGACGATTGAGCTTTACGAGGCGTACAGCGATTATCACGACATGATGGACCTTACCGAGGCCATGATAGTTCACTGCGCAAAGACGGTGCTCGGCACGACTTCGATAACCTATCAGGGCGAAACGGTTGAGCTCGGCGCGGGCTTTGAGCGCATCACGATGAACGACGCGATAAAGAAGTACACGGGCGTGGATTTCTACTCCATAAAGTCCGACGCCGAGGCTAAGGCGGCTGTGCAGTCGATGGGCATCGAGGTCGAGGGCGAGCCCTCGTGGGGCAGCCTTATGAACCTCGCGTTCGAGGAGCGCGTCGAGGACAGGCTCATTCAGCCCACGTTCATCATGGACTATCCCATCGAGGTTTCGCCGCTTACGAAGAAGAAGCCCGGCACGAACGGCCGCATCACAGAGCGTTTTGAGCTGTTCGTAACGGGTCGTGAGCTTGCGAACGCTTATTCCGAGCTAAACGACCCCATCGATCAGCGCGAGCGTCTCGTGCGGCAGGCCGCTATGAGGGCGTCGGGCGACCTTGAGGCAAATATGATGGACGAGGACTTCTTAAACGCGCTCGAATACGGCATGCCTCCGACGGGCGGCATGGGCATGGGCATAGACAGACTCGTTATGCTGCTTACAGACAGCGCGTCGATCCGCGACGTGCTCTTGTTCCCGACGATGAAGCCGACGGGACAGACCGCGGCCGAGGCGCAGCCCGATTTTGAAGCGGACGCAGAGACCGAAGCGCCCGCGCAGACCGAGGAGACTGCTTCCGAAGCGCCCGCAGAGCCCGAAAAGATAGACTTTTCAAACGTTGTCATAGAGCCGCTCTTCTCCGACACCGTCGATTTTGAGACGTTCTCAAAGAGCGATTTTCGCGCCGTTAAGGTGCTCGAATGCGAGGCCGTGCCGAAGTCTAAGAAGCTCTTAAAGTTCACGCTCGACGACGGAAGCGGCGAGCCGCGCACCATACTTTCCGGCATACGCGCGTATTACGAGCCGGAAGAGCTCGTCGGCAAGACGTGCATCGCAATCGTTAATCTGCCGCCGAGAAAGATGATGGGCATCGAATCCTGCGGCATGCTCATATCCGCCGTTCACAAGGAAGGCGAGGAGGAGAAGCTCAATCTTCTGCAAGTCGACCCGCACATCCCGGCAGGCGCGAAGCTGTATTGATTTATCTTTCCGCAATTACCCCAAAGAGACCCGCCGTCGTCTAACGATCGCGGGTCTCTTTTTTATCTCCTGCGCACGTTTAAGGTCATTCCCTGCGGGCTTATTCTTTTTAATACTCCCATGCGTCGATGTCCCGTTTTTGGAACATGCCGTTCGCTATACTTCATTTTAGCGAAATAAGGCAAACGAGCGTATTTATGAATAATCAAAAAAGGCGGTGAAACGAATGATTGAGATAAAAGGCAGATACGCAGAGGCAAATGTGTTTACGGACACCCTTGAGCCCTCTGCGGAGAGCATGATAAAGGCGTTCTGCGACCAGCCGGCGTCAGAGGGCGCAAGGATACGCATTATGCCCGACGTGCACGCCGGCAAGGGCTCTACCATAGGCACAACGATGACGATACATGATAAAATCGTTCCCAACGTCGTGGGCGTGGATATAGGCTGCGGTATGCTCACGGTGAAGCTTTCCGAAAAACGCATCGACCTGCCGAAGCTCGACAGCTTTATACGCCAAAATATCCCCTGCGGCTTCGAGGTGCGCGAAAGGAGCCACCGAAGCCACGGCCGTCTTGATATCTATGATCTTCGTTGCGTAAAAAAGATCGATATCCGCAGGGCAAAGGAGAGCATTGGAACGCTCGGCGGCGGCAATCACTTTATCGAGATAGACCGCGACGACGAGGATAACCTTTATCTCGTGATACATACGGGAAGCCGCAATCTCGGTCTTCGCGTGGCGGAGCATTATCAGAAAAAGGCGTACGGCGCCTGCGGCGGGCGCGGACAGGATGAGATACCGTATGAGCTTTCATACCTCAGCGGAGACGATATGCGGGATTACCTTCACGATATGGAGTTCATGCAGGCGTTCGCGCATCTCAACCGCACGGTCATAAAGGAAGTCATCCTCGACGGTATGAAGCTTACCGAGGAGAAAAGCTTTTCGACGGTCCACAACTACGTCGACGTCGGCGCAATGATTCTGCGAAAGGGAGCCGTATCAGCCAAAAAGGGCGAGCGACTTCTCATTCCGATGAATATGCGCGACGGCAGCCTTATCTGCACGGGTCTCGGAAACGAGGAGTGGAATTTCAGCGCGCCTCACGGCGCGGGCAGGCTTATGAGCAGAAAGGACGCCCTTGATTCTTTTACGCTTACAGCATATAAGGAATCTATGGAGGGCATTTTTACGACATCCGTCACACGGGATACGATAGACGAATGCCCGATGGTATATAAGCCCATGGAAGAGATAATCAAAAATATTGGGGACACGGTAGTTATAGAGAAGATAATTAAGCCCATCTACAACTTCAAGGCAAGCGAGAACGCCGGCAGAAGAAAGAGGAAGACGGAATAAAGAACGGAGGAATACTAAATGGCAAACGAAAAAAGACATATCGAGCTTGGCGTAAGCTCCTGCTTCGGATACCGGGAAACGGTGATAACGCCCGATGACGTCGTGGATTTCGCAGTAAAAAACGGCTCAAACGCCGTGGCGATAACAGATTTCGACTCCGTGCATTCCGTTTTAAAGCTTTCAGAAGCCGTTAAAAGCGCGAATGCGGGAATCAAGGCCATTTTCGGCGTGCGGCTTTTATGCCATGACAAAAACGGCGGCGAATTCTTTATAACACTGCTTGCCAAAACGAGGCACGGATTAAGAAACGTGTACCTTATCATTTCGGCCGGTTACCGAAAAGCGGCGACGGACCTTAAAAACGATCAACGGCCGTACATCGATTGGGATTTGGTGCTCAAATACAAAGAGGACGTTCTCATCGGCAGGGAATGCACGTGGGATCATATACAAAGCTTCGTAAATAAAAGCGAAGCTGACGTCCGGCGCGAGCTTTCGTCCTATTTGACGGCGTCGATTACGCAGAGATCACCTTGCCCCCAAAAAGCGCGCTTTCGGCGGTTTCGTCAGAGGAAGCGGACGGGGCCGCGCTCAAAGAGGCGGCACTCGCGGCAGTCCGCGTCCTTCAGAGCATCGGAAAACATCCCGCCGCGGTAAGCCGCGCGAACTGCATAACAAAGGAAGACGAGCTCTGCTTTAAGATCCTCCATCAGAAGGACGGGCAGGATGAAAATATCGCCTTTATGAAGTCGACCGAGGAGATGCTTCGCGATTTTGCGTTCCTTGGGGATATGACGGAAACGGCGGTCATAGAAAACACGAACCTCATCGCGGAAGCGGTCGAAAGCTTCGACCCGCTCCCGTTTGAAAAGCCGACGCTCTGTCTTCCTTACGCGCGAAGCAAGGTCATATCGCGCGCTCTGAGTGCCTCCGCCGAAAAATACGGCGAAGCGGCGCCGGATATCATACGCCTGCGCATAGCGGACGAGTTCGAAAAGATTGACAGTTCGGACGGCTGGTCACACTATCTGCTTGCGGCGAAAATGTCCGACAAAAGCCGCGGTAAAGGCTATATTCACAAGCTTAGCGGATGCGTCGGAAGTTCGTTCGTTTCGTATCTTTTGGGCATAACGGAGACAAATCCTCTGCCGCCGCATTATTTCTGCCCGAATTGCAAAAGGGTAGAATTCGTCGATGAGACGGAGTGCGCCTCGGGATACGATCTTGTCACCTTCGGCGTCGAAAGGCGCCTTTGTCCCGACTGCGGCACACCTTACACGGGCGACGGGCATAATCTCCCGTGCGAATTCTTCACCGGGTACGAAGGGGACATATCACCTGAGTTTTATTTTAACTTTGCCGAAGATATCCGAACGGAAATTCTTGATTGCCTTGAAGAGGTGTTCGGCAGGAACAACACGGTTCTCGCCGGTTCGGAGTCTACGATTTACGGACGGATGGGCGAGCGGTGTATTTCGGATCTGGTAGATAAATACTGCGAAGAAACGAATACGTCCATAGGCCTCGGACAAAGAGAACGCATTGTCAAAAAAATGGCGTCGGTGCATGTAGCGGGCGGCCGACACCCCGGAGCCTTTCTCATCGTTCCCCGGGGATATGATATATCCGACTTTTCACCGACACGGTACACGTATCTGTCACGCTCTTGCGGCAAAGTCAAGCCTATAACGCTTATTGATTGTCGTTATCTCCCACTTGAAAGAATATGTATGTACGACTTTACGCTTTTTTCGGAGCTTAAGCTTATGGAAGAGTATTCGGGCGTGCCGGCAGAAAGCATTGATATTGGCGATATAGATTTCGCCTCGTATTTCGGCGCCGCAAGTCTTGAGGGCATTTCTTTCGGCTCGGAGAGTTTTAAAAGATTTATCTCCGCCGTAAAGCCGACAAAATTCTCCGACCTTGTAAATATCTTTGGCTTTGATCACGGCGTCTTCGACCGCTCCGACGATCCCGGAGAGCTTATCGGGGCGTGCGCCGACTGCGGCGGGCCTATCGCGTTTCGCGAGGACGTCATGCTTTCTCTGATGAGATACGGAGTAGGACGAAAAGACGCGTATTCCATAGCACAATACGTGAGAATGGGCAGGGCGCGTCACGGCTTTGATGAAAGTCAGCTTGAAATAATGAAGCAACACGGCGTCCCCGAACGGTTAATCGCATCGATGAGGGAGATATATTATCTTTTTCCAAAGGCGCACGCGATCGGATCCGTGATAAACGATCTCAGGAAGGTATGGTACAGAATAAACCGCCCCGCCGCGTTCTTTGCCGCCGTTCTTTCGTGCATTGATGAGTTTGATGAGCCAAAATTCGATTACGGCGTCCTCTACGGCGTCCTCGCCGAAGGCCGCGCGCGCGCCTATGAGGAGTATAATCGAATTGTGGGAAAGCAGGGCGAAAGATGTATTGAGTCGGAACGTATAAAAATCCTGAAGCTTGCCCTGGAATGCTACGACTCTGGCATTTCATTCCTTCCTGCCGACAAAAACGCGTCCCACGCGGAGCGTTTCGTCCCCGAAAACGGCAGCATCCGCGTGCCGTATAGGGCGAAACGCTTGGATCGATAGGAAACCGCGGCGAAACCAAATTATTTTAAGGTTAATATGCGCTCAAAAAGGGTGCGGCCAATCGGCCGCACTTCTTTTTTGTATTAAGTCAAAAATCTGGTTTTTTCGGAATTTGGAGTATAATTATAGTCGGATATTTGTAACGACGGTTTAACACGTCAATTTATCTCATCAGAATTAAGAGCCGCCGTAAACGAGCATACAGCTAATTGGAATCATGAAAAAATATTTATAATTGCTAAAATTTTTTGAAAATGTATATCACATGGACAGGTTCTGTCTAACTCGATTTTGTATAATAATGGTGCGATAAAAATCAATCAGAATAAACTGATGGAGGTATTAACATGGGAGCAGCTGATTTTACAACGGTGATTACCGTTAAGGGAACAAAAGAAGAGTGTCTGGAGGTTATGAAGGTGCTTAGGCATTACGCAAATGATCGGAAAAAGCAATACAGAGAAAAACACGACTGCTGGTATTTGGATGTAACGATAGGCGATCCTGAAAAGGAAGTAGACACATGCTGGAAATCGGGAGAAATGTCTTTAGGTCTCAGCGGTCCGTATGGAGTCTGGTACGGTCTTCTCGAGGATGATTGTGACCTTTTCCAAAGAATTGCTGACACAGCGCCCACCTGTTATTTTAGAGGATCAATTTCAGGATTTGATCCCGGTTCAAAACAATCTTTAGATGCGGAGCTTAAGGACGGACGGTTATTCTTAAGCTTCGACTACAAGCCATTTGGAGAGGACCTCCAAGAGAATGAAGAAGATGATGATAGTGAAGGGATTTGGGGAAGGTTTTACGATCCAAAAACCAAATCATTCTCCTCATACACCAAATATTCGGGCCCACTGCCGATGATTCCGTTAGTGGTAACGATATGGGCAGACCCCGATAGTGACTATTTCGATTCTGCCTATTTCGATTATGTTGCAGACATACTTTCTTATGAAAAGTTCAAAAAACTATTTGAATTCGATAGTGATGATTATGAAAATTATTACTACGATTCTATTGAAGAATTGTTTGGAGAGAGAAAATTGTTTGAGCTCAGTTTAAGTGAGTTTACCGAGATATTCCCGGTAAAAATAGATGAAGAATCGTTTAAAAATGCGGTGGAGCGTATAAAAGAACTGGGGATAAAGAGCAGAGAAGAATTCGAGGATGAATATTTTGATACTCTGGTTTCAGAGTAGATATATTATCCGGTTAAGCAGAAATACCTAAAAGACGGATTTTAATGCAGATGAGAATCGCGCTTAATTACTTAAAACGAGGTGTAAGATTATGAGAGAATGGATGTCCCTTCTGACCCCAAACGAAGCGATAGAGAAAATACTAAATCAATACGAATTACACAAAGAGCATTGGTTGCAGCTACCGAAACAGCCTGTTGCCGTACAGGGAGAGGCGATCATGGGACGGTACCTGTCCCTCTTTCTGCAATCGGAAATTCAGGCGCTTGGGCAGGATCAATGCTTTGCTTTAGATTACAATACCCTCGATCGCATCCCTATTGCTTTGAGCGCCTATGTGCGGGAAACAATGCCATCGAAGGAGGAGATCTCAAAAACGCTGGCTTGTATCTTCTATGCTCTTGCGATTACGGAACATGGATGCAGCTTGCATACTGTCCGTGCCAAAGGACAGGCTCCCGCATGGGAGGGCGATCTCTCCTTGAAGCTGGGAAAGAAACGGGAACTGGATTTTCTGCCTGCGGCGATCAAAGCGTTGTCTGCGCTTCCTGCTTCGGATAACCATCTGATTATTTATTCAGATGCGATTTCCGAAGCGTATTACTCCGCACTCGGCGTCAATCTGATCGAAAAGGGATTGGTGAATATTGCGATTGAACTATCAAATACAATTGCGGAAAGCACTGACGGTCGGGAAAATGAGGAATATCGACCGACAACGCTGGAAGAATCCATGCGCCTTGCTCCGTATGGAAACATCTATGCTATGACAAATCTTGCGATCTCTTATTTCAAGAGGATAAATGGTTTGAAACAGGACTACAGGAAAGCAAAGCTCTGGTTTGATCGTCTAGCAGAACGTAATGACAGAGACGCCATTTTCAACATAGGGCTGATGTACGAAAGGGGACTCGGCGTCCCGCGAAATCTGGCAAAAGCCGAAGAGTATATATCCCGGGCGGCTGAAGCCGGAGATAATGATGCGCTGAATTTAACAGAAATAATCCGATCGATCCTCGAACGGAAAACCGTTGCAGAGAGCGGGGATATAAACGCGCAGACGGATATTGCGGAATCGTATATATCTCTTGGCATTTGCATCAGCGACGGAGACAGCGCGATAGACTATCAGGACGGCATCCGATGGGCAAAAAAAGCTGCAGAAGGAGGCAGTGCGAAAGCAATGTGGATGCTAGGCTTGTGCTATGAGAAAGGACGCGGCGTTGCAGTCAACAAAGCGGCGGCGGTTCAGTGGTACCGGCGGGGAGCAGAACTGGGATTTCCGCAGGCCCAGACAAACCTGGGACTTATGTATGGTCGCGGAGACGGTGTTAAGAGAGATGAAACTATTGCAAAGGCGTGGATCAAGAGAGGCGCTGAGGGCGGCGACCGTAATGCGTTAGAAATGCTGAAAAAGCTTTGAATCCCTTGGCCTCTATGAAGAAGATGCGCTCACGGACGATGATACAAAATAAATACTAAGGCTAAATTGCCGCATTTTTAACCAAAAAGGAGGAATACTTATGGATTGCCCGCGCTGCGGTACGCCTATGGAGAACGGCGTTTGCCCTAACTGCGGTTTCCCGGTGAATTGTCACGCAGAATTAAAAGTTCAGGACAAAGCGTAAGAGAAAACACGGTTTTACAGCATATTTAGAAAGGCAAGGAGGCAGGTATAATGAAAATACGCACAGACTTTGTGACAAATTCCAGTTCAAGCAATTTTACAGTGGAGGTTATGATCAGCTCGCCAAATCGATATGTCAGCATTTCGGAGAACAGGCAGACCTCAGACGGAGGCTCCACAATGGTTTTTAACGGAGATTTGAAAAACATCAATTCTCACCTTTCTTCCGTGAACGAGCTGGCGACATGGCTTGCAGGCTCAATTCATGATTACTGGGAAAGCACGGACTCATACCCGCTGCGCCGTAAAAAGGAAAGATTTATAAGAGAAGCATGCACTAAGTTCAACAGCGTTCGGGATATTGTCGAAATAACGGTGAAGCGACGCTACGACGCATGGGGAGAGATGGCGGATATTATTGCAGACAACGACATAATACTCATTGAACTGGCCCAAAAGTATCTTAAAGCCCAGACCGGAATAGAAAAAATGCGTGCCGAAGCAGAAATGGTAACATACATCAATACAGTTTCGGACGCAATTGGAGAATCATTCGGAAATGCGGCTGTATGTCGTTATAATTGGGGCGGTCGGTCTTTGGAAACGCTCGCAAAACGTCTGTGCAGCTCATATGGTCCGGGACGCGTAAGCGGCGTAGAGATAAAACGACTGAACCTGAGAACCGGCGAATACTTTGATACATCAGATTTTGATTTGGTTTAACAGGGGGGATTATAATGAATTACAGTACTGCAAAAGAAAAGAAAGACGCATTTATTGAAAGGCTTACTTCGGAAGGCAGGATGTGCCCGTTTACAGCAGGTTCTACCGACGCCGCCGCAAAAGAGCAATATGAGAAAACTGCTTATTTCTCAGGGGCTGTTTTCAGAGGATTGGAATTCGACGTACTGGATGCGGTCAGGACAATCTGGCCCGATAACGATAATCCCGGGAAGATAATAGACACGTTATGCGATGGAATTGCTCAATTTGAATGCGAAAGCGCACATGTGCCTTATGTGCTGGAAAATTATCCATATATGAAGGCGGTATTTTTCGCGGAAGACTGGAAAAACAGAACTGTCTACCTTGCGTACTCTGAGAGCGGATATCCTTCTGTTACCGTTATGCGTTACATTGACACGTGTGATTTTTATGCTCGTGACAGATGGAGTATTATTCACGATCCGACTGAGGACAGCTTCAGAATCAAAGGGAAGCTTTACGAGTTTAAAGAAAAGCCCATGTGGGAGAGGCAGGACTACGTGCTTTTTGACGGAAAAAAACAAATGTGCTCAGATGAAATCGTGCCTTCCAAACCTTACCCGAAGAAACGGCTGACCGCTCCTTACAAAACTATCGAAATTCATTATCCCGAAAACGAAGTATTTTATGTTCCGCCGGAAAAACCGAAAAAACAGAAGGCCGTAAACATTTCATCCGGAGAATCTGAAAAGCTTTCGGGAAAGATATCTTTTTCCTTTCAAGGGCTTAATGCAGCGCTCTTAGGAGAATTTGAAAAACTTTCGGGAAAGACCTTTGTCGTCACAGGCGATCTGTTCAATTTTTCAAGCAGGGATGCGTTAAAAGAGATAATTCTCCATAACGGCGGAAAGCTGAGCGGAAGCGTATCCTCCAAAACGACTGCTCTTATCACCAATTTTCCGGACTCAGGCACAACAAAGATACGTAAAGCACAATCAGACGGCATTCCTATTATCAGCGAGCAGGAGTTTATCGCGCAGTATCTGACGCCGTCTGATTCGACTCAGGAATGAAACAAAAAAGGGCGGCAGAGAATATATCGGAAAGAAAACGAGGGAGATTTGAATAAATGAAATACATAATCGACGACAAGAAATATCATTTTAAATCCGCCTTTGACACCGACACGGGCGCATATATACGCACGGGCGTGCTTGACGAAAACGGGCGCGACACCGGAGTCGATCCGTTTATGGCGTCGTTTCCGCATCTTATCGACGTCGGTGTTATGGGGCACTGCATCCACGGCAGAACGGGTCTCTGCGCAAAGGCCGGCATCGGGTGCTATCAGAGCGGTCTTTTGGTGGAGCAGCCCAATATGACGGTTGAAAACTTCCGTCTGATTGCAAAGCAGTGCCGCGGCCGCTGCAACCAGCTTGCGCTGGGCGGCAGGGGCGACCCCGATCAGCACGAACATTTTGAAGACCTGCTGCGCATCAGCCGGGAAAACTGCCTTGTACCAAACTTCACGACCTCAGGCTACGGCATGACGCCGGAAATTGCCGCTCTCTGCAAAAAGTATTGCGGCGCAGTCGCTGTAAGCTGGTATCGAAGCGAGTATACACTAAACGCCGTTCGGATGCTGCTTTGTGCGGGCGTGAAGACAAATATCCACTACGTACTCGGCCGGAACAGCATCGACGAGGCCATCGACAGGCTCGAGCGAGACGACTTTCCTCAGGGAATCAACGCGGTGATCTTTCTTCTGCACAAGCCGGCGGGACAGGGGTCACAGTCAAACGTGCTGGACGTTAACGATCCCCGCGTGGCCAAGTTCTTTTCTCAGGTAGACAAGCACCATTCATTCAAGGTGGGCATGGACTCCTGCAACGTGCCCGGCGCGCTGAACTTCTGCAAACGCATCATGCCCGAGTCTCTCGATACGTGCGAGGGCGGGCGCTTCAGCTGCTACATCGGCGCGGATATGGTCATGGTGCCGTGCTCCTTCGACCAGAATAAACGCTATGAGGTACGGCTTGGCGAAGAAGTTTCAATCGAAGACGCGTGGAACAGCGAGCCCTTCGAGCGTTTCCGCGATAAAATGCGCGCGGCCTGCCCCGGCTGCGAAAAAAAAGCCTTATGCATGGGCGGATGCCCGCTTATGCCACAAATCGTCTTCTGCGGCAGCGAAGAAAGAACAAAATAATTTAACGGAAAGGAAGATTCAACATGAAATTCAGAACTGATTTTGTGACAAACAGCTCAAGCAGCAGTTTTTCCGTCGTAATCGAAGTTATGGGTCCAAATGATAAAAAAGTGTGGGTCGAGATCGATCCTACAGATACCTATACATATGGCGGCGGTGAAGCAAGCTTTAATGTGGCAAATCTGAAAGCTTTGACCGGCATCGATTCTGTTTCCGATTTGGCAAAAGCACTGACTGATTCTGTTACGCTTTTAGATTACACTGACCCGGAAAGCGACGAAGAATGTCCTAATGAAAGCTTAAAAAAACTAAGCCAAAAATATGATGATGATTTTTTGAAAAAAATGACTAAAGACCTTGATGATTTTGAAAGCGCCTTAAGATCTTCTTTTTTCAACACATCAGACATTTCGTTCATTACCATTACCCAAACACACAAAGCATGGGGAGAATTCGTGCGTTATGGCGGCACGGTAAAACTCTTGACCAAAGAAGTCAAACCGCACGTATATGAAAAATTCGATGGAAGTGCGGAAGAAGAATGGGAAAGCATTTGTTTGCATATGCGCAGCGGAAGCGTTTTCAGTGAGACAAGCGGCTTAGATATACATGCATTTAAAGGCAAAAGATTTTTTATTGCTGAAAATTGCGTTTATAGAGAAGATGCAGAAGATTTTATCGATGCGTTCGGCGGTACTGTCGTTAGTACGATTTCGAGAAATGTTGACTATTTAATAACCAACGATCCGAAATCTACTACTGCGGAAATAAAAGAAGCCTTGGAGCTTAACATCCCTATAATTTCGGAAAATGATTTCGAGATGATTTTCGATTGGCTCGCGGGGGTGTGAATTGCGCCCCATCGAAGAATTTCTTAAATAAGCGGCCGAAACTGCCGCAACCGGAAGACCCATGATTTGTTTAACGCGGCAATTATGCTTACGATTTTTCAAAAAAACTGCTCCGGTGGATCGGACTGTTAAGAAAAGAAGTGCTCAAAGGTATAGAGAGAACAGAAAAGCAGCAATTATATAATAACGATCGTCTCTTTACTGCATAAGGTTTACTAAATACAGCAGCCTAAAAAGAATAAGAGGCGGATATCAGGATACAAAGTTGAATATCAGCAAAATCAGTGTAAAAACACTTGATTATAATAATTCAAAGCTCACACGAATATACCGACAACAGCATTATTTTTAAGAAAAGGAGGAGTAAATATGGATTGTCCGCGCTGCGGTACGCCTATGGAGGACGGCGTGTGCCCGAGCTGCGGTTTCCCGGTGAACTGCATAAGGTGCGCTTTGCAAAACCTCTCACGTAAAAATTATACGAAAGCTCCCGATATTTATATCGCCGCAGACAAACGGTGATACGCCGCGAGAGAGAGCGCGTTTTTGGCAAAGGATTTGCCTGTCTTAAGGGCGGCAGCATATAATAATATTCAAGGACCAGCCGTTGCCCCGTGCTTGGTTTTATCAATATTTCAATAAAGAAATGAGGACCTAAAGTGAAAATACGCACGGATTTTGTGACCAATTCGAGCAGTGCAAGCTATATTCTGGAGATATATCTGATTGACGAGAATAAGAAAATGGCGGATTTTTGGCATGCTGTCAGCCCTGAAGATGGGGGAGATGAAGCGGCGGAGAGCATTTACCTTATTCCTGAAGTTAAAAACGGCGAGATCTGTTTTGGCGGCAAATCATTATCCACAGCAAAAAGCCTTGAAGAATTATGCGAGCTGCTGTTCAGCGCCGCAATCATTGAAGGATTATGTGATGAAGATGGAGAATATCCAAAAATACCGCTACAAGACGCGGTTCCTAAAGAGATAAACCGTTTTCTCAATTACTGTAAAAAGCAAGGGATATCGGCGAATAATCTGGAAACTATCGTAATCCGGAATTCCAAGTACGGTTCAGGCGACTCTGCAATGTGGATCGAATGCGATGATTTGTTGAGTTCTTTTGAAGAGTTTTATAAACAGCAGGGCGAAGGTAGGGAATCACACAAGCTGCATGCCTTGATTGAATACGTAAAATCCGATCCCGTGCTGCCTGCCAACGATAACGATTCTGAACTGAGCGGCGAAGAACTTTGTGTTTGGAACTCAAATTATGAATATCTATCAGAAGAGATGGACAAACTGCTTAATCGCAAGTTGTCTGGCGAATATTGGATGGCTCAATATTCAAACGAATATATTATTGACGTTAATCATCGTAAGATCGAGAACAGAAAAGTTCTCTATTATGGCAGCGAATACGGCGGCCGCTAACGTAAAATTCAAACTTATATCAAGAGATGATTTATATCGTTGCTTACGATTATTTGCTTGGAGGACATATATGTAAATATAATTAAGGGGCTTATATGACTTTGAGTTTTGTCATATAAGCCCCGTTTCTCATTTCCCCAATAAATGATTGATAAACTGCTGAGCCGTGCGTCCGGATAAGCCGCCGTGGGCCATTTCCCACCTGTCGGCTTCCTTTTTAAGCTCCGCGCCGTCGATTTTCAGGCCGTTCTTCTCGGCAAGCTTCGATACGATATCCATATACTGCGCCCGCGTGGGCTTTGAAAAGTTTATCGTCACGCCGAAGCGGTGGGCGAGCGACAGCTTCTCCTCAAGCGTATCGGAATGATGGACCTCGGCCTCGGTGACCTCGACGTCGTTGCGGTCGCGCCATATCTCGCGTATCAGATGGCGTCGGTTGGAGGTGGCGTATATGAGAATATTATCGGGCACGGTCTCCATGCCGCCCTCGATGACCGCCTTTAAGAATTTATATTCCGTCTCGTTATCCTCAAACGAAAGGTCGTCCATATAGATTATGAACTTATAATTGCGCGGCTTTATACGCGATATGAGCGCCGACAAATCCCGAAACTGGTGCTTGTATATCTCGATCATCCTCAGTCCGTCGGCGTAGTATTCGTTTACGACGGCCTTTATGCTTGTCGATTTGCCCGTGCCGCTGTCACCGTACAAAAGCACGTTGTTCGCGCGCTTGCCCGAAACGAAGGCGCGCGTATTCTCTATAAGCTTCTCTTTCTGTATCTCATAGCCGATGATATCCGAAAAAGAGACCTTCACCATATTGCTTATCGGCTTGAATGCGATATTCCCGTTTAAATCCGTATCGAACCGAAAGGCCTTGTTCATGCCGAACGAGCCCACGCCGTAACGACGGTAGAACGCTACGATGCGCTCTGAAAAGCTCTGCGCGTCCGCGGCTTCGGAAAGCGCGTCCGACAGAAGGCGGACCTTTTCGCTTATCGCGCGGTCGTACATAAAGTCACCGGCGGAGGGCGAAACGTAATTTTGCAGCACAGAGAATACGTCGGCGCCGAGCGCACCTTCGAGCAACGCGAAATCGTAATTGAAAAGCTGCCAGAAGGCGAGATGGTCGTTTTCGGCAAAGCGCGCCATGCTGCCGAGCGACGCGGAGTTCTTCTCGCACGAAAGGCTCAGCGGATTTTCGTCCATTATGAGAAGATACGAAAGAAAATCGTGCCACAGATTTTTGTCAAAGCCGTATTTCGACGCAAGCTCAAGAATGCGTCTTACCTCATCGTAGAATCTTATTCTCAAAGCGTCCTTATTTCCGCATCCCGAAAGCGCCGCGGACGACACCCCGGAAAGTCCCGTTAATATCGAGAACTCCGGCAGGCTTTTATATAAAATTATCCTGGATACTATATCATGCATTTTTCATGCTCCTTTTTCATTTATAGCTTTGAAACGGCGCGAGAGAGCCGACCGAGCGCCGCGTCAAGCGTCTCCTTCGGGCAGGCGATGTTCATGCGCATAAAGCCGCTTCCGCCGCGCCCGAAAATATAGCCCGAATTTAAGTAAAGCCCCGCCGACTTCAGGAAAAACGCGTCGAGCTCCTCGTCGGTCATCGAAAGCGCGCGGCAGTCAAGCCACATAAGATAAGTCCCCTCGGGTCTGATTAACGTTACTTTTCCGTTCGTCGCGTCAAGCGCTTCCGAAAGGAGCCCCACGTTGTCCGAAAGATACGAAAGCAGTACCTCAAGCCACTGTTCGCCGTGCTTATACGCGGCAAGCGAAGCGCACGCCGCCGCGACGTTGTGCCCGCCGTAGCCCGCAGAAAGGCATTCGCGCCTTACGCGCTCCCTTAACGTCTTATTCTCGATAAGCATATTCGCGGCCTGAAGCCCCGCAAGATTGAACGTCTTTGACGGCGCCGTGCAGGTCACGGTCATGTCGGAAACTTCACTTGAAAGCGAGGCGAAGGGGATATGCGTATGTCCCTCGTACACAAAATCCGAGTGGATCTCGTCGGATACGACCAAAACGCCGTGCCGACGGCAAATCTCCGCCATCTTCTCAAGCTCCGCGCGCGTCCATACGCGCGATACGGGATTGTGCGGCGAGCATAAAAGAAACAGCTTTACATTATTACGCTTTATCTTATCCTCAAAATCGCCGAAATCAATTTCATAACGGCCGTTCTTCATAACAAGCTCCGTTACCGCGAGCCGTCTGCCGTTTGCGGGTATTATCTTTGCGAACGGGTGATATACCGGCTGGCAGATAAGCACCGCGTCGCCGGGGGCACAAAGCGCGCGTATCGCCATGCACATGGAAAAAACGACGCCCGGCGCCTTTACTATCCACGACGGATCGGCCCGAAGTCCCATGCGGCGGTAAAACCAGTCCGTGACGGCGCGGCCGTATTCTTCGCCGAGATCGGTGTAGCCGAATATGCCGTGGCGCGCGCACGAAACAAGCGCGTCCGTCACGGCGGGCGGCGCCTTAAAGTCCATATCGGCCACCCACAGCGGCAGCATATCGGGATATGACACGCCCCCGGGAGTCACGTCGTATTTTATCGCGCCGGTGCCCGTTCTGTCGTGCACCTCATCAAAAAACGATTTGTCTATCTTCTCGTACCTTTTCGTCATTGCCGCACCCGCCCTCAGATAACATAGTCAAAATTGCCGCTTTCCTTGTACTTGTCAAGCATGTCCTGAAGAGTTATGCCGTTTAGATACTCCGTAATCACGCCGTAAAGACCCTGCCACATGGAAAGCGTGATACACTCGCCGCAATGCGGACAGTCATTCGGCTCGCGCTCAAGGCAGGCGATGGGGGCGAGGCTGCCCTCGGTAAGCCTTAGTATTTCTCCCACGGTATATTTGTCGGGGGTGTCCGCAAGCCTGTATCCGCCAAGAAAGCCCCTGTTCGCGACAAGCATTCCCGCCTTGCTTAAAGCGGGGACTATCTGCTCTAAGTATTTTTTAGAGATGTCCTGGCGCTTCGATATGTCCTTAAGCGAAATAAAGCCCTCGTCACGGCGCTGCGCCAGATCGAGCATCACGCGAAGCGCGTACCGTCCCTTTGTTGATATTTTCACTGATCTCACCACGTTTCAAAAGATAAGCTCGCTTATATCATAATAATAACATTGATTTGGTAGGCTTTCAATACTTTATGCACCGTCCGCGTTTGAAAATCCCTACGAAATAAATATTTTCCCGATACGGTTATAAATCCGGTAATTTTTGGACAGAATTAACAAAGAAAGCCTTGGGCTTATCAAACAAAAACGGAGGAAAACAAAATGAACGGATTATTTAAGCTGCGACATAAGGCGCTGATTGCGCTTATGATTATTACGGCCGCGTTAGCGTGCGGCGGAGCGCAGGCGGGATATTTCGACGCGAAGGAAGCAATCAAAGCCGAGGCGCACACTGCGGCCGAAAACGCAAGAACGCTCGGCGCGTCAGAAAGCGACGGCGTGATACTCGCAGCCAAGACTCTCTGGCAGCAGGCGCAGGACGAAATAAACGATGAACTCGACATGCTCGCACGTGTCGTCTATTTCGAGGCCGGCTCAAGCTGGATTTCCGATCGCCACCAGCAGCTCGTCGCGTGCGTGCTCTTAAATCGCTGCGCCGACTCGCGTTTTCCGGACACCATAGAGGCCAACATATACCGTAAGGGGCAGTACGCCTGCGCAGGAAGGCTTTACAGCGTGTCCGAAAGCAATATCCCCGCGCGCTGCTACGACAATGCGCGCGCGGCCGCCTACGGCGAGGTGGACTGCCCGCCCGACGTGATATTTCAGGCGCAGTTCCGGCAGGGGCGCGGCGTATACGAGCGCGACGGCAACACGTATTTCTGCTACGGCTGAATAGCCGCCGTTTTTCGGGCGTCAAGTGCCGCGCGCGTCAAAAATCGCTTAAAAACCCTGATTTTCGGCAAGGGAGCGCGCATTATTTCGCACTCATGCGCCTTTTTTCCCTAAAAGCTTGACAAAGGTATCGAAAATAACTTATTATAATATTGGTTTCAAGCATATAGCGAGAACAACTTTTGACCAGTTTCCCTTCGGGAAGCTTAAGGCCATACGGACAGCCGGGTCAAACTGCCGACGGCAAAGCAGCAACTTTGCCTTATTGATTGCGTTAAGAGCGCAACTTTTATAAGTTGGCAACTCAATTGCCAGTTGGTTACTTCATAACCAAGTGTACTTTGGTGCACGCTTGTGAAACGGTCAATAAGAGTAGTAAAAGTAGTTCTTACTATATAGACTCTGAAGGGATTTTTGAGAGAGCCGAAGCCCGAAAAAGACGAAAAAAGGGCTTTTACGGCGGGAATAAAACCGATTTTACAAGATGTACCCGGGTATGCAGGGTACATCTTTTCTTATTTCGGAGGTGCTGGCATGGATAAAATGAAACTTTACGGCTTCAACAATCTCACCAAGGCGCTGAGCTTCAATATTTACGATATATGCTATGCAAAAACGGCGCGCGAGCAGCAGGACTATATAAAATACATAAATGAGCAGTACAATTCGGAGCGTCTCACGGCGATACTCACGCGGCTTACCGAGATGATAGGCGCGACCGTTTTAAACATCTCAAAGCAGGATTACGAGCCGCAGGGGGCAAGCGTGACGTTCCTCATCGCAGAGGAAAGCATGGTAAAGGTAATGAGCGGAGAGACGGTCGTCTCCCACCTCGACAAAAGCCACGTCACCGTGCACACATATCCCGAGTATCATCCCGAAACGTCGATAGCCACGTTCCGCGTTGATATAGACGTCGCGACCTGCGGTGAGATAACGCCGCTTTCAACGCTCGATTTCCTCATCGGAAGCTTCGATTCCGATATAATCACGATGGACTACCGCGTAAGGGGCTTTACACGGAACATGGAGGGCAAAAAGCTCTTTATCGACCACAACATAACCTCGATACAGGACTATATAAACGACGGCATACTCCAGAAATACGACGCCGTTGACGTAAACGTCTATCAGTCGAACATATTTCATACGAAGATGCTCATAAAGGATATCGTGCTTCAGAATTATCTCTTCAACTCGGACGTATATGAGATACCGCCGAAGATAAGGCTTGATATAACAAATTCGCTCAGGCGCGAAATGATAGAAATATTCAGCGGCACGAACGTATATCAGGAGGTGTAGGCGAATGGATCAGTCCAGAGCGCCGCTTCTTGCGGCTCTTGAGCATATGCGCCACGACAGGCTCGTTCCGTTCGACGTGCCGGGTCATAAGCACGGCAAGGGAAATCCAGAGCTTACCGAGTTTTTGGGCGAAAAGTGCCTTTCTGTGGACGTAAACTCGATGAAGCCGCTCGACAACCTCTGCCATCCCGTAAGCGTGATAAAAGAAGCCGAGCAGCTTGCCGCCGAGGCTTTTTCGGCCGCAAACGCCTTTTTCATGGTCGGCGGCACAACGTCGTCCGTGCAGTCGATGATTCTTTCAAACGTAAAGGCGGGCGATAAGATAATACTTCCGCGAAACGTGCATCAGAGCGTTATAAACGCGCTCGTGCTGTGCGGCGCCGTGCCGATATATATAAATCCGCAGACGAACAGGGATCTTGGCATCGCGCTCGGCATGTCGGTTTCCGACGTCGCGCGCGCGATAGACGAGCATCCGACCGCGAAGGCGATACTCGTGAACAATCCGACGTATTACGGCATATGCTCCGACCTTAAAAGCATAGTGACGCTTGCGCACGCGCGCGGTATGCGCGTGCTCGTCGACGAGGCGCACGGCACTCACTTTTACTTCGGAACGGATATGCCGATTTCCGCCATGGCCGCGGGAGCCGACATGGCCGCCGTAAGCATGCACAAATCTGGCGGCTCGCTTACGCAAAGCTCGCTCCTTCTTTGCTCCGCCGCCGTGAACGCCGACTATGTAAGAAAGATAATAAACCTGACGCAGACGACGTCGGGCTCTTATCTTCTTCTTTCAAGCCTCGATATTTCAAGGCGCAACCTTGCCTTAAACGGCGTTCAGATATTTGAAAAGGTCAAGCGCTACGCGAATTACGCGCGCGAGGAGATAAACCAAATCGGCGACTATTACGCATATTCAAAGGAGCTTATAAACGGCGACAGCATCTTCGACTTCGACACGACGAAGCTGTCCGTAAATACGCTGGGGCTCGGGCTTGCGGGCATAGAGGTATACGACCTATTGCGTGACGAATACGGCATACAGATAGAGTTCGGCGATTTAAGCAACATCCTTGCGTATATCTCGGTGGGCGACAAGAACAAGAGCATAGAGCGGCTTATCGGCTCGCTCGGCGAGATTCAGCGTCTTTACAAGCGCAGCAATAAGGATATGCTCGACTCCGAGTATATAAGTCCCGTCGTGCTTGCCTCTCCGCAGGAGGCGTTCTACGCCGAAAAGGAGAGCCTGCCTCTCTTAGAATGCAGCGGCAGGGTATGCGCCGAGTTCGTAATGTGCTATCCTCCCGGAATACCGATACTCGCGCCCGGCGAGGCCGTAACGCCGAATATCATAGAATACATAAAATACGCCAAGGACAAGGGCTGCATGATAACCGGCCCCGAGAGCATGGACGTAAGCTTTCTCAACGTAGTGAAAGGAGCGTAAAATGGACGACTTATGGTTCAGCGAATATCATACCGATAACGTGCGCTTTTCCATCAAGGTAACGCGCCAGATTTATCAGGAGAAGAGCGATTATCAGTGGATATCCGTATTCGACTCGAAGGAATTCGGCCGCTTCCTTACGCTCGACGGCATAATGATGCTTACGGAGCGCGACGAATTCATATATCACGAGATGATAACTCATCCCGCCATGGTGGTAAACCCCGGTATCAAAAACGTGCTGATAATCGGCGCGGGCGACGGGGGAGCCATGAGGGAGCTTGTAAAATACAAGACGATAGAAAATATAGACGTAGTTGAAATAGACGAGCGCGTAGTTGAAATCTGCAAGGAATACCTTCCGAAAACGGCCGTGGGCTTTGAAGACCCGCGCGTAAATCTCATATATCAGGACGGCCTTAAATTCGTGCGCCGAACGCAGAACACCTACGACCTTATAATTGTCGACTCGACCGACCCGTTCGGCCCCGGAGAGGTGCTCTTTACGAAGGAGTTCTACGGCAACTGCTACCGCGCCCTAAACGACACGGGCATACTCATAAATCAGCACGAAAGCCCGTTCTATCCCAACGACGCGGTAAACATGCAGTCGGCGCACAGGAGAATCAAGAGCATATTCGACATGAGCTTCGTATATCAGGCGCACATCCCGACGTATCCGTCGGGTCACTGGCTGTTCGGATTCGCGTCAAAGAAGTTCGATCCCGTGCTTGATATGTTCGCCTCGGAATGGAACGAGCTCGGCATCAAAACGAAGTACTACAACACCGACCTGCATTTCGGGGCATTTGCGCTGCCGACGTATGTAAAGGAGCTTTTGAATGAATAAGAACGTGCATACTTTTATCGGCTGCGACGCTGACTACGACGAAGCCGACGCCGTTGTTTTCGGCGCGCCGTTCGACGGTACGACTTCATTCCGCCCGGGAACGCGCTTCGGCCCCGCCGCGATACGCGGAGAGTCGTTCGGCATCGAAACATACTCGCCCTACTGTGACCGTGACCTTACGGACGTAAAGGTCTTCGACGGCGGCGACCTCGATCTGCCGTTCGGAAATACCGAGCGCGTGCTTAAAATGATAGAGGATTACGCCGCAGGGCTCATAGCCGACAAAAAGCGTTTTATCATGCTCGGAGGGGAGCATCTCGTAACGCTTGGCGCTATGCGCGCGGCCGTCCGGGCTTATCCCGACCTTCACGTCATACATTTCGACGCGCACACGGATTTAAGGGACGAATATATAGGCGAAGAGCTTTCCCACTCGACTGTCATGAAGCAGGTATGGAAGCTCACGGGAGACGGGCGCATACATCAGTTCGGCATACGAAGCGGCGAAAAATACGAATTCGAGTTCGCAAAAGAGCATACGAAGCTTCACAAATTCGACCTCGACGGCTTTTCCGGTGCCGTCGAGGAGCTTAGGGGAAAGCCCGTGTACTTTTCGCTCGATTTGGACGTTCTCGATCCGTCGGCATTCCCCGGCACGGGAACGCCCGAGGCAGGCGGCGTAAGCTTTAAGGAGCTAATGGGGGCGATACTCATGCTCAACCGTCTCAATATCGTCGCGTGCGACATAAACGAGCTTTCGCCGCATTACGACCAAAGCGGCATATCGACCGCGGCGGCCTGCAAGATAACGAGGGAAATAATACTTCAGATACTTTGATTTTATATTCTTAAAGGAGGTACGAATAATGGGAAAATGTATGATAATCGGCTGCGGAGGCGTGGCAAGCGTGGCAATTCATAAGTGCTGCCAGAACAGCGAGGTCTTCGAGGAGATAATGATAGCCAGCCGCACGAAGTCAAAGTGCGATGCGCTCAAGGAGAAGCTTTCGGGCACTACGAAAACGAAGATACACACCGCAAAGGTGGACGCGGACAACGTAGACGAGCTCGTCGCGCTGATAAACGAGTTTGGGCCCGACGTCGTTTTAAATCTTGCGCTCCCTTATCAGGATCTTACGATAATGGACGCCTGCCTTAAAACGAAAACGCATTATATCGATACCGCCAATTATGAGCCGCTCGATACTGCAAAGTTTGAATACAAGTGGCAGTGGGCGTACATGGAAAAGTTCAAAGAGGCGGGCATCTGCGCGCTTTTGGGCAGCGGCTTCGACCCCGGAGTTACGGGCGTATTCTCCGCGTACGCGATGAAGCACCAGTTCGACGAGATAAATTATATCGACATACTCGACTGCAACGGCGGCGACCACGGATATCCGTTCGCGACGAATTTCAATCCCGAGATAAACATACGCGAGGTCTCCGCGAACGGCAGCTACTGGGAGGACGGCAAATGGGTGGAGACTGCGCCCATGGAGATAAAGCGCGAATACGACTTTAAGGGCGTGGGCAAAAAGGATATGTATCTTCTTCACCACGAGGAGCTTGAAAGCCTTGCGCTCAACATAAAGGGCATAAAGCGCATACGCTTCTTCATGACGTTCGGCCAAAGCTATCTTACTCATTTAAAGTGCCTTGAGAACGTCGGCATGACGTCTATCGAGCCGATAGAATACGAGGGCAAAATGATAGTGCCGCTTCAGTTCTTAAAGGCCGTGCTGCCCGATCCCGCAACGCTCGGTCCGCGCACCGTGGGAAAGACGAATATCGGCTGCATATTCCGCGGAAAGAAGGACGGCAAAGATAAGACCTACTATCTTTACAACATCTGCGACCATCAGGAATGCTATAAGGAAGTGGGAAGCCAGGCCATTTCGTATACGACGGGCGTTCCCGCGATGATAGGCGCAATGCTCGTGATGACGGGCAAATGGAATCGCCCCGGCGTATGGAACATAGAGCAGTTCGACCCCGATCCGTTTATGGACGCGCTCAATAAATGGGGCCTTCCGTGGGAAGAAGACTTTAACCCTGTATTGGTGGACTGATGAAGGCCGGGCTTTCGTCGCTTCCCACGCCGTGCTACGTTCTTGACGAGGGGAAGCTTATAGAGAATTTAAAAATACTTAAAGACGTAAAAGAGCAGGCAGGATGCAAAATCCTGCTTGCTCAAAAAGCATTTTCCATGTTTTGTGTGTACCCGCTCATCGGAGAATATCTTGACGGCACGACGGCAAGCGGTCTTTTCGAGGCGCGCCTCGGGCACGAAGAAATGGGAAAGGAGACGCACGTATTTTCGGCGGCTTACGATCCGCGCGAGTTTTCTGAAATATTAAAATATGGCGACCATATCGTGTTCAACTCTTTCTCACAGTGGGAAAAATACAAAGATGCGGCCCAAAAGAGCCGTAAAAGCTTCGGCATACGCATAAATCCCGAGCATTCCACGCAGGATCACGCGATATACGACCCGTGCGCGCCCGGCTCAAGGCTCGGAGTGACGCGCGCGGCCTTTCGTCCCGAGCTTTTATCCGGCATAGACGGGCTTCATTTTCACACGCTCTGCGAACAGAACAGCGACGCTCTCATTGAGACTATTTCAGCGGTTGAAGAAAAGTTCGGCGAGTTCATCCCCCTTATGAAATGGATAAATTTCGGCGGCGGCCATCACATAACGCGCGCGGACTACAACAGGGACGCGCTGATTTCGGCCGTGCGCCGCTTCCGGCAAAAATACGGCGTGGAGGTATATCTCGAACCGGGCGAGGCCGTCGCGCTCAACGCGGGCTATCTTATTGCCGCGGTCCTGGACATCGTAAGAAACGGCATCTACATCGCGCTTCTTGACGCCTCCGCCGCGTGCCATATGCCCGACGTAATCGAAATGCCGTACCGGCCGCCGCTTTTTGACAGCGGCGAGGCGGGCGAGAAGGCGCATACATACCGTCTGGCGGGCGCCACCTGTCTTGCGGGTGATATAATAGGCGATTATTCTTTCGACAGGCCCTTGAGCGTGGGCGACAGGCTTGTTTTCGGGGATATGGCCATATATTCCATGGTGAAAAACAACACGTTCAACGGCATGTGCCTTCCGTCTATCGCGATACTTCACAAAAGCGGAAAGACCGAGCTTGTAAAAAGCTTCGGATACGAGGATTTTAAAATGAGGCTCTCATAAGCCTTCGGAGGATATTATGTTCAGAATTGGATGCCATCTTTCATCGTCGAAAGGGTACTATAATATGTATAAGGACGCCGTTTACGTAAACGGGACGACGTTTCAGTTCTTTACCAGAAATCCGCGCGGCGGCGCGGCAAAGGATATCGACCCCGAGGATGCGGCGCTCTACCTTGAGGCGGCAAAGGCGGCGGACATAGGCCCCGTCATTGCCCATTCGCCGTATACCTTAAATCCGTGCGCCGCGGACGAGCACAAGCGCACGTTCGCGCTCGATACGTTTCGCGACGACCTTTTGCGCCTTGAATATACGCCCGGAAACTACTACAACTTCCACCCGGGCAGCCACGTGGGACAGGGCATAGAGAAGGGCATAGAATACATAGCGGCCCTTTTAAACGAGGTGCTTACCCCCGGGCAGTCGACCGTCGTGTTGCTTGAAACGATGTCGGGAAAGGGCAGCGAGGTCGGCTCGAATTTCGGGGAGATAAGGGAAATAATAGACAGAGTAAAGCTTCAAGGCAAGCTCGGCGTATGCCTTGACACCTGCCACGTATGGGACGCGGGATACGATATCGCGGGCGATCCCGACGGGGTGCTCGCGGAGTTTGACGATATTATAGGGCTTGACCGCCTTAAGGCCGTACATCTTAACGACAGTATGAACCCTTTGGGCGCGCACAAGGACAGACACGCCAAAATAGGCGAAGGGCATCTCGGCCTCGAGGCGATAGGGCGCATAATAAATCACGAAAAGCTTTCGGGCCTGCCGTTCTGCCTTGAAACGCCGTGCGATCTCGACGGATATAAAAAAGAGATAGAGCTTCTTCGCGGATTATATAATGGTTAAGACGATTTTCTCTTCATGCGGCGAAGCATTTTTTTGTCCTCGTCGCTTACACGGTACGACTCGAGCATTTTTGATATCGCCTTGTTATACGTTCTGTCGTCGAGGCGGTTATTTAAAAGATAGGGAAGCGTAAGCTCGGGAAGCTTTATATAGAACTCGGCAAGAGTCCAGGCGGCTCCCATCATGGCGTAGAAGGCGCTTTTATCGACCGTGTCGAAAATTTCAAAGGCGAGCGGTGCGTACTCCTCGCAAACGAAGCCGACAAGAATAACAACGAGACCGAAGCGGATGTAAAACTCCTTATCCGAATAGAGATACTTTTGGATAAGCGCAAAAAATTCGCCTCGGTTCTTCTTTATTACGGGGCGGAGCGCGCTGCAGAAAAGGTCGCATACGGCCCAGTTGTCGATGTGCGGTACGAAGTCCTCAATCAGCGCCAAGCGCTCGCTTAAATCAAGCTTCGCGAAACTAATCACAAGCGCGCGAAGCGCCGTTTCCTCATACGTATTATAGCAGGGGGCGCTTAGAAACGCCTTATAATCGCCGCGGCTTATCTTTTTTGCAAGGCGCTTAAGCTCCGGCGTTTTAACGCCCATGATAAGCGCGGAGGTGGGGATAAGCTTTTTCGAAAATTCGGCATGCTTTTCGCTTGAAAGCGCCGCTAATTCTTTTTTCAATGCTTCGTTCATAGCCGTTTCCTTTCCGCAGCGTGACGAAAATCCTTATAAGAAAATTGGACAGGTACTGCAAAAACCTGTCCAATTCATATTTGATACTACTTAGATACTACATAGAACGATACTGCACGACTATAGGCTTTTTTACTTTGCTTGGGTGTAGCTTTAAGATAAAAGCCTTTTTGACGTGACATAATTTTCTATATAATATTTTGTATTAAGGTCACCGTATCTTATTACGTCGCCGGTGTAGGTTGCATGTATGAAGAGGCCGTCTCCGACATATATGCCTACATGACCAATCGGCTTTGAGTTACCCGGCTGCTTGAAGAAAACAAGGTCGCCGGGGAGCAAGTCGGATTTATCTACCGTGATAGATAATGACTCGCACTGTTCGGTCGCAGTGCGGGGTAATTGGTAACCGCACTCCGAGAAGACGTACTGAACGAATCCCGAACAGTCAAATCCCTTCGGAGATGTGCCCCCTGATACATAAGGCACACCTAAGAAGTTCGCTGCGAACTCGCAGACTACCTGTCCCTCGGGTGTGTTCCCATCTCTGTTAACGGAGAACGTGGCGGTTACTTCCTTGTCGGTAAAAAGCTCGGGTTCGACGTATGTTCCGCTTGCGTCGTCGAAATATTTACCGTAGTTTTCTATATCGTATGTCCGCAGCGAAAGATAGTCGCTGGAAACGTATCCGGACACGCCTTTGAATGTAACATCATACCAACGTCCGTCGGGAGTCATTGCATTAACGCTTACAACAGTTGCGTCCGGTATAACTGATATTTTTTCACCATCCAAAGAAGCGGATGCTCTTACATTGAGGCCCTTGGAGGCGATTACCACGCCCTGACCCCAATCGCCAGCAAATGCCGCTGTTGCGCCGAGGGAAATTACAATGATTGCTGAAATAACGATGTACTCCAATATTTTTGATTTAATACTTTTCTTTCTTAGCCCTTGCATGGACACCTTCTTTCCTCAAAAATTTTCCCAAGCCAGTAAAAGTTATACGAGGAGTATACCATAAAATTTTTAAGTTGTCAAGTTTTCAAAAATTGAACGTTTTTTAAAGGTGTTTTTTACAAAAATGCACATAGGGCACATGTTCTTCGCGGTTGACATAAAGAACATATATGTAGTATAATCGACTTGCTTCGGCTTAGATTTTTAAAACAGAACGGGAAAACACCATGAAAAAATTTATGACTATAACGTACGAGGTGGAGGACAATCTCTATTTGAATATAACGAACGCCTGTCCGTGCGACTGCGTTTTCTGCATACGAAACAACGGTGACGGCGCCTACGGCTCCGACCCGTTATGGCTCGATCACGAGCCGTCGCTTGCGGAGATAACCGCCGCGCTCGATGAGCGAAAGCTCGACAAATACGCGCAGATCGTCTTTTGCGGATACGGAGAACCCACTGAGCGCGCAGATGCGATGTGCGAGACGGCAAGGCTTATAAAATCGCGCACAAAGACGCCGATACGCCTGAACACGAACGGCCTTTCCGACCTTATAAACAGCCGCGACATCGTGCCCGAAATAAAGGGACTTATCGACATAGTTTCGATAAGCTTAAACGCGCCCGACGCCGCCGGCTATACAAAGGTCACGCGCCCCGTATACGGCGAAAAGGCGTTCGACGCGATGTGCGCCTTTGCAAAGCGCTGCAGGGCAGCGGGGATAGATACGATGTTTACCGTAGTAGACATAATCCCGAAGGAGCAGATCGAACGCTCTAAGGAGCTCTGTCAAAAGCTCGGTATTCCACTTCGTATACGCGAGATGGTAAAATAAACGGCAAAAGCCTATTTTTAAACCCTTCAAAGACAGCTAAGCTAAAGTTTTTGCTGTCTTTTTGGCTTTTGATAATATAAAAATTAAAGATTTTTAATTATTTTTGTTGTCAGAGGTCACTACATCTGGTATAATAAATTATTATTGCTTATAATATGATGTATATAAAAATTATGTTGGTGAGGATATGAAAAACAGCTCATGGCAATGTATGTTTGACAGAAGAACGCAGAACACGGACGCGCTTTCTTCGCTTGCTCAGAGCGAGCTTGTCAAAATATTGCTTATAAACAGGGGAATAAATAACGCCGATGAGGCAAATTCATTTATAGAAGCAGGCGTGGAGCTTTGGAACGATCCGTTCCTCATGAAGGATATGGATAAGGCCTGTGAAAGGCTTGCGCGCGCTGTTAAGAACCGCGAAAAAATCGCCGTTTACGGCGACTACGACGTCGACGGCGTTACCGCTACCGCGGTGCTTATAAATTATCTTTCGTCTTTGGGCCTTGAGACCGCGTACTACATACCGCAGAGATGCGACGAGGGATACGGTCTTAATTCCTGCGCCATAAAGGCGCTTTACGACGCGGGCGCGACACTGCTTATCACGGTCGATTCGGGCATAACGGGGTTTGAAGAGGTAAAATACGCAAACTCCATAGGTCTCGACATAATAATAACCGACCATCACGAATGCTCGTCAGAAATACCCGATGCCTTCGCCGTTATAAACCCGAAGCGTCCCGACTGCCCGTACCCCTTTAAGAATTTGGCGGGCGTGGGCGTCGTATTCAAGCTCATCTGCGCTATCGCGGGCAAGGCAAAAATGAAGGATCTCTTCTGCCGCTACTGCGAGCTTGTGGCGATAGGCACGATTGCCGACGTTATGCCGCTTTCGGGCGAGAACAGGCTTATCGCAAAGGAGGGCTTAAAGCACCTTCAGAGCACCGAGAATTTAGGACTTAGGGCGCTTATAAACAAATCGGGCCTTGAGGATAAGCCGATAAACGCCGTTTCCGTAAGCTTCGTGCTCGCTCCGCGCATAAACGCGGCGGGACGCGTTGGAAACGCTAATCTCGCGGTAGAGCTCTTTGTGACGAAGGATAAGAATACGGCCGACGAGATAGCCGACGAGCTTATAAAAAAGAACCGCCTTCGCCAGGAGACCGAGGCCCAGATACTGCGCCAGGTCACGGAGGCACTTGAAATCCGCGGCATAAAGAAAAACGAGCCCTCGATAATAGTATTGGAGAACGAAGAATGGCATCAGGGCGTCATAGGCGTAGTAGCGTCGAAAATATGCGAGCGTTACTCCTGTCCCACGATACTCATATCGACTCAGGAGGAGCCCGGAAAGGGCAGCGGCCGCAGCGTGGGCAATTTCAGCCTTTTCCGCGCACTTGAAAAAACGAGCTCTTATCTCGAAAAATTCGGCGGTCACGAGCTTGCGGCGGGACTGAGCATAAAGAAAGAAAACATCCCTGCCTTCAGGGAGGAGATAAACCGCCAAAGCCGTGAGGAGCTTATGTCCATAGAGCTTCCGGCTCTCATGGCGGACTGCGAATTATACCCGGGCGAGGCGACGATAGACACGATAAACGAGCTTTCCGTGCTGGAGCCTTACGGTACGGCAAATCCCACGCCCGTTTTCATCATGAAGAACGTGCTCATCTGGGATACCGTGCCCATTTCGGGAAACAAGCATCTGAGATTCAACATCCAGCTCGACCGCGACAAGTTCGTTTCGGCCTTCTATTTCAATAAAACGGAGGAGGAGCTCGGCGTTATCTCCGGAGACCGCGTTGACATAGTGTTTACGGCAGGCATCCACACGTACCGCGGCAGGGATTCGGTGCAGTTCATTATTAAAGACATGGAGCTTTCAAGGCAGTACGGCACAAATATGCATACCTGCCATGAGATATACTTAAAGCACAGGGACTGTCTGAGCCTTAAAAAAGATGAGCTCGAAACGATAATACCCGTAAGAGACGATTTCGTGGCGACTTACAGATATCTTTGCTCCAAGGCGCAGCGCGGCATATGCGAGTTTTCTGTTTTAACGCTCGCGCGCGAGGTGTCGTGGCATTCAAAGCGCGACGTAAACCATGCAAAAATGATGGTCTGCTTAGAGGTAATGGCCGAAAATTCGCTTATAAGCTTTCAGTACGTTGATAAAACGATAAAGGTTTATATAAACAAGGGCGCGCCGAAAATCGACTTAAACGATTCCAAGATACTTACCAAGCTCAAAGAGGACTACGCAAACGCATAAAACACAGGGGAACGACATGCAGGAAATATTCGATCAGCTTATCGCGAAAATTAAAAAATACAATAAGAACGCCGATTTCGATAAGATAACGCGAGCGTACGAGCTTGCGCGCGAGGCACACAAATCGCAGACGCGCGTGGCCGGCGGCCCGTTTATCATCCATCCGCTCGAGGTGGCGAATATTCTGGCCGACATGTCGCTCGACTCCGACTCCATAACGGCGGCGCTCCTTCACGATACGGTGGAGGATACGGACGTCACGCTCGACGATATAAAGTCGCAGTTCGGCAAAGAGATCGCCGACCTCGTCGACGGCGTTACAAAGCTCGGCCGCATACCGTATTCCTCGAAGGAGGAGCAGCAGATCGAGAATCTTCGGAAAATGTTCCTCGCCATGGCGAAGGACATCCGCGTGCTGCTTATAAAGCTTGCCGACAGGCTTCACAATATGCGCACGATCTCGTCGATGCCCGAGGAGAAGCAGCGTCAGAAGGCGCTTGAAACGATAGAGGTCTATTCGCCGCTCGCGCACCGGCTCGGTATTCAGAAGATAAAAACGGAGCTTGAGGACATCTCGATAAAGATACTCGATCCGATTGCCTGCCGCGAAATAGAGGAAAACATCGCAAAGAAAATGGTGCAGAACGAGGCCTTTCTTTCAAGCATAGAGGAGAGCGTTAAAAAGCGTCTTGACGAAGCAGGCTTAAAGCATACCATATCGAGCCGTGCGAAGCACATATACAGCATATACCGCAAAATGTATACGCAGAACCGCAGTTTCGATGAGATATACGACCTTTTTGCCATACGCATAATAGTCGACGAAACGGTAGACTGCTATAACGTCTTAGGCATAATGCACGACATGTACAAGCCCATACCGAGACGCTTCAAGGACTATATCTCCACGCCGAAGCCGAATATGTATCAGTCGCTTCACACTACAGTAATAGGCAAGGCGGGCGTCGCATTTGAGGTGCAGATACGCACGAAGGAAATGGACGAGGTCGCCGAGATGGGTATCGCGGCGCACTGGAAGTATAAGCAGAACATAACGGACAAGCGTGCCGGAGAGAACCTCATTTGGGTAAGGCAGCTTCTCGAGATACAAAAGGAGTCTGAGGACCCCGACGACCTTATGCGCGCGCTCAAGATAGACATGTTCGCGGACGAGGTATTCGTATTCACTCCGGCGGGCGACGTGCTCAATCTGCCGCAGGGCTCGACGATAATAGACTTCGCGTACGCCATACATTCGGGCGTCGGCAACAACATGAACGGCGGCAAGGTAAACGGCCGCATCGTTCCCATAGATTACGTGCTTCACAACGGCGACATAGTCGAGATAATCCGTTCGTCCTCGTCGCACGGCCCCTCGCTCGACTGGCTTAAAATGTGCAAAACGAGCGGCGCACGCAACAAGATACGCCAGTGGTTCAAAAAGGAGAAGCGCGACGAAAACATAACGCGCGGCAAGAACGAATTTGAAAAAGAGATAAAGCGAAACGGCCTGTCGATGAACGACGTTTTAAAGGACGAAATTCGCGTCCCGCTTTTAAACAGGTTTTCCGCAAAATCCATGGACGACCTCTACGCGGGCATAGGCTACGGCGGATTTTCGCTCAACAAGGTCATATTAAAGGTTTTAAGCGAATGTGACAAGCAGAAAAAGCAGCAGGAGCCAGAGCCCGCGCCCGAGCTTGCCGCACCTGAGCAGCCCGAAAAGCCGCAGACGAAGAATTACAGAGGCATCCTTGTCGAGGGCATGGACAACTGCCTTATAAAGCTTGCCCGCTGCTGCAATCCGCTTCCGGGCGACGAGGTCGTAGGCTTTATCACGCGCGGCTTCGGCGTATCGGTGCATAAGAAGAATTGCGTAAACGTCGTAAACAACACGGAGCGCGACTCAAATCAGCGCTGGGTCAAGGTAAGCTGGACGCAGACGAGCGAATCGCTGTTTACATCGACGCTTCAGATAGTTTCGCGCGACAGGCTCAACATCGTGGCCGACGTTATAAATCTTTTCTCGACGATGAAGATAAAGACGAGCAGCATAAACGCGCGCGAAACGAAGGACGGCTTTACGCTTATCAACGTATCCATTGAGATAAAGTCGCTTGCGCAGCTTGAGTTCGTCATGAACAAGCTGTCGCGCATTCAGGGCGTTATAGACGTTGTAAGAGGCATGCAGTAATTATTTTAAAGGCGGTGCGTTATGAGGGCGCTTATTCAGAGAGTGCGTTCGTCCCGTGTCTCGGTCGGAGGCGAAGTGATAGGCGAGATATCGCAGGGGCTCAATATCCTGCTCGGCGTTTTTTCGGAAGACACGAAGGAGGATATGGAGTATCTTTTAAAAAAAATACCGGCGCTGAGAATTTTCTCCGATGAAAACGGCAAGATGAATCTTTCCGTTTTGGATATCGGCGGCGAGGCGCTTATCATATCGCAGTTCACCCTCTGCGCCGACACGAAAAAGGGCAACCGCCCGAGCTACATTAACGCGGCGCAGCCCGAATTTGCCGAGAATATGTACCTTGAATTCATCGAAAGGATGAAAAAAAGCGGCATTTCGAAGGTGGCGCACGGCCGGTTCGGCGCTGATATGCAGGTGGAAATATTAAACGACGGCCCCGTGACCATATTACTTGACTCAAAAAACAAATAGTTTTCATAGAAAGAAAGGCGGATCATTTATGTTGAAGGGCATGAACATAACCGTAGGCGCGCTCGAAACGAACTGTTATATAGTATTCGACGAAAACGCGGCCACGGGCGTTATAATCGATCCCGGCGACGAGGCGCTTACGATTCTCGACGTGCTTCGCACGATAAAGATAGACGCCGAGGCAATAATTCTTACGCACACGCATTTCGACCATATCGGCGCCGTAAAAAAGATTCAGGAAGCGCTCAATATCCCGATTTACGTCTGCAAAGAGGAGACGAACATAAAAAAGGACTGGAAGGACGTGCGTTACGTTGAGGACGGCGACACCCTTGAAATAGGCGGCCTTACTTATGAATTTTTAATAACCCCCGGCCATTCAAAGGGCTCTCTCTGCGTAAAGGTGGAAGCCACCATATTCAGCGGCGATACGCTGTTTCGTGAGAACTGCGGCAGATGCGACCTGCCCGGCGGCGATTACAGGGAGATGCTTCGTTCGCTCAAGAGGCTCAGCCTCATCTCCGGCAACTGCGCCGTTTTCCCCGGTCACGGTCCCAAGACGACGCTTAATTACGAGCGAATGAACAACCCCTACATGAGAGAAAGCCGCTATGCAAATTAAGACCGCGGGACACGACGAGTCATACAGCGTATATACCGTTTTAAAGAGCTTTTTCTGGTTCGAGACCGTCTCCGAAAAGCCGGCGTGCGGCGATCCCGACGAGTGTGTCAGCACAAAACGGCAGGAAAACGGCATATTATACATCGACACCGAGATTTCATATAAAGGCAGTACTTACCGGGCATCCTCCGAACGACGCGAGGACGATATGCCTGCGGACACGCTTTCATATAAGCGGGCGTTTAAGGACCTCGTGAAAAAATCGGCGTACGAGGCCTCAAAGTCGGCCGCAGGCGCCGATCTCAAGTGGGGGATACTTACGGGTATCCGCCCCGCGAAGCTTGCGAGGGACTTAAGAAAATCAAACGATTACGACGGCGCTCTTAAAACGCTCATGGACGACTATTACGTTTCGCGCGAAAAAAGCGAGCTCATATTGAAGGTGTCCGACGTGCAGAGCGCCATAATTGACGGCGTAGGGTGTAAAGATATTTCGCTTTACATATCAATCCCGTTCTGCGTGAGCCGATGCAGCTACTGCAGCTTCGTGTCGCACTCCATAGAAAAAGCCGGAAATCTCGTTCATCCCTACGTTTCACTGCTCATACGCGAGCTTTTGGAGCTTTCGAGCCTCATTTCCTCGCTTTCCCTTAATTTACGCTCGATATACATAGGCGGCGGCACGCCCACATCGCTTGACGAAAACGAGCTTTTGAGGCTGCTTTCCTGCGTATACGACAGCTTCGACGTCTCGAAACTGTCCGAATATACGCTCGAGGCGGGCAGGGCAGACACGATAACGAAAAAGAAGCTTTCGGACGCAAAAGCGCTCGGCGTGACGCGCGTGAGCGTAAATCCTCAGACGACGAACGACGAGATACTGAAAAAGCTCGGCCGCAGACATACGAGAGAAGATTTCTTCGGCGCGTTTTATCTCGCGCGCGAGGCGGGCTTCAAATGCATAAATACGGACGTCATAGCAGGGCTCCCGGGCGAATCGCAGGAGAGCTTTATGCGTACCGTGGACGATATTCTGACGCTTGAGCCCGAGAACGTGACGGTTCACACGCTGAGCGTAAAGCGCGGCTCGAATTTGAACTACGACCGCGTCGACATGACGCGCGAGTTCGAGCGGGTAAACGGCATGCTTTCGTACGCGTCCGAGCGACTTTCGGAAAACGGATATCTTCCGTATTATCTCTACCGCCAGAAATCTACGCTCGGCAATCTTGAAAACACGGGCTATTCAAAGCCCGGCTTTGAAAGCCTCTACAACGTATATATGATGGAGGAGGTAATGCCCGTGCTCGGCGCGGGAGCGGGAGCTGTAAGCAAGCTTCTCTGCGGCGGCGGCAGGATAGAGCGCGTTTTCAACTACAAATATCCGTATGAGTATATCGATGATTTTTCAAAAGTTAAGCGCAATCACGAAAAGCTTGAGGCTTTCTTAAATAAAAAATAGCCGAAACCATGTAGACATTTCGGGAGTTTCCCGATATAATAAATATATTACAGATGCATTTATTTTAAGTAACATAAAGAAAGGTGACTATGATGGCAGACAACATAACGAGCGGTTTATTCAACCAATTTGTCAAGGCGGCGCGTTCGACGACGACGACCGTAACAAAAAAAACGGGCGAGATCGTTGAAGCGACCAAGCTGAAGGTCGCGATAGCCGACGTTGAAAACGAAGTGGATTCTCTCTACACCGAAATAGGCAGGCTCGTATATAAAGCTTTCTCGGAGAACGGTGAGCCTTCGGAGACCATAAACGAAAAATGCGCGGTCATTTCCGAAAAGCTTAAGGATATAGAACTCTTAAAGATAAAGCTTGCGGGCGTTAAGGACAGCGTGATGTGCGGCGAATGCGGCGCAGGAAACGCGCCCGGCAGTCAGTTCTGCTCAAGCTGCGGCGCAAAACTGCAATAAACGACGAATAAACGTGGTAAGCCTTCCGTTTTTTTCGGCAGGCTTACCGTTTTTTATTATTTGCAAAGTTTTATTCGACAAACGGGCCGAATTGTGATATTATAAAAGCAGCGTGTTTTTATATTTCGGTACTTTCCGAGGTGAAAATGAAACGACTTTTCCTTTTGCTTTTATGTTTGGCGGCAGTTTTTGCGCTTTCGGCGTGTCAAGGCCGGTCGGCGCCCGAAAAATCGGCGCTTGAAATTGCCGAAATCGTACTAAAAAGCCAGCCCGACTCTTCGGTCTATAAAGAAACGCTTGCCGAAAAAAGCGAAGCATTCAAATACGCAAAAGATTTTTACGGCATTGACGGCGGGCTTTTAAAAGACGCTGCCGTAATCTGCGCCGAGGGCTTAAATCCGCAGGAGATCGCCGTTTTTCGGCTTTCCGAAGAGGACTGCGGGGACGAAGCGGCCGACGCGCTTTACGAATACATAAAAAACCGATACTCGGATTTCTCGGGATACGCGCCGAGGGAGGCGGATATCGTAAAGTCCGCCGAGGTCGTGTCCCGGCAAGGCTTTGCCGCGCTTTTGATATGCACGGATACCCCCGCGGCGAAGGCGGCCTTTCGCGGCTGCTTTGAATCTGCGGGCGATGACGGCGCCGCTTCGGCGGATCTGTACGACGCGTCTGAATATGCCGTATCCCTCGATGAAAACGGTTACGTCGTGTTCGACTCGTCGGGCTTAAACGAAATGGCCGTATACGACTCCACCGCCGTGCTTGCGGCATACCGCACCGGCGACGCCTCGGGGCTTTCCGAAAAGGACGCGGCCGTGCTGCGCGCCGCGGCTGACGTATTGTCCCGCGTCATAACCTGCGACATGACCGAATACGAAAAGGAGCACGCCGTACACGATTATATGATAACCCACGCCGATTACGACAAAAGCGCAATAGTCGGCGAAGGCGGCGGGGACTGTGAAAATCCTTACGGTTTCCTTATAGAGCACAGCGCCTCGTGCATGGGCTATGCCTCGACGTTCTCACTTTTTATGGATATGCTGGGCATAGAAAACATGATAATCTCCGGCGCGCACGCGTATTCCGCAGAGGAGCACGCGTGGAATATGGTAAACTTAGGCGGCGAGTGGTACTGCGTGGACGCAACGTGGGACGACCCAATAGATTTCGGCATAACCGAGGACAATATACACGGCGACAGATTTACGTCTTACGCCGCGCATAAATATTTCAACGTAACGGACGAATTTATGCGCGACACGGATCACCAGTGGGACTATTACGGCGTTCCGAAAGCCGAGGGGACAGAATTTGCGTTTGATAAGTTCAACTGACTTATTATATAAATTTAATAAAAGCTTTACGGCGGTTTTTTAACTCAAATAAACCCATGTTTTTGGGAGAAAGGAAATGTCCATAAGGTCTAAATAGCTTAAATGGATTATGTGTGCAGGTATGGATAATAATAATTTTGTAATGGAGCGAGACTTCGCGTGCAACGTTTTTCACGAAAGCATAATCAAGGAGCGTTTAAGCGCGCAGGCTTATCAGGAATTCAGAAAAGCCATAGACGGAGGATATCAGCTTTCACGCGAGGTGGCCGACGAGGTCGCTCTCGTTATGAAAGAGTGGGCGCTTGAAAGGGGAGCCACGCATTATACGCACTGGTTCCAGCCTTTAAACGGCTCTACCGCCGAAAAGCATGAGGCTTTTCTTTCGGCGGAGCACGGCGGACACGCAATACTCGAATTCAACGGCAAGGTCTTGATTAAGGGTGAATCGGACGCGTCGAGCTTTCCGTCGGGCGGCCTTCGGGCTACGTTCGAGGCGCGCGGATATACCGCGTGGGATCCCACGTCGCCCACCTTCTTAAAGGAGGACCTGTCGGGCGTTACGCTCTGCATACCCACTACGTTTTTGTCGTACACGGGCGAAACGCTGGACGAAAAGACCCCGCTTCTTCGCTCCATGCAGGCTTTAAACGACAAGGCCGTCGAGCTTTTGCGTGTGCTCGGCCACGACGACGTAAAAAAGGTAACGCCCAGCATCGGCGTTGAGCAGGAATACTTCCTCATAGATTACAAGAAGTTCCTTCAGCGCAAGGACCTCGTTTTCGCGGGACGCACGCTTATCGGCTCGCGCCCTCCCAAGGGTCAGGAGCTCGAGGATCACTACTACGGCGCGCTTTCCGAGCGCATATCCTCGTACATGAAGGAGCTCGATATAGAGCTTTGGAAGATGGGCATACTCGCGAAAACGAAGCATAACGAGGTGGCTCCCGCGCAGCACGAGCTTGCGCCCGTTTACACCACCGCAAACATAGCCTCCGACCAGAACCAGCTCATAATGGAGACGATGCAGCGCGTGGCATACCGTCACGGTCTTGCATGCCTGCTCCACGAAAAGCCCTTCTCCTACATAAACGGCTCCGGCAAGCACAACAACTGGTCCATCTCCACGGACACGGGCAAAAATCTTCTCGCTCCTCCCAAGAAGGGCGGCGAACGCGACAATCTCGAATTCCTTCTCTTCATCTCCGCAATGGTGCGCGCGGTCGACGAATATGCGGGACTCCTCAGGCTTTCCGCTGCCAACACCGGCAACGACCAGCGACTCGGCGGATTTGAGGCTCCGCCGGCCATAGTTTCGATGTTTTTGGGCGAGGATATAACGAATAAGCTCCTTAACATCGCGGGCGAGGCGCCGAAGCAGCCCGCTCACAAGCAGAGCACGCTCACGGTAGGCGTGGGCGCCATCCCCAGCGTATCGGCGGACGACTCCGACAGAAACCGCACGTCGCCGTTCGCGTTCACGGGAAACAAGTTCGAGTTCCGCATGCTCGGCTCGTCCGCGCCCGTATCGTTCGCAACGACGATAATAAACACGATAGCGGCGGAATCGTTTGAGATAATAACCGAACGCCTCAGGGGATACGACGATATAAACGCGGGAATACGCGATATCATTAAGGACATCTACAAAAATCACAGCCGCGTTTTATTCAACGGCAACGGCTATTCGCAGGAGTGGGTCGAGGAAGCGAGAAGAAGAGGCCTTCCCGAGATAACGAATATGGTCGACGCGTCCAAGGTCGTTGTTGAAAGAAAGACTATTGCCATCTTCAAGCGCTACAACATCTACCAGATGTCCGAGCTTGCCGCAAGATTCGATATAATGCTCGAAAAATACTCCAAGGAAAAGATAATCGAGGCGCGTACGCTCATAGACCTCGTGCGCCGTCAGATAGTTCCGGCGTCGCAGAAGTACTTAAAGGAAATATCCGAGACGCTCGCGGCCGTAAAGGCGATAGACAGCGCTGCTGCGGAGAATCTGTCGATACAGTTCAAGGTCGTTTCAACGCGCATAAACGCTTTAAATGAGGCCGTATATACGTTAAGGCAGGATTTAAAGAAGATACTCGGACGCGAATTTACCTTCGACAATGCCTGCTACTACCGCGACGTTATCTGCCGCGATATGGACGAGATAAGAAGATACTGCGATTCGCTTGAACGTATCGTGGACGAGGAGCTTTGGCCCATACCCACCTACGCGGAGCTTTTATTCAACGTATAAGCGGCGCACCGCATAAAAACGCACGGCGCTCCATATTATTTATTAAAAACTTCGGGAGGCTTATTCTTTGAACGAAAGGCGATCAAGTCTTACGAACACGCAGAGTTCGTTTATGCACGGCGCGATGATCCTCATTGCCGCAAACGTCATTGTAAAAATTATCGGCGCGCTCTTCAAGGTGCCGCTTACAAACTTAATAGGCAGCGAGGGTATGGGATACTTTCAGACCGCGTACAGCATATATCAGCTGCTGTTCGTGCTTTCCACCGCCGGACTTCCGGTTGCCATATCGAAAATGGTATCCGAAAACGCGGCGCTCGGAAGATGGGCTGACGTTAAACGCATATTCAACGTGTCCCTCGTGGTTTTCATGGTCGTGGGACTTGCGGCTTCGCTTATAATGTTCTTCGGAGCCGACGCCTTCTCAAAGGCCGCGAACAACGATAAGGCCATGACGAGCGTGCTCGTGATCGCTCCCGCGATATTCTTTGTTGCGATAATGTCCACGTTCCGCGGCTTCTTTCAGGGGCTCTCGAACATGGTACCCACGGCGATGTCTCAGGTGGTGGAGGCCGCCGCAAAGCTTGTAATAGGCTTTCTTGCGGCTTATATGATAATAAAGGCCGGTCAGTCCATCGAGCTTGCGGCTTCCGGAGCAGTTACGGGTATAACCGTCGGAAGCATTCTGGGCGCGATTCTCATGTGGGTCTATTACCAGCGCTCAAAGCGCGTGCGCGAGATAAAAAGCCTTGCCAAGGGGCAAGAGGCGCGGCCCGGAAAGGAAATATTCCGCCAGCTTTTAAAGATAGCCGTACCGGTAACGATAGGCGCGTCGGTCATAAGCATAACCAACCTTATCGACCTTCTGCTCGTTATGAACCGTCTCGGTGACGCGGGCTTTACGCAGGCGCAGGCCAATTCGCTCTACGGCACGTATACGTCGATGGCCGTAACGCTTTTCAATCTGCCGCCCTCGATAGTCGTAAGCTTAAGCATTAGCATAATCCCGATAATCTCGGCCGCGTTCGCGGTAAAGGACAAGGTAAAGCTTCACGCGACTATAGGCTCGGGACTCCGCATAGGTATGCTTATAGCAATGCCCTGCGCCATAGGCCTTGCCGTGTTGAGCAAGCCCATTTTGAGCCTTATCTTCTTTAAGCGCTTAAGCGAGGTCGAGATCGCGGCTCCGCTGCTTACTTCGCTCGGAGCGGGCGTGCTTTTCGTCTGCATGGTGTCGATAACGAACTCCATGCTCCAGGCGATAAGCCGTCCCAATATACCGGTATATACAATGCTCTGCGGCGGCGTTGTAAAGCTTGTTACGAATTACTTTTTAGTCGGCACTCCGTCGATAAACATAGGCGGCGCGCCCATAGGCACAACGCTTTGTTATGCCACGATAACGATACTCAACTTTATAATGCTTATAAAGGTCACGCATATCCGCCTGAATTTCTTAAATATGCTCATAAAGCCGCTTGTAAGCGCGGCGGCGATGGGCGTAGGCTCGTACGTATGCTACAATGCGCTCGCAAGGGTAATAAATCCTCATATAGCCACACTTGCTGCGCTTGTTGCCGCGCTTCTCATATACTTCTTCATGCTCGTGGCGCTGCGCGGATTTATACGCGAGGACCTCTTGCTTATGCCCAAGGGCAAAAAGCTCGTTTCGATAATGGAGCGCTTCGGGTGGATAAAAAAAGAAAGGATATCAAAATAAATGGTTGACTTTGAACAAAAAAGCGCATATACTTTTTCTGACTTGCTAAAGATAATGGAGATCCTGCGCAAAGAGTGCCCGTGGGACCGCGAACAGACGCACGATTCAATAAAGAGCAACTTTATCGAGGAGACTTACGAGGTAGTTGACGCGATAGAGGAACGAAACGACGAGCATTTAAAGGAAGAGCTCGGCGACGTTCTGCTCCAGGTCGTATTCCATACGGAAATGGCCAGAGAATCAGGCCGCTTCAATATCAACGACGTGACGACCGGCATCTGCGAAAAGCTGATACGGCGTCATCCTCACATCTTTTCCGACGTTAAGGCCGACAACGCCGACGAGGTGCTTGACAACTGGGCGAAGATAAAGAAGCAGGAAAAGGCGCAGAAGGACGCGTCCGACGTTATGAGCGGCATCGCAAAGAGTCTGCCCTCGCCGATGTATGCGTACAAAATACAAAAGGAGGCCGCCAAGGTCGGATTTGACTTTGAATCCGACGATGACGCCCTCTCAAAGCTTCGCGAAGAGGTGGACGAGCTTTCCGAGGCCTTAAAATCGGGCGATTGCGAAAAGATCTCCGAAGAGGGAGGCGACGTTATGTTCGCCTGCGTGAATATATTGAGACGGCTGAAGATAGACCCGGAGCTTTCTTTGATGGCTTCAAATAAAAAATTCATAAGTCGTTATTTATATATTGAAAAGCAGGCGGAATTAAGGTATAATGTACCCATTGACAAGTTAAGCCTTGTTGAAATGGACAAGCTTTGGAACGAATATAAAAATTTGGTTTAACTTTTAGTCTTAAGCATTGTTAAGAGAGAAAAAATAAAACATTTGGAGGTTATCATGAACAAAAGCACGTTAATTGCTACCGTTGCACAGAAATCAGGTTTATCCAAGAAGGACGCAGACATTGCCGTAAACGCAGTACTCGACGTTGTTACCGAGGCGCTCAAGGCCGGCGACAAGGTACAGATAATCGGTTTCGGTACTTTTGAGGTTAAGGATCGTCCCGCTCGCAAGGGCAAGAACCCGCAGACCGGCAAGACTATCGACATCCCCGCTTCTAAGGCTCCCGTTTTCAAGGCAGGCAAGGCTCTTAAGGATACCATCGCATAATTATTTGATTTTGCAGATTATAGCTTCTGTTTCGCAAAACAGAAGCTATATTTTCTATATCGTGTTTTTAAGTGAGAGGAAAGCCATGAGACTTGACAAGTATTTAAAGGTATCGCGTCTAATAAAGCGCAGAACGGTCGCAAACGAAGCGTGCGACGCGGGGCGCGTCATCGTAAACGGCAGACCGGCCAAGGCTTCTTACGAGATAAAAGCGGGCGACACAATAGAAATTGCCTTCGGACAGAAGAATATAAAGGTCAGGGTAACGGACGTTAAGGAAACGGTGAGAAAAGACGACGCGCAGACAATGTACGAAGTTATAACGTAAAATCTTGCCGCAGGGCCGCCATTTTGGCGGCCCTTATTTTTTTTGCGACAATCTTTTCGGGTATTTTTGAGTCCCGGGGCTTATAATGCTTTCGTTAAATGCTTTTTTCGGAGGTCATACCATGCAGATAACGTACGAATACAATGGCGGCGGGCTTACCGTATATTTAAGCGGCGAGCTCGATCATCACACGGCAAAAAAGACGCGAGACGCCATAGACGACATAATCTCTATGAAGGACGTAAAGAAGCTTACCATTGATATGAGCGGCGTCGTCTTTATGGACAGCTCCGGCATAGGGCTTGTGCTGGGACGCTACAAGCTTTTGTGCGAGCTCGGCGCTACTCTTGAGCTTCGCGTGAAAAATGCTCAGATAAGGCGCATATTCGAGATGTCGGGCGTAAACCGTCTCATACGGATAAGATAAAAGGGGGTACATAAAATGACGGTAAACAATTATTTAAAGCTTACAATACCGGCGCGCTCCGTAAACGAAGGCTTTGCGCGCGCCGCGGTCGCAGCGTTCGCGTCGCAGCTCGATCCCACGCTTTCGGATATAACCGAGATAAAAACGGCCGTATCCGAGGCGGTGACGAACTGCATTGTACACGCATACAGGGACGCGATGGGCGAGATTTCCATTCGCGCCCGAATAATCAATTCGGATACGCTCGAGGTCGGCATATCCGACAGGGGAAGCGGCATCGAGGACATCGAGCGGGCGCGAACGCCGCTTTTTACGACCTGCGAAACGGGCGAGAGGAGCGGCATGGGCTTTACGATCATGGAGAGCTTTATGGACAGCGTGCGCGTAAGCTCAAGGGTGGGGCGCGGCACGAAGGTCGTAATGCGCAAGCGCATAATCACAAGGCGATGAACACTTCATATTCCGAGGAAAATGACAGGCTCATACAGAGGATCAAAGACGGCGACGACGGCGCGAGGGAAGAGCTTATACTTAAAAACATGAAGCTCGTGCGCGGCGTGTGCTCGCGTTTTACGGGGCGCGGCGCCGACGCGGAGGACCTGTTTCAGATAGGCGCCATAGGCCTTATGCGCGCCGCCCGCGCCTTTGACGCGTCCTACAATGTAAAGTTCTCTACCTACGCCGTGCCGCTTATAATCGGCGAAATAAAGCGGTATTTCCGCGACTCGTCGATGATAAAGTCGTCCCGCAGCCTAAAGGAGCTTATGTACAAGGCGCAGCGAGCCTCCGCGGAGCTTTCTGCCGCTTTCGGAAGGGAGCCGAAGCTAAGCGAAATAGCCGAAAGGCTCGGCGTCGAAAGCGAGCTTATCGCATCGGCCATCGAAGCTGTGTCCCCGCCTCAGAGTCTCGACGCGCCGCTTTGGGACGGCGATGGGGCGACGCTTGAAAGCATGCTCTCAGGCTCCGATACAGAGGAGGCGATTCTTAACAGGCTGGCGCTTCGCAGTGCTATTTTGCGCCTCCCCGAAAAGGAGAGGCGGCTCATTGATCTTCGCTTCTTCCACGACCTTACGCAGACTCAGACGGCCGCGATTCTGGGAATTTCTCAGGTGTCGGTGTCGCGCCTTGAAAAAAAGATAATAAATCTGCTCCGCGAGCAGTTTTATTAAAATTTTCTTAATTATTTTGAAACTTTTTATAATTATTATCGTCTTATTTAACAAATAAACGGACAGGAGAGATAATTATGAAAAGACTTATAGCTATGCTTCTCGCCGTGCTTCTTATCATCGGCGCAGTAGCGGTTTCGTCCGTCGGATTTGCCGAGTCCGAAAGCAGCGGCTCATCCGACAGCGTGGTCGTGTTCCGTCTCCATGACCCGAGATACTTAAAGGACGGTACGGTCTTCTACCATGACGCGGACAACTCCGGCGTCACCCCGATAGTAAATTCGGACCGCACGCTCATACCGTTAAGATCGATTTCCGAGGCGTTCGGCGCGGACGTATCGTTTGAAAACAACGCGGCGGTAATTAAAATATCGGGCAAAACGATAATCTTCCCGATAAACGAGTCGTCGTTTTCGGTAGACGGCCAGACTTACCCGCTCGATACGAAAACGATAATAAAGAACGACCGCTCCATGGTGCCGATACGCGCGCTCTGCGAGACGGCGCTGGGACTTAACGTCGACTTCTCCGACGGCTATATAACCATTTACGGCGACGACAAAGCGGCTGATGCGAAAAACGCACTCGCGGCGGCCGAGAATGCGCTCGGCAGCCTTAAATATTACGCTTCGCACAGCGAGATAAAATCGGTAGTCGAAAAGAATTACTCGAATATGTTCGCGAGTTACGACTACTTCTACGCGGCTGACGGCGCCATAGCCGAGGAGGCCGAGGACAGCGACGAATTGCGCGTTTCCGCATCCAATTCCGCCACAAAAACGGCCGAGGGCGGCATGGGCGGAGGCGGCGACGACGCCGATTACTCCGAGACCAACACCCAGGTCGAGGGCGTGGACGAGGCCGACATAATAAAGACCGACGGAAAGTTCATATATTATATGAGCTACGACGGCGTTTACATCGTTGAAGCGAAGGACAACGGCAAAATGGAGCTTGCGTCCGAGCTTTCGGCTCCCGACAACGCATACTACCGCGATATGTACGTCGACGGCGACAGACTCGTGCTCGTAGGCTCGACCGACTATTACGAGACGTACGAAAACGAAAACAGCGACGAGCTTATGCTCGGAAGCTTTTACGGCAAGAGCTTCACGGCGGCGTTCGTATACGACATATCCGACAAAAGCGCTCCGAAGCTCGTTAAATCCTCCGAGCTTGAGGGCTACAACGTATCCACGAGAAAGATAGACGACCTCGTATACATCATCACCGAAAAATACGTATACGACCTTGACGAAGACTTCATCCCCGTATACCGCGACACAAAGGCGAACGGCGGCAAGGCGACCGAGATTGAGGCAAACAAGATTGCCATTATGCCTCAGATTACCGAGACGAGCTATCTAAACTTCGCGGTAATAGACATAACCGACGATTCCCCGGCAAACATCGAATCCGTATTCGGAAACGGCGGCGACGTATATATGAACAACGACTCGATATACATCGCCTCGTATGAATACGATTGGGATAATAACGATACGCAGACGTGCATATTATACTTTGACCTTGAGGGCAGATCCGTTATTCCTCAGGGCAGCGTAAAGCTTCCCGGCTCCGTTATAAACCAGTTCGCGATGGACGAGTACAACGGCTATTTCAGAGTCGTAACGACCGATTACAGCGGAAAGAACGGAAGCAGCCTCTTTATCATAGACCCCTCCGATATGAGCGTTGCGGGCTCTGTTACGGGCGTTGCGAAGGACGAGCGCGTATACTCCGCAAGATTTGACGGCAGCACGGTCTACATGGTAACGTACAAGCAGGTCGACCCGCTCTTCGTCATAGACGCGTCCGACCCCGCAAATCCCAAAATAACGGGTCAATTAAAGGTGCCCGGATACTCCTCGTATCTCCATCCGGTGGGCGACGACCTTCTTTTGGGCATAGGCCGCGACACGAAGGACAGCTTTATAATAAACGACAAGGGCCAGCGCGAGAACGTGGGCACCATAGACGACGGCTTAAAGCTTTCGCTCTTTAAGATAGTAAACGGCCAGCCGGTCGAGCTCGATACCGTAAAGGTCGGCACCTCGCGCAGCGTATACTCCGAAGTGACCTACGATCACAAGGCGCTCATGGTTGACAAGGCCCGCAATAACTTCGCCTTCTCGACCGAGGATTATTCGGCAAACGACTATACGTACGCCGCTTACGTATTCCACATAAACGGCGAAAAGCTGAAGCAGGAGGCGCAGCTTATCGACGACTCCGGCTCATACGTATATCTCGGCCAGGAGCGCCTGTGCTACATCGGCGACGTTATCTACTACGTTGTAAACGGCCGCATATATTCGTATAATTACGGCGGAGATTATAAAAAGCTCGACACCCTCATTTTAAGTGAAGGCGACGACAACGATTACTGGCTCATCGAAGAGTAAAGCGTCCCCAAATCAAATACCGACGCAGATTTATAGTACTTTTTGTCAAATGTGACGATAAAATCGCGCCTTCTTTTCGGCGCTATTGCCAAACATCGGAACGGGTATTGATTTTCGGCGCGCCGCGTGGTATTATATCAGCGTGAACAAAGACGTTCAGGCAGTTTTGCCTGAGCGTCTTTTTTTATTCTATTTCGCTTGGGGGGTAATCTTAATGAACTTCGGTGACAACGCATTCATTCTAATATGCGCGGCGTTCGTATTTTTCATGACGCCGGGACTGGCATTCTTTTACGGCGGTCTCGTGCGGCGCAAAAACGTAGTAAATACCATGATGGCCTGCGCCGGTATTATGGGGCTTTCGGTCGTTATGTGGGTGGTTTTAGGCTTCTCGCTCTCGTTCGGCACGGATCACGGCGGAGTTATCGGAAGCTTTGAGTACGTCTGCTTTAACGGACTTGATTTCAGGGAGGTAAGCTCCTACGCGCCGACGCTCTCGTCGCTTACCTTCGCGGTATTTCAGATGATGTTCGCCATGATAACGCCCGCGCTCATAACGGGCGCCGTTGCGGGACGCATCAAATACAGGGCGCTGTTCGTATTCATCGCGCTCTGGTCGCTTGTAGTGTATTATCCCATGGCTCACATGGTCTGGGGTCAGGGCGGATTTTTAGCCGAGATCGGCTCCGTAGACTTCGCGGGCGGCAACGTAGTTCATATAAGCTCCGGCGTTACGGGTCTCGTGCTTGCAAAGATGCTCGGCGGCAGACGCGGCATCGAGCACACCTCGTACCGCGTACATAATATCCCGTTCGTATTTTTGGGCGCGTCGCTTCTGTGGTTCGGCTGGTTCGGCTTCAACGCCGGCAGCGCGCTTGCCGCAGACGGTCTTGCGGCTCACGCTTTTACGACTACGGCGCTTGCTTCCGCTTCGGCGCTTCTTTCGTGGATGCTCATCGACGTAGTGCGCGAGGGCAAGCCCACGCTCGTGGGCGCGTCGACCGGACTTGTCGTGGGACTTGTCGCAATAACGCCCGGCGCGGGCTTCGTTCCGATTTGGAGCGCAATAATCATAGGTCTTGCCGTAAGCCCGATATGCTATTTCTGCATGATACTTTTAAAGAAGAAGCTTAAAATCGACGACGCGCTCGACGCTTTCGGCTGCCACGGCATAGGCGGCGTATGGGGCGGCATAGCAACGGGCCTCTTCGCAAGAAGCGATATAAACCCCGTCGCACGCTGGGACGGCCTCGTATTCGGCGATACGCATCTTTTCCTTGCACAGCTTGCGGGCATAGGCGTGACCATAGCGGTCGCAATCGTCGGCACGTTCATCTGCGCGGGTATAACGCGGGCCGTAACGAAGCTCAGAGTTGAGCCGAAAGAAGAGCTTCTCGGCATGGATACGACTCAGCACGGCGAGAACGCGTATCCCTCGTTCAACGGTCTTGACTGATAAAAGGAGGACGATTTTTTATGATGTACAAAATCGAAGCGATAGTGCGTGAGGAAAAGCTTGAGGATATAAAAGAGGCGTTAAGCAACATCGATGTAAACGGCGTGACCGTTTCGCAGGTCATGGGCTTCGGCATACAGCGCGGCTACAAGACGGTCGTAAGAGGCCAGGCCGTCGATATCATGATGCATCCGAAGATTAAGTTCGAGATAGTCGTATCTTCGGAGGACTGGCGCGACAAGACGATCGACGCGATAATGCGCGTTGCGAAAACGGGCGAGGTCGGCGACGGCAAGATATTCGTCTACGAGATTAAAGACGCGATAAAGATACGCACGGGCGAAAGGGGATACGACGCGCTGCAGTCGCAAAGCGAAGAGGAAGACAAAAAAGGGGATAAAGCAAAAAAGCTCCGCTGACGCGGAGCTTTTTCGCGCGCGGGGAAAAATCCGCCGCACGTTATTTTATAAAATCTCCGTTTTTTCATTGGCGATGCGGCAAAAAAGCCCCATGGCTTTATTTAGAATACAGTCGTAAGGAAAAATAAAAGCAATAAAAAAACGGAGGACAAAATCATGAACGCATTTGACAAGGTCATAGGCTACGCATCGATAAAGCGCGATCTTATCCGCATCGCGGACACGCTTAAGAACACGGACGTCTATCGCGCGCTCGGCGCGAACGCTCCCAACGGACTGCTTCTTTACGGTGAACCGGGCGTAGGCAAGTCGCTCATGGCGAAGTGTCTCATCGAAGCCTCGGGGCGTAAGACTTTTATCTGCCGCAAAACGGAGCCGAACGGCGAATTCGTAAAGACGATAAAGGACACGTTCGACGCGGCCGCCGAAAACGCGCCGTCGATAGTCTTTATGGACGACATGGACAAATTCGCAAACGACGACTCGAGCCACCGCGACTCCGAGGAATACGTAGCGGTGCAGGCCTGCATCGACGAGGTGAAGGGAAAGGACGTATTCATTCTCGCAACGGCCAACGACGTAGGCAAGCTGCCCCGTTCGCTGACCCGCGCGGGGCGCTTCGACCAAAGCATCAATGTACGTGCTCCCCGCGGCAAAGACGCGGAGGATATCATAAGCCACTACCTCTCCAAAAAGAAGCTCTGCGAAGACATAGACCCGAAAACCGTAGCGAGCATCCTCGGCGGCCGCTCCTGTGCCGTTTTGGAGACGGTGATAAACGAGGCCGGCCTTCTGGCGGGCTACAGCCGCGCGGAGCACATCACCATGGAGCATATCACGCAGGCGTGCCTTCTCATCGAATACAAGCTTGCGCCCGGCGAACACGTGCCCATCGATCTTTCCGCAGAAAGCAACAACTCCTTGCTCGTATACCACGAGAGCGGACACGCAGCCGCGTCCGAGCTCCTTTCTCCCGGCAGCGTTTCGCTCGTTATAGCACATTTTGAGGACGGCGACGGGACCGGCATTACACAGTCGCGCGCCAAAGGCTCAATTCACAGGCTTTCCGACATGGAATACAATATCCTCGTATCTCTTGCGGGACGCGCCGCAGTGGAAATACGCTTCGGCACGTTCGACGTGGGCAGCTCGCAGGATATTGATGAAGCTTTTTCACTCATCGATTACATGGAAAACGATCTCTGCTTTAGCGGCTTTGACCTCTACCGCAGCGATACTCACCGTGACTCAAACGAGCTTATGGCAAGGCAGGAGGCCGTTGCGGCCGCGGACATGGCGCGTTACTATCAAAAGGTCAAGGAGCTTCTCGTAAAGAACCGCGCCTTTTTGGACGCCGTGGCGCACGCTCTCGCAAAGAAGGGCGTCCTCGTTTCCGAAGATATGAAAAGCCTCCGGGAAAGCTGCGCCGTTTCCAAAACCGCTGTCGCATAAGAAAACCGCGAGTCATCGGATGGGGCTTTTTCGCCCCATCCGGTGTTGTATTATTATGAAGAAAATGATAAAATAAACGAGAGGTGACGAAAATGTATACGGAAAAGCCAAAGAAGCTCCTAATATTAAATATTCTGGACATCTTTAAAAAATACACGGACGAGAATCATTGTCTCAGCCAAAAACAGATTCAGGACATACTCTTAAGGGAGTATGGCATGAAGGCCGACCGCAAGGCCGTTCGCCGCAACATCCTCGACCTTATCGACTTCGGATACAGTATCGAATACAAGGAAACAAAGCGCATGATCCCGAACCCCAGGACCGGGGAGCCCGAGGAGGCCAATATCCTCTACGACTTTTATCTTCTGCGCGATTTTACCGAAGGGGAGCTTCGTCTCCTTATCGACAGCCTTCTCTTTTCGAAGCACATCCCATACAACCAGTGCAGGGAGCTCGTTGAAAAGCTCGAGGGGCTTTCGAGCGAGTATTTTCACGCTCACGTAAAGCACATCTACACCATGCCCGATACGCTGCCGCAGAATCCCGAGCTGTTTTTTACGATACAAACGCTCGACGAGGCAATATCGAAGGGGCGGAAGGTCTCTTTTTCGTATCTTGAATACGGCGCTGACAAAAAGCGTCACAAGCGCATAAGAGAGGACGGCTCCGTGCGCGAGTATATCGTAAGCCCCTATCAGATGGCAGCCAAAGAGGGCAAGTATTACCTTATATGCAACTACGACAAATATAACGACATATCGAATTACCGCATTGACCGCATAGCGGACGTAAAAATTCTCGAGGAGTCGCCCGTAAAGCCGTTTGACACGCTCGAAGGCGCACAAGGCAGGCGTTTCGACCTCGCAAAGTACATGGCGGAGCACGTCTATATGTATTCGAGCGATAACGCGCGTGTAACGTTTCGCATCGTAAAGGCGATGATAAGCGACGTCATTGATATGTTCGGCATGGACGTGCGCTTTTTTAACGAGACCGAAACGCACGCGGACGTCTCCGCGCGCGTAAACAGGCTTGCGATGAAGCAGTTCGCGATAAGCTACGCGCCGGACGTCGTCGTGCTGGAGCCCGCGGAGTTAAGGGACGAAGTGAAAGCGGCGCTTGAATCGGCGGTGAGGGCGTATAAGTAAGCGGAGGCGGAAACGCGTCTGTCCGCCGGCAGGGAATGGGATGTGTGAATCTTTGTGAGGCTTGCCGTAAGATGTTGCTTTGTGTTATTATATGGGTATGGAGCGATGTGCGGCGGCGAAAAAGCTGCGCGATTTTGGAGACAGAAGGGAGAAAAGAAGATAGGTAATAAATGAACAAAACATTAAAAGTCTATTTAAGAAAGTAGAACGGAGGATAGTAAAAAATGAAACTGCAATCTTTTAGTGTTAATAGCATGCCCATTGAGCGCAAAGAGTTTATCGATTTATATAGTAATGATTATTTTCTAGATAAAGATAAATACACTGTAAAAAGGATTTCTCGTAGTTGCGAATGGATTGAGAAAGACATCACTTGTTTATTGACGAAAACAGACTGGTCGGACGCAGATATTGTTCATATGTTAGCCTGGAAAATGGGACGCATAAATCATAAGGATAGCAAGTACCCCAATTATATTTTTACAGGTAACGGTTGGAATGATGGACAGAACGGGGAATGTCTTGCGGCAAATAATAGAAAAGGGAAAATAGATATAGGATACCTTGTCCAGAATATTCATAGTTTTAAAAAGGACTATGCTGATAATAAGGAAACATATGATGACAACCCGGAGAATCTTCTCACACGCCTAAGAGAAGTCTTGAACGTTAATGGGGAACAAACAATAACTGGGGTAGGCTCCGTGTATTTGATAACTATACTATATTTTGTTTCGGGTGGTTATTACCCAATTTATGACCAATTTGCAATGAAAGCTATCGAAGCGCTTGATGAAGGAGCCGTGCCAGGGTGCAACATTCCATTAAGGTCTCTGCCAGATAAGAACGAAAATGCTTTTTTAAAATTACTTACTCGGCAAAAAGCCGATAGCATTAAAGGTGACTCTGCATATCTTAAATATATCAGGTTATTAGAAAAATACTTCTATGACGAGGAAATAAACTTCAGGAAACCCGAAGATGGCAGAAAGGTTGATCAAGCACTGTGGGTTTATGGTCACCGATTTTACTGATATCAATACAAAAGTAATAGAAAAACGACTAACACCTTCGTCTTCTCTAAATCAAAATACTACGGTATTCGGCAGTGCCCGAAGTTAGCGTGGATTCGGACTTATAAACCAAGCAGTCGGAACGAACGCGCAAAAACCTACTGAAATTATGCGAGCCAGACACTTATGCGACGGACAAAGCAAGGGAGAAGCCGTATAATATCGCGATTTAATCCCCACACCCGTCCGGTGGGTTAAAAAATCCCCGCCGGACGGTGTATTATATCCTCAAAAGAACACCGAGGCGCAAAAGCGCCCAAGGAAAGGAAGCGTGAGACGATGACGCAAAAACAAACGTATCGGGAGTGCGGATATGCTGTATGACGCCGATATAAGAGACGGTCTGTGCCTTTATCTTGAGAAGCAATACGAAAAAGTGCGCTTTTTTGACGAGCTTTCGATGGGACGCTCCCGCGCCGATCTTGTGATGGTGACAGAGAACGACCTTTGCGGGATCGAGATAAAGAGCGACGCGGATTCATATGCCCGTCTGCCGCGGCAAATCAAGGATTACAACAAATACTTCGACAGAAACATTATCGTTATCGGCTCATCTCACGCGGCGCATGCGGCGGATCACGTTCCCGAAGACTGGGGCATCATCGTTGTAAACAAAGAGGGCGGCGGGATTGACTTATATGAACTGCGTCCGCCCAAGCCGTCGGGGAAGCCGAAGCTAAAAAGGCAGCTCTCGCTTCTCTGGCGGAGGGAGCTGTCGCACATACAGGAGAAGAACGGGCTTTATAAGTACCGCGCAAAAAGCAGGCCTTTCATCGAAAAATACATTTTTGAGTCCGTCGAAGTGGAGAAGCTCAAATCCGATCTGATCGAAGAGCTGTTCGAGCGGGATTATTCTTTGCCGATACGAAAACCGGCCGCAAATCCGTTTCACGGCACACGGAAACAATAAATTGAAAAGCTCCGCCTTTCGGCGGAGCTTTTCAATAAAAAAACCACGCGCAGACGCGTGGTTTATGGTGGGCCTTCAGGGACTCGAACCCCGGACCAACCGGTTATGAGCCGGTTGCTCTAACCAACTGAGCTAAAGGCCCGAACAACAGCTTAATTATGATATCACAGGCTTTTTCAAAAATCAATACCTTTTTTCAAGAAAATTTCGATTTTTTTCTTCCAAAAAAGCGTTTGGCGGCGCTTTTTTGAGTGTAAAATCTCCAAATGTATGGTAAAATATTTATAATAAGATTTATTTTAATTCTATGGATTCTGGGAGACGCGCCATGAATAAAAAACAGGCAAAAGCGAGGATAGATGAGCTTACAGCGCTTATAAACTACCATTCGAAGAAATATTACACCGAGGACGCGCCAGAGATAACCGACTACGAGTACGATATGCTCTACCGCGAGCTTACAGACCTCGAGGCGGCCAATCCCGATTTAAAGGCACCCGATTCGCCGAGCGTAAGAGTCGGCGGCGCGGTCATTGAAAAATTCGCGCCCGTCCAGCACGCAGTTTTTATGAACTCGCTTCAGGACGCGTTCGATTTTTCGGAGCTTCGCGCCTTTGACGAGCGCGTAAAAAAGGAAATACGCGACATTGAATACGTCGTCGAGCCGAAAATCGACGGTCTTTCCGTATCGCTGTTATACGAGAACGGCGTCTTCGTGCGCGGCGCTACGCGCGGCGACGGCAATGTGGGCGAGGACGTGACCGAAAATATGAAAACGGTGCGCTCTATGCCGCTTCGCCTCACCGAAAACATACCGCTCATTGAGGTGCGCGGCGAGGTATATATGAAAAAAACGACGTTCGCAAAGCTCAACGAGGAGCGCGACGAGGCGGGCGAGACGCCGTTTAAAAATCCGCGAAACGCGGCGGCAGGCTCGCTTCGCCAGCTCGACCCCAAGATCGCGGCAAAGCGCAGACTCGACCTTTTTGTGTTCAATATACAGCGCATCGAGGGAGACGCGCCGAAAACGCATTACGATTCGCTGAAGTTCTTAGAAAAGCTCGGCTTCGAAACGATACCGGCCTATTCGCTCTGCGGCGATATCGAAAGCGCGATATCGAAAATCGAGGCCATCGGCGAAATGCGTCACGAGCTCTCATTTGATATAGACGGCGCGGTGATAAAGCTCAACGACCTTGCCGACAGAGAAATTTTGGGCAGTACGGCCAAATACCCACGCTGGGCCGTGGCGTATAAATACCCGCCCGAGCAGCAGCGCACCCGCATTCTTGATATCGCCGTGAACGTGGGACGCACCGGCGCCATAACGCCGCTTGCCGTGCTTGAGCCCGTGCATATCGCGGGCACGACCGTTTCTCGCGCCACGCTGCACAACGCCGACTTCGTTTCGAACCTCGACGTGCGCATCGGCGACTTTGTCTTCGTTCAGAAGGCGGGCGATATAATCCCCGAGATCGTAAAGGTCGATAAAGCCGCGCGCGACGGCACGGAGCGGGAGTTTAAGATGCCCGCGCTTTGTCCCGTCTGCGGCTCGAAGGTCGAAAAGAACGAGGGCGAGGCCGCGCACAGATGCATAAACACAGACTGTCCCGCGCAGCTTTATAAAAATATAATCCACTATGCCGAGCGCGACGCAATGGACATTGACGGCCTCGGCGACGCCATAATAAAGCAGCTTCTTGACGAGGGCCTTATCTCGTCGATTGCCGACCTTTACTCCCTCGAAAAAGACCGTCTCACCGCCCTTGAGGGCTTCGGCGAAAAGTCGGCGGATAATCTCATTCGCGCGATAGACGCATCGCGTAATCGGAGCCTTGAGCGCCTTTTATACGGTCTCGGCATCCCGCTTATCGGGAAAAAAGCCTCAAAAACGCTGGCCGCGGCCTTTAAAAGCATGGACGCGCTCATGGCGGCCTCGCGCGAGGAGCTTACCGCGCTTCGCGATATAGGCGACACGATGGCGCAGAGCCTTTCGGATTATTTCAGCGTCGAAAAGAACCGCGCGCTCATCGAAAGCTTAAAGGCGCACGGCGTCAATATGGCGTATACGGGCGTGGAAGCCCAGACCGTATTCGCGGGATTTACCGTCGTAGTCACGGGCACGCTAAAGAATTACACGCGAAACGAAATAACGGCGATGCTTGAAGGCCTCGGCGCGAAGGTATCGTCGTCCGTATCGAAGAAAACGAGCTTCGTCGTCGCAGGCGAGGAGGCCGGCAGCAAGCTCGACCGTGCCCGCGCGCTCGGCATAAGGGTATTAAGCGAAGACGAGCTTTCGGCTTTAATTGAAGAAAAACGCGGATAATGTTTAAAACTTTCCGTCACCGGGAAGGCAGGTTAATTCCTGCCTTCTTTTTTTGTTCTAAACCTACAAGTTGTCCCATAGACTTAAACAAAAAACAAAGGAGCGGGCGATGAAAGCGATAAACGAAAAGGCCGAGAGATTCGACCGTGCGGCAGATTACACCGCACCGAATATACGAACGCAGCTTTTGCGGCTTTCCGGCGATATAAAAGCGCGCGCGTATGAAATACGCCTTAAAACGGGCGCGCCCGTTATGATCTCGCTCGATTCGGGCTGTATGCCGATCGGCGCGTATTTGCCGCCGAGCGCGCCGTATACGGTCACGAAGGAAGACATGGCCGCGACGTTTGAATTTATAACGGGCGCTTCCGTGCACAGCGTTTTAGAGGAGCTAAGATGCGGCTTTATAACGATTCGCGGCGGTCACCGCGTCGGCGTCTGCGGAAAGGTGATAACCGACGGCGGCGGGGTTTTAAGCATCCGCGACGTGTCGTCTCTCAATTTCAGGATAGCCCGCGAAATCAAAGGCTGCGCCGACGCGGTAATAGACGAGATAATAAAGGACAACCGCGTAAGAAGCGTCATCGTCATTTCACCGCCGTCGTGCGGAAAGACAACGCTGCTTCGCGATATCGCGCGCCAGCTTTCAAACGGCGTCGAAACGCTCGGCTTTAAGGGTGTAAAGGTCGGTGTTATCGACGAGCGCAGCGAGATCTGCGCCATGTATAAGGGCGAGCCGCAAAACGATGTAGGGGTGCGCACCGACGTGCTCGATATGTGCCCCAAAAGCATAGGCGTAAGCATTATGCTTCGCTCAATGTCGCCCGACGTGATAATTACAGACGAGCTCTTAAACGAAGCCGACGCGCGCGCCGTGATGACGGCGCACAACACGGGAGTCGCCGTAATTGCCTCCGCGCACGGGGAAAGCGTCGATGAGATACGAAAAAAGCCCGCTTTTTCGCGGCTTTTTGACGAGAAGGTGTTTTCGCTGGCCGTCACGCTTTCAAACGTGCCGAGGCTCGGAACGCCGAGCGTTCATTATCTTTAAAGGAGCGCAGCTTTGTCATGAAAATCGCAGGATGTGTGCTTATTCTTTTTTCCGGCCTTTCTTTAGGCGTATTTTTAAAGCGCCAGCTTAAAGCGCGCACGGAGATCATCGCCGACCTTATATTGAGTCTTACGGCGCTTCAGAACGAAATAACGTTCGCCCGCGCGCCGCTCGAGGAGGCGTTTTATAAGCTGTCGCGCATAGACGGGCCCGTGGGGCGGTTTTATCTTCGATGCCGCGAAAGCATGATCCTCATACCGAGGCCGCCCGTCTTTACGATATGGGAGTCGTCGCTTCAGGCGCTTTTTTCGCCTATTGTTTTCGCTTCGCGCGAATATGATGCCATGCTCTCACTCGGGCGCGATCTCGGCGCGGGCGACGCCGTCGCTCAGATACGCTCGATATCATATGCGAAAGAGGAGCTTTCGCAGATAATGATTTCGGCGCGCGAGGAGGAAAAAAAGAGAACGCGCATGTATATGGGGCTTTCGGTAATCGCCGCGGCGATAATCGCGATAGCCGCACTGTGACGGGAGGAAAAACGATGGACGTTGAGCTTGTATTCAAAATAGCGGCGATTGGGATACTCGTTGCGGTGCTCAATCAGCTTCTGATACGTTCGGGGCGCGAGGAGCAGGCCATGCTTACGACGCTGGCCGGACTTATCGTAGTGCTTACTATGGTGATACGCGAGATAAGTGCACTTTTTTCCACGATAAAAAGCGTGTTCGGGCTTTAGGGTGACGGGGGCATTCTTTATGGAGATATTAAAGTTTATCGGTATCGCCTTATCGGGTGTCGTCCTCTCTGTCGTTTTAAAGCAGTACAAAAGCGAATACCGTGTACTTATCTCGCTTGCCTGCGGGATACTTCTGTTCGTTCTGTCTCTCGGCTATATTGGAGAGATTTTCTCGGGGCTGTCGGACATAGCGGCGCTCGGCGGCATAAACGGCGGATTCTTTTCGCTTATGCTCAAAGCCGTCGGCATCGCGTGCCTGTGCGAAATAGGCGTAAATCTTTGCCGCGACGCGGGCGAAAGCGCCATCGGAAGCAAGCTTGAATTTGCCGGAAAGCTCATACTGCTTGCGCTTTCTCTTCCCGTGTTTTTTGAGGTCCTGTCGGCGCTTACGGCGCTATTGAGATAAAGCCATGAAAAAGCTTGTATTCTTTATCCTCCTTCTTTCGTTATCCGCCGTTTCCGCCGGCGCTGCGGATATCGGTGCCCTGGACGGATTCGGCATAGACGCACGCGCCGCCGATAATGAGCTCTACGGCGTGAGAGCCGCGCTTTTCCCCGAATTCGGCGCCGAGGCCGTCACGGGCGCAATAGTCGGCGGCAGCGGATTAGAGGGGATAAGAAATATCCCGAACAGAGTTGCAGACATATTTTTCGGGGAGTTAAAAAGCGCATTAAAAGGCGCGCTTTTGATCCTCGGCGTTATGATACTCTGCTCCGTCATAACCGTTTTCGGCGGCTCCTTCGCGGCGGGTGAGGTGTCGCAAACGGCCGACGCCGTATGCGCCCTCAGCGCTTCGCTCGTTATGATCTCCGTATTAAAGGACGTGATAGCGACGGGAATGTCGGCCGTCTCGGGCGGCGTTTCGTTCGTCAAGGCGCTCACTCCCGCCATGGTGATATTGCTTTTTACGGGAGGCGAAGCCGCAAGCGCGGGCACGCTTGAATTCTGGCTTTTCTTTCTCATCGAAGCCATGTCGCACGCCGTCGAATACGTATTCATTCCGCTCATATGCTGCCGCCTTGCGCTCTCATCGGCCGACGCCGTATTCGACGGGGTAAAGCTTTCGGGACTTTGTAATCTTATATCCGGCTTTTTAAACTTTTCGCTCGGGCTTATGCTCACGGTCTTTACGGGCTTTATCACGTTAAACAGAGTCGTCGCGTCTATAGGAGACGCGGCGGCCGGCAGAACGGTAAAGTTCACCGTATCGAATGCCGTCCCCGTCGTGGGGAAAATAATCTCCGACGCCGCCGACCTTGTAATTTCGTATTCCCACATCATAAAGTCGGCCTTCGGGGTATTCGGCATCATAGGCGTCGTGCTCATCTTCCTTATACCGCTTATAAAGATAGGTGCGCAGCTCGTCGTTTTCAAAATTACCGCCGCGCTTTCGGAGACGCTCGGAAACGAACGGCTTACAAAGCTTTTAAACGGATTTGCGGCGGCGATTTCGTATATATTTTCACTGAACGTCTGCGTATGCGTGTTTATGGTAATTTCGATCGGTCTTACGGTCTCCGTGGGGGCAAAATAAATGGCTTATATAAAATCCTTTATCGTAACGCTTATCGCGCTGAGCGTTTTTTTGGGGATAATAAGATTTCTCTTTCCGAAAGGCGCGCTCGGCGCGCCGCTAAAGCTTATCTGCGGCCTTATCGCGCTTGCGGCGCTTTTATCTCCGCTTAAAGACCTCGCAAACGGTGCGGTGGGGTACATAACGCCCGACGTCGGCACTATTACCGAAAGTCCTGATGGCCGCGATTTTAACGATACGTATAAAATGCAGGTAATAAGATTTGCCGAAGAGGGAATATGCGAGGATGTAAAAGCATATCTATTAGAAGAATACGGCGTGCGCCCGGGAAACGTAAAAGCGCGGCTTGACGGCGAGCAAAGCGTCAAGTCGCTTGAAATAACACTTTACGGCGAGGACGACCGGAACGCGATAGACGAAGCGGCGCTTAAAGTGCGATACGGCGCACAGGAGCTTATTATTAAAACAAATGAGAGCGGGTGAATCGGTGGATATCGAAAGCTTGAGAAAGGTTTTCCGCGGCAAAAACACGAAATTTATTATCATACTCATAATTATCGGCCTCTTTATCATATTTCTGCCCGACCTTGTCGGCGAAACGCGCGACAAAACCGACTTTAGCGCTTCAAACGAAGGCGACAATTTAGAATACGCCAAAACGCTCGAGCAGCGGGTGAAGGCGATAGTTGAAAGGCTGGACGGGGCGGGGGAATGCGAGGTAATGATAACGCTTGAAAACGGCACCGAACGCGTATATGCCGTCGAAAGCCGCGAGAACAAGACAGAGTCATCCGATTCAGAGCGCATATCCTCGGCGTACGACAGTCAGAAAAGCATTCTTACCGTTTCGAGCGGCGGAAATCAGGAGCCCATCGTTGTAAGAAAAAACGAGCCCCGTGTGCGCGGTGTTGTAATCGCGTGCGAGGGCGCGGACAACAATAATACCGTACTTACAATAACAGAAGCCGTAAGAACGCTTTTTTCAATACCCTCAAGCAGCATCTGCGTTATAAAGCTTTCATCATAAAAACAAAAGGAGGAATAATAAATGTATTTAAAAAAGAAAAAATATGTTATAGTTGTACTTGCGGGACTTATCGCACTTGCCGTTTATCTAAATGTCGTTTATACTGATTCAAACGGCATGTTTGACATAACCGAAACCGTAAGCCCCGCGTCGAGCGACCTGGGCGAGACGGCAGAGGTGTCCGCGCCCGGCGCCAACCTTTCCGCCGAAGGCGCGGGCGCGCAGACAGATCCCGCGATAGCTCAGGCGCGGCTTACGCGCCAGAAGAGCCGCGACGAGGCCGCTTTTCTCTTAAAAGAAGTAATAAACAACGAATCGCTTTCCGAAGAGGACAAAAGCAAAGCCGCCGAAAAGCTGGATGCAATGGCCGACGCGATACTTGCGGAGAGCTCCGTTGAAAACCTCGTCCGCGCAAAGGGCTTCGCGGACTGCGCGGCGTATATTACCGACGGCTCCGTAACGCTTACGGTAAAGGCCGACGGCCTTGAAAAGACGCAGATCGCGCAGCTTAAGGATATCGTTATAACCCAAACGGGCATTTCCGCGGATAAAATTAAGATTTTGGAAATAAAATAGACATACAAGCGAAATTTATTGTATGATAGAATTACATACGTAAACAAAAACACAACACCGTAAATATAACAGGAGGTACAAAATAATGGAGGATAAGGACATAAACTTAAACCATGAGCCCACGGAAGAAGAAATAGACATCGGCACGGTAAAAATATCGCCCGACGTAATATCCGCCATCGCGTCCGTGGCCGTTACCGAAACCGACGGCATCGCAGGCGTGGCACAGAGCATCACCGGCGGCCTTGCTGAGCTTCTGAGCAAAAGAAACGTGCCCAGAGGCATAAAGGTCGAAATAAACAACGGCTCCGCCGTTATCGACGCGCACATCATAGTTCAGTACGGCGCCGTTATCCCCGTTGTTTCCGAAAAGCTTCAGGCGAAGATAAAGGACGACGTTGAGACGATGACCGGCATATCCGTTGAGCGCATCAACATCCACGTTCAGGGCGTAAAGCTTGAAACGGGCGATCCGGCTCCCGATAAAAAGGCGGCGGAGGACATCGAACCCGAGGCAAAGGACGAAGCCGAAAAGTCCGAAGAGGGCGCAGCCGAGGGCGAAAACGCATAATCACCGATACAAAAAAATCAAAGGGACGGGCTTTTTTGCCCGTTCCTGTTCCTGTTTTATTATATAAAGAATTTCGGAGGTTGCTTTATGAGCAGATTTGACAGAATTATGGTCTGGGGCGATTCGCTCCTTCAGGGCGTTGCGCTCGACGCGGATACAAAGCGCTATATAAGACTTGACTCCGCCGGCTGCGTCGGCCTCGTTTCGGAAAAGCTTAATCTCCCCGTGGAGAACTTCGCGCATTTCGGATACGTTACGGAAAAGGGCAGACGCCTTTTAAGGCGCAGGCTCATTTTGGACGAAAAGGCGGGCGTCGACCTTTCCCGCACGCTTAATCTTATCTGCTTCGGCGGCAACGACACCGACCATTACTGGGAGGAGATAGCGAAGGTGCCCGATATGGAGCATGTAAGCCACGTATCCGTGGAGGACTACACGCGCAACCTTACAGAAATGATTGAAATGATAAGGGAAGCGGGCTCGACCGCCGTATTTATGAATCTTCCGATAATCGACGCCGAGCGTTATTTCAATTGGTTCACGCGCGAATTTTCGGACGAGGGACGAAACAACGTTTTAAAATGGCTCGAATACGACCTTTATCAGATATACCGCTCGCACGAGCATTACAACAATATACTTATGCAAACCGCGCGCAGGCACGGCTGCGAGGTCATAGACGTCCGCACGTCGTTTTTAAAGGAGCGTCATTACAGGGATTATATCTGCATCGACGGCATACATCCGAACGCCGAGGGACATAAAAAAATCGCAGGCGAAGTGATCGCCTTTATCAAAGAAAGGCTTCCTGAAATACTGTCCGAGTAAGCGCGGGCAGAAATCAACGTACATAAGTGCGAAAGTAAGCGGCTTTCGCACTTTTTTATTATTATATCTTGTATTTCCGATTTTAAGTTATTATAATAAATAAGATATGAGTGAAAACCTCAAAGAAAGGATTGATTTAATTGGCACAGATAGAAATCAAGGACCTGTTTGATTCTTACGAAAAGCTCGACGGGCAGAAGGTGACCGTCTGCGGATGGGTACGCACCACGCGCGCGTCGAAGAATTTCGGATTTATTGAAATAAACGACGGCACGTCGTTTTCAAACATACAGATAGTTTTTGAAGACGGCGTCGTTGATAATTTTAAGGAATTATCGAAGCTCAACGTGGGCTCGTCCATTTGGGTTGACGGCACGGTTGCCGTAACGCCCGAGGCAAAGCAGCCGTTCGAGATAAAGGCCGAAAAGGTGACGATCGAGGGACGCTCCACGCCCGATTATCCGCTTCAGAAGAAGCGCCATTCCATGGAATTCCTGCGCGGCATATCGCACCTTCGTCCGAGAACGAACACGTTCCTTGCCGTTTACCGTGTGCGCTCCGTTGCGGCGTACGCAATACACGACTTCTTCCAGAAGCGCGGCTTCGTTTACGTTCACACCCCGATAATCACGGGCAGCGACTGCGAGGGAGCGGGCGAGATGTTCAGAGTTACCACTCTCGACTTAAATAACCTTCCCAAAAACGAGGACGGCACCGTAAACGAAAAGGAGGACTTCTTCGGAAAGGCCTCGTCGCTTACCGTAAGCGGTCAGCTCGAAGCCGAGGCAATGGCAATGGCCTTCAAGAAGGTATATACATTCGGCCCCACCTTCCGCGCCGAAAACTCCAACACCGCGCGTCATGCGGCGGAATTCTGGATGATAGAGCCCGAGATCGCCTTCGCGGATTTAAACGACGACATGAAGCTTGCCGAGGATATGATAAAGTACGTTATATCCTACGTGCTCGAGCACTGCCCCCGCGAGATGGAATTCTTCAACAAATTCATGGACAAGGAGCTCATCGAGCGTTTAAGCGGCATAGTTTCAAGCGACTTCGAGCACATAACGTATACTCAGGCCATCGACATACTCGCACAGCACAAGGATAAGTTCGAGTATCCCGTAACGTGGGGAAGCGACCTTCAGACGGAGCACGAGCGCTTCATAACCGAGCAGGTATACAAAAAGCCCGTATTCGTGACCGATTACCCGAAGGAGATAAAATCGTTTTACATGCGCGTAAACGACGACAACAAGACCGTTGCGGCTATGGACTGCCTCGTTCCCGGCATAGGCGAGATAGTCGGAGGCAGCCAGAGAGAGGAGCGCGAGGACGTGCTTCGCGCGCGCATGAAGGAATGCGGACTTAACGAGGCCGATTACGAATGGTACCTCGATTTAAGAAAATACGGCGGTGTAAAGCATGCGGGCTTCGGTCTCGGCTTTGAGCGCCTTATAATGTACATGACGGGTATGCAGAACATCCGCGACGTGCTGTTGTTCCCCAGAACAGTCGGTACTCTTGACAGATAATAAAGCAAAACAAAAAGACGGGAGTATTCTGCTCCCGTTTTTTACTGTCCGACGAAGGAAGTGACCCCTTTTTGGACGCTCTTCAAAAAAAGACGATAAAAAAAGACGTGCGTCCCGGCTTTAAATACGTGATGCTCGCGCTCATATGCCTTATCTACTTCACCGTTTACGGCTTCTCGGGCGCGTCCATATCGACGCTGTTTACGACGATCGCGCCCGACCTCGGCTGGAACGAGTATCAGACCTCCGCCATATGGGGCGCGATACCGCTCGGGCTCATGTGCTTTACGCTCATATCGGGAATGCTGCTTGACCGTTTCCGCACGAAGGTGCTTATGGCGATATCCGTATTCGTCGGAGCCGTTGCCGTATTCGGACGCGGTATTACCGACAATTTCACGGCGTTCTACGTTTTCATGTTCCTTGCGGGACTTTCACAGGCAATATCTTTCCCGGGAAATATAAAGGTCATAACGACGTGGTTTGAAAAGAAGGAGCTTTTCCGCGCCAACGGCTTTCTTTTAAGCTCGGGTCATATGGGCATGCTCATAGGATATAACCTCACGTTCCCCATATGCGACGCGGTCGGCGGCTGGCATATAATGTACCGCATTGTGGGCGGCTTTATCCTCGTCATCGCGGTATTGTGGCTCATACTCGCGCGCGACAAGCGCGCCGACGAGGTCGTTTTGAACCGCGAGCTTTCCGCCGACATCGAAAAGGTGTCGATACGTCAGAATTTAAAGCTCATTTTCTCCACGCGCGACGCATGGCTCATATTCATAGCCGAGTTCATACTTGTCGGCGCCGTACAGACGTATATGGGCTTTGCGCCCACCGTAATGCTCGACGTCGCGGGCTCGACGCCGCGCCTTGCCGCGCTCATCGCCTCGATGGGAAGCCTGGGCTCCATGATAGGCTACGCCGTGCTGCCCGTGATTTCCGATAAGGTGGGGAGGAAGAAGCCGTTCGTATGGCCGGCCATGATAGCAAGCGTCGTCCTTCGCATACTCGCCCTTCAGAGCGGAAACCTGACTGCGGCGGGCGCGTCGCTCTTTTTCGGCGCGCTCATGGACGGCTGGGCCGTAACGGGGCCGCGCACGATGCTTCAGGAGCTCCCGCAGATCGCGGGCGTGCGAAGCGGCACCGCGATAGGCATACTCAACACGTTCTCACGCGCTGCGGCCGCGCTGTTCCCGATGATATACGCCTTTCTTGCGGGCGCGCTGTCCTCGCATAAGAACGCGCTCTCATGCGTATTCGCGCTCGTTTTGATATCTGCGGTCTTAATGAGCATGGTAAAGGAACGAAGACCCCAGGCAAAATAAAATGACCCCCTCCGTTTTTAAAAGGGAACGGAGGGGGTATGCTTTTTTTAATACGTAAACGGCAGGTCGAACGTAACGCCCGCCCATACTGTGCCGCGCGGCCCCGCGAACGGGTAAACGCTTACGGTCACCTGATTTACGCCCGTTTTTTCAAGCTTCATCTGTTCGTACCTTTGAGACGCGTAGAGCACCGCGAAGTCGCCCGCCTTGGAGACGGATACGTACTTCACCGCGTTCTCCGTGTTTAAATCCTCGGAAGCGAGGAATACGTAATCCTCGGCCTCAAGCTTATCGATAAGCTTAAAATTCACGCCGTCGTCGAATTTGGCCATTATCTCGTCATACGTATAGCTGCCCTTTTGGCTCTGTCCGTAGGCGTTAAGCTTTGCGGCGAGCGCGGCCGCATCGTTAAAGCGCGCCAGCGTTTTGTTATTGCCTGCGGCGTAGCAGATGCCCGCTTCCTCGGTCGTATCGCCGTATTTTACGTAAAGCGGCTTGATGACGCATACTTCTTTTGCAAACTCCGGAGTAGTATAGAGCGTAAAGCTTTCGGTCGTACCGAAGTAGCTGCGGTAAATATTCATCTCGTCGTAATCGGCCGTCATAACGTTGTCCTTAAAGTAGAACACGTATCTTGCAACGTCGCCCGCAAGCGGCATATCAAGGGGAGACTCTCCCGCGAAGTCGAGCGATATTATGCGGTCGGCCTCGTTCCATACGGCGCGCGCCGCGTATTTCGAGTAGCCGTACCCCACGTTCGGGCCCTCGTAGATATTGCCTACGTCCTCAAGGCATACGGCCGTTTTGCCGCCGATGTTGTAGCCCGTAACGTAGCTTCCGTTAAAGAGTACCTTTATATCGGTTTCGTATACGTTGCCGAGCACCTTTCCCACCTTGCCGCGCTCGGCGTGGGTGTCCTTCTTTACGGTATTCTCGCCGTAAACGGTAAGAAGGCGCCTGCTGTCGTCGTAATCGGCCCTGATGCCGACGTAAAGGTCACACAGGTCCTCAATTACCACTACGGTGCGTCCGCCTATGTTGTAGGAGGGGACTTCGCTTCCGTTTATCAGCGCTATGATGTCGGTCGAGTATATCTTGCCCGCGATATCGCCCGACGCCGCGAACGCAGAGCCCGACGCCATGAATACGGCGGCGAACATCATCACAAGCGAAACGGCGAGAGCGAGGGCGCGTTTTTTAAGCTTCATTTAAATCATCCTTTCGATAAGATAATCCCGATACGGTCACAAATTTGTACGCTAATTTTATCACCGGCAGTCTCAAATTGCAATGCCTTTGGAAAAAAAGTCAAATCGTTCAAAAAATTTTTTCGCGGTCCGGCTCTCTTTGTTATCGGTCTAAAAAAGCCGCCTCGGTTTACTTTTATAATATAACTCGCCTTCAAAAAAAGCAAGCGCCCGCCGCTCGGGGCGGAGGAGCAAAAAATACCGAAGAAAAATTCGCCTTAAATATTGACATCGGTAATATTATGTGATAAACTTTTCAAGTCAGATTAGATATCATTCTTTTTTGGGTGTCCGATCGGTCAAAATGCGGGTGTAGTTCAATGGTAGAATTCCAGCCTTCCAAGCTGGCCGCGTGGGTTCGATTCCCATCACCCGCTCCATTATCCGTTTATACGCGCCTGTAGCTCAGCCGGATAGAGCAACTGCCTTCTAAGCAGTAGGCCAGGGGTTCGAGTCCCTTCAGGCGCGCCAATTTATTTTTATGCGGTGGATATAGCTCAGTTGGTTAGAGCGCCAGATTGTGGCTCTGGAGGCCGTCGGTTCGACTCCGACTATCCACCCCACTTTTTATAACCTAAGATGCCGCAGAAAAGCAACAATATTGGGGTGTAGCCAAGCTGGTAAAGGCACCAGACTTTGACTCTGGCATTCGTAGGTTCAAATCCTGCCACCCCAGCCATTTTTTATATATGACCCATTAGCTCAGTCGGCAGAGCACTTGACTTTTAATCAAGGTGTCCCGCGTTCGAATCGCGGATGGGTCACCAAAACACCGCGCGGGCGACGCCCGCGCGGTGTTGTTTTTATTTGCGGCAGCGGCGTTGCAAATTTCGTCAAACGCGGTATAATAAATGCAAAAATTGAGAGGAGGGCGGAGATGATGACTTCGGACAATTCGAATACGGAAGATAAGAATAATGATGTTGATTTAAGCGGACTTAAAAGAGGAGAACAAATTAAGTGTTTAAACTGTCACAACGGCTATTATAAGCCTTTTTCGCTTCCGGCGGAAAAATGCGACTGGTTCAAGTGTGATAATTGTGGGGATCACGTACATTTTACGCCCAATATTATAGTGGAATAAACAAGCTGCGTTTTCCTGCCAAACCGCATACACATCACAAAACACCGCGCGGGCGACGCCCGCGCGGTGTTGTTTTATAATCTTATCCAAAGGACATCTCCGTATAGTCGTCGGGAACGGCGAACAGCGCGGGGTCTACGCTGTCGGTCATTTCGATAATGTACATCACGCTGCTTTCGCCGTCGGATATGCCTTCGATGGCGTAAAGCGCGTCACCGTCGAAGTAATAGCGAATCAGCGAATCAACGCCCGTGGAGTATTCCTCATAATAAAGCGTTCTGCCGCCGATATTGCCTTCGCCCGTGCCCACGAAAACGTAATCCTCGCTTGTCAGTATCTCTTCGTCCTCGGCCGCGGGATCCATGTCTTCCTCGTCGGATACGCTCATTTTAAAGTATGTTTTGCTCGAGTCGTCCATAAGATACATCGTAGTCTCGTCGGATATCGTCGTCATGGCAAAGTCATCGCTTACGATATTCATATAAAGCTTTTTATCGTCGTAGGCCATTTTGTATTCGCCCTCCATGGTCTCGCCGTCGAGGACTTCGCTGCTCGTGTAATGGATATAGAACTTGCCGTTCGTCATCATCTCAACGTAGGGCGCGGACTTTATTACAGCCTCGGCCTCATCGCCTCCGCCCGTCTCTTCGCCGCTCTCCGCGGTATCGGCCGTTTCGGACGCGCCGCTTTCGCTTCCTGCGTCCGCATCCTTGCCCTTATCGGAGCAGGCGGCGAACAGAAATGCCGAAAGAAGCAAAAGAAGCGAAAGTATCAATGCTTTTGTTTTCATGTTTTACCTCCCGTATTTTTATGCCGCATCCGGCATCTTTATTATAACGATTATATTGTATCGCATTTTTCCTTGACAATCAACAAAAAAGCGAATTATCGGTATTTCATTATCGTACCCCCGGCGACCGTTCGTGTTTCTTCCTTTATAAATATGCATTTATACAGAATGTCGTGAATATTATACATATCGGTATAAAAGGCAAGATAGGCAAAGCCCCTTCGGGACGGGAGGGGGAAAGCCGTATCCTCAAAGCAGAGCCAAAGGCGTCCCGCGCCGTCCTTCGGCAGATTCTGCACGTGCGCGGCTATATAAACGCCCTTCGGCGCGCGAAATACCGAGACCATGCCGTCGGCGTATGCGCCGCGAAGGAATGCCGCGCAGTCGGGCCTGTGCGCCGAGAACGGCTTTTTTGCAAATCCGAGTACGTCCGTCATATGCATATCGTCACCACCCGATTATATAATATGACCTGACGCGCTTTCGTGCCTTTTTTGTTGTAAGTCGGGCGCGGTTATGGTAGAATGATTAAAAACACACAAAACGGCCGACCGGGAGATAAAGATGAAGGATTTAAGCACGGAATTTTTAAAATTAAGAAAACAGATAATTGAAATGCAGTATACGCATTTAAACGATATGCAGAAAAAAGCCGTCTTTCAGACGGAGGGCGCGGTGCTCATACTTGCGGGCGCGGGAAGCGGAAAGACCACGGTCCTCGTAAACCGCATACTGAACCTTATCCGCTTCGGCAACGCGTATCACAGCGATATTGTCCCTTCCGACCTTTCCGAGGACGACATCGGAGCCATGAAAGATTACATATCCTCGCCTGACGACGAAAAGCTTGACCGCCTTTTGCCGCTTCTTGCCGTGGGCAGGGCGGCGCCCTACGGCATACTCGCGATCACGTTCACGAACAAGGCGGCGGGGGAGCTAAAGGAGCGTCTTTCTCTTACGATAGGCCCCGAGGCGAACGACATCTGGGCCTGCACGTTCCATTCGGCGTGCGTAAGGATACTCAGACGCAACAGCGAGTCCATAGGCTTTGATTCAAGCTTCTCGATATACGACGCGGACGACACTCTGCGCCTTATAAAGGCCTGCGAAAAGGAGCTGAACATCGAGGAAAAGCGTTTCCCGGCGCGCGCCGTATATTCTCAGATAAGCAATGCCAAAAACAAGCTCATCGACGCCGAAGATTTTTCCTCATTGGCTCAAAAGGACTTTTATTTAAGCGAAATTTCGCGCATTTACACGCTCTATCAGAAGCGGCTTACAGACGCGGGCGCGATGGATTTTGACGACCTTATCTTCAATACCGTAAGGCTGCTTACGGAAAACGAGTCCGTGCGCGATTTTTATCAGCGCAAATTCAAATATGTGCTCGTAGACGAATATCAGGACACGAATCACGCGCAGTACAGGCTCGTGAGCCTGCTTTCGGGCAAATATAAGAACATCTGCGTCGTGGGCGACGACGACCAGAGCATATATAAATTCAGGGGTGCGACGATCGAGAACATTTTAAGCTTCGAGGACGAATACGAGGACGCGCTCATCATACGCCTCGAGCAGAATTACCGCTCTACGAAGAATATTCTCGACGCCGCGAACAGCGTTATAAAGAACAATAAGACGAGGCGCGAAAAAACGCTTTGGACCGACAACATCTCGGGCGAAAAGATTAAAGTATACGACGCCGCAAGCGACGAGGACGAAGCGCGCTTCGTCGCGTCGACGGTTTCGCGTCTTGTTTCGTCGCAAAATAAAAAATACTCCGACTTCGCCGTGCTCTACCGAATGAACGCCCAGTCGTACATGACGGAGCGCGCGTTCTCGCAAAACGGCATACCGTACAGGCTTATAGGCGGCGTGCGCTTTTACGAGCGCGCCGAAATAAAGGATATCGTGGCTTATCTTCAGCTCATCGATAACACCGCCGACGATTTAAGACTCAAGCGCATAATCAACGTGCCCAAGCGCGGCATAGGCCAGGCCACTGTCGACGCGCTCGAAGCGGCCGCGGCGGACGAGGGCATATCCATGTTCGACGCCGCAATGCGCTCGAAAGATATACCCGCGCTTTCGTCCGCGTCAAAAAAGCTTCATGTGTTCACCGACATCATAAACGAGCTGCGGGCGCTCAAGGACCATATGCCGCTCAACGATTTCGTTTTCAAGGTTATGGACAAATCGGGGATATGGGGCGAGTTATATGCCCAGAATACCGAGGAATCCCGCCAGCGAATCGCAAACTTAGAAAGACTTGTATCTAACGCAGCCGATTATAAGGATGAAGACAATCCCGACAACCCGTCGCTTCGCAGATTTTTGGAGGAGATAGCGCTCTACACCGACCTTGACTCGCACGACAGCACCGCCGACAGCGTTACAATGCTCACGATTCACAGCGCAAAGGGGCTGGAGTTCGACACGGTATTCCTTATCGGCGCCGACGAGGGCGTATTCCCGTCATCGCGTTCGTTCGATTTTCCCGACGAGATAGAGGAGGAGAGACGCCTCTGCTACGTTGCCGTGACGCGCGCAAAGCGCACGCTCTACATAACCCGCGCGCAGGAGCGTCTCGTATTCGGAAAGACCATGTATCCGCGCCCCTCGCGCTTTTTGGAGGAGATTGACGAAAAATTTAAGGAGCCCGCGGTAAAGCGTGCGCAGAGCAAGCAGATGCCGCGTTATTCGTCCGGAAACTCTTCTTATTATAATAACGGCAGTTACAGCGGCGGGGCGAGAGCGGCCGACACATCGTCGATGTTCAAAAGCAAGACGCAAAAAACGGCGCAGCCGGGCAGCTTCATGGTGGGCGAGAGGGTCCGTCACAGAAAATTCGGCGACGGAATGATTATCTCGGTAAAGCCCATGAGCGGCGACACTTTTCTCGAAGTGGCTTTTGACAGCGTGGGAACGAAAAAGCTCATGGCCAACCTCGCCGGGCTTAAAAAAATATAACACGATATGCACTTGACGCAAGCTGAAAATTGATTTATACTGTCAGAGTAGCACACGCCGTGTATCCTTGCCGGTATGATGGAATTGGCAGACGTGCCGGACTCAAAATTATGTTCGCCTCATGCCGTCCGAAATCTGAAAGCCTTTGAAATACAAGGTTTTCCGGAAACGAAAAATCCCCCGAAACCGGCACCGACCTCCAAATCGACCTCCAAACCTCAAATCGCGTTCAAAGCCTTGTCCCGCAAGCATTTATGCCGGCGTGATGGAATTGGCAGACGTGTTG
>JAFWDJ010000023.1 GCA_017513095.1 Clostridia bacterium | reverse complement strand
GGCAGAGGAGCTTATTTGTGCAATGAGTTATCAGTCGTGCGCCCGTAGGGAGGCATGCCTTCATGCCTCCGTGAAAACACGGCTGAGACACGCGGAGGCGTCAGGGGACGCCTCCCTACGAAGGACGGGGGGGACGCACGCGCCGAGTGGCGCTGCCCCTCATCCGTCACGGCTGACGCCGTGCCACCTTCCCCCGATGGGAAGGCTTTATGTAATCCATCACGCCCTGCTGAGGGGGGCGAGGCTGCGACTCCCTCAGTCGGCTGCGCCGACAGCTCCCTCGGGGAGGGAGCCAATGGGGACGCACGCGCCGATGGCGCTGCCCCTCATCCGACCGCACGGCGGGCACATTCTCACGAGGGGAAGGCAATATGTAAACCATCACGCCCTGCTGAGGGGGGGCGAGGCTGCGACTCCCTCAGTCGGCTGCGCCGACAGCTCCCTCGGGGAGGGAGCCTTTGGGGACGCACGCGCCGAGTGGCGCTGCCCCTCATCCGGCCGCACGGCGGCCACCGTCCCCCCGAGGGGGAGGCAATAGGAGGGGGAGGCTTTGGGGGCAAAAAAGGGGCGCCCGCGGGATGCGGGCGCCTCGGATGGGTGCTGTTGTGTTCACGATGCGTTTTTAACGCATTTTCCAAAGATAATATACCACGTCGCAGCGCGGGCAGGGGCTCTTCGCGCTTACCTGAGAGGGCATGCCGTCGAAGAGGCCGTTATGCTGGCCCCAGGTCATGGCCTGCTCGGACCAGCTCTCGCCGCCCGCGAAGTCGCCGTTCGCGCGGCAGAGGAACGTGAGCATCTGATCCTGAGTGAGCGTTGCGTCGGGCGAGAACGTCGTATCGGACGTGCCGGTAGTGATGCCCTGCTTAACCGCCCAGAGCACTGCCTGAGTATAATACTCATCGGGAGCCACGTCGTTGAAGGGGTTCATCGTGCCTGCCTCGGGTCTGCCGTGTGCGCGCCACAGGAACGTTACCGCCTGAGCGCGGGTCACGGTGCTTGCCGGTGAGAAGGTGGTCTCGGACGTACCCGTCGTTATCTGATTTTCAACGGCCCAAGTTACCGCCTCGGCATAGTAGGCGTTGGGGCTTACGTCGGTGAAGCCGGACGAGCCGCCGGAGGGAACGACTATGCGGAGAGTACCGCTCGATATCTTCGTGCCGCTCTTATTGTATACCGAGAAGTTCGCGCTGAACGTGCCGGGACGCTGCGGTACGAAATAGAGGTTGTTCATATCGCTTGAAGTTATCTTCGCGCTCTGGCTTAAAGCCGCAAGGCCGCTGTTGAGATAGAGCGTACCCGTGCTGTCGCTGTACGTCGAGAAGCGTATGTCGTTCCACGACGTGCCCAGGGCGTTGTGTATCGCGTTTGCGAGAAGCGCCGCGCCGTTCGAGCCGGAAAGCGGATCGGAGAAGAGGTACGCCTGACTATTCGGCAGGTTGAGCGTGCAGTTTACGGAGCCTTCGCTTATAACTACGCTTACCGTTCCGGAGAGCGTCTTATTGTTGTAGGTGAGCGTGTACGGGATGGAGAACGTGCCCGTTGCTATCGGCTCGGTGTACATCGCGATATATTCGCTGAACGTATACGATGTATTCGCGCGTATCGCGGTGCCGTTCGACAGCCTCATAACGCCTACGTTGTTGTTGCCCGTATTCGAGAAGCTTATGCGCGCGCTGCTGCGGTTAAGCTCAACGCCGTATACATTCTTGAACTGCGCGTACATTGCGTCGGAGGTGCCGGTGCCGGTGTAGTTCACGCCGAGAGTCGTGTATACCGTGGGGTCGTAAAGCGACGAGTTGGAGCTGCCGCTGACCTTTACGGAGCAGCTGCGCGATATCTTGTTGCCGTTGTTGTCGGTAACGGTCGCCGTTACCGTGGCGGTACCCGTCTTGCCGTATGTCGTAATTTTCGCGGAGCTGCCGCTGCCCGATACGGAAACGAGATTCGAGTTGCTCGAACTCCACGATACGCGGTAGTACGCGTTCGAGGGCGATACGTTTACATAAATATTGCGGTTGTTGTACGTGGACATCGTTACGGAGCTCGGGTCAATCGAAACGGAGAGGCTGGAGCCCTTGATCTGGATGCTCATCGTACCGCTCATCGTGCAGCCGTCGTAGTTGATGTAATACGGGACGGAGTACGTGCCGACAGCGTAGGGCTCAAAGTACATATCAATGAAATCGCCGAACGTGTACGAGTCGGTGTAGCGCATGCTTCTGCCGTTGTAGAGGCGAAGCTCGCCGTATCTCGTAGTGCCGTTCGAATTGAAGCCCATCTGTGCGCTTTCGGGGAGTATCGAGCCGAATACGCTGCGCCACTGCTTCTGTATGCTGTCGGAAATGCTCGTGCCGTAGTAATCGGAGCCCATCGTTACGGTAAGGCTGGGATTATACGTGCGCATGGAGGAGCCGCCGCCTCCGCCGCCGCCCGAGCTGCTTACGGTGACCTCGCAGCTGCGCGTCAGTACCGCGCCGTTCGCGTCTCTTACAGTTGCTGTTATCGTTGATCTGCCGGTGTTGCCCTGAGAAACTACGGTTACGTTATTGCCGCTGCCCGTGATCTTGGCAACGTTCGAGTTGCTCGTGGACCACGATACGGTGTAATTCGCATTCGAGGGCGTTACGGTGATGCTTAAGAATCTGCTCGAATATCTTTCAAGGCCGAGGCTCGAGGCGCTTAAGTACGCGTCCCTTACGGAGGAGCCGCCGGAGCATTTTATCGAGATCGTACCCGACATTACCGCGGAGCCGTCCGTGAGCGTGTAGCCGGTAAGGAACGTACCGCTCGATGCGGCCGTGAAGTTCATCATCTGAAGCTGCGAGTAGGTGTAGCTTGCGCCGGAGCGTACTATCGTGCCGTCCCTTAATCTGAGGGAGCCCACGCTGTCGCTCGGCGTGTCAAAACGGATGCTCGCGGATGCGCTGAGCGTTCTTGAGAAATGATTCGAGAACGCGCGGGAGATATCGAGCGCTATGTCGGACATCGAGTAATTCACGCCGACGGTAGCGGAGCCTGTTGTGCTGTAGCTCGCTTCCTTGCCCGTTACGGTGAATATACAGTAGACCGTTTCACTCGTCTTGTTAGTGTCAAGGTCGACTGCGGTCACGCTTACCTGCGCCGTGGTAGAGCCCGCCATTATGGTGGGAGCCGCCTCAACGGTGACGTAATCGCCGTCGCCCGAAATGTTTACAAGCGCCTTGTTGTCGTTGCCCCAATAATAATCGTAGTTGCCGCTGCCGCCGCTCGCGGTCGCGGTGAGGGTAGTCGCGCTGCCCGCCTCGAGATTGAATCTCGTCTTATCGAGCTTTACGGTTAAAGGCTTTGCATTGTCCGAAACGGTAACGTCCCAGGTAACGACCGCGTAGTTGGTAGGATCGTTCTCGTCGGATACGGTGCATATTACGCTGCCCGCGCCGGCGTAGCGGCCGTACAGCGTGTTGCTCGGGCTGTTTACGTCATTTACGCCCGCGCTGCCGCCGGCCTCCCATTCGTAAACGTAGTGTCCGCTGCCGCCCGAGGGCCTTACGGAGATAGCCTTGCTTTCGCCGGCCTTCATTACGACGGAGTCGCCGCCCGTAGCCCTAACGGGGGTCGATTTGCCCGTTACGGTAACGGTGAGAACGTCAACGTCGTAGTCGCCGTCGCTCTTTCTCGTCGCGGTAAGCGATACGCTTGCCGTGCCGGGGCCGATGGCCCTTAGCGTGGCGGTCGCACCCCTGCCGGATACGGAGACTACGGAGCTGTTGTCGCTTCTCCACGTATACGATACGGTGCCGTCATCGCCCGAGACGATGCCGTCAACGGAAAGCGTCTCGCCCTGCGTCATTTCGACATATCCGGGCATGAACATTACGTATACGTCCTCATAGGTGTCGTAAAAGTCGTCGGAATAATCATATTCCTCCAGATTAAACGAATCATCTGTGGAATATGCCATGGCCGCCGAGAACATGCTTACGGCAAAGAGAAGCGCAAGTATGACGGCCAGAAGCTTTGATGACCTTTTGTGCATATGTTTTCCTCCTTATTTAAATTTACATAATATTCGCACGATAAGTTAAGTATACCACGTCAAACGTTTTTTTCAAACCTATTTTGTATATTTTTACGAAGATTTTGAAGGCGGGAACAGCTCGGTTTCGACGATGCGGCTGTATTCGCGCAGCGCGTACGTGCCGTCGTGCGCCTCGCCGCGCACCGTGCGCGACATATTGCCGCCCGACGTTATGCGCACCACGCCGATAAGCGCGAGCGTTCTCGCTATCTCTTCACGCGTTTCGCGGTCCCGAGTGAGCACGGCGGCCGTCTGAAGGCAGCCCTTGTATTTTTTGAGCGTATAGAGCCGTTCGCGCGGCAGGCGCTTTACCCACACGTTGCGGTAAAGATACGAAAGCGAAAGCGTCTCGTCCTCGGCTATTATGACGCTCACGGCGCCCTCTTTTAAGATTTCGGAGCCCGTGGCGTGACGTTCGAGGCGTTCGTTGTAGAGGTTTATCGCGTTCTTCGCCCTCATGCCGTAATCGGCGGGACGCGAGTTTTCGTTCGCCGCCTTAAGGATTTCAAAGAAGCGCCGCGCGAAGGCGCGCTGCGTCTCCTTTGAGTCGGTATCAACGAAAATGCCCTGACACGACGAGCAGAGAAGCTGATTCGTGTCGCATATAGACTTAGCGAGAGCATAAAGCTCCGCGTCGGAGGCGTCGGGCTCGGCGTAGGCAAACGAGAGCTTGTGCCCCCATGCGATTATCTTCGTATCGACGTCAGCCATCGTGCGCGCGGCCTTTACCGCCGCGTCGCCGCCCCATACGACTACGCCGTCGCAGAGGTCGGCAAGTGCTTTCAGCGTCGCCGTCTCCGTCGAGGGCACGTCGAAGACGTAGATATAATCCGAAAGTGCGGGTTCCTCCTTTATAAGCTCGTAAAGAAGGAGCACCGAGAGGCCCGAATCGCCCATCGGGAGCTTAAGTACGTTTATATTGCCCGAAAGAAGCCCCTCGATGACGCTGTACGCGGGCAGCGCGTCCACGTTTCCGGCCGCGATGTGCAAAAGCGCGCCGAGCGGGTATCTTTTGCGGATTATGCGCCCGTCGATGACCTTCTCGCCGTCGCAGAGCTCGACGGCGCATTTGTACTCGAGGCCCTCTTTTGAAAAGAGCGCCGTCATATCGTTAAACTGCGCCTCGCTTACGTTGAATGCATTAAGAAACGGCTTTATCACGGAGTCGAACTCGCCGTCAAGGACTCGCCGCATGAGTCTGTCGCAGGCGTTTATCACCGTTTGCGGCGAAAGCGTCCCGCCGCACCGCAGGGGTGCGTAAAGGTCGTCCCGAAGTGAGGCGATAAGCTCGCTTTGGCGGCTGTTGTCGTAAAGCTTTCCTCTGTATAGAATCATGACTGCTCCTTTAAATATTCCTGCGCGCCCGCGGCGCACGTCATTACGTCCGAAATACCCACGCGCCCGATTATTTCAAGCCACGGCGACGGCGCGCCGCAGGGACATCCCTCGTCGTGAAGAATGCCGAGGTCGTCCGTCATAACGCTTAAGAGCGGGCCGCTCTGCATCATCGGAGTGAGCAGGTTTATAAGGCCCGCGCGCCCGCATTCGACGGGCGAGAAGTCGTCGGGGTCGCGTATTATCACCCTGCTGTAAACGGGTATGTGGAAGTGATGGAAGCGGCAGTCGGTGTAGAGTATCGGATGCTCGACCGCGCCGAAAAATTCGATGACATGATCCTCGTCTATGCCGAGTACGTCGCGCACGAGCGCGTAGAACTCCTTTTTGTCGGGCTGCTCGGCGTAGAACTGCTTCCATCCGCCGCCCAAAGTCACCATGCTGCCGGGCGGCATTTTGTATGTTACTCCGCGCGCCTTTAGGTCGCGAAGAAGAAAGTAGGTGTACGCGGGGAAGCCTATCGTGCGAAGCGGAAAGCGTGAGCGCGAGGCGAGCTTCAGCGCGTCTGTGACGCGCTCCCATGAGAGCTCGTAGCCGTTCTTCGTTATTTCGAGCGCGAAGGTGCGGCTTTTCGCGGGAGCAAAGAAGGTAAAGCCGAGCGCCGTTTTGCTTACGGCGGTCTTATTGGTTTTCGTCGGTTGGTAGCCGAAGATTATATAATTCGTGGGCACGGGCGACCAGAGCTTATGATACCGTCCCACGTTTATTACCATGCGCGCGCCGAAGGCGAGAGTCTTTAAATCAAAGCCGACGTTCGACATGGCGCCGCTCGTGCCCGACGACGTCGCGCGTATCAGCATCCGGCTGTCGGGAAGGCTGAAAAGGTCGTGGTGCTTAAAATAGAGCGTCGGCAGAAACGGCAGGCGCGCAAGGTCGTCCGTGCCGCGTATCATATCGGGCGAGAACGAGAATTCGTCGAGTATGCGCCTGTAATCGGCGCAGTTGTCGTATTGGAAGCGCGCGTTCTCGCGCATTGCGAGCGCGAAAAGCTCGTCGCTCGCTTTCGTGTCGTATATGTTCCCAAGCCCGAAAAGACGGCGCGTGTATTTCATGGAATCCACCTGCCCTTCGTATCGCCGTGTGCGTTCGTTTTTATTTTAGCACAATATTGTAAAAGTTAACAGCCCCGGGGAATAAAAACGGCGCGGCGGGAGAAGTCCCGGCCGCGCCGTGCGGGAGTTGGGTTATGAGATGAACATTTGTGCGGGGTCGCTTGTCTCGGAATTGCCGTATTTATCGGTTACGATGCACCTGAAATACATGCCGTCGCGCGTTGCGAGGAGCTTGGCTTCGACTGTGTCGGTATCCCAGCCGGTAAATTTGGTCGCGTCGGCCCACGATACGCCCCTCGCGGAGTACTGCCACTTATACGTTAAGTCCTCGCCGTCCGCGTCAACGTGGAAGGAAACGCAGCTTCCCACGGCGGCGTATACGTCTTCGGGCTGTGACGTAATGGATGCGCCGGCGGCGAACATTTGTGCAGGGTCGCTTGTTTCGGAATTGCCGTATTTATCGGTTACGATGCATCTGAAGTACATGCCGTTTCGGCTCGCGATAACGCCCGCGCTCACGGTGTCGGTGTCCCAGCCCGCGAACTTGGTCGCGTCGGCCCAGTATGAGCCGTTCGCGGAGTACTGCCACTTGTACGTTAAGCCCTTGCCGTCCGCGCCGACGTGGAAGGAGACGGTCGTGCCCACGGCGCCGTAAGCGTCCTCGGGCTGCGCCGTTATGGTCACGCCGCCCGCCGTTACGAGCTGCGCGTTATTTATCGGGGCGTTGTAATTTTCTATAGTTACGTTGGCCCACTCTTCGGCCGAGCCGTCGAACACGACGGTCTCGAGGAGCGTGCAGTCGCAGAACGCCGCGTTCTCGATGAGTGTAAGGCTTTCGGGGAGCTCCACGGTCGTGACGTTCGCAAGGCCGCCAAAGGCGTTTCGGCCGATAGTCGGGAATTCGTCGTCCGTGCAGAGGCCTGTGGGGTCGGGGCAGATGACTATCTTCGTAATGTCGTTTCTGTACTTGTACCACGGCGTATCCGAGGCCGAGGCGTAGCCCTCGCCGAAGTTGTCAAGCGTGTTGTTCTCGAATACGTACAGAATATCGCCGGCTATGCGCCAGCTGACCGACCAGAGATCGCACGTGAGAACGGATGTAAGCGCCTCGTTCGAGTCGCCCTTGTTCACGCGGTCCCACATGGCCTGCGTTCCCACGAATACGGCCTCGCTCAGCGCGGGACAGTTGCGAAAGGCGTAGGACTTTATCGTTTTGAGCGTTTCGGGGAGAGATACGGTATTGAGCCTTGTGCAGCCGTCGAAGGCCGCCGCGCCTATCGTCGTGACGTTGGAGTATGAGACGTTCGCCTCTCTTAAATGCGTGCATCCGCGGAAGGCGTTCTTTCCTATCTTCGTCACGTTTCCCTGAACGTAGACCATGTATATCTCGTCGCGGAAAGCGTACCACGGCGCGTCGGAGGCAGACGCGAAGTCGGGCATTGCCCACGCGGCGCTGTCCGAGTATATTGAAAGAACGCCGGAGTAAATATGCCAGGTAAGTTCGGTCGTGCCGTCCGAAAGCACACCGCTTCTGTCCGGGTGAGACGAGGCGGTGTCAACGTGCAGCTCGGCAGAGAAGAGCCATTCGTTGCCTTCGGCTATGTTCAGCGCGTCCCACTGAGCTATCGTGCCGCCGAAACCGAGGTTTGCCCCCGGGCCCTCTTTAAGCCCCAAAAAGGCGTTGGGGCCGATATACGTAAGAGTAGAGGGAAGACGGACGGTGTTTGCGTTTGAAAATCCGTCGAAGGCGCCGCCGCCGATCTGGGTAATGCCCTCGCCTATTGAAATAGTGGGCGCTTTGTCCGCGTACGCGGCCCACGGGCGCTCGTCGCCCGTAAAACCCGTAATGACGCCCGTCCCCTTAAACTGGATAGCGTTTCCGGAGAGCACCTGCCACGAGATATTCGTGCCGGGTATATTATTAAGGAAGAGGAACGGATAAAAATATCTGTTGTAGCTGCCGTTGACGGTGACGTTCGTATAAAAGTCCTCGGGCTCGCCGTTATATGTTATCGAGGTCAGCGCGTCGTCGCCATCGAAGGCGTTTGAGAATATCTGCTCGAGCGTTGACGGAAGCGATACGGTCTCAAGCGCGGAAAGGGCCGTAAACGCCTTCGAGGATACGAGGGTTATGCCCTCGGATATGACGACCTCCCGGATTTCATCGGAGTAATTCATCCAGTTCGACGCGCTTACCGCGCCCGTGCCCGTTATCGTAAGCCTTTGGCTTGCGTCGTCGTAGCTCCATTCGGCGCTGTCGCCGCAGGGGCCCGACGAAAGGCTTAAGGGATATACGCGGTCCGCGTAGTCGCTTGCGTCGGCGTTTACGAGCACCTGCTTATAGAAACCAAGGGAGCTTTCATTATTCGGTACGTATATGTATATATTCGGGCTTAAGCGTTTTATATTGACGGCGAAGTTATAGCACGGGCCGTTTCGTTTGAATACGACCGCCTTAAGAGTATTCGTGCCGAGATTATCGAACGCGTCCTCTGCCAGCGTTACGTCCGCGTTGAATTCGAGGCGCGTAAGCGGACTTGGGCGCGCAGTCGAGCTTGAAAAGCCCCGTGAGCCTATCGTCACGTCGCCTTCGAAGACGACGCTTGAAAGATGCTGCGTAAAGCCCAGCGAGTTTTTATAAAGCGTTGTCGGGCCGGCGAAGACTATCTCTTCAACGCCGGAATAGGGGAAGATCTGTTTACCGCCGCTTCCGTCGCTGCCGAGCACCGTCGTACCGCCGAAATAGACTTTGGTAAGCTCGTCGCATGAGTCGAACATCTCGGCGTTTATCGTAACGTCGTTTGTGAAGGACACCCGTTCGAGGCCCGTCCTGCTGAAGGCGCGGCCAGAGTTCGATACGACGTCTCCCGCGAAGAATACCCGGCTCAGCTTCGGACAGTTATAGAAGACGTCGCCGTTAAACTCAATATCGCCGTAAAAGTACGCGGAGGTGACGTTTTTAAGGCCGCGGAACATATTGCCGTTAAGCTTTCTTATATACCCGTCGACCTTGACGCTCGTGATCTCGTCGGAATAGAGCGCCCAAGGCGCGCGGATGTTCATGCCGTCCGCCTCGCGATAGTGGATATACATGGTGTTGGTGTTGGAGGAGACTTTTCCGTACAGAGTAAGCTCACCCGTCGAGGGGTCTATCTCCCAGTAGGAGTCGGTGATATCGCCGTTCGGGTCGCCGATCCAGCCCCAGACCGTCTCGTCCGCGGCGGGGAAGGTATACGCTGCATCAAGGGTGCCGTCCGAAAGCGGTTCGACGCTGTCGGCCGTGTAGCCGTTTATAACTACGCTCGGATAATCGCCTTCTTCAAATATATATCCGGGCAGAGGGGTAAGTATCGCGTGCACGGTGTACTGCTCGCCGCCCTCGAAGATATCTCCCTCGTCCAGTGTAACGACGGCGCCGTCGCCGTGCGTGTAATAAGACGTGACGGTGCAGCAGTCGTTATAGCCGGAGTCGACAGCGACCGAAGCCGTGTCCGCCGCGGCCGCCTCGCCGTCAACGGGAACGGGGACGCCGTATACGTACTGAGTCCACCAGATGATCGTACCGCTTTCCGCGAGCATGGCCGTGTTTTCGTCCTCGTCGTCCGTGTTCTCGGGCGGCTGCGCGTCGTCGGTGTCGGTGCCGTCGGATGTGTCCGTATCCGACGGATTATCGGTATCCGACGGGTTATTCGTGTCGGATGAGTTGTCCGTATCGGATGTGTTGTTCGTGTCCGACGCGTTATCCGTGTCGGATGTGTTATCCGTATCCGACGGATTATCAGTATCGGATGAGTTATCCGTGTCGGATGAGTTATCCGTGTTCGATGTATTGTCCGTGTCGGATGTGTTATCCGTATCCGACGGATTGTCCGTATCGGATGTGTTATTCGTGTCCGACGCGTTATCCGTGTCGGATGTGTTGTTCGTGTCCGACGCGTTATCCGTGTCGGATGAGTTGTCCGTATTCGGCGGGTTATCCGTGTCGGATGTGTTATCCGTGTTCGACGGATTATCCGTGTTCGATGTATTATCCGTGCCGGAGGGGTTGTCCGTATCCGACGCGGTCTGCGTGTCCGGCGAAGCCGATACCGCCGGAGGGTCCGCCGGAGCGACGTCGTCCGCGGCCATTGCGGCGGGCAGCAGCGTAAGACAGAATGCAAGCGCCATGATAAGTGAAAGTACCCGCTTTTTCATGCTGTTTCTCCTTTCACGCGATTTTTATGTGAAGTTTCTCCGCTTAAGTTATTTTTTCCCGAAGAGGCCGCCGCCCGAGGGCTTCTGAGGGCCGCCCGCGCCGGGCTTCTGCGGATTCGACGCTCCGGGACGCTGCGCGCCGGGCTGAGTGGGTCTCTGTGCGCCGGGGCTTGCCTGAGTGGGACGCTGCATGCCGGGGCCGGGCTGAGTCGGTCTCTGTGCGCCGGGGCCGGGCTGAGTCGGACGCTGCATGCCGGGGCCGGGCTGAGTGGGGCGCTGCATGCCGGGGCCGGGCTGAGTAGGTCTCTGTGCGCCGGGGCTTGCCTGAGTGGGGCGCTGCATGCCGGGGCCGGGCTGAGTCGGTCTCTGTGCGCCGGGGCCGGGCTGAGTCGGTCTCTGTGCGCCGGGGCTTGCCTGAGTCGGACGCTGTGCCGCCTGAGTGGGGCGCGGTATGCCCTGGGATGCGCTCGTCGATGCCTGAGTGGGTCTCGCGGCGCTCTGTGTCGGCTTCGGGACAGCCTGAGTGGGCCGCTGCTGCATGTTATGAGCGGCATTCGCGGCCGCCTGACCGGGACGCGGCGGCTGACCGAAGCCCATGCCGCCCGCCTGATTCGGCCTCGGGGGCATTCCCTGACCGGGGCGCGGGCCGCCCGGATACGGCGCGCCGGGATGCGGCGGACGCTGACCCTGAGGACGCTGACCCTGCGGGTATCCCTGAGGACGCTGACCCTGCGGGTATCCCTGAGGATAGCCCTGAGGACGCTGACCCTGCGGATAGACGGGACGTGCGCCGCCCATGCCGAACATCTGCTGAGCCGCGCTCTGGCCGAACATCTGCTGCGCCACGTCGAAGCCGGACATCTGCTGACCGCCGGGGGCGCCTGAGCCGCCCATAAGACTGCCCATCAGCATTCCCGCGGCGGAGCCTGTGCCCATGCCCATGCCGGAGAAGAGGTCCTCCTCTGCGCCGGAGGGACGGCTGCCCTCGGCCTGTCTTGCCTTTTCGTATTGCCTGCGGCGTTCGAGCGTTAAGTATTTTCCGTTGTCGAGGCCGTTTATGTAGGTTGAGAGTGAAACGCCGTAGAGCTTTGCCGCCTCGGTCATCTCCTCCTTGCTCATGCGCGTGCCGAGGCCCTCGGGTGAGGACTCGTCCTCGGCGGTGAAGAGACCGAGCAGCATGGAAAGAAGGCTTCCGCCCGTGGGAGCGGCGTCGGAGGACGTTGCTCCGCCGTATTTTGATACTATTTCGGCGTGACGGTCGTATACTATGTCGCGTGCCTCGATGATGGGGTCGGGGATGTCGTTCGCGCTCGCGACGCGTATTTTTCCGTCGCCCTCCTTAAGCTGCATGCCGCAGTATTCGCATTTGAACGGGTCGGCGCTCGGCGCGCCGCAGTACGGGCATTTCGTCGTGCCCGAATCGGCGGAGCCGGCCGCGCCGGTGACCTCGTATCGGTCGAGAAATTCGTCTATATGCTCTACGTTGTAAAGCGCGTCGTTGAGCCTTTCCTTATAGGGAAGGCACTCGTTGCAGGCCTCCGGCGCTATCATGCAGTCTCCGGAGCAGAGCGGACAGGGAGGAGTAAAATTCTTCGGGGCGGATTTTTCGGAAGAACCGCCGCCAAACAGATCATCTAACAGCGACATTTTATGTATCTCCTTTCGTAATACGCGCGTGGGCGCGTTGTTTTTTTGAATATTATCTCAAGTATAGTATAACACATAAAACCGTCGTTTCAACATAAAACGTGCTTGTTTTGGGCATAGTTTTGGTAAAAAGGGCGAAAAAAACGAGCCCGTGCAGGTGGGCTCGTTTTTTGAAAAAGAATTATCCTTACAGAATTTCCGCGAAGGCCTGAAGTCTCGTGCGGGCCTGGTCGTAATTCGTGGGCTGCTGGTCTACGTCGAGCGAGAGCGAGGGGATGCCGGCTTCGCGAAGCTGCTTGTTGTAGAGCGGGAAGTCGTATTCCTCGGGGTCGCAGAACTTCATAAGGCAGACAACGACGCCCGTTGCCTTCGTCTTTGCGCAGAGGTCCAAAAGATGGTCGCCGCGCGAGAATTTCTCGTCGTGAGCGAGGGGGCACGCGAAACGCTTGTTCCACTGACGCGCGATGCGCTCCATAACGGTCTTGCCCTCGTCGGGGATGAGCGTGCGGTACTGGCGCATTTCCTGGCCGAGGTCGTCGGCAACAACGGCGAGGCCGTTGTCCTCGAATATCTGAAGGAAGCTTTCCGGCTCGGCGGTGATGCCCGTGAGCACTACGCGCTTGCCCGTCCAGTTGTATGCGGGTCTTGCCTCGAGGCCTGCGATGATGTCCTTCATTATCTCGATGTGCTCCGTCTTGTCAACGAACATCGCGCTCTTCATTACCCAGTGGCGAACGGTGGGCGTGATAACGTCGAGATGGTCGGGCACGAGGTCCGCGAACTTCATCATGAGCTTCGCGTGCTCGTTGTAGATTTTAACGCTCTTTTCAAGCGCCTCGTCGGTTATCTTCGTGCCGAGGATTTCTTCGATGCGTTCCTTTACATAGTTGTATTCGGTCTCAAGGAACTCAACGGAGGCCTCGAGCTTTCTGTTCTGCGGGAAGCTGAACGAGATCGTGGGGATCTTGACGCCGGACTTCCAGTTCTGCGAAACGCAGCGGAAGGTGTCGCACATCGTGGGGATCATAACGGCCGTCATGCCCTCGTAAGTGCCGCGAAGGCCGAGCTCCATATTCGACTGCATGAGCGGACACGCGAACGCGGGCAGATAGAGCTTCGAGAGCTTCTGCTCCGTCTGTGCGCCCCACATGCCCATCGGTACCATGCCTGCGGCGTGAGCTATTACCTCGGGAACGTACATCGGGAAGCAGCCCATTACCTTTTTGCCTGCCGCTATGTATTTTTTGAACTGCGCCTTGGGGCCCTTGGCGATTAATTTTACTTCATTGAGTCTTTCTTCAAGATTAGCCATTATTTTTGCGCCTCCTTATTTTTCTTCGTTGCTTTAAATTCATCCATCAGTTCCGCAAAAGCCTCCATGCGGGTCTCGAACTGCGCCTCGGAATAATTTCTGAAGTCGGACTGGTCGCCGTCGAACGATACGAACGGAACGCCCGTCTTCGCCTGTATCTGGCGCTGAACCTCGGCCTGCTGCATATCCATGACCTTGCAGCTTCTGTTTAAGTGGTATATCATGCCGTCGCAGTTGAACTTTATAAGGTCGCGGCTGCGGCGTTCGACGAACGTCTCAATAGGCGTGTTGTTGCTTGCGTTGAAGGTGTACGCCCGCGCGAGGCTGTCGAGGTCGCCGGGGATGTAGTCGAGCGCCCATGCGCGCACGTAAGCCGTTACGACCATGTTCATACCGAGCTTTCTCATTATTTTAAGGTTGTGCGAAACGTGCGGCCAGCATGCGATGCCCTCCCAGTAAACGCGGTATTTCTGCTCGCCCTGATACGTCGAGGTGCCGTTCTTTATGTGCTCCTCTATTTCCGAGATGAGCTGCTTCATTATCTCGGTGGTGGAGCGTCTGCCGCGGCAGCATACCATTGCCGACATGTAGTTGAAAAGCTCGAAGCCGTTAAGCGGCGCGGGGATGTTCGTAAGAAGCTCGTTTGCCTTTATCCACAGATCCTTGTTCTCGGTCGAAATCTCCATGATCTCGCGGAAGCGGTCCTGGTCGAACTTTTTGCCCGTAAGCTTTTCAAGCTGCTCTATAATATCGTCCATCTGGGCGCGTATGTACTTCTCGCGCGAGGGCGTTACGAAGTTCTGATGATTGAACGACATATCGAGCATAAAAAGCGGGATGTCGTACTTGCGGCTTAAATTCTCGTACCATTTCGTTACCTGATTGCAGATGTTGTTCGCGCACAGAAGGAAGTCGGGCATGGGCATATTGTGCTCGGGCAGGTCTCTCGACTCGATGTACGCAAGGTTTATCTTTGCGTATGAGCAGAGGTCGTTGTTGTACTCCTGCTCGCCCTCGGCGCGCTGCAGATACGGCTCCGCCTGATGGCGCGCCGCGATGCCTGCGGAATGGTTCTCGGGATAAACTACCACGATGCCCAGAGTCTCGCATAATTCCTGCGGGAATATGGAGGCCGACCAGCCTATCTTCTCTCCGCGGGCCTTTGCCTCCTGCGCCTCCTTATAAAGGTCTGCAAGCTGCTGGCGCACCATTATAAGCGACTTTGACATGGGGCGCCTGGGCTTTTTTACTTGCTGCTCACTCATTTCAAATTCTCCTTATATTTTTTGTTGATTCTCTCATTTGGCGTCTCTTACGGCCTTGTGCTGGTCCATTATCTCGCAGAACGCCTCCATGCGCGTTTCGAACTGCGCCTCGGAGTAGTTTCTGAAGTCGGACTGGTCGCCGTCGAACGATACGTAGGGGATGCCCGTCATTTCCGTCAGGCGGCGCTGTATCTCGGACTGCTGCATTGCCATTACCTTGCAGCTTCTGTTTAAGTGATAGATCATGCCGTCGCACTTGAATTTGAGTAAATCGCGGCTGCGGCGTTCAACGAGCGTCTCTACCGGCGTGTTGTTCGACGGCGTGAAGGTGTACGCCTTTATGAGGCTGTCGAGGTCGCCGGGAACGTAGTCGAGCGCCCACGCGCGCACGTATGCGGTAGCAACGATGTTCATGCCGAGGCGCTTCATTACCTTGAAGTTATGCGAGAAGTGCGGCCAGCAAGCGATGCCCTCCCAGAATATGCGGTACTTCTGCTCGCCGGGGTAGGTGGAGTCGCCCTTTGCGATGTGCTCCTCGATCTCCGCGATGAGCTGCTTCATTATCTCGGTCGTCGAGCGCTTGCCGCGGCAGCATACCATTGCCGACATGTAGTTGAAAAGCTCGAAGCCGTTTAAGGGCGCGGGGCTGTTTGCCATAAGCTCGTTTGCCTTTATCCAGAGGTCCTTGTTCTCGGCGGATATCTCCATTACCTCGCGGAAGCGGTCCTGATCGAACTTTTTGCCCGTAAGCTTCTCAAGAGAAGCGATGATGTCGTCCATCTGTGCGCGGATATACTTGAGGCGCGAATCCGTTACGAAATTCTGATGGTTGAACGACATATCGAGCATGTATACGGGCACGTTGTATCTTTTGCCGATGTTCTCGTACCATTTCGTTACCTGATTGCAGATGTTGTTCGCGATAAGCATGAAATCCGGCAGCGGCATATTGTTCGCTTCGAGATTTCTCGTGTCGATGTATGACAGATTTATCTTCGCATAGGAGCATATGTCGTTGTTGTACTCAAGCTCGCCCTCGGCGCGCTGTAAAAACGGGTCCGCCTGATGGCGCGCCGCTATGCCTGCGGAGTGGTTCTCGGGATAGAGCACCACGAGTCCGAGCGTTTCGCATATCTCCTGCGGGAATATCGAAGCGGCCCAGCCTATCTTTTCACCGCGCGCCTTTGCCTCGCCCGCCTCCGTATAAAGGTCGGCAAGCTGCTGGCGTACCATGATAAGCGATTTGGACATAGGCCTCTTCGGCTTTTTTACTTGCTGCTCACTCATTACAAAACCTCCCTGATATTTATTTTATATGTTGAGTTTTAATTTGTCCCTACTTAATCCGCGGCAGCTTCCAGCGGTAGCGCGCGGCGATGATGCGAAGCGCGACTATAAGGCCCGCCGAGACGAACATCGAGGGTACCTCGTCCCAGAAGCGCCACAGCACGACGCACACGACGGCGCCGATTATCGACGCGGTGGCGTAGAAGTGCTTTACGAAGATGAACGGTATGCTTTTCGCGAGTACGTCGCGAAGGATGCCGCCTCCGACGCCCGTTATCACTCCGACGGACACTAAAAGGAAGGCGTTCGCGCCTTCAACGGCGGAGCTTGCGGCCTGCATTCCGCTTACCGTGAAGATGCCGAGTCCTATGGAGTCCATCCACAAAAGCACGGTATCGTAGCTTTTCGGCTTGTTCTCAAACAGGTGCGCCGCTTCGATTATGAATACGGCTATGCCCACGCCGAATGCCGACAGCGCGTAGACCGGCGCCCGAAACGCGGCGGGCGGCGTGACGCTCAGAATTACGTCGCGGATTATTCCGCCGCCGACGGCCGTGGCCATGGCGAGTATTGTGACGCCGAATACGTCCATCTTTTTTTGTATCCCCACGACGGCGCCCGATATGGCGAAGGCTATCGTGCCGATGATCTCAAGAAAAAATATCATGGAAAAACACCTGCCCGTCCTCGGTGCGGGGAAAGCTTTGGCGGTCTTTTACCTGTTTTCTTCCGCCTTTTTCTCTTTTAAAAGCTCATCCCACGCGAATAACGCCGCGCCCAGCGCGCCCGCAAGCTGGCAGTCCTCGGGAACGGCTATCTTATGGCCTATTTCCTTTTCCATAGCGCGCACGATGCCGCGGTTTCTGGCAACGCCGCCGCTCATTACAACGTCGTCTGTTACGCCGACGCGAAGCGCCTGACCGCTTACACGCTTTGCCACCGAGGCGTGAATGCCCGCGATGATGTCCTCTATCTTCTCCTTCGAGGAAAGCCTCGATATTACCTCGGACTCCGCGAATACGGTGCAGGTGTTGTTTATCGTTATCTCCTTTTGCGAAAGCTCGGATATATCGCCCATGTCCTCGACCTTTACGTCGAGCACGCGTGCCATGACGTCAAGGAAGCGTCCCGTGCCGGCCGCGCATTTGTCGTTCATAACGAAGTTCATTAAAGCGCCGTTAGGAGCGAGCGACAGCGCCTTCGCGTCCTGTCCGCCGATGTCTATTATCGTGCGCGCCGTGGGCACGAGAAAGCGTATGCCCTTAGCGTGGCAGGACACCTCGCTTATCTGGCGCTTCGCAAATTCAAAGCTGTATCGGCCGTAGCCGGTGGAAAGCGCGTAATCTATCTCTTCGGGAGTTATGCCCGCCATTTTCAAAACGTTGTCGAATACGGTCTGCGCGCCGCTCGTGCCGGTGCCTAAGGGGACTATATTTTTTGCGAGTACCTTCTGTCCGTTCTCCATAAGAACGGCCTTTGACGTTGTGGAGCCTATGTCGATGCCGAGTGTTATCATTTCTTCCTCCGTATTTATGCGATGAGCATATTTATGATTTTATACAATTAAGTGCCTTTATATTTAAGTACATACATTGTTATTATACAATTAAAAACAGATAATGTAAAGCAAATAAACGATAATAATTATTACTATTCAAAAAAGAATTGAAACGCCTTCGTTTTACATAATATCCTGCATAAAAATTATAGCGTAAGCATTGAATAACTATTTTTAATATGATATTATATTAAGATGAAAAGTCACTTTACAACGTAGGAGGAAATATGAGCGCCGTTTTAGCTATTGCTTCCGGAAAGGGCGGCACGGGAAAAACCACGGTGTGCGCCTGTCTCGGCGCGGCTCTTTCGCGCGGGGGAAAGCGCGTGCTCGCGGTAGACTGCGATTTCGGGTTTCGCAATCTCGATTTGGCGCTGGGGCTCGGAGAGACCGCGGTGTTTGATTCGGCGGACGCGATAAACGGCATATGCGACGTGCGCGACGCGGTGATACGCCATCCGAAATATAAGAATCTCTCCTTTCTGTGCGCGCCGCAGGACGAGAAAAAGGCCGATTTTGCGCCGGCCTCGTTCGCAACGCTTCTGCGCGAGCTTGAGACGGAGTACGACTATATGCTGCTCGACTGCCCCGCGGGGCTGGGACATGCCTTCGACTGCGCGATTTCGGCGGCCGACAGGGCCGTTATTGTCACGATACCGCAGACGTTCGCGCTGCGCGACGCGCAGAAGGCGGCCGACGCGATAATCGGACGCGGAGTTTCCGACGTGCGCCTTATAGTCAACATGGTGCGCACGCGCCACATAAGCCGCGGATACAGCAAGAACATAGATGAAATTATGGATACGGTGGGGCTGCCGCTTCTTGGCGTGGTGCCCTATGACGAGAACATATCGGCATACCAGAACAGGCGCATGGACGTAATGGACGACGAAAGCCTTATGTCGGCGCGGGCGTTTTCAAATATCGCGCGAAGGCTCGAGGGCGAGCGCGTACCGATACTGAAGATAAGAAACAGACGATTAAGATAAGATTAAGCATAAATTAAGATAAAGTAAAACAGGCCGGCAAAAAACTTTTTTGACAGACCGAAGATACAGAAAGGGTGGTTTTGTGAATATTGCGTTGTTGTCCCATGATAAGAAGAAAGAGCTTATGGTCCGCTTCTGCATTGCGTACAAGCCCATACTCGCAAAGCATTCGCTCTGCGCGACGGGCACGACGGGCAAGCTTGTACATGAAGCGACGGGTCTTGATATAGTCAAGTTCTTAAGCGGCGCTCAGGGCGGCGCACAGCAGATAAGCTCGCGTATCGCGTATAACGAGATCGACCTTGTGCTGTTTTTCTGCGACCCCCTGACCCCGAGAGCGCACGAGCCCGACGCGACGAGCATACTCAGGCTCTGCGACGTTCACAATATCCCCATAGCCACGAACGTGGCGACGGCGGAGGTGCTCGTTCAGGGACTCGGACGCGGCGACCTTGACTGGCGCGACATTGTAAACCCGAAAAAGGCCATAAGATAAGCATAAAGACGCAATTTTGGAATATCACGCGATAAGACCGCGCTTTACGGCGCGGTTTTATCCCTATTTTTTCTATACCACAGGAGGAACCGCAATGATAAAAATGCCGAGAGGCACAAAGGATATACTTCCCGACGAGAGCTTTAAATGGCAGTACGTCGAGGACGTTGTAAGAGGCGTATGCCGCGACTACAACTTCAAGGAGATACGCTTTCCGACGTTCGAGCATACGGAGCTTTTTCAGCGCGGCGTGGGCGATACGACCGACGTCGTTCAGAAGGAGATGTATACGTTTTCGGATAAGGACAACCGAAGCCTGACGCTTCGCCCCGAGGGTACGGCGGGCGTTATGCGCTCGTTCGTGGAGCACGGGCTCTACGGCGGCGCGCTTCCGCTAAAGCTTTATTATCTCATCTCCTGCTTCCGCTACGAAAAGCCGCAGGCGGGAAGACTCAGGGAGTTCCATCAGTTCGGCGTGGAGCTGCTCGGCAGTCCGTCGCCCGCGTCGGACGCGGAGGTAATAAGCCTTGCAAATTCGATATTCTCGCGCCTCGGCGTAAAGAATTTACACCTTATAATAAATTCGCTCGGCTGCCGCACGTGCCGAAAGGAGCACTCGAAGGCGCTCGTGGAATACTTCACCGCGCATATTGACGGCCTGTGCGACACCTGCCGCGAGAGGCTTTCAAAGAATCCGATGCGCATAATCGACTGTAAGAACGAATCGTGTAAGGAGATAGCCGCGGGCGCGCCCTCGATACTCGATTACATCTGCGGCGAGTGCTCCGAGCACTTTGAGGAGACGAAGCGCCACCTTACGGCGGCGGGCATCAAGTTCACGGTTGACCCCACGATAGTGCGCGGCCTCGATTATTACTCGAAGACCGTGTTCGAGTTCGTGTCGGGCGACATAGGCGCGCAGTCCACCGTATGCGGCGGCGGCCGCTATGATTACCTCGCGCGCGAGCTTGGCGATATAGACTGCGCGGGGCTCGGCTTTGCGATGGGCATAGAGAGGCTTCTTTTGGTTATGGAGGCGCAGGGCCTTTTCATGGGCGAAAACAAGCCGTGCGACGTATATATAGCCTCGATGGGCAGCGAGGCGGGCGTTTACGCCTCGGGCCTTGCGGCGCGTCTTCGCGGCGCGGGCGTGTCCGTTGAAACGGATCTTATGAAAAAGAGCTTAAAGGCGCAGATGAAGTACGCCGACCGCCTCGGCGCGCGCTTCTCCATAGTCATCGGCGAAAGCGAGATGGAGTCGGGCAGGGCGCAGCTTAAAGACATGAAAAAGGGCGAAAAGACGGATATAGACCTTTCCGATACGGCTTTCGCAGCGGCGCTTATTAAACAGACAAACATATAAACTTAAAAATACAGAGGTGCAGATATGCAAAAGCGAACACATTACTGCGGCGGCTTTCGTATGGCCGACGTGGGCACGGACGCCGTGCTGTGCGGCTGGGTACAGAAGCAGCGCGACATCGGCAGTCTTATATTTATCGACCTTCGCGACCGCACGGGCATATGCCAGGTGGTCTTTGAGGAGGAGACGATATCAAGGGAATACTTCGACCTCGCGTTCTCGCTGCGCTCGGAATACGTCGTATGCGTGACGGGCAAAATACGCGAGCGCTCAAATAAGAATCCCAACATCCCGACGGGCGACGTGGAGTTACTCGCGTCGAGCGTGACGCTTTTATCGAAGGCGCAGACGCCGCCGTTCGAGATCGTGGAGAACTCGGACGTAAACGACAATCTTCGTCTTCAGTACCGTTATCTCGATTTGAGGCGTCCCGATATGCAGCGAAAGATCATGCTTCGCCACCGCATATCGAAGATAGCGCGCGACTATTACGACGAGAACGGCTTTCTTGAGATAGAGACGCCGATGCTTCAGAAATCGACGCCCGAGGGCGCGCGCGACTATCTCGTGCCGAGCCGCGTAAAGAACGGCTCGTTCTACGCGCTGCCGCAGTCGCCGCAGCTTTATAAGCAGATCCTTATGATATCGGGCTTCGACAGGTACTTCCAGATAGCGCGATGCTTTAGAGACGAGGACCTTCGCGCCGACCGTCAGCCCGAATTTACGCAGATCGACGTTGAGATGTCGTTCGTCGACGCAGACGACGTTATGACGGCAAACGAGGGCTTTATAAAGCGCGTTTTCAAGGAAGTTTTAAACGTCGAGCTTTCGACGCCGTTCCTTCGTATGCCTTACCGCGAGGCCATGGAGCGCTTCGGAAGCGACAAGCCCGACACGAGATTCGGGTTTGAGCTTAAAAATATAAGCGAAATCGTGAAAAACTGCGGCTTCGGCGTGTTTAAGGGCGCGATTGAGGCGGGCGGCTCGGTCCGCGCGATAAACGTAAAGGGCTACGCGGACAAAATATCGCGAAAAGAGATAGATTCGCTCGGCGAATACGTTAAAACGTACCGCGCGAAGGGCCTTGCGTGGATGAAGGTGACGCGCGACGGCATATCCTCGCCTATCGCAAAGTTCTTGTCGGACGATGAGCGCGCGGCTATACTTTCCGCGATGGACGCAGGCGAGAACGATCTGTTATTATTCGTTGCGGATAAGGATAAGGTGGTATTCGACGCGCTCGGCGCGCTTCGGTGCGAGGTCGCGCGCCGCCTTGACATATTGGACGCAAACACGTACAATTTCCTTTGGGTCACCGAATTCCCGCTCCTCGAATTCGACGAGGAGGAGGGCAGATACGTTGCGATGCATCATCCCTTCACCGCGCCGATGGACGAGGACGTAGAGTTTCTTGACTCGGACCCCGGCCGCGTGCGCGCGAAGGCTTACGATATAGTTTTAAACGGCGTGGAGCTCGGCGGCGGCTCGATAAGAATATTCCGTGAGGAGATGCAGGAGAAGATGTTCTCCGTAATAGGCCTTTCGAAGGAGACGGCGGCGGAGCGCTTCGGCTTTCTGCTTGAAGCCTTCAAATACGGCGCACCCCCGCACGGCGGCATGGCTTACGGCCTTGACAGGCTCGTGATGCTCATGACGGGCTCGCAGTCGATACGCGACGTTATCGCGTTCCCGAAGGTGCAGAACGCCTCCGAGCTTATGAGCGGCGCGCCCGATACGGTAGACGAAAAGCAATTAGACGAGCTGGGCATTGCGATTATAAAGCGCGAAGCCACCTCGGAGCAATAATCATAGAAGGTGAATATTATGATAAACATTAAACTTAAAGACGGAAGCGTGCTGGAGCTTGAAGCGCCCATGAGCGCGTTCGAGGCGGCGCAGAAGATATCGCAGGGTCTTGCGCGCGCGGCGTTCTGCGCGAAGGTAAACGGCGAAGTAGTCGATCTTCGTCACATAATCGACGGCGACTGCGATTTTGAGGTGTGCACCTTCGACAGCGAGGAGGGAAAGCGCGCCGTATGGCATTCGACCTCGCACATTATGGCGCAGGCGGTAAAGCGCCTTTATCCCGACGTGAAGCTTGCCATTGGCCCCGCCACGGCGTCGGGCTTTTACTACGACTTTGACACCGATATCGCCCTCGACGCCGATTCGCTTACGAAGATCGAGGCCGAGATGAAGAAAATTATAAAGGAAAAGCCTGTTTTCGAGCGCTTCGAGGCGCCGCGCGGCGAGGCGTTAAAGCTTATGGCGGACGAGCCGTACAAAGTGGAGCTTATAAACGACCTGCCCGAGGGTGAGACGATATCGTTCTACCGCCAGGGCGAGTTTTTAGACCTCTGCGCGGGCCCGCACGTTATGGACGTGTCGAAGATAAAGGCGATAAAGCTTTTGTCCGTTACGGGCGCGTACTGGCGCGGCAGCGAGAAAAACAAGATGTTAAAGCGCATCTACGGCGTTTCGTTCTTAAAGGCGAGCGAGCTTGAGGAGCATTTAAAGAAGCTTGAGGAGGCGAAGCTTCGCGACCACAACAAGATAGGACGCGAGCTTAAATTCTTCACGACGAACGACTATATCGGTCAGGGCCTGCCGCTTCTCATGCCGAAGGGCACGCTTCTTTTCCAGATACTCTCGCGCTTCGTTGAGGACGAGGAGACGCGCCGCGGCTACGTTCGCACGCGCACGCCGTATATGGCGAAGAGCGACCTTTACAAGCTGTCGGGACACTGGGACCACTACCGTGACGGAATGTTCGTATTGGGCGATCCCGAGAAGGACGACGAGGTATTCGCGCTTCGTCCGATGACGTGTCCGTTCCAGTATATGATTTATAAGAACGACCTGCATTCGTACCGCGACCTGCCGATACGCTACGGCGAGACGTCGACGCTTTTCAGAAACGAGGCCTCCGGCGAGATGCACGGCCTTATCCGCGTAAGGCAGTTCACGATATCCGAGGGACATCTTATCCTCATGCCCGAGCAGCTTGAACAGGAGTTCCGCGGATGCCTTGACCTTGTGAAATACATGATGACGACGCTCGGCCTTTATGAGGACCTTTCGTTCAGATTTTCGCGCCGCGACCCCGCCGACAAGGAGAAGTACATCGGCACGGACGAGATTTGGGACAACGCCGAGGCGCTCATGGCGCAGATACTCGACCATCTCGGCATAGAATATAAGGAGGGCATAGGCGAGGCGGCGTTCTACGGCCCGAAGCTCGACATTCAGATAAAGAACGCGTTCGGCAAGGAGGACACGCTCGTAACCATACAGATAGACCCGATGCTTGCGGAGCAGTTCGATATGTTCTACGTTGACCGCGACGGCCAGAAGAAGCGCCCCTACATCATTCACCGCACATCGATAGGCTGCTACGAGCGCACGATAGCGCTGCTTTTAGAGAAGTACATGGGCGCGCTTCCGCTGTGGCTCTCGCCGGAGCAGATCAGAGTAATGCCGATATCGCAGAATTTCGCGGATTACGCGGCAGAGGTGAAAAAGGCCATAGAAGAGACGGGCATGAGAGTCACGCTCGACGAGCGCAACGAAAAGATCGGCTATAAGATTCGCGAGGCCCAGATGGAGAGGATACCGTATATGGTGATCGTGGGCGAGAAGGAGAGAGCCGAGGGCAAGGTGGCCGTTCGTTCGCGCAATCTGGGCGACCTCGGCGCGATGGAGCTTTCGGCGTTCTTAGGCCGCGTGCTCGAGGAGGAGAAGACGCGCGCCATTGCCCCGAAGGCATAGGCTTTTTTCGGATTTCGCACATACAAAGGACTGATGATGATGGACAGAGTGAATAATATCCTCGCCGCGCAGCGGCGCGTCGACGAGGCGCTTAAAACGCTTGCGTCGTCGACCGTGGCGGACGAGTCGGTGTATGAGTATCTTTTTTTGGTAAACGAGGTCGTAAATATTTACAACAAGTTCTCCGACGCGCGCGGCAGCGACGACGAGGACAACGCCTTAAAATACGCCGGCTGGATCATAAATATAGTGGAGATGGAGAAAAGAGAAGGGATGCTTAAGGAAGTTTCCCGCGATGAGTAGCTCTGTTTGGATCATGTGAAAGTTAAAGCCCCCGCGGTATAACCGCGGGGGCTTTTTGTGTTGGGGGTTAGTTTGCGCTGTCAAAGTGGATGGCGGCGTTTTGGAGGGGGTCGTTATATGAATCTATGCGTATGCTCTGCCACCTGGATTGTGTTCCGGCGTAGTATACGTCTTTAAGGCTGCTGCAGCCATGGAACGCACTAAAGTCTATGCTCATCACGCTCGCGGGCATCGTTATAGACGTAAGGCCGGTGCAGCCGTTAAACGTAAAGTCGCCTATATTCATTATGCCCGATGGAATACTTATAGACTTAAGCCTTGTGCATTCATAGAACACATAGCTGCCTAATTTCATTACGCTCGACGGCAGCGTCACAGACGTAAGGCCGGTGCAGCCGTTAAACGCGCCGCTGTCTATGATCATAACGCCTTCGGGTATAGTCACAGACGTAAGACCTTCGCACCACGCGAACGCAAACACGCCGATGTTCGTCACGGTCGACGGTATAGTTACAGACGTAAGACCGGCGCAGGAGGCGAATGCATTGTCGCTTATGGCCGTCACGCCCGTCGGGACGGTGTATTCTCCGCTTTTGCCTCCCGGGCACGTTATGAGCGTTTTCATATCCTTTGTGAATAAAACGCCGTCAGCCGAAGCATACGCGGTATTGCCCTCGTCAACATTGATAGACGTAAGACTTTGGCACCACGCGAACGCAAGCTCGCCGATGCTCGCCGCGGTCGACGGTATAGTCGCCGACGTAAGGTTTCGGCAGGTGTAGAACGCATAGCTGCCTATGCTCGTCACGCCCTCGGGGATTTCGACCGAAGTAATACCGTCGCAGCAGGAGAATGCTCCTTCTGCGATGCTTGTCACGCCTGACAAAACGGTATACGCACCGCTTTTGCCGCCCGGATACATAAGGAGCGTTTTCATATCCTTTGTATATAAAACGCCGTCGACCGAAGTATACGCGGTATTGCCCGCGGCGACCTTGATAGACTTAAGACTGTCACAGTCAGCGAACACCGAGGTGTCTATGCTTGTCACGCTCGACGGTATGGTTATCGAAGTAAGAGCGCGGCAGTTTTCGAACGCATTGCAGCCTATGCTCGTCACGCCCTCGGGAATAGTCACCGTCGCAAGATTGGAGCATTCGGCGAACGCATATTCGCCTATAGTCGTCACGCTTGACGGAATAGTCACCGAAGTAAGAGAGTCTTCGCCCATGAACGCAAAGCCGCTTATACACGTCACGGGTATACCTTCATACGACTCGGGAATTACCAGATCGGTTCCGTTGCCGTCGTAAAAATCCTGGTAGAACGCATCAAAACCGTATACGTATCCGTCATTGATCCATAGATGCGGCGTGCCCGCCCTGAAGCTCTTTGCCGTGTCGCCATATCCCGTGCTCCACACGCCGTTCTTCACGGCGCGCACCGTATAATAATACGTCACTCCGGGCGTTACGTCGGGATCGGTGAACGTCGTGTCCGTTGTATTGGCGAGTACCGTCTTCCAGCCTCCGCTGCCCGACTTTCTGTATACGCGGCAGCCGTCGATGTTGTCCCGGGCGTCCCAGGCTATTGTTATGCCGTCCGTGCTGCTCTGCGTTATCATGTTTATGTTCACGGCGGCGGGCGGTGCGGCGGGCGAGACCTTTACCGACTTCGCCGTGTCGGCGTAGCCGGTGCTGTACGTGCTTCCCACTTTTGAACGGACGGTATATGAATACGTCGTGCCTGCCGTTACGGTCGTATCTTTGTATGAAGTCGCCGTCGTGGAGGATAAAACGGTCGTCCACTTGCCCGTGCCCGTCTTACGGTATACGCGGTAGCCGTCGACGCCGTCCTGTGCCTGCCATGCGAGGCTGACCTCACCGTTTTCGCCGTCGATCGACGTTATCGTTACGGGCAGAGGCTCTGCGGTCTTCGCCGTAATCGTTACGGCCGTGTCGGCATATCCCGTGCTCCATGCGCTGCCGACATACGAGCGGACAGTATACGAATACGTTTTGCCTTCCGTCACGGTCGCATCGGTGTACGATGTGTCCGTCGTGGAGGATAAGATGCTCGTCCACTTGCCCGTGCCGGCCTTGCGGTATACGCGGTAGCCGTCGACGCCGTCCTGCCACTGCCAAGCGAGGTTTACAGCGCCGTTTGCGTAGCTTATCGAAGTAATCGTTACGGGCAGCGGTTCAACGGCTTTCGCCGTGATCGTCACCGCCGTATCGTTGTAGCCCGTGCTCCACGTGCTGCCGACATACGAGCGGACAGTATAAGAATACTTTTTGCCTTCCGTCACGGTCGCGTCGCTGTACGATGTGTCCGTCGTGGAGGAAAGCACAGTCGTCCATTTGCCCGTGCCGGTCTTTCTGTACACGCGGTAGCCGTCAACGCCGTCCTGCCCCTGCCATGCGAGGCTGACCGCGCCGCTTGCGTAGCTTATCGACGTTATCGTTACGGGCCGCGGTTCAACGGCTTTCGCCGTTATCGTGACAGCCGTGTCGTTGTAGCCCGTGCTCCACGTGCTGCCGACATACGAGCGGACAGTATACGAATACGTCTTGCCCTCGGTCACGGTCGCGTCGCTGTACGACGTGTCCGTCGTGGAGGATAAGATGCTCGTCCACTTGCCGGTGCCCGTTTTGCGGTATACGCGGTAGCCGTCAACGCCGTCCTGTCCCTGCCATGCAAGGCTTACAGCGCCGTCGGCGAAGCTTACCTGCGTGATGGTCACCGCCGGCGGCGTATCCGTCGCCAGACCCATCACGGGAAGCATCGTAAGCACCATAACGAGTGCCACGATGAGGCTTAAAACCTTCTTTTTCATAAAAACCGTCCTTTCCGTGTGCTTTTTCCTTTGTTTGTGCGCTATTATTAAGATAAAGTTTATCATGCCGCCATGATTTATGCAACATCGGACAAAAAAATAAGCCCCCGCGGTCATTCCGCGGGGGCTTTCGTATTAAATTATTCCTTTTCGTCGAGTACGATCTTGTCGGATGCGCTCTGAGTTGCTTCCATGTCGGAGAGCAGCGTTTCTATCGTGGAGGTGAGGTGCTGTACCTTTGCCGCGTCCACGTTGAAGTTGAGGAACGTATCCTCGGCGCTGTACGCAAGCTCGTGAAGCTTGTTTAAAGCGGTAACGAACGAAGCGAAGTTCTTGCTCTTCTGAGCGTTCTTGAACTGATTTACGTCGTCCTTTATATACTTTATGAGCTCCTTCTGCGTTGCGAATTTTTCGGGACGCATTGCGTAGGGCAGAAGGCGCTGCAAAAAGAGCGCGTTGTTCGTGTTTATCGTGTAGACGTATCTTAATTTATAGCCGGCCTCGAGCGGGAAGTCTATCTGGAACTGCTGTCCCACCATCTTCTTTATGTCGGCGCCGCCTAATTGGCGAAGCGCCATTTCGGTAGCCATGCCGTCGAATGCGGCGTTGTCGAGTCTTACGTTGTTAGGCATTTAAAAAACACTCCTTTACTGACTAATCAATAGCGGATCACGAGGTAAACGGCCGCTATCGCTACGGAAACGAGCATCATGGGGAAGCCGACCTTCAGGAAGTTTATGAACGTGATCGGATAACCCTCGCGCTTCGATATACCGGAGAGAACGACGTTTGCCGACGCGCCGATGAGCGTACCGTTGCCGCCGAGGCACGCGCCCAGCGAGAGCGCCCACCAGAGGGGCATAACGTCCATGCCGCTTGCCTCCATCGTTATGATAACGGGGATCATCGTGGCAACGAAGGGGATGTTGTCGAGTATCGCGGAAACTACGGCCGAAACTATAACGATGAGTATCATAGCCATCATCATTTCGCCGTGCGTTGCGTTCATGAGGAAGTTCGCAAGGGCGGTTATAATGCCCACCTTCTCCATGCCGCCTACGACTACGAAGAGGCCCACGAAGAAGAGTATGGTCGGCCACTCGATGGAGCAGAGGATGTGCTCGACCTCCTGCTTGCCGATGATGAGCATTACAGCCGCGGCGGTGAGAGCCACAACCGACGAGCTTACGCCGATGGAGCCGTGGAGCACGAAGCCCGCAACTACGATGACGATCATAACGACGCTCTTAATAAAGAGCGGACGGTCTTTTATCGCCTTTTTCTCGTCAAGCTCCATTACGCTTGCCATAGCGTCCTGGGTTACCTTCATCTTTCGGCCGTACATGACCTTGAAGATGAGGATGAACACGACGAGGATCACGACTACGACGGGGAGCAGATTCACGATAAAGTCGCCGAACGAGAGGTCGGCCGCGCTGCCTATCATGATATTCGGCGGGTCGCCGATTAAGGTTGCCGTACCGCCGACGTTGGACGCGAGGATCTGCGTCATGAGGAACGGTATCGGGTTTATCTCAAGCATTGCGCATATCGTGAGCGTCATGGGGCCGATAAGAAGTACGGTCGTTACGTTATCGAGCAGCGCCGAAAGCACCGCCGTGATTATAACGAATATTACCATGATGCGCCACGGGTTGCCCTTCGCTATTTTGGCCGATTTTATCGCCAGGTACTCGAATAGTCCCGATTCCTTGACGACGCCGACGAAGGTCATCATGCCGATGAGTACGCCCAGGGTGTTAAAGTCGATAAAGCCGAGACTTTCGTTGAAGTCTATGATACCGAAGAAGATAAGGATTATCGCGCCCGCAACGGCTGCGGCGGCACGGTGTATCTTCTCCGATACGATAGCGGCCATAACGAGAATAAACACGACGAGAGCTATAATTTGTGGTGTTGTCATTTTTATCCTCCCTTTAGCAATATATATTTTTTATTATCAACAAAGTTAAAAAGCTCTTTACTTATTAAAAATAATATATCGTTATAAAAGAAGATTATCAACACTTTTTTGAGCGCAAAAACGAAAAAATGAGCTTTTCGTGATTATGACATAAAAACAGCCCGAAAAGCTCATGATTTTTTTAAACATATTTTTGGAAGAAAACAGGGTGTCAAAAAAGAGGTCAGAATTGTCGATTGGCGAGTCCGGGGCCCCCTAAAAATACGCTTGCGGATTTTTAGGGGTGGATAGGGCGTATCGTTATACGGTAGCGAGTCAATCGGCATATAGCCGAAAACGCCGTAACCCAAGGTTACGGCGCAAGAGTTAATTTGAAATAATATGCGGATATTCTTACCGCGTGTAATACATGTACGTTCTATTTAACTATTTTAATTTTTATTTTTTTCGGCGGTCTGGCCCTTTTTTGGCGCCCTAAATCTTATTTTCCCTTGCGTAATAAAAAAGGTATTGCTGCGCAAGGCCGCAGTAGGGGGAGAATACCGACGGGTCGAAGCCGCGGCCGCCGTAGAATTTTAAAAGCGCCTTTTTAATCCACGTGTCAACGGGGAAGGCGTCGGCCTTGCCCGCGCCGAAAAGAAGCACGCAGTTCGCGACCTTGTCGCCCACGCCGTTTATTTTTTTAAGCTCCTCGCGTCCCGAAAGAACGTCCATGCCGCGAAGGGCCGAAAGGTCCACGTCGCCTGAGCATATTTTGTCCACGGCGTCGCGTATGTACTTCGCGCGAAAGCCCGCGCGGATTACACAAAGGTCGTCTGTCGAAGCCTCGCTTAAGCGTTCGAGTGTGGGGAAGGCGTAAAACGTCCGTCCGTCGGGCGAGGCAAGCTTTTCGCCGAAATTCTCGCACAGGCGCTCGATTATGCCCTTGATGCGCGGGATGTTGTTGCTCTGCGAGATGATAAACGAGATGAGGCACTCGAACGTGTCCTGATTTAAGACGCGTATGCCGCTTCCGTATGCGGCCGCGGCGCGCATCACGTCGTCGCCGCGCGAGAGCGCGTCGATTATCGCCTGATAATCGCGGTCCATGTCGAAATACGTGTGCCAGATCGCGTCGTAATCCTTTTTCGGGGCGTGAATAAGCACGCCCGCGTCCGGCTGCTCTACGTGAAGATAGCGCCCGAAGGCCACGCCCTCGTATCCGCCGTCCGGCGCGGGATTGAAGCGGAAAGCCTGCCCGCATTCGAATATCTGCTTTATATCGAAGTTCTTCGCGTTCTCTATGAGCGTCGTTTCATTCATTTTTGTCACCCCGTACAATGATACAACAAAGCCGTAACAAAATAAAGGGGCGCGGCGTATTATATGGCGAAGGCCGAAGCGGCCGGACGATCATTTCATAAGGAGAGACGCTCATGAGCTTTAAGAAAGACAACTGCGACTGCGGCAATGTGCTGTGGGTCTTCATTATTATAGTTATAATCACGTATATGCTTGGCGACTGCGACTGACAATAGCGCGCCGAAAAAATATTTTCGGCGCGCTATTTTATTCCTGCGCGTGCCATAAACTCCTCCGTCGACAACAGCCCCGGGCGGTTGAAGCGTCCGAGCGAATAAAGCGCGTCCGTGTCGCCGCGCGTTACGGTGTTTATCTCCTCGCGGCAGGTGAGCGCGGCGCGAAAGCCGAGGGATTTAAGCGTTTCGGCCGCCTCGGGCGATACGGCGCCGAACGGGTATGTGTATACGGTGCAGTCGACGCCGCAGTTTTCACGGAGCTTGTTTTGCATCTTCGCGGTGTCCTCCGTAAGCCTGCGCGCGTAATCCGCCTCGTTTTCGCCGTCCATACGCGACGCGCCGAGGCGCGGCCGGCGCGAGTGCATATCGTAGGAGTGATTGCCCGTCTCTATGCGCCCCGTTTCGGCGGCGCTTTTTATATCGTCCCACGTCATGTACGAATAATAGAGGTTTCGGTCGGGGTCTTCTGTATATACGTCGCAGTACGCGCCGACGGGCGAGATGACCGCCTTCATCGAATACTCTTCGAGCATCGGCAGGGCGTATGATATATTGTTAAGAAAGCCGTCGTCGAAGGTGATCACGACGGGCTTTTTCGGCAAGTCCGCGCCGCTTTCGGCAAAGTCGGCAAGGTCCCGGATGAACACCGTTTCGTATCCGTGACGAGAGAGGTATAAAAGATCGGCTCTGATCGTTTCGGGCGTTACGACGTAGTCGCCCGTGCGCGCGGAATCTATAAGTACGCTGTGGTACATGATTATCGGCACCTCGCGCGATTCGGCGGGACGAGCCGAGACTGCCGCGCAGCACCGGGCGTATATCGCGCCCGAAAGAAGCAGCGCGCCGAGAACAAAAAGTATCAGGGCGGCTCTTTTGGCTTTTATAAGACCGTACATATAGTCGGGACCCCCTTTTTTCTATGATTTATATGACGCGGCGGGCAAAAAAATCACGGATGACGACAAATCCGTGAAAATTTATGATAAAATAATATTTAAAGCTTTAAGAAAAGAGATCGTATTATGAAGTCGCTTTCATTTGTCATACCGGCCTATAACGAGGCCGAGAACATATCCGCGGCGATTGAGAAGATAAGCCGCGCGTTCGACGGGTCCGACGCCGGCCTTCGCTTCATATTCGTGGACGACGGCTCGACGGATGCGACGTGGCGCGAGATCGAGCGCGCAGCAGGCGCGGACGCGCGCGTTTCGGGCGTGAGCTTTTCAAAGAATTTCGGCAAGGAGGCCGCCATATTCGCGGGTCTTTCGCATGTCGATACCGACGCCTGCATCGTGATGGACGCCGATATGCAGCATCCGGCCGAGGCCGCGCGCCGAATGTACGAGCTGTGGCGCGAAAATCCGTCGGTCGAGATAGTCGAGGGCATAAAGCGAAGCCGCGGCAGCGAAAGCCTTGGCTCGCGGATGTTCGCGAAGGTGTTCTACCGCTTTTTCAACAGGGCGACGGACCTTGACCTTACGGGCTCGTCCGATTTTAAGCTGCTCTCGCGCACGGCGGTGGACGAGCTTTTACGGCTTCCCGAGCGCTTTACGTTCTTTCGGGCGCTGTCGCACTGGATAGGCTTTGAAACGGCGCAGGTGGGGTTCGACGTGGAGCCGAGGGAGCGCGGGGAGACGAAGTGGTCGTTTTTCATGCTCTTAAAATACGGCATGAGCTCCGTTTCGTCGTTTTCGTCGTCGCCGATGCAGATAGTTACCGTATGCGGCTTCGTTTTTCTCATATTTACGATAATACTTGCCGTGCAGACGCTCGTAAGGTTCTTTATGGGGCAGTCGCTCGAGGGCTTTACGACGGTAATACTCATCCTGCTTTTCTCGGGCAGCATAATAATGCTGAGCCTCGGCATGATCGGATACTACGTTTCGCGCATTTACGACGAGCTCAAGCGCCGTCCGCGGTATATCGTGGCAAAGCGCGTGAATGCCGAAGAAAAAACGCATCGAGAAATTATGTAGATTTTTTATGTAAACAACATATTAAGACAAAAACACCTCCCGGGCGGGAAGTATAATTGTTTTACAGTTATTGCCGCGCCGGAGGTGTTTTTTTATGCAGCTTGAGGATATTTTTATAAAGGTCAAAGAAAAGAGCGTCGGACGCGCCTTTTTCGGGCTTGTTCGTTCGGATATCGTTTACAAATACATACTGCCCGCGATGCTCGCGTTCTTTCTTTCGCGCGCCGTAATGCTTTGTGATGCCGCGCCGTTCGGGTTATGCGTTTTCGCCGCGTACGCGCGCGGCAGGCGCGCGGCGGTATCGCTCGGCGCGGCCGTTTTGGGGTATCTGACTCTCGCGGGGGAGATGCTCGTACATAGATATATTATCGCGCTGGGCGTAATATTCATAATAAACGCGGCCTTGGGGAAACGAAGACTTCACGCGGCGGCGCGGCCGATCATCGGCGCGGGCGCGCTTTTTTTGCCGTCGTTTTTACTCTGGGCGCTGCTTGACATGAGCGCCGCGTCGCTTTTGCGCCTATCGGCGGAATGCGCGCTCTGTGCGCTCGGCGTTTATTTTTTTTCGGAGGGGCTTTCGGCGATTCGCTGCTTTCGCATGAAGAAGGCGTGCGGCGGGCGCGCGGTGACGGGATTTCTTTTCCTCATGTCGGCGTTTTTCTTTTCGCTTTCGCGCTTTGATTTCGACGGGGCAAGTCCGGGGCTTATGCTTTCGTTCGCCGCGGCGCTTCTTATCTCGGCGTCGGGCGCGTGGGGCGCGGGCGCGCTTTCGGGCGTGATGTTCGGGCTGTTTTTGAGCCTTTCTGATAAGTCGATGGCGGGCGTGTGCGTCGTTTGTCCCGCGGCGGCCGTTCTGTGCGGCGTGCTTGCGGGGATAAAAAGGCCGCTCGGTACGGTATGCGCGTTTCTTTTTTCGGCAGCCGCGTTTTATTACTTTTTCGCGCCGCACGAGGCCGCGAACATGACGCTCTGCGCGCTTGCGGGCGCGGCGGCGGCCACGCTGTGTCCCGCCGAGGCGCTCGTTCGCATACGTGACGCAATCATGCCGAAAAACCGCGGCGCGCGGTACGACAAACGGATGCGGGAGCTTGTCTGCGACAGGCTGTGGCGCCTTGCCGAAGGGTATCGCGACGTGTGCGATGCCGTATACGCGGCGCATGACAGGATACAGAAGACGAATTTAAACAATATCGCCACGGTTTTTGAGATGACGGGGCGGCGCGCCTGCCGGACGTGCGTGATGCTCGAGGTCTGCTGGCAGGAGCGCTATTCCGATACGATAGACGCGCTCAACGCCGTGACGGGAGAGCTTTCGAAGAAGAAGACGGTCTACGAGGAGGATTTTCCGCCGCTTTTTCGCACGACGTGCCTTCATATCGATATATTCACCGAGGCGTTAAACGACGCGTACCGCGACTGGCTCATGCGGCGGAAGCTCGCCGCGAAGCTGCGGCGCGAAAGGAGGCTGACGCTGCGCCATTATTCGTCGCTTTCGGGGGCGATGACGGGCGTTGCGCGAGAGTTCTCACACGGGATCGGCTTCAATATCGAAGCGGAGGAGAAGATAATCGAATACTTAGGCAGCTTGTCGGTGTATCCGCGAAGCGTTATCGTGATGGAGCGCGAGGGCGGCCGCGTGAGCGCGGAGCTTGACTTTTTCGAAAGCGAGACGCTATGCCTCGACCGCGACGCTTTAAGGCGCGAGGCGTCGTTTATCTGCGGCGTGTCGCTGTCGCGGGTGAGCGTTTCGCGGCGCGGCGGCATTTTGCGCATTACAATGAGCGTGCCGGAGCCGCTGTCGCCCGTTTACGCCTGCTTCGGGGCGGCGAAGGAGGGCGAGCGTGAGTCGGGAGATATGGCCGACGCCTTTAAGACGGATAAGGGGAAGCTCGTTTTGGGCCTTTGCGACGGCATGGGCAGCGGTACCGCCGCGGCCGCGGACGCCCGTATCGCCGCGGGCGTGATACGGCGCATAATCACGGCGGGCTTCGACAGCGATACGGCGGTGGCCGTGCTCAATTCCGCGATGATGCTCAAATCCGACGAGGAGAGCGTAACGGCGGTTGACATAAGTGTGATAGACCTCTATACGGGCAGGTGCGAATTTTTAAAGCTCGGCGCGGCGCCGACGTACGTTTTAAAGGGCGGCCGCGTTATCCGCATCGATCCCGCGACGCTGCCGGCCGGCGTTTTGGAGGAGGCGCAGATGCACAAGTCGACGCTTACGCTGGAGCGCGGCGATATCATTGTCATGGTGTCCGACGGGGTCCTTTCGGCGGGCGACGCCTTTTTATGCGATATGTTAAAAAGATTTGAGTATTACGGCGCGCATCACCTGGCGCGCGAGATAGTGCGCTGTGCGCGCAATTCGTCGCCCGAGGCGGCGCTCGACGATATGAGCGCGCTCGTGTGCATAATATAAAACTTTTAAATCGAAGCTGTTATAAAATCGCGCCCGGGTGCTAAAAATATGCACAAGAGAAAACGAAGCAAAGGAAGTGGCGCGAATGCTTAACGGTATCGGAAGGAGCGTAGTCGTCGTATCGGACGTGGAAAGCGATCTCTTTGAACAGGCTATATTTATTCTGTCGCCCAAGGGCGCGTCGGGGTATATAAACGATTCCGACGAGGTCGTAAAGGAGGCGCGAAGGGTGCTTCATGCCTATACGGCGAAGTATTATACGGCGCAGAAGAAAAGAAAGCGCGGCAGGGGAAAATTGAGGATAAGGTGGGTGATGTGGGCGGCCGTGATCGCCGCAATCGCGGCGGTGCTGCTGTTAAAGCTGCCGCTGTAAGCAAGGGTATATGGGGGCGCATCGTGCGCCCCCCTATTGTCCCCCGTGGGCTTTGTCCCATATAGAGCCTTCCCCCCGTCCCCTTTGGTTTGGCGGCCTCGACGTCATTCATCATCGGAAGATGGCGCAATCAAAATCAGACGGGCGCACGATGCGCCCGACACGGCTTGGCCGTGGGGGATGCGTTTTTTGCGCAAAAAGCCTTCCCCTCCGAGGGGAAGGTGGCACGGCGTAAGCCGTGACGGATGAGGTGTTTTTAGCGCCGCATCCTGACGGGGTGTCCGGTTATATGCTTCAAACACAAAATGCTTTTTCCTAAAGCTTTTAACCTACCTTTCACCTTACTTCCGCCTTTGCATTCTGCTTCAACATATATTCTTTTCAGAACTCCGTTCTAAAGACTTTTTGCCGCCTCCCGCGGGGGTTCTTTTGGAAACAAAAGAACCAAAATTTCCGGGTGAAATCGGCTGAGGCTCGCGGGGCTTCTTCTAAATGTAAGCTCACATCAGCGCTTAGCGCCGATTTCCCCCCGTCCCCCTTGTTTTTTGCCGCCGTCGGCAACATCGCATCATCGGAAGATGGCGCAATCAAAATCAGACGGGCGCACGATGCGCCCGACACGGCTTGGCCGCCAAAGTCACTTCTATAGGAAGCCGAAGTCTTGGAGCGGCTCGGCCGCGGAATTTGATGACGCACAAAGATATCTCGAATGATGCCTCATATCGAGGCAACTATAAGTAATAGAATAAATTGCGCCTTTG